>NZ_JYFE01000060.1 GCF_000877395.1 Jannaschia aquimarina | reverse complement strand
ACCAAACCCTGAACAGAGCTAACTCATAAACGCGGACTCAGAGGGGAGCAGGTCACCCTGATATTCTCAGATCACTTGATCCGGTCGCCCTGCCAACACGCATCGACGAGCACTGACTAAGGGCGCGGATCCACCTCACCGGCGGTGAGCGAAGAGCAGATATCGAACAGATAGTCGTCCCAACCCGTGTAGGCAGCCAAAATCTCGCGTTGACGATCCGACAGGTCCGAGACTGCCTTCTCGAAATTCAGCGCGGTCGGTGCGCCCTCCAGCCGAGGGAGTTCTGCGTCGGCGAGATATCCTTCTTCGACCAGTCGAGAGGCGAGTGCATCGAGGCGTTCGGTCGTTCCGATGATCATCTCGGGATCCGTCGCGCCGTGAATGGCGTGGATCAGGAGTTCGCGTTCATGTCCCAATCCGGCGCGGTTCGTCTCGCCGGAAAGCCTTCGGATCTGACCGTTGTCGACCTCGAGGCGCAGCCTCGGTGCGGTCACGCTGTATTCGAGAAAAGCGCCGAAACTCATGTTTCTCTTGGCAAGGGTCTCGTGATCCGGATGATCCGGTGTCCGTTTGATGAAGGCCCAAACGCTATGGATCCGCGGCCCGGGCCGTCGGATCGCGCAGAGGTACCTGTAGGGAACATCGAGCCGCGGCCCGGCTCCCATGTTCAGTCGCCCGTGAATATACCTGAAACCAAGCTTCTCGGCGCGGGGCTTTCGAGCGAAGTCTTCCAGATCGGCCTGCCGCAGCATAAGCGAAGGATCGGTGCTTTCCTGTGCGAGGAGGGCGGCGGTCAGCGAGGACCCCCCGGTCCTCGGGATGTGCAGGTGGATCAGGACCGGATCCCTGTCACCGACCTCTTGCGCGCGCATTGCCTCGTAGCGTTTACCGAACTCCTCGCTGTTGAAGAGGGCTTGGCGCAGCGCGGGGATGGTCGGATAGCCTTCCGCCAACTCTTGCGGCGTCGGTGCTCGTCCGAGGATTGCATCGAAGCTCCTACGGATCGCCTCTGGACTGATGCTCATATTTCGCCGCTGCGGCGCTTGGCGCTATGCATTTCGATCCGTGGTCTGAAGACCCGTTCTGCGGCGTCATAGACCTTTCGATCATACGAGACCAATTCCTCCATCTGCTCCAGGATCGCCTTCGATGGGGATTGGCGTTCTATCCGCCGGATACCGACACCTCTTTCCATGAGATCGTCGAGAACCTGCTCCGACCGTATTTCGTCTATTGTCGGCTTGTTCAGCATGTCAGCCAATAACCCTACAGACTCATCATACAGATCCATGAAGCCGACTAGATCGAACAGTTCTATATTTGCCTTCGCTTGCACATACATCTGCTCGATCGATGCGTGTCGATCTGAAATATCACCTAGGCCTGCGTGCGGCACCTGCGGAATGTTTGAGAAATGCCTCGCCATCGTATTGTCGATCGATGCGTGCGCCCTGACACGCTCGTCGGAAAAATAGGCGTCGATATCATTTTCTTGCGCCCAGCGGGCCAAGACGAGGTTGTTCCTCTCGACAATTTCTGGACTGTGAGCGCGATGGAAATGATAGAGTGAAATCAAGCGTTCCATCGGATCACGCAGAAAGGAGAGCCGAAAGGTGTTTCCCGGCACGAACTGGGTCGAGTAAAAGTCGTAATGCCCCGAGAAAACGAGACTATGAGCGAGATCGGCGGCAGGGGCGTGGTAAAGCCGGTTGAAACGTTCACTGTGAACGTTCTCCTTTCCGTACCATTGCGTAAGCAATCCATGCATCGTCGTGCCGCCGCACTTCGGGATGTGCAGATAAATGACCCGTCGTTCACTCATGTCGCGAAGTCGCGGCTTTTGACGCCCGAAAGATGCCTTCATCCGTGACGCGGCGACGGTGGCATTCGGGGCCTGCCCGAACTCCTGCGAATTCAGGATTTGAGATCGCAGCTCCCAGACAGACAGACCTTTCTCGAGCAATCTCTCGAACTCTTGCTCATTCGGGTTTCGTCCAAGGATCATACGGTACGCCATGCGGATATCTCGGCGCTCGGCTTTCGCCTGCATCCACTTCCGCCCTCCGGCACCTTTCTTCATGAACGCCCCGCGCGCTGGCCGAGAATCTCCCGCAGCCTGTCTCCGTAGCGTCGTGCGATGGCATCCACCGAGAAGTTCTCCTTGATGAACGCCTTTGCGGAATCAGTACGGGCGAGACGCTCGGCGGGATCATCGTAGGCGGCCCGCAACTGCTGGGCTGCGCTATCGACCGAGGGCTCCGCCCATTCGGATCCCGGGCGCACGAAGATGTAGTCCCCATGGCGCAAGGGGACTTGCTCGTAGTCCACAAGCCAAGAGGTTTCCGGCGTGCAGAAGTCCATGTTTCCGGAATACCCGGTGCAGACCACGGGGACGTTCAGGTTCATGGCCTCGATCATTCCGAAGCCCCATCCCTCGGACTTGTGGAGTGAGAGGTAAATATCGGATCCGGCCTTGAGGCGAAGCAGGTCCCGGTAGGTCAGCGTCTCGTTTATGACGACGATCCGCGGGTCGCCCTGGATGATCGTCTCGACCCTGTCCCACAAAGCGACCTGCACCGGATCGAAGACGCTGTCGCGGTTCTGCGTCTTGACCACGAGCCGGGCCTCGGGGACGTCGGCGAATGCCTTCTGGAAGGCAAGCAGAGCGTTGACCGGGTTCTTCCTCTGAACGAAGGAAAAGCTGTCGAAAGCCACGAGAACGACGAAATGACTTTCGTCGAACCGGAACCGGCGCTCGACATAGGCGCGGGCATCTTCGCGCTCTATGCCAGGCGTATCCTCGTAGCACATACCGACATTGATCACAGGTTTGCCGGCGGCGTCCGGCCTGTAGATCTGGACGCCGTATTGGGTCGAAACCCAGATTTCGTCCAGCATCTCCATCCCTAGGTAATGGCAGTAGGCGGGCGTATCGAGTTCCCAGAAGAAGTAACCGATATTGTAGGCGCCCGAGAAGACGTCTGGCTGATACGCGAAAGCGAGCGGTATGGATTCGGCGTTCAGATGAATGATGTTGATTTCCGCGGGCCCGTACTCCTCGACCAGGAAATCACTGCTGAATCCTTCGGGTGCGGGGTTGTCGAGGTCGAAGTCGACGCCCCGCACGTCGAGGCCGGTGGCCCGCAGGATGTCGGCGGAAAGCCGGGTCGCCTGACCCAGGCCGGACGCTTTCGCCAACGGACCGATAAGCTGGACGTCGACCGTCGGCCTGTCCTCGTTGGGTGGTGGCAAAGCTGCTGCCTCGAACCTATTCCCGTTCCGATCACGCGTCATGAACGAGTAGCTGTCGAGATCGAAGAAGCGGGTCTGGAGGATCGAAGCATAGCGGTCCCGACTCATCTGAACCGGGCTCGGCTCGGATCCGTTTCCTGCGATATCCGTCAGGAAATGCTCGAATGCCGAGCGTGCGTCTTCGCCGGGCTTCAGCAACTGGTCGATCGTCCTGCGAGGCATGTACCGCAGGAGGTCCGGCCGCTGGACCGCTGCCAACAGCATCGCCAGAGCCAGGCCCTTGCGCCCGTCCGGCGTCCCGGGCCGCAGGAAGTGCAGCTTCGGCGTATCCGCGAAGTAGCACTCGCTGAAGTAGCTGAGAGGATATGCATCCAACCTTCGTGAGGGGTGCACGCCGCGCAGAAGATCGGCAAAGCGGTCCGGCACGAGGCAGTCCTCGTAGCCGAGATGCGGCGCATCCTGGTGGGCCCACCAGAACAGCACCTTCAGATACCCGTCGCGATCATTGAGGTTGGCGTTGGCCATCAGATCGGGGCGACCCGTCAGCCGCCACCACATGATGCGACTGATCGTGAAGCTCTGACTGCCCATGACCATCGGTTCGTTCAGGTGCTCGATAAGGTCCCGGCTAAGTGGAACGCGACGGGATTCCTGCGACCTGTAGGCGGTCAGGTACCAGTAGAGATATCGTTCGCTGGACTCGAGATCGGGTTCGACCTGATAGCTCTCGTCCATGCGGTATCTGTACCGGACGTAATCGAGATAGGCGGGGTGGCCGCTGAGCGGGATTTCCGGGATCACCCGATCCGTATCGAACATCCGGCCATGGCGCTCGAAGGCAGGTTGCCGGATCGGAGGCAGAGGGCCCTCCGGTTCGGGAACCTCGTCCATTTTCTCGCAGAGAAGATCCCAATCCGCACCCATCGCATAGCGGAATGCCTGACCGACATCCTTGGCCAGCTTCGGGTCCGTTCCGTCCACGGAAAGGCGGAGCGACCCGATCTCGCGGGACGCTTCCTCGTGCGTGCGGACCGAGATCAGGCCGTCGGCCTGGGCGATCTTGGCCCAATGGGCATCGGTCAGCGGAAAGAAGAACCCGCATTCGACCTCGCCACCTGTCGCAGCCCGCACGTCCTCGCGGATGTGGTTGGCATACCCGGCCTCGACCATCTCGCCGCCGATATGGAGCGCCACGGGAACCCGGCCCTTCATCGTCCGCCGATCGACCACCCAGCCGCGGAGCTGACCGTCCTGTGTCAGCCCGTCGAGGAAGCCGAGATAGGGCCCCTGCCTCTGACGTCGCGCTACGGCGCCCGCGGCCTTTCGGACCGGAGCCAGGCGCGGATGGCTCAAGAAGGCCTTCACTCGGTCTTTCTGGCTCACGTCGCGATCCTCAGCTGGCCGTACCCGTCAGGCGATTGCGTCGTAATCCAACCGGGCCATCATCTCGGCAAGGCCCTTGACGTCAACGCTCGGCTGCCAACCCAAGGTCTCGCGAGCCTTGGTGGCATCGCCGATCAGAAGATCGACCTCGGCGGGGCGGTAGAATTTCGGGTTCACCTTCATCACCAGTTTCCCCGAAACACGATCGGTCGCCGTCTCGTTCTCGGCCTCACCCGTCCATTCGAGATCCATCCCAAGCGCCTCGGCGGCGTAGGTGAAGAACTCGCGGATCGTCGATGTCACGCCCGTCGCCAAGACGTAGTCGTCAGCGGTCGGCTGCTGCAGCATCCGCCACATGCCCTCGACATAGTCGCCGGCAAAGCCCCAGTCGCGACGGGCATCCATGTTGCCCAGCTCCACCGCGTCATTGCCGCCCCGTGCCAGAGCGGCCAGGCCAAGTGTGATCTTACGGGTGACGAATTCCTTCCCGCGCAGAGGACTCTCATGGTTGAAAAGGATCCCTGACGAGGCATGCATTCCGAAGCTCTCGCGGTAGTTCATCGTGATGTAGTGACCATAGACCTTGGCCACGCCGTAAGGCGAACGCGGGTACAGCGGCGTCTTCTCGTTCTGCGGCACTTCCTGGACCAGGCCGAACATTTCGGAGGTGGATGCCTGGTAGAACCGCGTCTCGGGCCGAACCGAGCGGAGAGTATCCAGAATGCGAACGACGGACATCGCATCCACCTCGGCGGTGTAGACAGGCAGTTCCCACGATGCGCCGACGAAGCTCTGGGCAGCGAGATTGTAGAATTCGTCCATTTCGACCTTCCGGATCATCCGGAAGATGCTGTTCTGCTCGGCCAGATCGAATTCGTGCAGATGCACCTGATCCAGAATGCCCAATTGTTGGAGCCTCACCGTCTCCGGCTGGGAAATCCGGCGCACGCCACCGTGGACCTCGTAGCCTTTTTCGAGCAGCAGCTTCGCCAGATACGAGCCGTCTTGCCCCGTGATGCCCGTAATGAATGCCGTCGTCATCTGAATGATATGTCCTGCCTGGAAGTGCGTGCGTCACTAGATTTCGACTGCCCGAAACGCAACGCCTGTCGTCACGCAACGGCGCCATCGCGCGGACGGTCGTGGGTGTTTCCGCGTGTCTAACGGATCGGCGGAGCCGACACACCCGCATCCGCCCTCGTCACTCGGTTCTGGCCCATGACGCCGGGATGTCGGTATCGACCTCGTTGAAGCCCCAGGCGCTGCGCAATTGCTGTCTGAATCGGTTCGGCTTCGACGGAAGCCTCAACCCGTCCTTTTCGGTGACGGGCAAGCCCATGGAGCCGAGGACGTCCCGCCAGAAATCCGGCATCAGGATCGCGTCCCCGACATCGAAGCCTTCCTGACCCACGGTGAACGTGTCGCGCGTGAACCCCTCGATGAGGTAGTGGCCTCTCTTTCCGAACCAGCTCGCCTCGTGGACACCGCTCGATGAGAGGGCCGCGACGCCCCGTAGGCCGTCATGGCTTACCAAGCGGTAGAAGTTCTCGGTCGTGTGTCGGACCCCGTCGAGGCGTGCCGAGATCGCGTCGATGACCTCCTCCTGGGTCTCCAGCGGGTGCGCCTTGATCAGGACGTTGTCGTACTCGGCTGCCACGCGCTCCAACTCGTCCAACCGATCGAGCAGAGAGACGAAGCGGCCATCCCGGATCAGGACCTTGTCGTATCGGGTCTGCAGCAGGATCAGCAACGTGTTCGGACGGGGAGGCGACGGGAACGATTTCGCCACATTCGATGCAAGAACGCCTGCCTGAAGTCGGATCAAGTCCTCCGGCACGCCATGGCTTCGGATCGCTGCGGTCCCGGCTTCATGCGATGCGCTGACCTCGAAGAGCAGATCGTCCATGAAGCGGATGGGCGACAGAGAGACATCGACGAACGGGACATCTCGCCGGGAGAGAAAGCTCACCAGCCAGCGGGGCAATTCGAAGCCGATGACGAACGATTTCAAGAACCAGCGGTCGAGCAGGTCCTCCAGCATCGGGGGCAGCGTCTCGGCATCGAACAGGCGGGGCCAGTCATGGATGCCCCGGCGGATCCCCATCATCTGGTAGACCGCAGAGATCGTCGTCGCGTCGACGCGGGACCCGTTCTGCCAGCGATGGTCCCAATGAAGGATCTCCTGGGGCAGACCCGTCGCCATCTCGACCGGGACGCCCACCGCCTTCCGGAGCCATAGGATGTTCTCGTGCTGCGTGGGCAGCAAGCCTGCAATCGAGGGGCGCAGGAAGTCGCCCGTGAAAACGATCCGCTCGACCGAATTCATACCGGTATCGCGCCGCTTTTCGTGGCGCACATCGTGCCCAGCAACGCCTTGAACGGGGGAATCCAGCTTTCGACGTCCTCGTTGCGCACCCGCCTGATGATGTCCTGCGATAGAGATTTTCGCCGGGCCGCGTCCGACAGGATCAGTCCGATCCGATAGGCGAAGGTCTCCTTGTCATTGGCGATCAGATCGTCCGGGATCAGGTGACGCAGGCCGCGCGCGCCCTCATCGGTGGTCATCACGGGCCTGCCGTAGCAGAGCGGCTCCAAGGTCTTGGTCTTGACACCGCCACCCGCGTAGATCGGGCTCAGCGCAAGATCCGTTTCGGCATAGATCGGCTTCAGATCCGGAACATCTCGCAAGACTTCAACAGCCATGCCATCGGGGATCTCGGGAACATCGACGGAGCCGACGACACGCAGTCGGAACGGTGCTCGGACCAGAGGCAAAATTTCGCGGATCAGAAAATGAAGCGTCACCCGATTGACGGGACTGTCTGCCGCGACGAACAGAAGCGTCTGCCCGTCGCCACGATCCCGCAGGGGAGCGAGCGGCAATCTGAACGGGGCGATCACCAATGGCGTCCGGGTCATCTGCCGGAAAGCCATGGCGTCTTCCTGGGACATGGCCAGCGCAAGATCGTAGCGGTCGAGCGCGGCACCTTCCTCTCTCCCACTGATCGAGATGGAAGACTTCAGACCGTGACGTGCCAGCGAGGCCGCGCGCTGGGACTGACAATCGTGGGTGTCCACCACCCGCAAGACGTCGCGTGGCACCGCCGAGGCCATCCATCCACGGTTAAGATAGGGGGTCAGGACGGCATCGGCCTCACTGTCGATCACGGCCTCGGCGATGCGAGCGGCGATGTCCTCGCGCGGCATGTCCGCTTCGATCCCGAGTTCATCGGCGCCTCGCAGGCTCCATGCCGATCGCCTTGCGGGCCGGTCCGCGACGACCGAACTGATCACGGTCAGATCCAGATGTCTCGCGAGCGTGTCGCACAGGCTGCTCATGCGGACGGCAGAGCCGATACGCTTCTCCCAGAACGGAAAGTCGCACAGGGCGGCGATCTTCATTCCGATGCCGTCTCAAGCGGGCGGAAGGCAAAGCGGGAAATGTTCGCACCCAACATCCGGCTGTCTCCGCCGCCTGGCATGCGCCATTCGCCGATCCTGAACTCCAGGACCACATGGCTGGAGGCGCTCAGCACGTCCTCGGGCGGCCGCACTTTGGCGACGAAGCGGTGAGGGGCCGTTTCATTGGGGACGATCTCCGCTTCCCTATCCGTCGAGCGGATGGAGAGCGTCGGAAGCTGGTCTTTGTCCAGAACGTAGCCATGGATTTCCAGCTCCTGCGGCACTGGTCCGAGATGGGGCAGACAGGCGACCGCCGGCCCGTCCACGGGCCGCATCCACCTGTGCCACCCATCGCCGCCCCGCTCGACCCCGTGCCAGCCGTGAGCGAGGATGACCGACGAGAAATCGTAGTCCTTCGGGGTCTTTACCCCGCTTTCGATCCGATCCCCGTAGGCCGCGACAACCATCGGATCCGCGAGGATCCGCGTCGGGTCGGTCTCCGACCGCGTCTCCATCTCGAGGCGCAGGAGATAGATCTGTGCCTGCACCTGCGCGATCCGCCGGTTCATTGCCGCATAGATCTCGGCCGGCGTCGCATCCGGCGGGATTTCGCCGCTGCGCTCGAAGACCTCGGTCAGGTAGGTCGAGACACCGGTGAGTGGACGCATGTCCACCTCGGTCCCGACGCGATGACGCATCCGGTCGAGCTGCAAAAGGGTCGCCACCTTCTCGGCAAGCGGCACAAGATCGTCGTCTTCCATCGATCGTTCCCTCTGACGCTGTATCCCGGCTGTGGGCCCGCCTCCTATCGGCCACCCGCCCCGGCAGCAACCGCCAAAGGCCCCGACTCCGCCACCGCTGTTCCCGAAAATCCGCCAATTAGGGGTTTCTCAACAGTCGGGGGCTTAGGGGATCGAGAAACGCGCGAGCGAGCGCTGCGATCACTTGGTAAGAGAGTTCGAAAAGACCCGTGGATCCATTCTTCGACGACTTCGCCCATGCGGCGCTTTCTTCCGTTGCCGGCGATCCCGGCGACACGCAAGCCGAGGCTACGGCGCTGACCGAGGGTACTTGGCAGATCGAAAGCGACGGGTACGACTGGTTCAAGGTCGAGTCCCTGGATGGAGAAATCGCCCTATCGATGTCGCCTACAGGCGATACGGCCCGCGACGGCCGGAACGTCAATATCGAGCTTCGGAATTCCGCAGGGCAGGCGATCGGATCCTCGTTCACGCCTTCGGGGGATGAAAGCTTTTCCCGGATCGTGACGACACCCGGAACCTACTACGTCCGGGCCTATGACGGGCAATACGTCGACAATCCGCCAGACGGCTTCGGCATCACCTATAGTCTCTCGATCGATCTGCCCGAAGCAGATCCCAACGACGGCAATAATACGAGAGGCGAGGCCGACCTTCTTTCGCGTGGCATCACCACATTTAGCGGCTCGAAAGAGGATTGGCATCGGATCGAGACGGGTCCCGGCCCGGTCAGCCTCGAGATGCGTCCGACGGGTGAAATCGATCTCAATCTCTCACTCTTCAACGAAAGCGGAGAGAGGATCGCGATCGACTGGCAGAGCTCGGGGCCCGAGAGTGTTCAGGTGGCGGCGCTGACCGAGGGAGTCTACTTCGCGCGCGTATTCGCGCCCCAGTACCAGGCGACCGGCGCCCCGAATGGCATATCGCTCGACTACACGTTGCAACTGGACATGCCTCGTGACTCTTGGGTTTCCGAGCTTGGCCTGGGGCCGGTCCGCAATGCATCGGTCGGCGTCTATGACATCGATCGCGATGGAGAGATGGAGATCGTCGTCGGGGCCTCGAAGCTTCTGGACGACGCGGGCAATGAAATCGCGCCCGGAGGCCTTGCCGTCTTCGAAGCGGACGGCACGAAGAAATGGGTCAAGACTTTCGACGCCTTCCCCAGCATCGATCCGGCGACCGGCAAGTCGTACGAGACGACGTCCGTCACGACTGCGCCGACTTTCTCTGACGTGAACGGCGACGGCTCCATCGACATCATCGTCGGCGTCGGAGGCGTGAACGAACCGGGGTACAATACCGTGGGGCAACCCGGCGACGACGGCGGTGTCTATGCCGTCGATGCCGACGGCAACACCCTGTGGTTCCATCAAACAAACGACCGCTTCGGTGACGAAGACAGGCCAGATGGCGTCTACGGTGCGCCCCGTGTCTACGACATCGACAGGGACGGTGTGCGTGAAGTTCTATTCACCTCCTGGGATCACGGATACTACGTCCTGGACGGCCGCACCGGAGCGGTCGAGCAGCGAGCCAATCTCCACGATACTGCAGGCGCGACGCCTGCGGTCGCCGATCTGGATGGCGACGGCCTGAACGAAGTCCTGGTTCCGTCCGACATCTCGCGCAATCCGGACGCGGGCTTGCCGCAGCAGGGCGGTGTCCTCCACGCTTTCAACGCATTCGGTCAGCAGGTCGTTCCCGGCTGGGACGGGCAGATCGCTTCATCGACAAGTGCGGATTACAGAGGGAAATTCGACGAACAGTCGCTGTGGTCCAGCCCCGTGATTGGCGATCTGGATCGCGATGGCCGGATCGAAATCATTCAGGGCACCGGCGACTTCTTCAAAGATGACCGCGGCACCCACGTAAAGGTGTGGAACGCGGACGGTACGTTGCGGCACACGCTCGAAACGAATGGCCGCGTCATGGCGGCCCCGATGCTCGCAGATCTCGACGGGGATGGACGCGACGAAATCGTTGCCGCGACGACCAATGGCTGGGTCCACGCCTTCAACGCCGACGGCACGCAACTCTTCGCCGTTCAGCCCAAACCGTTCAACGGGTCGGTCGAGGCGATCATCAACCGTCAGCCGATCGCCGTGGATCTCGACAACCGGGATGGCGATCTGGAGCTTCTCATCAGCAAGGGCGGCCAGATCATCGCGATTGACAGTGATGGAACGCAACTCAACGCGATCGACGGTCCGGGACCCCTCTTCGGCGCCTATGTCGGATCACCGGTCGCGCATGATCTGGACGGTGACGGGCGTCTCGACATCGTCGCGGCCGGTACGGATCCCGACAGTGGCGAGTCCGTGCTCTATCGCTTCGACAACATCCTCGACGCCCGGGACGGTGAGTATCGAACGGCGGCCTACCAGGACAACCAGTCCCTGCATGAGATCAAGGCTTTCGTCGGACGCTTCTACGAGACGATCCTCGGGAGGGATGCGGACGCGCAAGGCAGCAACGCATGGACCGATCGCCTGCATACCGGTGTGATGGCCGGTGCGGATGTCGCTCGCAGTTTCATAGGATCGCCTGAGTTCCAGGGCCGGAACACCTCCGACGAGGACTACGTCACAACGCTATACCGCGCCTTCTTCGACCGGGCGCCGGACAGCGGCGGCTTTTCGGCATGGGTCGGTCGTCTGGAGGACGGTATTTCTCGTGATGCGGTCCTGGACGGCTTCATCGGTAGCCGCGAATTCGCCAACTTGGCGCAATCGTTCGGGATCGAAACGGAACTTGGATCCGGCCGGCCAAATGGCGAAGGGACCCTGACCGGCTCGGGCGACGACACAGACGTCCTGCGCGCCGGCGACGGATCCCAGACGCTCGTTGATGGGACGCCGCTGATCGAAGCGACTTCGCGGGATGAGGCGGATGTGACTGGTCAGGTCTACCGGCTCTATGGCTCTACCTTGGGCCGAGAGCCGGATACGACAGGGTTCCAGAACTGGATCGACGCGATCGCCGAGGGTCGGGTCGGGCTGGTTCAGGCTGCCGGGGCTTTCGCGGGCTCGCCGGAATTCCAGCAGCGTTATGGCGATCTCGAAAATTCAGAGTTCGTGAATCTTCTCTACCAGAATGTCCTAGGAAGAGACGCAGACGCGATCGGCCTGACCAATTGGACGGCTCGGCTGGATGGAGGCATGAGCAGGGCGGAAGTCGTCGTCGGGTTCGCCGAAAGCACAGAGTACCGACGCGGAACGCAAGCCGATCTCGACGACTACATGCGTACCGCGAACAAGAAATGGACGGACGTCTTGGAGGGTGGCGCAGGCGATGACCGAATGAACGGTGGAACTGGCGCCGACGTCTTCATCTTCCGTCGCGATGCCGTCGGGAGCGATACGATCCATGGGTTCGAGCCGTGGGATGAGCTGCAATTCTCTCGCTACGGCTACAGCTCTGGCGCGGATGCGCGCGCGAGGATGAGCCAGGACGGAGATGATGTGGTCTTCGCGGACCGGGGCCAGACGATCCGCTTCGTCGATATGTCCTTGGCCGATATGCGCCGGGTCCGCTTCAATGTCTCCTGACCTGAATGCGGCCCGGTGGCCGCGCATTGCGCCGGCATAGTGCCGCAGAAACCGGCCGGTACGGGGCTGGCCAGTCCTTGGCAAAGAGGTGAGCGTCGCGGTTACTCACCCGTCGATGCGAGGTCCGTGGACTGACAGTGATGACACTCCAGTCCGCCGGCCACAGGATTTGAGTTCAGGCACACGTCAAAGGATCATGCCGGCCGTGCGGAATGGCTCGGCATGATCTGTTCGTCTGCGCCACAGATCGAAGCAACATCTCATCCGATGCAAAGTGAGGGTCGGAACGACGTCTCTGCTGCAGGTTTTCCTGCCTTGATGCCTGCTCCGCGCAATCCGCCTGGCCAGATCGCACGTCACCTCGGCCCCCAACAAGAAGTGCGAAACCGAAGCGACGCCAATATTCAATCTTCGATGCGACTGCCCGGAAGTTGCCACATAGATCGAGGAGTACGGCCGAGAGGTCACACCTTTCCGATCTGAGGTCGTCATCTCGATTGATGCAGCATCGGCGTCCCCATACGCTGCATCAAAAGACAGGCCGCCGTCACCATGAAGCAAGTCCTCGAAGCCCCGATCGTCGCAGCCTGCGGGCGGCATTTGCTGGCGGATTTCCACGGTGCGACGAACCTCTTTGACGGGACGCCAGCCGCAGAGATCTTTCGCCAGGCGGCCGAGGCAGCGGGCGCGACCGTACTGGACACGAATTTCCATGATTTCGGACAGCGCGCCGGCTTCACCGGGGTCGCCATCCTGGCGGAGTCCCACATCTCGATCCACACCTGGCCCGAGGTTGGATATGCCGCCATCGATATCTTCATGTGCGGCGATTGCGATCCCCGCGTCGCGCTGGACCACCTGAGCAAGTACTTCCGTCCCTCCCGGACCGAGCTTCGCGACATCACGCGAGGCGCGCCGAACGCGGTCGCGATCGCAAGCTGACGCAGGACGGATCCGCCCGATGGGCCACGCTTCTCCTCTGCGGGCTGATCGCCGGCATCTACGCTCTCGAAGGGGCGGTCAGAACGACCGCGGCAATCTCGGGCCTTGGCGATGCCATGCTCGGCATCCTTCGTCACGGAGACGCGCAGCACCTCACGGTCAATCTCTTGCTGATCGCCATCGGAGGCAGTCGAACCGAGCGTCGGATCGGATCGTGGAAGACGCTGTGCCTGGCAGCTCTTTGCGGGATGGCCGGAACGCTGGTGCAATACGCGGTGACCGGCCCCTACTTCGTCGGCGCCTCCGGCATTGCCTATGGTCTGGTCTGCTATGCACTCGTCGCGGGCGCATCGGGATGGGGGCGCCCTATCCTTGTTGCCGCCATTGCCACGACACTGATCCTCGAAGCGGCGTTCTTCTGGAATGATCTTTCGGTCGCCGCTCATGCAACCGCTGCCCTGATCGGAGGAGGCTTCGCCATGTTCGGCTCTCTGTTCGCGTCAAAAGAACCCCGACTTCGGCCAATGAAAACCGCCGACATCGCCCATGTCGTCGCGATCATCGATGAGACCGATGAGGACGATGCGGTCGAGGCCGAACACGGATTCCTCAAGGGCGATCTCGACGGTATGTTCGTCTTGACGCGTGGCAGCAAGGTGATCGGGGTGACGGGTCATTCTGCCGACGAACACGTACCCGATATCGCGTGGCTGTCCTGGACATATCTGACCGAGGAGGAGACCGGCGAGGGGCTGGGCCGCTTCATGCTCAATGAACTGCTGGGATACCTGCGCGAGATGGGGATCCGCAAACTTCTGATCGCGACCAGCGACTACGGCGAGAACGGCGAGATGGTCTATGCCGCCGCTCACAGAATGTACGAGGCCTTCGGCGCCGAGGTCGAGATGACCGTTCCGGACTATCATGCCCGGGGCGAAGCGAAGATCGTCTATGGCCTCGAAAACCCCGACTACCAAGGCGGTGCCGAAGCAACGTCCTATGACGAAACGGGTCTCGTGATCACCGGCGCCGCGCGCGAACCGGAAACCGACGGTGCCGCCGGCCTGATCTGGAAGGCAGGGCCGGACGGTATCGAAGGGATGGCCAGACACCTTGATGAAATAAGGCGAAATGGCGCGCGAATTGCGGTCCTTTCCATCCCGAGTGACATCTCGGACGCCAACGAAGAGGCTTTGCTGTCACATCGCTTCGAAAAACGCGGACGGATCTCGGATTACTTCGCCCCCGAATTGCATCAGGTCTGGTGGACGTGTTCGCTGCGGTAAACTACTAGAAGTTAGAAGGGTCCGGACGTGTTTCAACAACTAAAGCTGATCGCTTTCCTAGCCATTGGCGGCTTCGTCGCCTACTCGGTCTTCCTTGCGCCGCAGGACGAACAGACTGCCGATCTGGGTCAGGTTCTCGACCGGACGGAGTTCGTTCTCGCGAATTACCAGGGATATCTGGGTGAGCAGGGGATCACCGAGGTGACCGATGAGCGGATGGCCGAATTCACCGCCTTCTATACCGAAGTGCTCAACGCCGATCCGCGTTTCTACGGCAAGACGCTGGGGCTGGATGTGCAGCCCGACGCGTCCTTTCTCGGCTTTGCCGATGACAATGCGAATGGTGTGCAGGATTCCGGCGAAGGCAAGGTGTTCACGGTCGAGATCGACGAAGAGAACAACCGCCTGATCGCGACCGACGCCGTCGGAAACGCCTCGGGCCTTCGCTTCTCGGGAACCGGCTTCCTGGCCGGCGTTCTGCTGGGCAACCTGATCAACCGCCAGCGTAGTGCCGGGGTGACGAAGTCCAGCTTCTCGAACCGCAACGTCACGCCGCGCTCCAACTACCGCGCGCCGTCCTCGGCCCGATCCGGCGGCCCGCGCGCCGGCAAGTAAGCCGAATTATCGACCTTCGAGGGCTCGCCCGCGGGCGGGCCCCTTCGATTCCGACCTGAAGACGGGGGCCGTCCGATGACTGACATGCCGATCCACGAGGCCGAGACCAACGATTACTCGGACCTGCCTCAGCGCCAGGCGCTGATCCTGCTTGGCTCGATCCTCGTCGTGGCGCTTTGCGGGATCGTCTACGAGCTGATCATCGGGACGGTGTCCAGCTATCTGATCGGCGACTCGGTCCACCAATTCTCGCTGACGATCGGGTTCTTCATGTTCGCGATGGGGATCGGGTCCTACGTCTCGCGGTTCATTCACGGCAACCTGATCCAGGTCTTCATCCGGATCGAGCTGGTGCTCGCCATGATCGGGGGCGTGTGCAGCATTTCCCTCTTCATGCTCTTTCCCTTCGCGCCATGGCTCTATCAGGTGGGGATGTTCGCGTTCATCTTCACGATCGGCTTTCTGGTCGGATTGGAGATCCCGATCCTCACACGGATCCTGTCCCAGCGATCCGACATGCGTCAGTCGCTGGCCGATGTGCTGTCGCTCGATTACGTGGGCGGCCTGATCGGGTCGGTCGCCTTCCCGCTGCTGCTGCTGCCGTCGCTGGGCCTGATCACCGCGTCCTTCGCCGTCGGTCTGACGAATGCCCTGGTGGCGTTACTGAATGTCTTCTGGCTGAGGGAGCATCTCGACAATCCGGGCCGGATGCTGGGCTATGTCGGCCTGACCATCGGCGCGCTCTTTGCCTTCACGCTGGGCGCATCGCGGATCACGGCCTACGCGCAGGACCATCTCTACTTCGATCAGATCGTCTGGCAGACGCAGTCGCCCTACCAGTCGCTCGTCGTCACCAACACGTGGAAGACCGACGACGTCCGGCTCTTCATCGACGGTCATCTGCAGTTCGCCGAGGTCGACGAATACCGCTACCACGAGGCGCTCGTTCACCCGGTCCTGTCCTGGACACCCGGTACGCCGGAGAACGTCTTGATCCTGGGCGGCGGCGATGGGCTCGCCGTCCGCGAAGTGCTGCGCCACCCCTCCGTCCAGCGCATCGACCTGGTGGACCTCGATCCCGAGATGACGCGTCTTGGGCAGGAATTCGGCCCGGTCCGGCGGTTGAACGGGGACAGCATGGCATCCGACAAGCTGCACGTGCACAACATGGATGCCTTCGTCTACGTCCGCGAGACGGATCGCCGCTATGACCGGGTGATCATCGACTTCCCCGATCCACATAACGAGGCGCTCTCCAAGCTCTATTCGATAGAGTTCTACGCCTTGGTCCACGGCGCAATGACCGACGACGGCACGCTTGTCACCCAGAGCTCGTCCCCCTTCGCGACGCGCAACACCTACTGGACCGTCGCGCGCACCCTCGAAGAGATTTTCCCCGAGATCGTCAGTTATCAGACTTCGGTTCCGTCGTTCGGGATCTGGGGCTTCCACATGGCGTCGAAAGTGCCGGGGGGACAGCTCGGCCCACTGCCGAACGGGCTGCGGGCCCTGACGCCGGAGACCTTCGAGGCCTCACGTACCTTCTCGGCTGATCTGCTGCCGACGAAGGAGTTGGAGGTGAATTCGATCTTCAACCCGACGATCTATCGCCGCTACTCGGAAGATCGCGGACGGTCCTGACGTCACTGTCGCGCTAATCGGCTGGCAGATCGTAATAGGCGCGATACCACGCGACGAATTGCGCGATCCCGTCCTCGAGGTCTGTTCCCGGACGATAGCCGGTCAGGCGTTCCAGAAGGTCAGACGAAGCCCAGGTGGCGGGCACATCGCCCGGCTGCATGTCCATCAGGTTCCGCCGGATCTCGACACCAAGTTCCCGCTCCAGCGCATCCACGAAGTCCAGTAGCTGGACGCTACGACCATTCCCGATATTGACGATCCGGTGCGGAGCGACCGGGCTGAGCGTGTCGCCCTGAACGACCTCCCCGCGCACATCGACCTGCGCCGGAGGCAGGTCGATCAGCAGCACGATCGCGCGGACGAGGTCGTCCACATAGGTGAAGTCGCGCGCCATGCGCCCATGGTTGTAGAGGTCGATCGCGCGCCCGTTCAACGCTGCATCCACGAACTTGAACAGGGCCATGTCCGGCCGCCCCCACGGCCCGTAGACCGTAAAGAAACGAAACAACGTGACCGGCATCTTCCACAAATGCGCATAGGCATGGGCCATGTGCTCGTTCGCGCGCTTGGTCGCGGCATAGAACGTCAGCGGATGGTCCGCCTTCTGATCCTCGGTAAAGGGCATCTCGGTGTTGGCGCCGTAGGCCGACGAAGTCGACGCCATCAGCAAGTGCTCGACCTCGCGCATTCGCGCGACCTCCAGAACGTTGAAGGTGCCGTCGAGGTTCGAGGACACGTAGGCGCGCGGGTTTTCAAGGCTGTAGCGGACACCGGCCTGCGCAGCGAGATGGACGATGATGTCCGGCGCTGCGTCGTCTGCCGTGCGGCGCAGCAGGTCCATGTCTTCCAGCATCCCTTCCACGGCGCGGAAGCCGGGCGATTGCAAAAGGACTTGATGCCGCCGCCGCTTCAGCGCGACGTCGTAATAGTCGGTCATCCCGTCAAAGCCGGTGACCTGCCATCCATCCGCGAGAAGACGGCGAGCCAGGTGAAAGCCGATGAACCCGGCAGTTCCCGTGATTAAGACGCTGCGCATGGCTTCCTGTCGGGGAGCCATGCGCCGGGGTCAAGCGCGGTCAGGCCGCGCGCCGGCGAACGCGGTGACGCTGTTGCGGCCGCTTGGCGGACTTGCTCGGTCCTTTCGGCGCCGCGCCGCGCGGCTTCTGCCCCTTGGGCTTCTGGCCTTGCGGACGTCCACCGCCGCGCTTGCCCCCGCCCATCTTCGGACGTTGCAGCGGCCCTTTGAACATCTCCCCCGATGCGACGGGAATTTCGATCTTCATCACCTTCTCAATGTCTCGCAGGAGCCCCGTTTCTTCGGAGGAGCAGAACGCCACGGCCGTTCCTTCGCGGCCGGCCCGCGCCGTGCGGCCGATCCGGTGGACATAGGCTTCGGGCACGTTCGGCAGGTCGTAATTCACCACAAAGGCCACACCCGGGATGTCGATGCCCCGCGCGGCCACGTCGGTCGCCACCAGGATGGGCACCGTTCCCTGGCGGAAGGCGGCGATGGCCCGGTCCCGCTGCCCCTGGCTCTTGTTACCATGGATCGAGGCTGCGTCGTATCCGTCGGCGACCAGGCCCTTCATCAGCCGCTCAGCGCCGTGCTTGGTGCGCGCGAAGACGAGTGTCAGGGCACCCGGTTCGCTGTCGAGAATCTCGCGCAACTTGGCGGGCTTGTCGGATTGCTCGACAAAATGCACTTCCTGCGTGACCTTGTCGGCCGCCTTGCCCGGCGGCGTCACCTGGACGCGGACCGGATCGTCCAGATAGGCGCGCGACAACTCGTCCATTTGGCTTGGCATCGTGGCCGAGAACAGCATCGTCTGGCGCGGCGTGCCCAGTTCGGGCGCGATCCGGCGCAAGGCGTGGATGAAGCCCATGTCCAGCATCTGGTCGGCCTCGTCCAGCACCAGATACCTAGCGGTCGACAGGTCCACCGCCCCGCGATCCATCAGATCGATCAGTCGCCCCGGTGTCGCCACCAGGATATCCGCGCCCCGCTCCAGCATCGCGACCTGCCGATTGATCGACTGACCGCCCACCACGGTCGAGACCTTCAGCTTAGTCCCTTTCGTGTGGACGCGCAGGTTGTCGGCGATCTGGTTCACCAGTTCGCGCGTGGGCGCGAGGACCAGCGCCTTGACCGTCTTCGGACGGGGCCGGCCCGTCCCGGTCAGCTGCTGGATCAGCGGCAGACCGAAGGCCAGCGTCTTGCCGGTCCCGGTCTGCGCCAGGCCCATCACGTCACGCCCGGACAGGGCCAGCGGGATGGCTTTGGCCTGGATCGGTGTCGGCGTTTCAAGGCCAGCCTCGGAGAGCGAGGTCAGCAGGTCGGGCACGAGGCCCAGAGTTTCGAAGTCTTTCAAGTCATATCCTTTCGCGCCCCGGCATACGGAGCGCAGAGGCCGCGAAGGCGCGGCGCACGAGGGTCCGCAGAGGCCCGATCGGCATCCTGCGGTCAGAACCCTGCGTGATGGGGAACTGGGGGGTCGGGGGTTAAGCCGTCGCGCCCGCCACGGGGCGCCGCCTGCTCACGCTGCGGCCGACGTTGCAGCGCAGATGGGCGATCGGCCCGGCCAAGTCAAGCGGCGCGCATCGGGCAGAGACCTGTTCCCGCGGTGCGAGAGGCTCTGTCCCTCGCGCTCTCTGGGGAAAATCTCCGCCACGATGAGGGGATCAGGTTCCCAGCGCCTTGTCGTCCTCGGAGAGCGCCGCCCACCATTCGGCATAGCTGCTGTTCCAAGGGGCCTTGCGGCCTTCGTCCGGGGCGCCGTCATCCCACCAGACCGGTCCGCGTTCACCCAGACGTTCCTTGGCGGCCTGCACGGACGCGCGGGCGGCGCGGGTGGCGTCTTCGCTGTCGGCATCCCGCACGGCGCGACGCGCCTGCATCAACGCCTTGACTGCCGCGCGACGCTCTGAGTCAGCCAGTGACGGGTCGGTGCAGCGCCAGAGCCGGCCTTTGGCCACGAAGTATCTGCCGTCCGGGGTCGTGGGGTATTTCCGGCTCACGCGATCCGGATGACCTTTGGGTCGAGGTCCAGCACGTAGCCCTGCCGCGTGATGTTCCGGATCAGCAACGCCGTGACGATCTGATTGCCCAACGCATCGCGCAAACGCTTGATGCGGGTCGCGCCCGCTGCCTCTTCGGCATCGGCCTCGGACTTGCCGGAGATCGTCGCTTCGATCTGCGCACCCGTCAGCATCTCGCCGTCCAGTCGCGCCTCTGCCAGAACGCTCAGCGTTTCCATCGCGGCATCCGTCAGTTTGAGCTCGATATCGTTGAGGTAGACCGCATTCTCCGCCCGGCTGATGACAAGCGACGTCACCTGGATGCCGGACCGCTCGATCTCGCCCATGCGCCGGTTCAGCGTCACGATCGCGACCAGCAACACGACGCAGGCGATCAGCAGGGCCGTCGCAAAGACCATCAGGACGAAGATGACCGTCCGGTAGCTGATCAGCACCTCGGAGAAGGCCGTGCCCGACTGGGCGAGGATTTCCAGCAGACGGATCTCGGCCTGGCTGGTCAGGTTCGCCTCGACGAAAAGCCGCTCGACCCGGTCGTTGAATGCCCCGCCCGATGGCAGCGTCGCGAACAGGAAGACGGCCGCCGCCCCAAGGATGACGACGACTGCCGCGATGCCGAAGCCCAGGATCCGGGCGGATGCCGCGCGCGTTTCAGTAACGGAGGAAGTAGGGGCCTGCACGATCTCTCCTCTGGTCCAGTCCGTCAGCGCCGAAGGTGCCAACCACCTGCAACAATTGCCAGCCGTCGCCAAGACGGCTTCGCAGGGCCGCCGTTGCCGCCTGCGCGTTGCAGGGACCGTCGGGGAGTTGGATCACACCATAGTGCAGGCGCAAGGGATCGTCCTGCTTGGCCTTGTAATCGGCATAGCAGGCCGCCTGAGCCGGCAGAGCGGCAAGCGCGAGGAATGCGAGGGAGAGGAGTGCGGATCTCATGTTCCGACAGATGAGCGATGGGAGGGCGTCAGGCAATATCCCTGCGACCGTTATGCCATGACGACGCGTGGATATTGAGCGCCGCATCGGCTGCCGACGAGGGTTGGGACACCGAGTTCGAAGCTGTAAGGAGCCTGCCATGTCCCGTTCCCTGATCGCCGCCCTCGTCGCACTGGCGCTATCGCTCCCCGCCGCGACGCCCGCCCGTGCCGATGCCGAGGACGTGGCCAAGGTCGTCGGCGGTCTCGTGCTGCTCTACGCGCTGAAAGAAGCCATAGAGAACCGCAACGACCGTCGCGACCGCTCGCGGGAGGTGCGCCGCGACCGGCGTGATTACTACGACCCGATCATCAGATCCCCGCGGCCGCATCGCCGTCCCGGCAATCAGGTGCTGCGCCGGGATGATCGCAGCATCCCGGCCGATTGCCTGCGCAGCCTGCGCACCCTGGACGGTGTCGTGACAGGTTATGGCGCGCGCTGTGCGCAGAACCGAGTGCGCCGGGCAGGCTCGCTCCCGCCGCAATGCCTGCGCCAGGTGCGTGGCTTCGAGCGGACCCGCACGCTTTATTCTCCGCGCTGTCTTGCGCGGAATGGTTGGGCGATCCCACCGGCCTACCGCAACCTCGCCTCGCGCCGTTGAGCGGACCCGACCTCAGCAACGAACGCGCCGCCCGGGACCGGGGGGCGCGTTTCGTCGTCGGGGTCGACGAGGTCGGACGGGGGCCATGGGCCGGACCGGTCGTGGCCGGGGCCGTCTGCCTGCGTGGCGAGGTCCCGCCGGGGCTGAACGATTCCAAGAAGCTGACCGCAAAGCGGCGCGTGGCCCTCGCCCCGTTGATCGAAGACATCGCACACCATGCCATCGGTGAGGCCAGCGTCGAAGAGATCGACGCGCTGGGCATTCGCAAGGCGACCCATCTAGCGATGGAACGCGCCGTCGCGGCGCTGGGCGTCTCACCCGATCACCTGCTGATCGACGGAAACGACCGCCCGTCATGGGCGAGCGTTTCCTGCCAGACGATAGTGGGGGGCGATGGCGTCTCGGCGTCCATCGCGGCGGCGTCGGTCCTGGCGAAAACATGGCGGGATCGGGGAATGGTGATCCTCGCGCAACAATACCCCGGCTACGGCTGGGATCGGAACATGGGCTACGGGACGGCCGAGCACCGGGAAGGGCTAAAATGTCACGGTGTGACACCACATCATCGGCGTAGCTTCGCACCAATACGCAACATCTTGTTTCCGCCGACTGCCCAGAATTCGCCTTAATCGGGTCTTTGACGTCCGCGTCGCACCACCGCATCCTGCCCTCACAACAAGAGCGCACCCGAAAACGAGGGCGCCGCACGAGGCAGTGACATGGCAGGCAAGACCCGGGAGCATTCGCTTCCGCTCGATACGATATTGGCAGGCGACTGCATCGCCGAGATGGAGCGTCTGCCGGCGGAAAGCGTGGACCTGGTCTTCGCCGACCCGCCCTACAACCTGCAGCTCAGAGGTGATCTGCACCGGCCCAACAATTCCAAGGTCGACGCCGTGGACGACCATTGGGACCAGTTCGACAGCTTCGCCGCCTACGACGCATTCACGCGCGATTGGCTCTCCGCTGCGAGGCGCCTGCTGAAGCCGGATGGCGCGATCTGGACCATCGGCAGCTACCACAACGTGTTTCGCATGGGCGCCGCCATGCAGGATGCCGGCTACTGGATCCTTAACGATGTGGTGTGGCGCAAGACAAATCCGATGCCGAACTTCCGCGGCAAGCGGCTGACGAATGCACACGAGACGCTGATCTGGGCATCCCGGTCAGAAAAGGCGAAGTACACGTTTCATTACGAAGCCCTGAAGGCGGCGAATGACGGCGTGCAGATGCGCTCCGACTGGACGTTTCCGATCTGCACAGGGCACGAGCGGCTCAAGAACGCGCGTGGCGAGAAGGCGCACCCGACCCAGAAACCAGAGGCGCTGCTGCACCGGATCCTGATGGCCACCACCAATCCGGGGGACGTCGTGCTCGACCCTTTCTTCGGGACGGGGACGAGCGGGGCAGTCGCCAAGATGCTGGGACGGCACTGGATCGGGATCGAGCGAGAGGCCGAATACCGCGACCTGGCCCAAGCCCGGATCGGGATGGTTCGCCCGGTCGAACGCGCCGCGCTTCAGGTCTCGACCTCCAAGCGGGCGGAACCCCGCATTCCCTTCGGAACGCTGGTCGAGCGCGGATTGCTGCGCCCTGGCGAGGTGCTCCACTCGCTCAACGGGCGCCACTCGGCGCAAGTCCGGCCGGACGGAACGTTGGCCGCCGCCCGGGAAACGGGATCCATCCACCAGGTCGGCGCGCGCCTCGAAGGGGCCCCAAGCTGCAACGGCTGGACGTATTGGCACTTCAAGCGCGAGGGCAAGCGCGTTCCGATCGACGCCCTCCGTCAACAGATCAGGGATGAGCTCGCAGCGATGCGCTGACCGCCCGAACAGTTACCGCCAGCGCCTGTCGTTCAATGTCCGACGGGCGCACCTTGACCCCTGTCGGCCGCCCCCTTGGCCGCAGGGGTCCTTTTTTTGGGGCGGATGAAACGAAAAAAGGCGCCCGAACGGGCGCCTTCGATCGCATGTGCGGTGTCCCGCGGATCAGTCCGAAGCAGCCGCGGCGGCCAGCAGGATGATCGCCAGGATCGGCACGACGATGCCGGCGGACGAGGACGACGTGTCCTCGACAATCACCACGGGCTCGATCGGCGCGGGCTCGGGGTTGCCGGCATAGGCGGTGGTGGCGGCGGCCGTAACAGCGGCGGCCAGAGCGATCTTTTTCATCTGTATCCTCCAGATTGGCCATCATCGCCGGGGAGTCGGCTGGCAGGATGGCACCAAGACAGTACTAGGCCCGACTCGTTAACCAGCCAAACCTGGCCTTTGCAACGTGGAGTCGAGGAGTCCGCTCCGCCCTCAAAAGCGAATCTGTTAAATCAGCAACACTTGCGTGCCGATTCGCGTCATTTCGAAGACGCGTGCGATATGCTCGTTATAGAGCCCGATACAACCGGAGGAGGAGCGGCGCCCGATCTTGCGGGTGTCATGGGTCCCATGGATCCGGTAGTACTTCCATCCGAGGTAAAGAGCGTGCGTCCCCAATGGGTTGTCGGGCCCGGGCGGCACGTAGGCCGGCCATTCCGGGTTGCGCCGGCGCATGTTCGGCGTGGGCGACCAGCTTGGCCCCTCCACTTTCCGTATGACGCTGGTTCGGCCCTTCCGGGTCAGTTCGGGCGACATCGGGACCGAAGATGGGAACAAATGATACTCGCCGCTTTCCTGCCACATGTGCAGGGCGCGGCTGTCGATATCGACGAGAATCGCCCCGCGACGCAGGCTTCCGAAATAATCGCTCCAGTCCAGCGTCCGGAAACTGGCTGTGTTGCGGCGGGTCGTTCCCGACAGGCCCGACCTGGTGCGAACCGTGTCCGGAACGGATTGGGCAAATGCGGGTGCCGCCAACGTTGCGGCTGTCGCGGCGGCTGTCGCGAGGAAACCGCGACGGTCGAGCTGGCTCATGGCTCTCTCCCTCAGGTAATCTTCTGATCCGGTTTCAATAGGGCATGGGTAGGGCCAGATCCGTCTTCCGTCCACCCAAACCCGTGTCACAGTTGAAACATCGGGCCGATCCGCAACCAAGGCGCCATTTGCTTCGCGCCCTGTTCCGGCATATTCCGGGTCGATCCACATCAGCCCGATTGACCGGAGCTCCGACGATGAACCGCCGCTACGTCCTTACCCTCCTTGCCGGATCGGCCCTGACCGCTTGCGCGCCGCCGCCGCCGTCGCTGGGACCGGACGGTCAACCCTTGCCACGCGCCTACCGGATCAGCGGGGCCGATGCCCGCCGCATTCCGTTCCGCGCACTCGATGCGGTGAATGCCCTGCGGACGGAGGCCGGCGCCGTGCCGGTGCAGCTGGACGACCGGCTCACGGCGGCCGCCGCGACGCATTCGCGGGACATGTCGCTTCAGAACCGCCCTTGGCATTTCGGCTCCGACGGGTCCTCGCCCATCGACCGCGCCCGGCGCGCCGGGTTCCAGGGGCGTCTCCTGGGCGAGACCATCTCGGAAACCTATGAGAGCGAACTCGAGACGATCGTCGCATGGGGGCAGCAGCCCGGGCCGCGCCGTGTCCTGCTCGACCCGGCCGCCCGCCGGATGGGATTCGCCTATTACCAGGAGCAGAACGGTAAGATCTGGTGGACCCTGAACATGGGCACCGACCCAGGAGCAGGCCGCGTTTGATCCACGCCGGGCCAACCCCCGCGCGCACGTTGACCGACCGTGGCCTGATGAACCGTGCGGCCTCCCGCGGGACGGTCTGTCAGGCGAAGATGTCGATCGCCACGCCGTTCTGGACCATCGCATAGACTGTCCGGATCTCTTCGTCCGTGACCGCGATGCACCCGGCCGTCCAGTCTTTGCCCCGCCGCGCCTTGGGATGGCGGCCCCAGCCGTGGACGAAGATATCCCCGCCCGGACTGCGCCCATGCGATGCGGCGAAAGCCCGGTCGCGTGCATTGGGGTAATTCATTCCCACAGACAGGAAGAACTCCGAATTCGGATTGCGCCGGTCGATGAAGTACCGCCCCTCGGGCGTGCGTCCGTCGCCATAGAACCGCTTGTGCCCTTCGGGCTGGAAGCCGAGCTGGATGTCGAACGATTTCAAAGCGCGGTTCCCGTGCACCAGATGCATCCGGCGCGAGGATTTCTGTACGACGATCCGAGTGACCTCCGGACCCGAATACTGGATGATCTTTCCCTGGGCGCATCCGGCGAGCATCGCAGCACCGCCCGCGCCAAGCGCCAGGGCACCCCGGCGCGTGATATCACTGCTCATATCGTGTCTGTCCCTGAGTGGCCCGGTTATCCCCGGTTTGTCCGTCCTCGGGAGACGATATAGCCAGAATCTTGTGGAATGGTGAAGATCCGATCACGCACTCGGCGTGTCACCGCGTTCCTGCTGCAACAGCGCCTCCAGCCCCTTGCGGTAATCGGGATAGGCCAGTTTCACGCCCAGTTCCTCCTTCATCCGCGCATTCGAGACCCGCTTCGATTCGGCGTAGAAGCTGCGGGCCATCTCACTCATCCCGGCGGCCTCGAAGGGCACCTTCGGCGGGCGCGGCACGTGCAGCAGGTCGGCGGCGTGGGCGATGACGTCCTGCGGCGGTGCGGGATCGTCGTCGCAGACATTGTAGGTCCGCACGTCCCACTCGCCCGGCCTGTCGATCGACGCGAGGAGGGTCGCGGCGATGTCGTCCACATGGATCCGGCTGAAGACCTGCCCCGACTTGATGATCCGCTTCGCCGTTCCCTCGGCCACCTTGGCGAAGGGGCCGCGTCCGGGTCCGTAGATCCCGGCGAGGCGAAAGATCCGCAGCTTCGCCCCGACCTCGGTGCACAGCTCGCCCCAAGCTCCCTCGGCGATCATGCGCAGCGCGCCGCGCTTGGTGGCCGGGGCCAGCGGCGTCTCCTCGTCGACCCATCCGCCACCGTGGTCGCCATAGACGCCGGTCGTGGACAGGTAGCCGACCCAGTCGACACCTCCCAGATGCTTCCGCAGCGCGTCGCCATAGGTGTTCAGCACGGGGTCCCCGTCATCCTGCGGCGCGGTGCTGACCAAAACGTGGCTCGCCCGTGCGAGATGAGCGTCGATCGGGTCTCCGAAGATCAACGGGGTCACACCCTCGGCGCGCAGCTCCTCGGCCTTGTCGGAGGAGCGGGTCGTACCGATGACCTCCCATCCCCGCGCCAGCAGATGTGGTGTCAGAGCGCGTGCCGAAAACCCGTGGCCGAAGGACAGAAGCACACTCACCGGAGCCGCTCCACAGCCCAGCGGGCCGCGTCCGCGACCGCCGCATCGGCATCGTCGCAGAGCGCCTGAACGGCGGGTATCATCCGGCCATCGCCGGAATTCCCGATTGCGTATGACACGTTACGTACCATCCGGTCCCGCCCGATACGCTTGACCGGGCTCCCCTGATACCGCGCACGAAAGCCTGAATCGTCGAGCGACGCAAGGTCAGCGAGCGGTGGTGCCCGATGGGGCCCGTGCAACCGCATGTCTCCGGCCGCGACCGCGAACTTGTTCCAGGGACAGATCGCGAGGCAATCGTCGCAGCCATAGATGCGATTGCCGATCCCCGGGCGCAGGTTCTTGTCCACGGGGCCGCGATGCTCGATCGTCAGGTAGGAGATGCAGCGCCGCGCGTCCAACTGGAACGGGGCCGGAAAGGCGTCGGTCGGACAGATGTCCAGGCATCGCGTGCAGCTTCCGCAATGCTCTGCCTCGGGCGTATCCCGCGGCAGATCGAGTGTCGTGAAGATCGCCCCCAGGAAGACCCAGTTGCCGAAATCTCGGCCCAGCAGGTTGGTATGCTTGCCCTGCCAGCCCAACCCCGCAGCCTGAGCCAGCGGCTTCTCCATGACGGGGGCGGTGTCGACGAAGACCTTGATTTCGGGCGGTCCCGCCTCGGTCAGGTCCGCACCCGCGTCGATGAGCCAACGACCGAGGCGCTTGAGCGCCTTCTTGATCACATCGTGATAATCCCGCCCCGCGGCATAGACGCTGATCGCGCCGCGGTCGCGCAGGGCGAGATCCTCCAGCGGATCGTGATCGGGCGCGTAGCTCATCGCCAGCATGATCACCGAGCGGCAATCGGGCCACAGCGCGCGCGGATCGCCTCTCCAGGCTTGCCGGTCCCCCATCCAGCCCATCTGGCCGTGGCGTCCATCCTCCAGGAATCGCGCCAGCCGGGGCGCGGCATCCGGGATCGCATCCGGGCCGCAGATCCCCATTGCGCAAAATCCCTCGGTCCTTGCCCGCGCGCCCAGCCGGGCGCGCAGTTCAGAAGTCGAGATCGGCATAGTGGGGTTTGGGCCGGAAACCGGGCACCTGATCGGCAAGGATTCCGCGGAAGGCCGGGCGCGACTTGATCTTGGCGTACCAGTCGCGAACCGTCTCGGACCGCGCCCAGTCCACGTCGCCGGAATAGTCCAGGCAGGACAGATGCGCCGCCGCCGCAAAATCCGCCAGCGTCAGCGCGTCACCCGCCAGCCAGCGCCGCTGGTCCAGCAGCCAGCCCATGTAGTCCAGGTGGAACTTGATCGCCTTGACGCCGGCCTTCACCGCGGCACCGTCCGGATATCCGGCCCGGGTCAGCTTCTTGTTGACCCGCTCGTAGACCAGCTTCGAGGTCACCTCGTGGTGGAACTTGTCGTCGAACCACCCGACCAGCCGGCGTACCTCGGCCCGTTCGGCAGGTTCCTTGGGCAACAGCGCCGGGTCCGGCACCGTCTCTTCGAGGTACTCGCAGATTGCGGTGCTGTCCGACAGCGTCAGCCCGTCCGTTCGCAGGACCGGCACCTTGCCGGCCGCGTTGCGGCGCAGGAACTCCGGATCGCGCTCCCAGTAGGGCTCATCGACCAGTTCCACCTCCAGCTTCTTCTCTGCCAGGACCAGTCGGACCTTCCGGCAAAATGGAGACAGGGCGAAATGATGGAGGAGGATCATGCCGACCTACCTAGCCGGAGGGATTCGCGCGCTCAATGGCCGATGGCGGTACGGCCCCCTCTCCGCGCCGGCCCGCGCGCCTGTTTCTTCTCGGCTCAAATACTCCGGGGGTGCGGGGGCAGAGCCCCCGCGCGTCGCCTCCGGGCGGTACGCCCAAAGAAAGACCGACCGGACCGGAGGCGTCTTCAGTCCCGTGTCCGCCTCGCCTCACCGGGGGTCCGTGCCCGTCTCACTCGAAGCACGCCGCCCGCCCATCGGCCCGGATCGTCGCCGCCCCGTCGAGGATCCCGCGGGCGCGGTTCCGCAGCCGCTGCGTTGGCTGCGCCGGGTTCCGCGTCTTCGGGCTGGGCAGGATCGCGGCGAGGCGGGCCGCCTGCACGCGCGTCAGGTCCGCGGCATCGACGCCGAAATGGTGCCGGGCGGCGGCCTGCACGCCGAACACGCCCTCGCCCATCTCGGCCACGTTCAGATAGACCTCCAGGATCCGCCGCTTGGGCCACAGCGCCTCCATCACGGGGGTCAGGGCCGCCTCGCCCGCCTTTCGCAGCCATGACCGGCCCTGCCAGAGGAAGGCGTTCTTCACGACCTGCTGGCTGATGGTCGATGCGCCGCGCGTGCCGCCCTGCGCGATGGCGCTGCGGATCGCATCCACGTCGAACCCCCAATGCTGACAGAAATTCGCGTCTTCCGCCGCGACCACGGCCCGCGCCATGATCGGCGCGACGTTCTCCAGATCCACCCAGTCCCGGTCCAGCCGGTCGAGGCGGATCCCCTCGGACAGGATGTAAGGCGTCGTCGGCGGGTCGATCCACCGGTAGGCCAGCACCCACACGACCAACAGGGCAGCCACCACGACGATCCCGCGGATGGTCCAGCGCAGAAGCCGCCGCAGGCCGCCCCGCAGACGCGCGCCCAGGCCCGGCCGCGCCCGCTTGCCCTTCTTCGAGGCCGGTTTCCGTGCTGACTTCGCCACCGCGCAACAGGTCGTCGCGGGACCGCTCCGGGTCAAGGCATCACCGCCGCCGCCGCCCCCGTGCGACCTTCGAGCGATGCCGGGGCGTCACACGCTCCCGTTGACCTGCCAAAAGATGACGTTGGGGAAGTACGGAAATCCCTACTCCCGGTTGTCCGCCGAAGGGTGCAAGTTGACGTGGGGGTCACAAGGATCCCGGCCGGTGCCGGGAGGGGGTATGGTAGCTTTCGCGTAATTCGGTGGCTCGTGGGGTCAGTGTGGCGTCGACCCCGACCCACAGCCGCAAAGGATCGTCCGGGTTGAGCAGGGGGGCCGTGGCCCCCCTGTCTCGTTTCGGGTCATTCGGCCGGAACGGCGTCCGCTTCCTCGCTCAGGGGCGCGGCCAGATGCGGCAGCATCTCCGTCGGGCAGACCTGGACGAAGTTGCCCAGCTCCAGATCCCAGTCCGCCAGGATCGCCTTCGCCTTGCGGGAGTTCGTCTCGGCGGCGTGGCGTTCGATCAGGCCGCGCAACTGGCCCTCCCAATGGGCGACGGTGACGGGGTTCGTCACCAGCGTCTCCAGGTTCATCAGCTCAAGCGCGGTGCCGTCGGGGTCGTGGACATAAGCCATGCCGCCCGTCATGCCCGCGCCGAAATTGGCGCCGATCTCGCCCAGGATCACGGCCACGCCGCCGGTCATGTACTCACACCCGTTCGAGCCGCAGCCCTCGACCACGACCTTGGCGCCCGAGTTGCGCACCGCGAACCGCTCTCCGGCCCGGCCCGCCGCGAACAGGTAGCCGTCCGTCGCGCCGTACAGCACCGTGTTGCCGATGATAACGTTCTCGTCGGCCCTGAGCGGGCTGACCTGCGGCGGGCGCACCACGATGGTGCCGCCAGACAGGCCCTTGCCCACGTAGTCGTTGGCGTCGCCGGACACTTCCAGCTTCAGACCCGGCGCGGCGAAGGCGCCCAGAGACTGGCCGGCACTGCCCGTCAGCTTGACGTGCAGGTGATCGGGCTGCAGCGAGTTGCGCATCCCGAAGCGCTTGACGATGTGGCTCGACAGACGCGTGCCCACGGTCCGGTGCGTGTTCTGCACCGCATAGGACAGCTGCATCTTCTCGCCGTCCTCCAGGAAGCGCGCGGCATCGGTGACGATCTGCGCATCCAGCGTGTCCGGCACCGCATTGCGCGGCTTGCCGCGGTCCAGCTCGATCCGGTCGGCCCCGTCCACCGTGATCAGCAGCGGGTTCAGGTCCAGATCGTCCAGATGCGCGCTGCCGCGGCTGACCTGAGTCAGCAGGTCGGCCCGCCCGATCACTTCGTCCAGGCTGCGGGCGCCGATCTCGGCCAGAATCTCCCGCACCTCCTGAGCGTAGAAGGTGATCAGGTTCACCACCTTGTCGGCGGTCCCCGTGAATTTCTCGCGCAGGGCCGGGTCCTGGGTGCAAACACCGACGGGACAGGTGTTGGACTGGCACTGGCGCACCATGATGCAGCCCATGGCGATCAGGGCGGCGGTGCCGATGCCGTATTCCTCGGCCCCCATCATCGCGGCCATAACGATGTCGCGACCCGTCCGCAGGCCGCCATCGGTGCGCAGCGTCACCCGCTCGCGCAGCTTGTTCATCGCCAGGACCTGATGCGCCTCGGTCAGACCCATTTCCCAGGGCAGGCCCGCATACTTGATCGACGTCGCCGGAGACGCCCCCGTCCCGCCATTATGACCCGAGATCAGGATGACGTCGGCCTTCGCCTTCGCGACACCCGCGGCAATGGTCCCCACGCCGGACGACGCCACCAGCTTCACCGTCACCTTGCAGCGCGGGTTGATCTGCTTGAGGTCGTAGATCAGCTGCGCCAGATCCTCGATCGAGTAGATGTCGTGATGCGGCGGCGGCGAGATCAGCGTCACGCCCGGCGTCGAGTGCCGCAGCCGCGCGATCAGCTTCGTGACCTTCATCCCGGGAAGCTGGCCGCCCTCGCCGGGCTTGGCGCCCTGGGCGACCTTGATCTCCAGTTCCTCGCAATGGTTCAGGTATTCGGCGGTGACGCCGAAGCGACCCGAGGCGACTTGCTTGATCTTCGCCGACGGGTTGTCCCCGTTGGGCTCGGGCACGAAATGCGCCGGATCCTCGCCGCCCTCGCCCGAGTCGGATTTCGCGCCGATCCGGTTCATCGCGACATTCAGCGTCTTGTGCGCCTCGGGCGACAGCGCGCCCAGCGACATGCCCGGCGTCACGAACCGCTTGCGGATCGAGGTGATGCTCTCGACCTCCTCCAGCGGGATCGCCTTGCCCAGCGGCTTGATCGCCAGAAGGTCCCGCAGATGGATCGGCGGGTTCTTCTGCAGCGCCGTCGAATACTGCTTCCACATCTCGTAGCTCGCGCGGTCGCAGGCCGATTGCAGCATGTGCATCGTCTGCGCTTCCCAGGCGTGCTTCTCGCCCTGACGCCGCGCCTTGTAGAAGCCGCCGATGGGCAGGACATTCTGCGCCTGACCCAGCCAGCCGCGCCCGTGCACGGCCTCGACCTGGGATTGCAGGCCGATCACGCCGATGCCCGAGATGCGCGACAGCATGCCGGGGAAGTATTCGGCGACCATGGCACGGGACAGGCCCACCGCCTCGAAGTTCAGCCCGCCGCGATAGGAGGAGATGACGCTGATGCCCATCTTCGACATGATCTTCAGAAGGCCCGCATCCACTGCCTTGCGATAGCGCGCCACCGCTTCGGTCAGCGTACCCTCGAGCAGGCCCCGGTCGATCCGGTCGGCAAGGCTGTCCTGCGCCAGATACGGGTTCACCGTCGTCGCGCCGCAGCCGATCAGCACCGCGAAGTAATGGGGGTCGATGCATTCGGCCGACCGCACGTTGAGCGAGCAGAAGGTCCGCAACCCCTTGCGCGTCAACCAGCTATGCACCGCGCTGGTGGCGAGGATCATGGGCATCGGGACCTTGTCTTCCGACTGGAACCGGTCGGTCAGCACGATGTGCCCCGCACCCGAGCGGACGGCCTCCTCGGCCTCGTCGCGGATCCGGGTCAGGCCCGCAGCCAGCGCGCCCTTCTCGGCACCGGCGGCGAAGGTGCAGTCGATGGTCACGACCGCATCGCCCATCTGGTCCATGATCGACTCGAACTGGGAATTGCCCACGAAGGGGCTGTCCAGAACCAGGATCTCGGTCTGGCTGCTGTCCTCGTCCAGCACGTTCTTGAGGTTCCCGAACCGGGTCTTCAGGCTCATGACGCGATATTCGCGCAAGGAGTCGATGGGCGGGTTCGTCACCTGGCTGAAATTCTGCCGGAAGAAGTGACTCAGCGGGCGGTACTTCTCGGACAGGACGGCGGCGGGGGTGTCGTCGCCCATGCTGGCCACCGTCTCCTTGCCGTCTTCGGCCATGGGGGCGAGGATCTGCTCCAGCTCCTCGATTGAGTAGCCGGCCGCGATCTGGCGGCGGCGCAGCTCCTCGCCGGAATGGATGGCGGTCTCGCTCACGCCCTTGGTCACTTCCTCCAGATCGGTGATCCGCTCGACCCAGTCGCCGAAGGGCTGCGAGGCAGCGAGCTTGTCCTTGATCTCGCCATCGTGGAACAGCTTCCCCTCCGCCATGTCGACGGCGATCATCTGGCCGGGGCCCAGCGCGCCCTTCTCGATCACGGCCGCCTCGTCGGTGGGCACCATCCCGACCTCGGACCCCGCGATCAGCAGCCCCTCGCCCGAGACGACGTAGCGCATCGGGCGCAGGCCGTTGCGGTCCAGCCCGCCGCAGACCCAGCGCCCGTCGGTCATCGCCAGTGCTGCAGGCCCGTCCCATGGCTCCATCACCGAGTTGCAGTAGGAATACATGTCGCGCCACGCCTCGGGCAGCTCGACGGCCTGCTTGGACCAGCTTTCGGGCACCAGCATCGTCTTCGCCATCGGCGCGTTACGACCCGCGCGGACCAGCACTTCGAAGACCGAATCCAGCGCCGCAGAGTCGCTCGCCCCGGGGGGCACGATCGGCTTGATGTCGCCCGCCAGATCACCGAACGCGCTGGATGCCATGCGGATCTCGTGGCTCCGCATCCAGTTCACGTTGCCCTTCAGCGTGTTGATCTCACCGTTATGGGCCAGCATCCGGAACGGTTGCGCCAGCCACCATTGCGGGAAGGTGTTGGTCGAGTAGCGCTGGTGGTAGATGGCGAACGCGCTCTCGAAGCGCTCGTCCTTGAGGTCGGGATAGAACTCCGCGACCTGCTCGGCCAGCATCATGCCCTTGTAGATGATCGACCGGCAGGACAGCGACGCCAGGTAAAGCCCGGGCACCTGCGCCGCGGCGGCCGCCTTCTCGATCCGCCGCCGGATCACGTAGAGCTCCCGCTCGAAGGTCTCTTCGTCCACGCCCTTGGTGTCGCGGATCAGGATCTGCTCAATCTCGGGGCGGGTGGCGTTGGCCTTCTCGCCCAGCACGTCGATGTTCACCGGCACATGGCGCCAGCCGTAGATGCCGTAGCCCATGCGCAGCACTTCGGTCTCGACGATGGTGCGGCAGACCTCCTGCGCGCCGAAATCCGTGCGCGGCAGGAACACCTGCCCCACCGCCAGCAGCCCCTTCGACGGCTCGTGCCCGGTGCGGCGCACCTGGTCCTGGAAGAACTCGACGGGGATCTGGACGTGGATGCCGGCGCCGTCGCCGGTCTTGCCGTCGGCATCCACGGCGCCGCGATGCCAGATCGCCTTCAGCGCCTGGATGCCGCTTTCAACGACCTTGCGGGACTTGCGGCCCTTGATGTCGACCACCAGGCCGACCCCGCACGAGGCGTGCTCCGCCTCTTCGCGGTACAGCGATGTTTCGCCCATCTCGGCCCGGCGGGCCAATTCGTCGCGCTCGAATTCGGTGAACCAATGGGTCATGGGTCGTCTCCTTCGACGAAGGGCGAGCGCGCCTCGTAATCGGCGCGGGTCGCGGTGGCATGGTCCCCGGCCAGCCGCGCATAGGCGGGGACCCGGTCGATGTAGATTTCCGAGATCAGCGGGAAAGCCTTGGCTTCCGCGAACGCTCCCGGTGCGAATTCGTAATCGGCCCCGTCCCTGGTATCCCGGAACCACAGATGGCTGCCGCAGCGCGGGCAGAAGGCGCGCTCGGCGAAGTCGGAGGATGGATAGACGGCGACCTCGCCCGAGATGGTAACCCCTTCGGGCCGCGCGTTGAACCCGGCAAAGACCGTGCCGGCCCAGCGCCGGCACATGGCGCAATGGCAGGCGCCCACTGCGGCCACATAGGCTCCGTCGATGGTCATGGTGACCGATCCGCACAGGCAGCGGCCGTCCAGGCGCCCTTCGCGGCGATAGGGGGTCAGGTCGATGCTCACGCCGCGATCCCCGTCTTTTCCAGCAGGCCCGCGACATGCTGCCGCCGCCCCCGCACGATGGCGGCCACGACGCGGCCCAGCACGCCCTTCTCCTTGAGGGTGCGCGCGGGGTTGTGGCGATCCGAGGCCAGCAGGAACCGGTGCATCCGCGGCTGACGGGGCAGCAGGTCCAGATGGGCAACATCCTCGGCGCAATCGCGGCTGGCGAAGGCGAAGTAATGGGTCCGCGTTTCCGAAACGGTGTCGGCGAGGTTGCGCACCGGCAGGTCGCCCCATTCCGACTTCACGTCGGGCCAGCGCGCGTCGTCCAGGATCTCGCGGTCCATGGTGATCTGCGGCGCGAAGGCGATGGCGCGGCGCACGGGGATGTCGCGCGGCAGCAGCATCGCCGCGTAACCGCCCATCGAATTGCCCAGCGTTATGACCTCTTCGATGCCCTCGGCCTCGATGATCTCGCGGATCATGTCGACCGTCCGCGCCCACAGGCCCGGGGCGGCGAACCAGGTGATCCGCCGATCGGTCACGAACAGGACGGCGTTCTCGCCGCCGCAGGAGGCCGAGGCCGCGAACTCGTCCAGCGTCTCGCCCCCCACGCCCCGCTTCATGCCGGTGAACACGACGACCAGGCGCGGCGTCGTGCCGGGAAGCCAGCGCAGGACCAGCTCCTCGTCGCGGAAGAGGGGTTTGACGGGACGGCGCAATGAAGATTTCCCTAACGCCGGAATGCGTCAGTCGTCCTGACGTACCTGAAGTGGATCGTGCACCGGCTGTGCAGACGGGGGGTGCACAGGGGGTGCACAGGGGGTGCACACGAAAAACGGGCCATCATGGCGCACCGCCCGCGTTCACCATGGCCATCACGTCGGCCTCGGTCATGCGCTTGCGCTCCCCGGCGAAGGCGTGGCTGTCGGGCTTGGCGTCGATATAGACCTCGGTGTCGAACAGCAGGCCCGACATGTCGTCCAGCGAGCCCGCCGACAGCGACATCATGCCTTGCATCGGCCCCTCGGCCGTCAGCCGCCAGAACAGGTTCGAGCCGCAGGTCCGGCAGAACCCCCGCTCCGCCCAGACCGACGAGGCGTAAGTCTCGACCGTCTCGTCCGCCTCCCAGGTGATCCCGCCCGGCATCACCTGAACACCCAGTTCGATCCCGCCCGACCAGCGGCGGCACATCCCGCAATGGCACGCGCCATAGGATGTCGGCGCCTCGGTCAGACGGTAGCGGGCGGCGCCGCAGAGGCATCCTCCGGTCGTGCTGGCCATTATTCCGCCGCCACGCCGGCCTGCGCCGCGCTCTCGGCGGCAAGGCGTTCGACGATCGCGTCCGCGGCCTCGCGCCCGTCGCGGATGGCCCAGACCACCAAAGAGGCGCCGCGCACGATGTCGCCCACAGCGTAGACGCCGGGCAAAGCGGTCTCGTGGGTGCGGAAATCGGCCTTGATCGTGCCCCAGCGGGTCACTTCCAGCTCCGGCTGCTCCCACAGGGTCGGCAGTTCCTCGGGCTCGAAGCCCAGCGCCTTGATGACCAGATCGGCCTTCTCGACATAGTCGGCGCCTTCGATCACTTCCGGCGTCTGGCGGCCGGTCGCGTCGGGCTCACCCAGCTTCATCTTCTGCACGCGCACGCCGCTGACGGGGCCGGGGCGGATGCCGGATCCCTGTCCTTCGGGGCCGATCTGACCCACTTCCGGGTCACGCAGACCCTCGGCCTCAAAGCCGCCGGGCAGGGTGAGCCAGACGAATTCGACGCCCTCTTCCTCGGCGTTCTGCACCTCCCGCTGAGAGCCGGGCATGTTCGCGCGGTCCCTGCGATACAGGCATTTGACCGAGGTCGCGCCCTGCCGGATGGCGGTGCGCACGCAATCCATCGCCGTGTCGCCGCCGCCGATCACGACCACGCGCTTGCCGTCGGCATTCAGGCTGCCGTCGTCGAATTCGGGCACGTCGTCGCCGAAATACTTCTTCGAGCTGACGGTCAGATAGTCGATCGCCTTGACCACGCCGTCGGCGTCGGCGCCCGGCGTATCCAATTCGCGCGACTTGTAGACGCCGGTGGCGACGATGACCGCGTCATGGGCTTCGCGGATCTCGGCAAAGGTGATGTCGCGCCCGACCTCGCAATTCAGCCGGAAGGTCACGCCGCCCTCTTCGAGCTGGATGTTGCGGCGCTCCACGATCTCCTTCTCCAGCTTGAAGCCGGGAATGCCGTAGGACAGCAGGCCGCCCGCCCGGTCGTAGCGGTCATAGACCGTGACCTGAACGCCGGCGCGGCGCAGTGCGTCGGCGGCGGCCAACCCGCCGGGTCCGGCGCCGATGATGCCCACACTCTCGGGGCGTTCGGTGCGGGGCGCGATTGCGGGCACCCATCCATTCTCGAAGGCGGTGTCGGTGATGTATTTCTCGACCGCGCCGATGGTGACGGTGCCGTGGCCGGATTGCTCGATCACGCAATTGCCTTCGCACAGGCGGTCCTGCGGGCAGATGCGGCCGCAGATCTCGGGGAAGGTGTTGGTGGCCTGGCTGATCTCGTAGGCTTCCTGCAGCCGCCCCTCGGCGGTCAGGCGCAGCCAGTCGGGGATGTTGTTGTGCAGCGGGCAATGGGTCTGGCAGTACGGCACGCCGCACTGGCTGCAGCGCGCCGCTTGCTCGGCGGCCCGGTCGGCGGCAAACTCCCGGTAGATCTCGTGGAAGTCGTCCTTGCGATCCTCGGCGCCCCGCTTGTCGGGCATGGCCCGGGGGGTGGAGACGAACTTGAGCATCGGATTCTCGGCCATCGGCGCCCTCCCGCAAGGGCCCACCGGCCCAAATTCAATCAGACCCCTCCCATACGGGGCGATTGAGATAATATAAAGTCAGTCATGCTGACCTATATTCAGAAAATCTGGTCGTCAACTCGTTCGGAGGCGCGATAATCGCCGAATATTTGGACCGATCCGGACCCATCGACGGTCTGGCGCCTATCGGGTCGCTCTGCAACAACGCGCAAAGCGATCCGAATCGAGCCGCATGCCCCTCTGGTATCTCATCATCCTTGCCGTCCTGCAGGGCGTTACCGAATTCCTGCCGATCTCCTCGTCGGGACATCTGGTTCTCCTGCCCGCGCTCAGCGGGCTGGACGATCAGGGGACGTTCCTGGATGTCGCGGTCCATGTCGGCTCCCTCGGCGCCGTGGTACTTTACTTTCGCCAGGATGTCGCGGCTGCGATGCGCGGCACGGCCGGCATTCTCGGCGGACGCCGCGGATCCGAGGAGCGGTTGGCGCTGGGGCTGTTCGTCGCGACGATTCCGGTCATCCTCTTCGGCCTCGCGCTCAAGCTCACGATCGGCACCGATGCGCTGCGCTCCGTCGCGCTGATCGGGTGGACGACCCTGATCTTCGGGCTGGTCCTCGGGGCCGCCGACCGTTGGGGGCGGGAGGTCCGCCGGGCGGAGGATTGGAGCCTTCGCCATGCGGTGATCTTCGGCCTGTGGCAGATGCTGGCGCTGATCCCGGGCACGTCGCGCAGCGGCATCGTCATCACCGGAGGACGGGCTCTGGGCTACACGCGCGAGGACGCCGCGCGCCTCTCCATGTTGATGTCCATCCCCACGATCATTGCGTCCGGCGCCGTCCTTTCGCTGGACGTCGCGGCAGAGGCGAACATGGCGCTCTTCGTCGATGGCGCGCTGGCCGCTCTCTTCGCCTTCGGCTCCGCGCTTCTGGCGCTGACGCTGATGATGCGGCTTCTGAAGTCGGTCAGCTTCACGCCCTACGTCATCTACCGGATCATCCTCGGCACCGGGCTGCTGATCTGGGCCTATTCCTGAGAGATCTCTGCGATCACCGGCAAGTGGTCGGATGCGCCCAATGCGGAGGCGGGCGGCACCACCCGCGCCCCGGTCAGGCGCACACCGCGTGAAATGAATCGGTCCAGAGGCAATCTCGGACGGGCGGCATGAAAGCTGGGACCGGGGATGACCATGCGCCAAGGATCGCCGATGCCGAGCACTGCGGGATCGCGGGACCATTCGTTCAGATCGCCCCCGATGACGCAGCGCTCGGGTGACGCGTCCATCAGCATCCTGATCTGGGCCTTCCGGTCGCGTCGTCTCAGACCCAGATGCGTGCCGCAGAGCCAGATATCACCGACCTCCACGAAGATCGCTCCGCGGGGCTCCAACCCCGGCAGATCGAGGGTGCGCAATGTCTTCGGCCGCAGCATGCCCCGCGACAGGATCGCATTGCCATGCCAACCGAGCGACGGGCCCGGCGCCGCGTCCACGACGTGGAAACCGGCCCGCTCCACCTTGGCGGGGGGCAGGGCCGCGGGGCGGCGGCCCAACCGCTTGTCGGCCTCCTGCAGGAGCACGATGTCCGGACGCAATTCCTCCAGCACGTGGAGTACGCGATCGGGATCCCGCCGCCAGTCGAGCCCGACCGCCTTGCGAACGTTCCAGCTGACGATCCTCACGGGGCCGGCCTCACAGGACCGGAGCCATCAGCCGCGCGATCGGGGCGAAGAACCGGATCCTGCGCGACGGATCCCTCAGGTGCCGATCGGTTGACTGCGCCCAATCCGCTTCCAGCATTTCCGCCACCTCTGCCGCGAAATCGCGATCCTCGATCAGGGCGGTCATCTCGTAGTTCAGAAGGGCGGACCGGACATCGAGGTTCATCGTCCCGATCGAGACGAGGTCATCGTCTACCAGCGCCACCTTCTGATGCATGAAGCCCGGCAGGTATTCCCGGACCTCGCCGCCCGCCTCCATCACGTCGTCCACGTAGGCGCGGGCAGCATACCAGGCGACGATATTGTCCGACGGACGGGGGACGAGGATCCGAACGTCGACCCCGCGAATGGCCGCGACCTGCAGCGCCGTGAGAAGATCGTCATGGGGCACCAGATACGGCGTCGTCATCCAGAGCCGCCGCCGGGCCTGTGCCGCCAGTCCGCATAGCAGAAGAGAGCCGCGCTCGAGTTCGCCACCGGGTCCGGGGGACGCAAGCATCGCCCGGACGTTGCCCGTGGTCGCCTCTGGGGCGGGCATGTTCGGCAGGCTCTTCTCGCCCAGATCGTTCCAGTCGCGGGCGAAACTGGCCCGTCCCTGCGCGGCAACCGGGCCGTCGAGACGCACGAACGTATCGCGCCACGTGTCGAACCAGTGCTTCCCGTCCACATATTCCTGCGCGCAGTTTATGCCCCCCGTGAAAAGGGTGCGGCCGTCGATGACGACGCATTTGCGATGGTTGCGAAAGTTGACCGAGATCGTGAAGGCGAGGCCCCGTCCGCGAAAGCCCCGCACCTCGCATCCTGCTTCCCGCATCGTCTCGACGAAGCCGCGCCCAAGCTGGAGGCTGCCGATGAGGTCGCACAGGACGCAGACGCGAACACCGCGCCGGGCGGCAGCGACGAGACGATCCCGCATGGCCCGGCCCGCCTCGTCGTCCCGCCAGATATAGAACTGGACAAGGACCTCCTCGCGCGCCTCGTCGATCGCCTCGTGTATCGCGGCGTAGGTGGGTCCGCCGTCGATCAGGAGCGTCGCCCGGTTGCCCTCGGTCACGTCCTCGTCCGCGACCGCCGTGAAAGCGTCGATGCCATCCCCACCATCTGTCCGGTGGTAGCGTCCCGATGGCGACCCGGCGGATCCCCGGATGCTGCTGACGCCGCCGAAAATCAGCCAGGCCGGAATGGCGACCAAGGGCAACGAGAGGAGAAAGACGACCCAGGCCGTCGCGCCCTGTGGCGTCCGGGATGATGTGATCGCCAATCGCGCAACCCCGAGACCGATCAAAAGCGCGACGATCGAAACCCACGTCGGAACGCCGAAGAGGGCCTCGAGCATATCAGGCCGGCTCCGCGTCGACCCTGTTGCGGGGCAGGCGGCTTGCGAGGGAGCGGATCGGAGCGATGTCGACCACACGCAGACCCGCCGCGCGGGCCGCGACCATCACCGCGACCGAAGCGAAGACATTCGCGACGACCGCCGCCCCAAGGATGCCCCAATAGCCGACCGTGTACGCGGCGAGCCATGCGAGCGGCAGGTAGACCAACAGCACCCGCGCCACCGATAGCGACATGGCATACCCTGCCCGGCTCATGGCGTTGAGCGCCGCGTTTCCGACCACGAGGATGCCGAAGCCGAAGAGCGACCAGCCCACGATGCGGAGATAGAGCGCCGCTGCCGAGACAGCCTGATCGTCATCGCTGAAGAGCCCGGCGATGGGATCGGCGAGAAAGAACAGCGCGGTTGCAAGGACCAGGCCGTAGCCGAGTGCGAAGAGACAGGAGAGGCGCAGGGCCTGGGATGCGCGATCCGGGCGGTCCGCCCCCCACGCCTGCCCCACCACCGGGCCGATCCCGGCGGACAGGGCCAGCAACGGGACAGCGACCAGGCCCTGCACTCTGCCAGCCGCGCCGAAGCCCGCGACATAGCTCGACCCGAGAACGGCTACGGCTGCGGTGACCGCCGCCATGCCGGCGGGCCGGATCGCGTTCGACAGGGCTGCCGGGCCACCCACGCCGGCAAGGGTCTTCGCGCTCTGCCACAGGTCCTGCAGAAGCGCGCCGCAGGGACGCAGCAGACCGGATTTCATCGCCAGTGCGGCGGCGGCCGCGCAGGCGACCACATAGGCGATCAGCGTCGACCACGCCGCCCCCGCAACGCCCAGTTCGGGAAAGGGGCCCCAACCGAGGATCAGCGTCGGTGTCAGTGCGATATTCACGCTTGCGGAAAAGATCATGATCCCCGCGGCGCGCCCGCCGTTCCCGTGGGCCCGGAAGACCGAATTCATCAGCATCATTGCCACGAGTGCGGGAAACGAGGCGGACCAGACGGGGGTATATTGCAACGCAGCCTCAAGCACGCCGTCCGTCGCTCCCATCAGAGACAGCAGGGGACGGTCGATCAGGAAGAAGATCAGCCCCGCGAGGGCGCCCAGAACGGTCCCGATCCCGAGGGCATGAAGGCCGACGCGGATCACGTCGTCCTCGTCATCCTTGCGGCCGAGGGCCTGGCTGATGGCCGCGTTGGCGCCGGCGGACATGCCGATCGACAGCGAGGCGATAGTCATCGTGATCGGGTAGACGAACCCAACGGCGGCCAGGGCATCGGACCCGATGCGCCCTAGGAAATAGGCGTCGACGAGTCCGACCGAGATGACTGCGGCGATGCCGAACGCCATGGGCCCGGAAACGGAAAGGAGGGCCTTCCAGACGGGGCCTTCGTTCAGGTCACGGCTCGTACTCGCCATCTGTCCCTCGCGGTGTTTGCGAGGTCCGAACGCGCCGAACGGCGATTCAGGTCCGCAGGTTGCGCGCGCTTTCCTTGATCTCGGCATACTGGCCGGAGGGGCGGAAGCGCCAGAGATAGGACGGCAGGACCGCCTCCATCGGGGTCGGGTCGATGCCAAACGCCTCAAATCCCGGCAGTTTCCCGGAGGCCACATTGTCCCGTGCCAGGTTCCGGACCTGATCGCGGGTCAGCATTCCGTTATGGAACAGGCCGAACGTCGCCTTCTGCGCGAAATCGAGACCTGCCGCCATGATCCGCGCGGCGAAGAATGGGATCCGCACGACAATAGCGCGGCGCTTGATCGCGGTCAGCATGGTCTGCATCAACTCGCGGAACGTATCGACATCCGGTCCGCCCAGCTCATAGGTGCCGGCCGCGACGCGGCCGTCTGCGGCGATCTCGGCTGCATGGGCCACGTCGTCGACGAAGACCGGCTGGAACTTCGTGTTGGGACCCACCACCGGCAGGACCGGGATCCGCGCCGCCATGCCCGCGAAGCGGTTGAAGAACTCGTCCTCCGGGCCGAAGACGATCGAGGGCCGCAATATGACGCTGCCGGGCAGGTGCTGGAGCACCGCTTCCTCGCCTTCGGCCTTGGTCCGGGAGTAGTCGCTGTCGCTTTCGTCGTCGGCGCCGATGGCGCTGATCTGGACCATGCGGGCGACGCCAAGCTCGGCCCCGATGCGGGCGATCCGTTCCGCCCCCTCGGCCTGGACCGCGTCGAAGTTGTTCTTGCCGGCTTCGGCCAGGATCCCCACGCAGTTGACCACGACATCCGCGCCCATCATCGCCGCACGGGTGCTGGCATCGTCGCGGATGTTGGCGAAGACCGGTTCCACCTGTCCGACGCTGCCATACATGCGCACGAAATGCGCTTCGTTCGGCCGGCGGCAGGCGACGCGCACGCGCCAGCCCGCCTTGGCCAGCCTGCGGGCGATGTAGCGGCCCACGAAGCCCGAGCCGCCATAGATCGTCGCCAGTCTTTGCATGGGGGCCTCCGCGCGTCCGGTCGGGGATGCGATACCGCCCGGAACCCGCCTTCGCAAGCGGCCGTGACTTTCCGCCGCGAGAAGCGTTGACACGGTGCCGCCTCGCTCGTAAGTGCGCCGTCACCGTGGAGCGCCCAGGTGGCGGAATTGGTAGACGCGCTGGCTTCAGGTGCCAGTTCTCGCAAGGGAGTGGAGGTTCGAGTCCTCTCCTGGGCACCACGGTCCACCGAAGCGCCCGGCCCCGACAGGGCCGGGCGTTCGCGCATTCAGGGGGCCGCATGGTCGATATCTCGAACATCACCCTTCACGACGGCGACCTGCCTGACGGTCTGGACCTCGGCCCGTCGGTCGCGATCGATTGCGAGACGATGGGGCTGAACCCGCATCGCGACCGGCTGTGCCTCGTCCAGCTCTCCGCGGGCGACGGGACGGCGCATCTGGTGCAGGTCGGGCGCGGACAGGACAGCGCCCCGAACCTGGAGCGCCTGCTGCGCGACGAGACCGTTCTGAAGCTCTTCCATTATGGCCGCTTCGATATCGCCGCGATGTATCACGCCTTCGGCGCGCTCGCCGCGCCGGTCTGGTGTTCCAAGATCGCCAGCCGTCTGGTGCGGACGTACACGGACCGCCATGGCCTGAAGGCGTTGCTGTCGGAATTGCTCGATATCGACATTTCCAAGATGCAGCAGACCTCCGACTGGGGTGCGGCCACGCTGACCGATGCGCAGATGGCTTACGCGGCGTCGGACGTGCTCTACCTGCATCGGCTGAAAGACAAGCTGGATGAGCGGCTGGCGCGGGAGGGCCGAGTCGAGATCGCTCAGGCGGCGTTCGATTTCCTGCCCACGCGGGCGAAACTGGATCTGATCGGCTACCCGGATACGGACATCTTCGCGCATTCATGATCCAGGCGGTCGGACATACGCGCCTTGTCCGGGGAACGAAGATCCTTCTGCCTCTGATCGCGCTGTCGCTCCTGTCCACCCTGTTCCTTCTGGCGGACCGCGTCGATCCAGACGATGCGCTTCCCTACGCGGAGGTCGATGTCTCCGAGAGGGCCCGGGACCAGCAACTCACGAGCCCGCGCGTCATGGGGCGCACGACGGGCGGCACATCCTTCGATCTCACGGCCGAGACCGCGCGTCCGGATGCCCGCGATCCCAATCGTCTGACCATCGACATGTTGCGGTTGGATCTCAGCGGGGATGGTGGGGCGACGATCAGCGCCGCCGCGGGAATGGTGAACACAGGAACGCGGACCCTTGTCCTTGAGGGCGACGTGAACATCACCACCACGACTGGCTACGAGGTACGCACGGAGCGGCTGGAAGGGGCGCTGGGCGATCTTCGGATTGCCTCTCCGGGAAAGGTGACCGGCGATGGGCCCCTTGGCCGACTGACGGCCGGAGCGATGGAGATCGTTGAATCGGACGGAACTCAGCGTCTGCGCTTCACCGGGGGCGTCGACCTGCTATATGAACCCGCGACCGAATAGAGGTACAGCCGATGATCCGTATCCTTGTCCTGATGCTGGGGCTTGCGACCCCGGCACTGGCGCAATCGACCGGCATCGGCTTCGGTGGCGGCGATTTCGACAGCGACGCGCCTGTCGAGGTCGCGGCCGACACGCTGGATATCGACCAGTCGACCGGACGCGCGGTTCTCACGGGGAACGTCGTCATCGCACAGGGCGAGCTGCGCCTGTCCGCGCAACGCGTCGAGGTCGACTATTCCTCCGCTTCGGGGGAACGGAGGATCGAGCGCCTTCGGGCGGATGGTGACGTTCTGATCGTGGCCGGTGCCGACGCGGCCGAAGGGCAGCAGGCGGTGTACGAACTCGGCACGTCCCAGATCGTGCTGACCGGCGATGTCCTCGTGACCCAGGGAGAGAGCACGCTTGCCGGAGAGCGGCTTGCCGTGAACCTGGAGAGTGGCGCGGGGACCGTATCCGGTCGCGTTCGCACGACACTTCAGCCGTGAGCCGCCCCGAAGTCATCGAGGGCGAAGGCGGTCTCAAGATCCGCAATCTGCGGAAATCCTATCGGCAGAAGCCGGTGATCCGGGACGTCAGCATGGATCTGGAGCGCGGAGAGGTCGTCGCGCTGCTCGGCCCGAACGGCTGCGGCAAGACGACGACCTTCTACTCGATCGCGGGGCTGGTCACGCCAGATGGCGGCAAGGTCATCCTCGACGGGCGGGACGTCACATGGCTGCCGATGTACCGGCGCGCCAAGGCGGGGATCGGCTATCTTCCGCAGGAGATGTCCATCTTCCGAGGGCTGACCGTCGAGAAGAACATCATGGCGATTCTCGAAGTGTCGGAACCCCGGCGCCATCGGCGGCGGGAGCGGCTGGAGGAACTGCTCAGCGAATTCGGCATCGAGCATCTGCGGCGCGCTTCCGCCCTTGCGCTTTCGGGAGGAGAGCGGCGCCGGGTCGAAATCGCGCGCTGCCTCGCCGCCAATCCGAGATACCTCCTGCTCGACGAGCCATTCGCCGGCGTCGACCCGATTGCGGTCGGTGACATCAGAAATCTCGTGGTCGACCTAAAGGGGCGTGGAATCGGTGTTCTGATCACCGACCACAACGTGAGAGAAACCCTCGAGATCGTGGATCGCGCCTACATTCTTCACGATGGCGGCGTCCTCATGTCCGGTACCCCGGACGAGGTGGTCGCGAATGCGAATGTCCGGCAGGTCTATCTGGGGGACAGCTTCGCGCGTTGAAGGGCCGACCTTCGCCGACGCAGCAATCGTCGTTCCGGCGAGCACCTTGACAGTCTCTTGTTTTGAGCGCCCCCTTGGACCATGGAGGTGCCGCTACCCGCTACGTCAGCCGCGCGCCGACGCACCGGCAAATGTGACCCGAGGCACAAGCTGCTTGCCCCGGGGAGACCCCTCTTCATTCCATCAGCGGAGGCGAAATGCGCTATCAGATCACCGGGATGCACATCGATATCGGCGACGCGCTGCAGACCCATGTCCGAACCGAACTCGACGAGATCATGGGCAAGTATGCAGGACGGCCGACAGACGCGCAGGTGGTGTTCTCGAAGGCGGCGCATGAATATGTCTGTGAGGCGACGATTCATCTTTCGACGGGCCTGACGGCCCAGGCAAAAGCGAAAGCGACGGAAATCTATGCCGCTTTCGATGGCTGCGCGGACAAGATGGAAAAGCAGCTTCGCCGCTACAAACGCCGGCTGAAAGATCATCATCAGGCGCGATCTGCCCCTGTTGAAGTCGGGGCGGCATCCTCGTATATCCTCGCCGCCGATGACGGGGCGGAGGAGCCGGCAGAGCTTCAGCCCGTGATCGTCGCGGAAATGGAGACGCGGATCCCGACCCTCTCGGTAGGCGAAGCGGTCATGCAGATGGAGTTGGCTGGCGCCCCGGTGCTGGTTTTCAAGAACGAGAAGGGTGACGGGCTCAACGTCGTCTACAAACGGGACGACGGAAACGTGGGCTGGATCGACCCCGCCGCTCAGAGCGGCTGACACCGCCGACAGGGCGGAGGACGAGGACACCGCCCGTAGCTCGGGTGCGGACAGAGCGGAACGCGGATGCAGATGAACGATCTCCTGGCCCAAGGGGCCGTGAAGCATTTGGGACGTGTCAGCAGCAAGAAGAGGCTGCTCACCGATCTCGCGCACACCGCGGCCGATGCCTACAGCCTCGATGCCGAAGCAGGTCTTGCCGCCCTTCAGGAACGGGAATCCCTCGGGCCGACGGGTGTCGGTAATGGCGTCGCGCTGCCTCATGCGCGTCTGCCGGGTCTGGATTCCGTACAGGGCGTCTTTTTCCGGCTGGACACGCCGCTGGAATACGACGCCGCGGATCGGCGTCCCGTGGACCTGATCTTCGCGCTCTTCGCGCCGGAAGATGCAGGTGTCGCGCATCTCAAGGCCCTCGCGCTGGTTTCCCGGACCCTGCGGAACGGTGCTCTTCTCGCGAAGCTGCGGGCCAATTCGGACGTGCAGATCCTGCATACGCTGCTGACGGACGCAGAGGCTTCTGCTGCGGCCTGACCGGCTTGGCCCGAGGCCGCGTCCCTGTCGCTGCACCTGACCCCTGCCCGGCTTCAACCCTGCCCGCTTCGCCGAAGGCTCGGCCCGTGCTGGGGTCAGCCTTTCCAAGCTCCGAACCCGAAGGTGACGTAGTCGCGCCGCCAGGCTTCGCGGGACAGATCCTCGAGCTCGGCGTCGTAGATGGCGGCCAAGGGGATCCGATCCTGGGCCGGAGCGGGGATCCAATCCGGTGCGCCGGGCAGCAATTGAGGCAAGACCTCCTCGGCATCCCCGCCACGGACGACCCGCATGGGAGGTACGACCTGAGACATGCCATGCAATGCCGTCGTCTGCCTGCCCCAGACGGACCTGACCGGAAGGGCCGTCTGCCCACCGAGATTGGCTTTCACGAACCTCAGAAACGCGGCGAACGCGGTTCGGAAGGCAGCCTGATCGGACATCTCCGAGAGATCCGCATTGTAGTGCCGCTCGAGCACTTGGCGCAGCGGCTTCTGGCCCTGTGCGAGCACGTGATCACAGAAGACGCGGTACGCGCGGTCCAGCGGGTGGGAGACGATAGTCAAGCTGGTGAAGCCCTCGTTGGCGCGCATCCAGCGGCGGAGCGCCTTCTGCGACATTCCGGTGGTCGGGGCTGCGCCGCCCGCAAGCCGCGTCAGCCAGTCCTCCAGAGCCTCGGTCGGTCCACCGGGGATCGGTAGGACCAGAATCGGCAAGCCCGCTGCCGCCATCATGGTCGGGACGGCGGGCCCGCCGGCCGGTTCCCCGTCAGGCGCACGCGTCAGCCCGAACGGATCGAGACCGTCGAGATGCGCCTGCAGCGCCTCGGGATTGATCACCTTGTCCTCTACCGGCCCCGGATTCTGCCTCTTCAGACGGCCGCCGAGCGTTTCGACCGATGCATTCATCCCCAGAAAACGGACCAGCCCGTCGATGATGTCGCGGTCACCGATCTCCGCGTAGTCGATCCAGAAGGCCGATTGCCCGGTGACCTGCAGCTCGCGACGGATCCGGCTCCGGAAGGCGCGCTCGTCCGAGACCATCTCGTCAAATTCGGCGCCGTCGAACGAGACCTTCACCGACTTCGCCATCTTTGGATTCTTCAACATCCACTGATCGGTCTCCCGCGCGATCTTGAGGGAAATGTAAGCCTCGAGCGGATTACGGCCGAGCACGATCTTCGCAATGGCCGGATCGGGAAGGATCGCGTCCAGGACGCGGGGATCATGGTTGCCAAATAATCGGAAGCCCGGCAGGCCATCCGCGTTCTCGATCACACGACGGAGGAGTTCGAGGGGCGCACGGTCCCGGTCCGCCATGGCCATACCGTGCATCTCGGACCGATTGTGCTTGCCGATGAAAACGGGGTTGAACACTTCGCCGTGGCTCTCGATTCCGGGCACCGAATTCAGCGTCGCTTCAAGGTGGTTCGAGCCGGTGCGCATTCCGGCGAGTAGGACGAAGGCGTCGAAGCGGCTGCTCATTGGCGTTCGCCGTATTCCGGAGGGATGTCGCCGGTCGTGACCGGTTTCATGCCTTCGTTGCGCAGGGTCTGGAGGAACCGGCCGAACCCCGTCAAGTCCGGCAGCTCCGGCACTTCAGTCAGGCGGCGGGGGTCATGCCCCATGATCAACTCGACCATGTGCTGAAGCCGCTCCATCGGGTTCTCAAGGAACTCGCTCAGAGACCAGACCGTGACGCGGGCCTTTGTCGATGTCGCGCGGAGGTTCTGGATGAAGGCCAACTCTGTCTTCTGAAGGCTGGCCGCCTCGGATCGGATCGCAGAAAAGTCCCGCTGGTCGCGAAAGAGGCGAACGGCCCAGGCCCCGGTGACGGCGACGATAGTCGCGTTCGGGTCGCGCGCGAGGAAGTCGCGGACATCCTGAATGTCGCCGGGCCCGAACTGGAACGACTGCCGCTCTCCGCGGGTGGCCCAGAGAAGGTTGGTCAGGAACTGTTCCGGCCGATAGTCTCGCAACGTCGCATTGTCGGAGATACAGCCGTTCGCGACACGCTCCCCTCCGGCGAATTCGGCGCGGGCAGGATGAAACAGATGACCATGGACACGGCCGCCGATCCGCCGTGCAAGCCACATGTCGAAATCGCCGTAGATATCGTCGAAGCCGGAAAACACGGCATATGCGGCGCATGTCCGCGTCCCGTCCCAATGCGGGGCGGGCAGGCGTCCCTGCGAGATCAGCCCGGTCCGTCCCTCGGCACGTCTGAGGTTCGAACGGCTGAAGAGACGGTCGATCCGCGCGGGGTTGGGTTCCTTCCGCGGCGCCGCGTCGGGCGCTTGACCCAGAAACGTGTCGTAGAGCCGATTGGCCCGCGGCCAGATCTTTCGCGCCACGAAGCAGTCCGACCTCTGCAGCAGCTGGAGATGGTCGTCGTAAAAAATGTGCGGCTTGCCCTGTACGTCGAACTTCGAAAGCGTCAGGGACCGGCTTTCGATCCGGCCGGAATAGCGCCGTGCGAGCGTCTGGAAGTAAGCTTCGTCCGGAATCCACACATGCCGGAAATACCGGTCCATCTGCTCCCGGTCGGGCGCCTGGAGGATCGCCTCGAGCGTGGAGCGCGTCAGACACCACCATTGGCTTCCGAGATGGGGGCTGATGCCGTCCGGGACTTTCCTTCCGAGCCCGAGCTTGCGTTGCAAGTCGACATACCCGTCGAACAATCTGCGTTGCTTGCGCCAGGAGAATGGAAACCGGAGCGTGAAGCGCTCCATTTCCAGACCATCGATCGTCCAGGTCACCTCGTCGGTGGTGACGCTCTCGATGAAGTCCGTGTCCGGCCGATCGTCGAGATAGGCGCGCAGTTCCTCGACCGGTCTCAGCGGAAGACACGCACCGGAGGCGAGATAGACATGGCGCACATCCGGGTAGTTCCTCAGCAGGGCCTGAGCGCCGTTCTGCGTCGCTTCGACCAGCGACCATGTTCCCCATTCGACGGAAACCCTCTTGCAGAACCGGATGTTCGGGTCCGGCCGCAGCGCCTCGGCAAAGGGCTTGTAGTCCTTCGGGCGTACCGCCTTGTCGACGTGGATCACCACGGGGCAGCCGCGCGCCGCCCAGTAGCGGGCGACCTGAGCCGCCCGATCGAAGGCGGTATGGACCAGCATGACGAAGCCCAGTGTCACGCCCAGTTCCCCTTGGAGATGAGCCCCAGTATCTCGAGTTGGCGCCAGTTCACGTAGCGCTCGGACCATTTGCACCAGAGGCTGCGCGTCTCGTCGATCGCGCCCGCATAGGCGGCGTATTCCCGGCCGCCCGCATAGTGTTCTCCGCGCCGGAGTTCTTCCCGCGCCTTCTCCGACAGCACGTCGAGGAACTTCGCATGGAGCAGGATGCCGCTCGCCTTCTCGCCGCCATCGTCCGCGTAGGTCCGGTTCAGCCCACGCGGAAGGAGGGCGTGGGTCGAGGAAACGTAGGTGTAGTTTCGGTGCCAGCGGACGAGCGGCACCTTGTTCAGCGCCGGCGCCTTTCGCGGCTGGTCTGCGAAGAAGGCGCGTGCCCTGGGGCCGCCCTGTATCCAGAGGTTCCACAGCAACGGGTTCTTCTCGAACACGTAGTTGCCGGCGTCGAACCAGGGCGCGATTTCCAGCGGATCCTGGCCCTCTTGGTAGGGTTCGGCCGTCACCGCATCCTTGGGATACATGTCGAGCAGCATCGCGCCGAAGCTGCGGATGGACGACGCCTCCAGCCAATCCGTCAGGGCCCGGATCGGCCGCGTGTCGCAGAACGGGTAGACGAAGAACTCGTCTACATCGACGGTCAGGCACCAGTGCCGATGGCCATACCGCCTGAGGAGATGGTTCACCCAGTCCATCCCGAAGGCGGATCGCTTGTAGCTTCCCTTCGCCCGCCATGTGGAGCAGTCGTGCTGGTCGACAAGGTATTCGCTGGTGCCGTCCTCGGATCCGTTGTCGATGAAGAGGAAATGATCGACGCCCAGTTGCCGGTAGTATTTCAGGAAGTAGGGCAGGCGTATGCGCTCGTTCCGGACGGTGCAGACCAGCAGGATATCACGGCGGCGGATCGCGCGTGTCCGGTCAGCCAGGACGCGAAGTTGCCGCCGCTTTCCGAAGGCACGTGCGAGCCAGTAGCGCCGTCGCAGCCGCATGCGATACGATGTCACTACGCCCATGCGCGCGCCTCATGTCTTGCTCCCTGACGCAGACCCGTCGGAAGGAGTAGGAGGAATTCACCCGAGTTCCTAGCCCGCAACGGTCATTCCCACCCGGCGCGTGTCATTAGGCCCAGCCCCTCCAATTGCTGCCACCCCGTCATTCGGGTCGAGCGGTCGCACCAGAGCGTCGGCGCGGCCGCAACCGAGTCGTAGTAGCGGCCATACAGGGCAGAGTTCTCGAAATGCTCACCACGGGTCTTTTCGATCGCCGATTTCTGCACGATCTCGGGAAGGAACTTCGAATGCAGAAGGATCCCGGTCATGTATCGGCCGGCCATTCCGTCGAACATCAGGTTCAGGTCGCGCGGCAGGATCGAATGGGTCGAGCTGACATAGGCGTAGCTGCGATTCCACCGGACCAGGGGCAGCTTGGAAAGGGTCGGCGCGCGGCGCGGTTCGGTCGCAAAAAAGGCTCGGGCGCGGGGCCCGCCCTGCACCCAGAGGTTCTGGAGCTTCTCCTGACGGAGCCAGACGTAGTTGCCGGAATCGAACCAGGGAAGCGTCGCCACCGGATCATCGCCGGTCCCGTAGAGGGCAGCATCCAGCGGGCCGCCCGGATAGAGATCCAGCATCAGGGCCCCCATCGCGTCTTGGCCGCGCCGATCCAGTTCCCAGGTCAGCGCCTTGAGGTCCCGCGAGGTGTGATGCGGATGGATCCAGAGCTCGTCCGCATCCAGTGTGAGACACCAATGCCGATGGGCATGCCTCATCTGGAGCAAGGTCAGCCAATCCATGCCGAACCGGGCTGCCTTGTAGCTGTGCGGAGTGGTCCACAGGGACACGTCGTCGGCACCGCCCAGCAGGTCGGGTGTGTCGTCGTCACTTTCATTGTCCACGATCAGAAAGTGATCGACCCCGAGCTTGCGGTGATGGGAAAGCCAGTATGGCAGCCGGCTGGCCTCGTTCCGGACGGTAGCGAAACACAGGATCGCATCCGGGCGGATGGCGCTCGTCCGGTCCGATACCGCCATGATCTCCCCGCGCTTGCGCCACGCGCGCAGGCGGAGCCGCTGTCGTCTCAGACGCAGCTTGTAGGCCGCCACCGGCCCCTGCGTCATAATCCGTCGGAAACGAGATCGCGCAGGAAGGGGGCCAATTCGTCCCGCAGGTCAGGGCGGGCAAGACCGAACGCCACGGTCGCCCTCAGGAAGCCGCCCTTCGACCCGCAATCGTATCGCTCGCCCTCGAAGAGCAGGCCGTGGACGTTGTCGCTCGCGTCGATTTCACGGGCGATGGCATCGGTCAGCTGTATCTCGCCTCCGGACCCCGAGCCGATATCGCTGAGATGGTCGAGCACCTTCGGCGACAGGATATAGCGGCCGATCACGGCCAGATTGGATGGAGCCTTGCCTGCTGCCGGCTTCTCGACCATCCCGCGGACCTTGACCGTGGTGCCCGAACCCTTCTCCGCGTCGAGGATGCCGTAGGCGGACGTCTGCTCCGGCGTGACCTCCATTGCGGCGACCATGTTGCCGCCCGTCTTCTCGTAGGCGTCGACCATCTGTCTGAGGCAGGGGGTCTTGGCCGCGATGACATCGTCGGGAAGCATGACGGCGAACGGCTCGTCTCCGATCAGGCGGCGGGCGCACCACACGGCGTGACCCAGGCCAAGCGGGGCGTGCTGCCGGATATAGGCGATCGCGCCCGACTCCATGTTGGTCCGGGTCAGTTCCTCCAGAAGGTCGGTCTTCCCCTTTTCGCGAAGCTGCGCCTCGAGATCCGGGGCGAGATCGAAATAGTCTTCGAGCGCGCCTTTTCCGCGCGATGTGACGAAAATGAACTCGGTGATGCCGGCCGCACGGGCCTCGTCGATCGCGTATTGGATCAACGGGCGGTCCACGAGGGTCATGATCTCTTTCGGGACCGACTTCGTCGCTGGAAGAAACCGCGTTCCCATTCCCGCGACGGGGAACACGGCCTTCGTTACAGTACGCTTCATTCCGGGCCTCCGGTGCCTATTGTTTATCCGATAGCCCGGAAAAGAGGCGTCAATTTGACGGCGAAACCTTAACGCCGGGTGCATGCGCGATGAAATGCGGGTTTCTGAAGCCCGCCTTTCCATACCGAAGCGGCGAGAGGTCGTCCGCCCGGACGACGGCGCCGCCTGCCGCACGAAGTACGGCGTCGCCGGCGGCCGTATCCCACTCCATCGTCGGCCCAAGGCGCGGATACAGATCCGCCTCGCCGGTGGCGACGAGGCAGAACTTCAAACTGGATCCCGCCGCCTTGCTGTCCGCGACCTCGTAGCGTGCGATGTAATCCTCGAGTTCCGGGGAGCGGTGGGATTTCGACGCAACGACCAGCAGCGCCGCATTGTCGCTGTCGCGCACGGAGATCGGCTTGCCGGCTTCCATGCGATCCGGATCGAGAAGCCCGCTCTCCTCAACGGCGCCACCCTGGGGCAGGGTGCGAAAGAGCCGACCGCGCGCGGGGGCATAGACGACGCCCGCAACTGGTACGCCGTTCTCGACCCAGGCGATGTTGACGGTGAAGTCCCCCCGCCGCTGGATGAATTCCTTCGTTCCGTCCAGGGGGTCGACGATGAAGAAATCGACGACCGAGAGATCGTGGGTCGACGATTGCTCTTCGGTGACGACCGCCTTGCCCGGAAACGCGGCCCGCAGTCCGTCCGCAATCAGGGCGTCCGCAGCCTCGTCGGCCTCGGTGACAGGGCTTTCGTCGGATTTCGAGCGTATCTCGAAGTCGTCCGCTTCGTAGATCTCCATGATCCGCGCACCGGCAAGAAGCGCCAGTCTGCGCAGTTCGATCATCATTTGGTCAGACTTCAATGCTATCTCCGCGCGTGGCGGGGCAGCGCGATTGCCGCCGCGCGGGCCCGGGTCTATGATCGCGGGCCTTATGGGCGCTCGGGCCGTGCCCGGCAAGCAGAGAGGGACCGGCGCGATGTTCGTGACCCAGCCGCAACGGCAGCCGCGCCGCCAGTCTCTGGCGATGGGTGCCTTCCGTCTGGCCGAACTGATCTTCCACGCGACCGCCCGGCAGGCCCGTCAGTCCCACAGTAGCGCGATGATGGCGTTGGGGATGCAACTCCTGCAGAGCCTGATCTTCGTGGCGGCCTTCTACGTCATGTTCACGATCCTTGGCTTGCGGGGTGCCGCGCTGAGGGGCGATTTCATCCTGTTCATCGTCTCCGGCATCTTCCTCTTCATCACGCATGTGAAGGCCGTCAGCGCCGTTGCGGGGGCAGAAGGTCCCACCAGCGCGATGATGAACCATGCGCCGATGAATACCGTCGTCGCGGTGATCTCATCCGCCCTGGCATCTCTCTACATCTCGACGCTGTCGATCCTGCTGATCCTAACCGCGGTCCACCTCATCGGAAGCATGACGACGCCGCTCTCGCTGCTCGGCTATCCGATCTCGATGAACCCGCTCGACATCCTCGATCCGGCGCCGGCGATCGGCATGTACCTTTTGGCGTGGTTCTCCGGATGCGCGATCGGGCTTCCGCTGCATGCCCTCAAGCCGTGGCTTCCGAACTTCGTGTCGATCGTGACGGCGATCTACAGCCGCGTGAACATGATCGCCTCGGGCAAGATGTTCGTCGTCAACATGCTGCCGGCGGATCGCAGGCCGCTTTTCGACTGGAACCCTCTGTTCCACATCATCGACCAGTGCCGGGGGTTCACCTTCGTCAACTACAACCCGGCCCACACGGATTGGACTTATGCCTTCTGGCTTTCGGTGGTCTTCGTCATCGTCGGGATCATGGGCGAATTCTTCACCGGACGGCACGCTTCCGCGTCCTGGTCGGCCCGAAGGTGATCCGGGCCGCGCTCCTCTGGCTCGTCCTGGCTTTCCCGCTTTGTGCGCAGCAGTTTCCCGCCCTGTATGACGTGGTCGGCGTCCGAGCCGACGATGTTCTGAATGTCCGGCAAGGCCCCGCCGCCGACCGGCCGATCCTCGGGACGCTCGGGCCGGACGCAACCGATGTCGAAGTCGTGGGCACGTCGCCGGATGGGCGCTGGGCTCTCGTGAATATCGGTGAGCGGGCCGGTTGGGCTTCGCTCACCTTTCTGCGTCGGCAGGACGGCATCGGCTGGACGGGTTTCCGAAACTGCTTCGGGACGGAGCCGTTCTGGCGCCTCGAGACCGATGGAGAGAGCGCCCGCCTTTCGGTGCCCGAAGAAACGCTTCTCGACGGCCTCTTCACCCATAACGGTCGGACCTCCGAGAACCTGATCGACCGTCGGGTCGATGTGGCGGTCGATGAGAGTGGACAGATGACGGCCTTCATTCGGCGCGAGGCATGCGGTGATGGCATGTCCGACCGCCAGTACGGGTTGTCCATCACGCTGCACTACATTGGAACGGACAGCCGCGTTCTGTCCGGATGCTGCTCGCTCAGGTGACGACGCGCAGCGTCAGGTTGATCCGGCCAGGTTTGCCCAGCAGCGTCCCTGTGCCGGGGTAGATCCGGTCGACTCCGTGATGGACGAGGCGCGCCCCTCCGCCGAGCACGACGACATCGCCCGACCGCAGAACGATGCTTTCGGTCTTTCCTCCACGCGAGAGGTTCCCCACGCGGAACCGCGCATCATCCCCCAGTGAGATCGAGACGACGGGCTGCGTGAAATCTACCTCGTCGCGATCCTGATGAAGGCCCATGCGGGCCTCCGCGTCGTACCAGTTCACGAGACAGCATTCCGGCGCGCGGGCATTTGCCACCGCCCTTTCCCAGACTTCGAGCGCGAGCGATGGGATCGGCGGCCACTCCATTCCCTCCGGATGGCGCCGTTCGTAGCGGTACCCGCTCCTGTCGCTGACCCAGCCATGTGAGCCGGCCGATGTCATCCTGACCGAGAGGGGCCGGCCCGCGGGCGTAACCGGGCGGAAGAAGGGTGCAGCGGCCACGACGGCGCGGATTTGCTCCACCAGGCGCGCCTGCGCCTCGCGGTCCAGAAGACCCGGAAATATCAGCGCTCCTCGTATGTCGAAAGGCTGGCTGTCGTTCATCAGATTTGCGCCTCTTCACGGTATTGCGAGGGTCTGACCCCCTCCCTATATACCGCTCGGATGCGGTCCGGGCCTCTGGAATGGCGTGGGTCGTGACTTTGAAAGGGATAGGCCCGGGGGGCCTGAACGGACCCTGGGACCATAGATCGCCAAGAGAGGACAGACATGGCAAAGGTCATCGGAATCGACCTCGGCACCACGAACAGCTGCGTCGCCATCATGGATGGCAGCCAGCCGCGGGTCATCGAGAATTCGGAAGGCGCGCGCACGACGCCGTCGATCGTCGGCTACACCGAAGATGAAAAGCTGGTCGGCCAGCCCGCCAAGCGGCAGGCCGTCACGAACCCCGAGAATACCGTTTTCGGCGTCAAGCGCCTGATCGGGCGCCGGTTCGACGACGAGGATCTGGCCAAGGACAAAAAGAACCTCCCCTATAATGTCGTTGCCGGTGGCAATGGCGACGCTTGGGTCGAGGTTCGCGGTGAGAAGTACTCCCCCGCTCAGGTGAGCGCCCTGATCCTTCAGAAGATGAAGGAAACGGCCGAAAGCTATCTGGGCGAGGACGTGACGCAGGCCGTCATCACGGTTCCCGCCTATTTCAACGACGCCCAGCGTCAGGCGACCAAGGATGCCGGCAAGATCGCCGGGCTTGAAGTGCTTCGGATCATCAACGAGCCGACGGCAGCCGCGCTGGCCTATGGCCTGGACAAGGAAGCGACCAAGACGATCGCCGTCTACGACCTTGGCGGTGGTACGTTCGACGTCTCGATCCTCGAGATCGACGACGGTCTTTTCGAGGTCAAGTCGACGAACGGGGACACGTTCCTGGGCGGCGAAGACTTCGACATGCGGATCGTGAACTACCTCGCCGACGAGTTCAAAAAAGAGCACGGCACCGATCTGACGCAGGACAAGATGGCCCTGCAGCGCCTCAAGGAGGCGGCCGAGAAGGCGAAGATCGAGCTGTCGTCCAGCCAGCAGACCGAGATCAACCAGCCGTTCATCTCGATGGGGGCGAACGGTCAGCCGCTGCACATGGTGATGAAGCTGACCCGCGCGAAGCTGGAAAGCCTCGTCTCGGATCTGATCAAGCAATCCCTCAAGCCCTGTGCCGCCGCGATGAAGGATGCGGGCATCTCTAAGGATGAGATCGACGAGGTCGTCCTCGTCGGTGGCCAGACCCGGATGCCGAAGGTCATCGAAGAGGTCACCAAGTTCTTCGGCAAGGAGCCGCACAAGGGTGTGAATCCCGACGAGGTCGTCGCCATGGGTGCCGCGATCCAGGCCGGCGTTCTGCAAGGGGACGTCAAGGACGTGGTCCTGCTCGATGTGACGCCGCTGTCGCTGGGGATCGAAACGCTTGGCGGTGTGTTCACCCGCCTGATCGACCGCAACACCACGATCCCGACGAAGAAGAGCCAGGTCTTCTCGACCGCCGAGGACAATCAGAACGCGGTGACCATCCGCGTCTTCCAGGGCGAGCGTGAGATGGCGGCCGACAACAAGCTGCTGGGTCAGTTCAACCTCGAAGAGATCCCGCCGGCCCCCCGTGGTCTGCCGCAGATCGAGGTGACCTTCGACATCGACGCCAACGGCATCGTTTCGGTCGGCGCCAAGGACAAGGCGACCGGCAAGGAGCAGCAGATCACGATCCAGGCGTCTGGCGGCCTGTCGGACGAGGACATCGAAAAGATGGTCCGCGATGCCGAAGAGAACGCCGAAGCCGACAAGAGCCGTCGCGAACTCGTCGAAGCCAAGAACCAGGCGGAAAGCCTCGTCGACTCCACCGAGAAGTCCCTCAAGGAGCATGGCGACAAGGTGGACCCGTCCACCGTGGAAGCGATCGAGCTTGCCGTCGCCGCGCTCAAGGAGACGATGGACGGCGACGATGCGGGAAAGATCAAGTCCGGCATCCAGAACGTGTCCGAAGCTGCGATGCGTCTCGGCGAGGCGATCTACAAGGCTCAAGCCGCCGAAGAGGGTGGCGAGGCCGAGATCGACCCCGATGCAGGAGAGCCGCGCGGTCAGGACGACGAGATCTTGGATGCGGATTTCGAGGATCTGGACGACGAGCGGAAGCAGGGCTGACCCGCTCCGCCTCCTGAAACAGGGCCGGCCCACGCTACCGGGCCGGCCTTTTTCGTGAGGGACACGACATGGCGAAACGCGACTATTACGAGACGCTGGGCGTCGCGAAGGGCGCCGGCGCCGACGAGATCAAGAAGGCCTACCGCCGCAAGGCGAAAGAACTTCACCCGGATCGCAACGCTGACAATCCAGACGCCGAAGCGCAGTTCAAGGAAGTCAACGAGGCTTACGACGTTCTCAAAGATGCCGACAAGAAGGCCGCCTACGACAGGTTCGGCCACGCGGCATTTGATGGCGGAATGGGCGGTGGCGGGCCACGACGCGGACCTGCGGGTGGACAGGGCGATTTCGCGTCCGCGTTCTCCGACGTTTTCGAAGACCTCTTCGGCGACTTCATGGGCGGCCAGCCCGGTCGGGGAGGCGGACGCACCCGCGCGACGCGCGGAAGCGACCTTCGCTACAATCTGCGGATCTCGCTGGAGGATGCGTTCTCTGGTCAGCAGAAGACGATCACCGTGCCGACTGCGGTCCAGTGCTCGTCTTGCGACGGCAAGGGGACCGAAGGGGCCAGCGAGCCTGCCAGCTGCCCGACCTGTTCGGGAATGGGCAAGGTGCGTGCGCAGCAGGGCTTCTTCACCGTGGAGCGGACCTGCCCCACCTGCGCGGGCGCAGGCCAGATCATCAAGAACCCCTGCCGCTCCTGCGGTGGAAGCGGGCGGATCGACAAGGAACGGCAACTCTCGGTCAATATCCCCGCGGGCGTGGAGACCGGGACCCGTATCCGTCTGTCCGGAGAGGGCGAGGCCGGTCTGCGCGGCGGTCCGACCGGCGATCTCTACATCTTCATCGAGGTCGAAGATCATCCGCTGTTCCAGCGCGACGGCGCGGATCTCTGGTGCCGCGTCCCCGTCGCGATGACTGCGGCGGCCCTCGGCGGTGAGGTCGAGGTGCCGACGATCGACGGCGGTCGCAGCCGCGTGAAGGTGCCCCAGGGCAGCCAGACCGGACGGCAGATGCGGTTGCGCGGAAAAGGTATGCCGGCACTCCGTGGAACCGGATCGGGGGATATGTTCATCGAGTTGGCGGTCGAGACGCCGGTCAACCTGACGAGCCGTCAGAAGGAGCTTTTGCGCGAATTCGAACGCGAAGCGGCGGATAACAGTCCCGAGCGCGACAGCTTCTTTCGCAAGGTGAAGGGGTTCTGGGACGGGATGACCCAGTGACCCGGATCGCACGCCGCAGCCTGCTCGCCGGTGGGGTTGCCACATGTGTGGCCGCACCCGCGGTCTTGCGCGCTCAGGGCGCGGCCGGTCTGGCCGACGCGGCATCGCGTTACGATCAGCTTCATTCGATCCTCGTCCTGCGGGGCGGAGAAGAGGTGGTGGCGCAGGCCTTTCGCGGACCGGGACTGGACCGGGTCGCCAACGTCAAATCGGTATCGAAGACCCTCCTGTCATTGTTGACCGGGATCGCGATCGACCGGGATGAAGTGTCCGGGCCGGATGCGGCTCTCCTCCCGCTGCTCGGGCGGGCTCCCACCGGGGATGCCCGAGACCGGATCACGCTCGGCGATCTGCTCTCGCTGAGAGGCGGGCTCTCCAGCACGTCCGGGCCCAATTACGGAGAGTGGGTCTCCAGCGGAAACTGGGTCGAGTATGCGCTGGATCAGCCCCTGCAATCGGAGCCGGGGGAACGGTTCATCTACTCGACCGGATCGACCCATCTTCTGGGCGTCGCGCTGGCCCGTGCGACCGGGAACGACCTTCTGTCGTTGTTCCGCTCCTGGATCGGCGCGCCGCTTGGCATCGACTTCGCGCCATGGGTCGCAGATCCGCAGGGCAACTATCTGGGTGGCAACGACATGGGGATCTCTCCGCGCGATCTGGCGCGTGTCGGTCAGATGGTCCTGCAGGACGGGGCATGGAACGGCGCGTCCGTGGTCAGCCCGGACTGGATCGACGCATCGTGGACGGCGCGGGCCCGCTCGCCCTGGTCGGGGGACCGGTATGGCTACGGATGGTTCCTGACCGAGCTGGCAGGAACACCCGTCCGATACGCGCGGGGCTATGGCGGACAGATCCTCGCCGTCGCACCAGAGCGTGACACCGTCATCGTCATCACCTCGGACCCGATGCGTCCGGCACGGTCCGCAGGCTATTTCGGCGACCTGAGGGATCTGCTGACCCAAGCCGTCGCCGCGAGCTAGGCGTCTTCGGCAAGGCGGTCGGGTGTGGTGTCTAGCCCAGGCGGCGCGCGGCGATCGCCTTCATGGCGGAATAGGCCCGTTTGCCGACGATCAATCTCGTACGCAGCTTGAAACGGGAGAGAAACGCCGAGCTCCGTCTGATCTCGACGGGAGCGTAGGCATTGTCGCGCATGTAGGGAAACACGATCGACTGTGTCTCGAGGCAGAGAACCGGTCGTCCCGTTCGCGCCGCGATGCGTCGCGCCACGGTTGCAGATGCTTCGATGAAGACCTGTGTGGTTGCCCTCCGATAGACCTGCGCCTTGAAGATCGCCTGATCCGCGCCGTGGGGCACGTGGGCGAGCCGATCGTATCGAATCCCGTGGCGAGCGAGCCAGGCCTCGACCGCGTCGCGGCACTTCTCGTCGGCCCGGGATACGATTTCGCCGATCTTCCCGGAGGTCGCGTGAAGCGGCCCATTCATCTCGAGGAAGCGCGCAAACGCGTCGGGGTCTGCGATTTCATGCAGGGCGGGCTGCGGGCTCAGGACGCCTTCCAAGGCCACCCCTGTATCGGCCAGGATCGCGTGGTGCATCAGGTTCCATTGGCTCAGAAACCCGATCGGAGCCTCTTCCAGCACGAGATCGACATCCGGATGGGAGAGGTCCGGCCCGAAGACGGCGCAGCTCACGATGCGACCGGGATGCGCGGCGCCTGCCAGCACCTCCTGCGCCTGCCGGAACGCCCGGCCCGATCCGATCACGTCATCCACAAGCAGGACCGTGCGGTCGTCAGACAGGGCGCGTGCGATATCCGGCCGGGATTTCGTTTCTCCGACCGCCATCAATCTGCCAGCGCGGAACCCGTCGGGATCGGTCATCGGGATGTTGAGTTGGGTCGCGATCATCGTCGCCGCAGCCATTCCGCTGCGAGGGATGCCGACCACCAGATCGACCCGCTCCGGAAGGCGGCCCCGCTCTCGTAACAGAACGGCGGCCATATCCTGGTAATTGTAGTACTTCACGGGTTCCGCGATCCGCGATGAGCAACCGCGACGCGGAGAACCTCAGAAATGAGCAACATCTCGATAAGACCGGATACATCAAAATAATCAAAGGAGATTATTGAGGAAAGCCACGCGCTTGCAACGCACTTCTTGCCTCGGCGTCACATTGTTGCCGGATCCTGCAAAACCCGCGGGGAAGCCAGCGGATCGTCGCGTCTCACCCCATTCGGATCGCGGCCAGCAGCGCCATGTTCAGGATGTCGGACGCGGTCGACCCGGTCGATGCGATCTGCACCGGCCGGTCGATGCCGGTCAGGATCGGGCCGATGACCTGCGCGCCCGCCATCTCCTGCATCAGCTTGACCGAGATCGACGCGGAATGCCGGGCCGGGACGACCAGGATGTTCGCGGGACCCGTCAGGCGAGAGAACGGATAATTCGCCGCGACGTCGGGATTGAGCGCGACATCGACCGTCATCTCGCCCTCGTATTCGAAATCGGCGCCACGGCGTTCAAGGACGTCAGGCGCGTGATGCATCTTCTCAGCGCGTTCGCTGACCGGGTAGCCGAAGGTCGAGAAACTGACGAAAGCGACACGCGGCTCCAGTCCCAACGTCCGTGCCACCCGCGCGCCCGCCTCGGCGATGGTGGCGAGATCCTCTTCATCGGGCCATTCATGAACAAGCGTGTCGCCGATCAGAACGATCCGGCCGCGATGCAGGAGCGCCGTGATCCCGACGGCCTGAGCATTCGTCTGCACGTCGAAGACATGGTCGACCAGACGCATCACCTGGGCCGATTTGCGCGTGGCGCCGGTCACCATTCCGTCCCCGTGGTCATGGGCCAGCATCAGCGCCGAGAAGACGTGCCGATCCCGAGAGGCGAGGCGGTGGATATCGTGCTGGTCGTAGCCCTGCCTTTGGAGCCGGTCGTAGAGAAAGGACTTGTAGGCCTCCAGATGGCGCGTGTTCGCCGCGTTCACGACTTCCAGTTCCCTCACCGCATCCGCCAATCCGGCGGCTTCCAGTTTCTCGCGGACATCAGCCTCCCGCCCGATGACGAGCGCCTTGCCAAATCCCTGCCGCTGGTAGGCAACCGCGGCACGCAGGACGCGCGGGTCGTCTCCTTCGGCGAAGATCATCCTCGCCTGCGCGGCGCGGGCGCGGGTGGCGATGCCCTGCAGGACGCTCGCCGTCGGGTCCATCCGGGCGGCGAGGGCATGGGTATAGCCTTCCATGTCGACGATGGGCCGGCGGGCGACGCCGGTATCCATCCCGGCGCGGGCGACGGCTGGCGGGATCACATGGATCAGACGCGGGTCGAAGGGCGTGGGAATGATGTAGTCCCGCCCGAAGGTCAGCTTGCGGCCATAGGCCATCGCGACCTCGTCGGGCACGTCCTCGCGGGCAAGTTCTGCCAAGGCCTCGGCGCAGGCGATCTTCATCTCGTCGTTGATCGCGCGGGCATGAATGTCGAGGGCGCCGCGGAACAGGTACGGAAAGCCCAGGACGTTGTTCACCTGGTTCGGGTAGTCGGACCGGCCCGTTGCCACGATCGCGTCCGCACGCACCTCATGGGCGTCTTCGGGTGTGATCTCCGGGTCGGGGTTGGCCATCGCGAAGATGACAGGATTGTTCGCCATCGAGCGGACCATGTCCTGCGTCACCGCGCCCTTGGCCGAGACGCCCAGGAACACGTCCGCGCCCTCCATCGCATCTTCCAGCGTCCTGGCGTCTGTCTTCACGGCATGGGCCGACTTCCACTGGTTCATCCCCTCGGTCCGACCCTGGTAAATGACGCCTTTCGTGTCGCAGGTCAGGCAGTTCTCGTGCCGCGCGCCCATCGCCTTGAGCAGCTCGATACAGGCGATGCCGGCGGCCCCGGCCCCGTTGAGGACGATCCTGACGTCCTCGATCCGCTTGCCCGACAGGTGCAGCGCGTTGATCAGTCCGGCCGCGCAGATGACCGCCGTGCCGTGCTGGTCGTCGTGGAAGACGGGGATGTCCATCTCTTCCTTGAGGCGGCTCTCGATCATGAAGCATTCGGGCGCCTTGATGTCTTCGAGGTTGATGCCCCCGAAGCTCGGCCCCATCAGCTTGACCGCCGCGACGAAGGCGTCGACATCCTCGGTATCGAGCTCGAGGTCGATCGAATTCACGTCCGCGAACCGCTTGAAGAGGACGGCCTTACCCTCCATCACCGGCTTCGAGGCCAGCGCCCCGAGGTTGCCTAGGCCCAGAACCGCCGTCCCGTTCGAGATGACCGCGACCAGGTTTCCCTTGGTCGTGTAATCGTAGGCAAGTGCCGGGTCTTCGGCGATCCGCTCGCATGGCACGGCGACGCCGGGGGAATAGGCGAGGCTCAGATCGCGCTGCGTCGCCATGGGCGTCGAGGCGCTGATGTCCAGCTTCCCGGGCCGCGGCTCAAGATGGTATTGCAGCGCCTCTTCGGCGGTGAGCTTCGTCTTCGGCATGCCGGTCCTCCCTGTCGGGTGAGTAAGGCCCGACAGGCGCCGTGGACGCAACCGCTAGCCGGTGAGGCCCTCGGTGGACAGAAGATCGGTCTTGGGCATGAGGCGGATCAATTCCTTGGTGTAGGGGTGGTCCGGTGCTTCGAACAGGCGCCCCGTCTCCTGCACTTCGACCAGCTGTCCGCCCTTCAGGACGCCGACCCGGTCGCACATCTGGCGCACGACCGGCAGATCGTGGCTGATGAACAGCATCGTAAGGCCCAGATGCTCCTGGAGGTCCTTCAGGATGTTCAGGATCTGCGCCTGGATCGACACGTCCAGCGCGCTGGTCGGCTCGTCGCAGATGAGGAAGCGCGGCTGCGTCGCCAGCGCACGCGCGATCGAGATGCGCTGCCGCTGGCCCCCCGAGAACTCGTGGGGGTATTTCAGCCCCGCTTCGGCACCCAGCCCCACGCGATCCAGCAGTTCGGCGACGCGCGCCTTGACGTTTTCCTTCGGGATCACGCCCAGATGCAGAGCCGGCTCGGCCACGATACGGTCGACCCGGTGACGTGGGTTCAGCGACGAATAGGGATCCTGAAAGATCATCTGGACCTGGCGGCGGAACGCCTCCGGATCCTCGCTGATCGGGGTTCCATCGAAGATCACCTCGCCCCCGTCCAGCGGATAGAGGCCCGCGATCATCCGCGCGATGGTCGACTTTCCCGACCCGCTCTCACCGACCAGCCCGAACACCTCGCCCGCGCGGATATCGAAGCTGACCTCGTCCACGGCGGTGAAGTAGGTCCGGCGCGACGGGATCAGGCTGCCCTTGTCGAGAAACCGCTTGGTGATGCCGCGCACCTCGAGCAGCGGCCCCTCGGTCCGTGGCTGGGCGGGCCAGTCGCGGGCCAGATCCTCGATCTTGAACGTCGTCTCGCGCCCGCCGTAGCTGATCTGCGGAAAGCGGTCGAGCTTCAGGCCCGGCCGCGGAACGGCGGCGATCAGGCTGCGGGTATATTCGTGCTGCGGATGGCCCAAGACCTGGGCGGTCGGGCCGCTCTCGACGATGCGCCCGTCATACATGACAGTGACCCGATCCGTCGTCTCGGCGATCACACCCATATCGTGGGTGATCAGGATGACGCCGACCTGCCGCTCGCGGGCGAGTTCCCGGATCAGGTCGAGGATCTGGGCCTGGATCGACACGTCCAGCGCCGTCGTCGGCTCGTCGGCAATGATGATGTCCGGCTCCGAGCAGAGGGCCAGCGCGATCACCACCCGCTGCCGCATCCCGCCCGAGAATTGATGCGGGTACTGATCCACACGCGTGTCCGGGTTCGGGATGCCGACCCGGTCCAGAAGCTCGATCGCCCGCTTTCGTGCCGCGCCGCCCGACAGTTTCAGATGCGCTTCAATCGTCTCGACCAGCTGCTCTCCCACGGTGAAGAGCGGGTTCAGCGAGGTCAGAGGGTCCTGGAAGATCATCGAAAGCTGCTTGCCGCGCAGCGCACGCATCGCCGCCGGATCGAGGCCCGAGATCTCTCGCTCGCCCAGTTTGATGGTTCCGGCGGCGATCCGGCCCGGCTTGTCGAGCAGCCCCATGATAGCGGCGCCGATGGTGGATTTGCCCGCCCCGGATTCGCCCACCAGCCCATGGATCTCGCCGGGCTCGACGGTCAGCGTGGCGTCATCCACGGCGGTGAAGAGCTTCCGCCGGGTAGGGAACTCGACGGTCAGATCGGTGATGGTGAGGGGGGAGGTCATCGGTCTGGTCCTCTCACGCGCCTTGCCGGGCGGGACGGTATCGCAAGTCCGCCCACATCAATTCAGCTTCGGGTTCAGCGCGTCGCGCAGCCAGTCGCCCAGCAGGTTCACCGACAGTGCCAGGGCGAGCAGGGTGCAAGCCGGGAAGAACAGGATCCACCACTCGCCCGAAAACAGGAAGTCCTGCCCGATGCGGATGAGGGTGCCCAAGCTCGGCTGCGTCGGCGGGGCGCCCACGCCCAGGAAGGACAGCGTCGCCTCGGCAATGATCGCCAGCGCCAGAGAAATGGTGGCGATCACCAGAACCGGTGACAGCACGTTGGGCAGGATGTGCCCCACCATGATGGACAAGGGCGACCGGCCGATCAGTTGCGCCGCCTGCACATATTCCTTGCCCCGCTCGACCATCGTGGCGCCGCGCACGACGCGGGCGAACTGCACCCAGTCGGACAGGCCGATGGCCAGGATCAGGACCCAGATCGCCATCTCGTCCCGGTACTGGATCGGAATGATCCCGCGCGCGATCCCGAAGATCAGCATCGCCACGAGGATCGACGGGAAGGTGAGCTGCACATCCGCGATCCGCATGATGATCGTGTCGGTCCAGCCGCGGAAATATCCGGCGATCAGTCCCAGCGTGATGCCCAGCACCATCGCCAGCAGGACCGCCATCGCCCCCACGAAGAGGGAGATACGCATGCCGTAAAGGATGGTCGAGAACACGTCCCGCCCCTGGTCGTCCGTCCCCATCAGGAAGGTGTCGCCGGTGAAGGCATTGGGCTCCATCGGTTGGGAGAAGCCGTTCATCAGGTTCAGCGATGAGGGGTCGAACGGGTTCGTCGGCGCGATCAGGGGCGCGAAGATGGCCGACAGGATCAGCAGCGCCGTGACGAACGCGGCCACCATCGCCACGGGCGAATGGCGGAACGAATAGGCGATGTCGCTGTCCCAGGCCGCGCGCCAGCGCGACGGCCGGTGAGCGGACGGAGCGAGACCCGTCTCCGTCTCGGGATCGGCGGGCAGATGGGTCATGCGGTCCTCCCGTCGACGCGCAGGCGGGGGTCGACCCAGACATAGAGCAGGTCGACGATCAGGTTGATCGCCACGAACATCACAGAGATCAGCATCAGGTAGGCGGCCATGACCGGGATATCGACGAACTGGACCGCGTTGATGAACAGCAGGCCGACGCCCGGCCATTGGAACACGGTCTCGGTGATGATGGCGAAGGCGATGATGCTGCCGAGTTGCAGGCCGGTCACCGTGATCACGGGGACCATGGTGTTCTTGAGCGCGTGGCGGAAATTGACCGCCTTGGCCGAAAGCCCCCGCGCGCGGGCAAATCGGATATAGTCCTGTCGCAGCACCTCCAGCATCTCGGCACGCACCAGTCGCATGATCAGAGTCATCTGGTAGAGGCCCAGCGTGATCGCCGGCAGGATCAGCGATTTCAGCCCGCTCTCCGTCAGGAGCCCGGTGGTCCACCAGCCCAGATCCACGACCTCTCCGCGCCCGAAAGTGGGCAGCCACCTGAGCTGCACCCCGAAGACGTAGATCAGCAGGATGCCGATCAGGAAGGTCGGCAGGCTGACCCCGATCAGCGAGGTCGACATGATCACGTTCGCCGCGACCCCTTTTCGCCGGATCGCGGTAAAGACGCCCAGTGCGATCCCGAGCGTCACCGCCAGAAAGCCGGAGATGAAGGCCAGTTCCAGCGTCGCGGGCAACCGCTCCAGCAGGATTTCGGCCACGGGCCGCGACTGGCGGTAGGAGATGCCGAAATCGCCCTGCAACGCGCGCGCGAGGAAGTCGGCATATTGCACGATGAAGGGATCGTTCAGTCCCAGAGCCTCGCGCAGACGTTCCACGTCCTGCTGGGTCCGTTCCTGGCCCAGAAGCTGCTCGATCGGGTCGCCGACGAAGCGGAACATCGAGAACGCCACCAGACCGACCACCAGAAGCACGATGATCGACTGCAGCACGCGGCGGAGGATGTAGGAAACCATCGTTTCTCTCTGTCCCCCCCGCCGGGCCGGGTCAAGCTGCCCCGATCCGACGCAACGCGATCCTGTGGGCACAGGCCCGGGTGGCATGCTCCAGGGCCTGCATCAGCGGCCGGCCCGCCTCGTAGTTGGGCGTCGGTGCCGCGTCGACACGCTGCGGGTCGGTGATCTCGCCCGGATCGAAACTGCCACCAGCGGCGACGGCAATGGTCAGGCCGCCCGCCCTGTGGAGGAATTCGAACGCCTGAAGATCGCTCAGCCCGTCGCCGAGATAGATCATCTGGTCGAACGGGACATGCATCTTGTCCGGCTCCACATGGTCGCCCGCCCGCTCCGGTCCGTTCTGGCCGTCGATGTCTGCGCCCTTGCCCAGCGCTTCGAGATACAGCGCCTTTTCCGGATGTCCGATGATGCGTTTCACGCAGATCATGTTGCCGTCCTCGTCGCTCTCGAACCCGGAGGCGAGGATGCGGTCGAACACGTCGACGACTCCGGTCCGGGAGATCAACTCGTCATAGCCCGACGACAGGATGACGAATTCCATCTCGATCCCGTCGGCGACGTCGTTGGCCGCTGCGCGCAAGCGCTCCGGCATGTCGAGAACACCGGGAAACAACTCGATATGCCCGGCAGCGGCCTCGAAAAGGTCCTTCGACAAGGGCCGTTCGCGGGCGCGACCCATGTCGATCAACGCCTGCCCGCGCCGGATGATGTTGTCCCAGTTCGTACCCAGCGGTTCTTCGTGGGTCCGCTCCCATTCGCTTCGGTCGATCTCGTAGGCGGCACAGATCGCGTCGATTGAGTCGGAGGCCAGCGTCCGGTCGTAATCGAAGGCCAGCAGGATGCGGGGGATGTGGGGGCGTGTCGTTTGCATGGGGGGCGAACGCCCCCCATGCGCGAAAAGGTCCAGCGGATCCTATTCCGGCACCGTGATCCACCGCAGGTTCACGAAGTTGTCCGGCCGCTGCACGACCTCGAGCCCCTCGCGGGCGCCCCAGAGCAGCGGCTGCACGTAGAGCGGCACATAGGCCACGTCTTCCAGCGTCAGTGTCGCCACCTCGTCCAGCATCGCCTGCCGGGCCACGTCGTCGATCTCCGACTGAATGGCTGGCAGCAACTCGTCCACTCGGGCGTTGGAATAGCCGCCGAAGTTCCACGAGCCCAGCCGCGCCTCCTCGTCGGGTGTGGCCAGAAGGAAGCGGATCGGATGCTCGGCGTCGAACGTGCCGGGCGACCAGCCCAGCAGGTAGACGTCATGCTCGTCGGCGCGCAGCGTCGGCCAGTAATTCGCGACGGGCATCGTTTCGAATTGCGGATCCAGCCCGACCTGGCTCAGCATCGTGGTGATGGCCGTGCAGACCGCCTCGTCGTTCAGGTAGCGGTCGTTCGGGCAGCGGAAGCTGAACTGGAAGCCGTCGCCATGGCCAGCCTCGGCCAGCAGCTCCATCGCGCGATCGGGGTCGTACCCGTAGCCCGACAGCCCCTCGGTGAAGCCGCGCATGGCCGGGCTGACGAGCTGGTTCACCGGTTCGGCCGATCCGCGCATCACCGTCTGCAGGATCGCGGGCACGTTGATCGCATGGGCCACGGCCTGCCGAACGCGCGGGTCGGCGAACGGGTTCTCGTCGCCGCCGCCATAGAGGTCCGTGCGGTCATGGGGAAAGCCCAGCATGATGACTCGTGCCTCGACGCCCCGGATCACCTGGACGCCGTCGGCCTGCTCGACCCGCGCGGCGTCTTGCACCGGCACCGGCTCGATCAGGTCCAACTCGCCGGACAGCAGCGCGGCCACGGCCGTGGCCGAGTTCTGCACCGGCTGGAACGTCGCGGCGGTGACGTTGCCGCGATCCTCGCCCCACCAGCCGTCGAAGGCCTCCATCTCGGTGCGCAGGCCGGGCTGACGTTCCGTGATGCGGTAGGGGCCGGTGCCGTTGGCATTCGTGGTGGCGAAGTTGCCCTGCTCGATATTCGGGCGGTCCGCCCCGTTTTCGCTGACCCAGCCGCTATCCATCATCATCCAGTTGGCGATGCTGTCGGGGAAGATTGGGTTCGGTGCGGTCGTGTAGATCTCGACAGTGGTCGCATCCGGCGCCTCGACCCGGTCGACGCTGGCGAACCAGCTCGCCACGTCCGACTGCTCCGAGGCGGCCCGCTCGTAGCTGAACACCACGTCTTCGGCGTCGAACGCCTCGCCGCCGTGGAACGTCACGCCTTCGCGCAGGGTGAAGCGCCACCCCTCGCCGTCGCCGATTGGCTCCCATGCCGTGGCCAGCGCCGGTTCGATCGACATGTCGCGCCCGCGGCGGACGAGACCCTCGTAGACGTTGCCCAGCAGGGAAAAGTTCGGCGCCGAGTTGCCCGCATGGGGGTCCAGCGTATTCGGATCGGTCGTCGAGGCGAAACGCAGCTCGGCTGCACCCGCGGGCAGAGCCGCGGCGAGCGCGAGAACGGTGAAAGTGATGCGCATGGATGTCTCCCCCAGATCTTGCTCGAGGCAAGATGCCGCAGACAGGCCCCGCGTCAAATCACGATGACCGATCCAACATCCCGCGCAGACGCGCCATCTCGGACAATTCGGCGTCATCCCAGCCTGCGACCCGCGAGCGGAAGAGCGTCGCCTGACTGGCATGGATCAGCCCGTCATCCAGCGGGCGCAGGTGATTGGCCCGCAGCGTCTCTCCGGTGGAGGTGATGTCGGCGATGGCTTCGGCCACACCGTTGGCGACGGTCCCTTCGGTCGCGCCCTGGCTGTCGACCAGCGCCCAATCCGCCACCTGCGCGTCGCGCAAAAACTCCCGCACGAGGCGATGGTACTTGGTCGCGATCCGCAGGCGATGACCGTGGCGGGCGCGGAACGCGGCGGCGACGGCGTCGAAATCATCGAGCGTCCGGCAATCCGTCCAGGCCGACGGAACGGCGAGGATCAGGTCGGCCTGTCCGAAGCCCATCGGCGCGACCTCTTCCAGTCGCTGGTCCCAGGCGGTGACCTTCTCGCGGATCAGGTCGCTGCCGGTCACGCCCAGATGCAGACGTCCCGCGGCCAGTTCGCGCGGCACTTCGCCCGCCGATAGAAGGACGAGCGCGATATCCGCGCCTTCGACGGCCCCGGCATATTCCCGATCCGATCCCGTGCGCGACAGGGTCAGACCGCGATCGGCGAACCATTGAAACGTCTTCTCCATCAGCCGCCCCTTGGACGGAACTCCCAGCCGGATCATGGCGCGTCCTCCAAGAGGCCCGGCCGGATCACACCGCCTACCGCGGGCACGGCGCGCCCCAGCGCGGCGGTCAGCGCGTCGTAGCGGCCGCCCGTGGCGACCACGTCCCGTCCGTTCGAAAAGGTGAAGGTGAAGCCGTCGTAATATTCCAGGGCGCTGCGTCCCTTGGCCAGCGCGAAGGGCAGCGTGGCGACGTCGACGCCGCGGGCGGCCAGCGCTTCCATCCGGGCCTCGAACCGATCGACGGCCGGGTCGAGGCCGGGCAGGTCGACAGCCATGTCGCGAAGGGGCGACAGAGCTGCCTGCATCGGGGCGGCGAGGTCGAGCAATTCCTCGATCGCGTCGGCCTGCGTCGCCGGGATCGGCGGGGCCGATGCGTCTTCGATCAGCGCGGCGTGGCGGGCGGCGATCTCTTCCGCGCTTCGCAATCCGATCACGGGCGCGTCGCACGCCGCCTCTGGCAAATCACGCTGCACGGTTGCCGTGAAGCGTTCCATCAGCCGCCGGAACCGGCGCGGTCGCCAGAGATGGCGGCGCAGTGCGGCGCGGCGGGCCCGGGTCGTATCCAGCGAGTCCACCGCCGCGATCAGCAGGCCCAGATCGCCGGTCGCCGGAATGGCCCGACCCACGGCGCGCGCGATCAGGCTGAGAACCTCGGCGTCGGCCTGAGCGGGGTCGCCGCCCATCCGCTCGTAGCCGACCTGAAGATATTCGCGGGGCCGCCCCTCGTCATCCTCCTGTCGGCGGAAGACCTCGCCCGCGTAGGCATAGGCGGCCTCGGTGGCGCTTCCTTCGAGATGGGTCAGGACGACCGGGACGGTGAAGTCGGGCCGCAGCATCGCCTCGCCGCGCAGGGGGTCGTGGGTGGTGAAGGCGCGGGCGCGGATATCCTCGCCGTAGAGGTCCAGCAGGGGGCCGGCGGGCAGCAGGATGGGCGGCTCCACCCGCACGGCGCCGGCGGCAAGGAAACCGTCCAGCAATCGGCCGGCACGGGCGCGGGTGTCGGGCGCGATCATCGCGCCAGCAGGGCCTTCACGTAGTCCACGAGCCCATCCAGCGGCACTTCGGTCTGGGCCTCATGGCTCTTCCATTCTTCCAGACTGGCCCCTTCGGCCAGCCGGGCGCCCAGGATCAGGTCCTTGACCTGCACCACACCGCGCGCGGCTTCGTCGGAGCCTTGGATGATCGCCGCGGGAGAGCCACGCTTGTCCGCGTATTTCAATTGGTTGCCGAAGTTCTTGGGATTGCCCAGATAAACCTCGGCCCGGATGCCTTCGGCGCGGAGGCGGGCACAGATGGACTGGTACTCGCCCATCCGGTCGCGATCCATGACGGTGACGACGACGGGACCGGGCGCGGCCGGGGCGACGGACTGCATTTCGAGTGCCGCAAGCAGACGGTCGACCCCCAGCGAGACGCCGGTGGCGGGGACGGCCTGCCCGGTGAAGCGCTTCACCAGATCGTCGTAGCGCCCTCCGCCCGCGACGGAGCCGAACTGCCGCGGGCGGCCCTTTTCGTCGGTGATCTCGAAGGTCAACTCGGCCTCGAGCACGGGGCCCGTGTAGTAGCCGAGGCCGCGCACGGTGGAGGGGTCGATGACGATGCGGTCTGGGCCGTAGCCTTGTGCTTCGAGGAGGGCGGCGATCTGTTCCAGTTCAGCGACGCCTTCGAGCCCTATCTCTGATCCTGACACGAGATCACGCAGATACCTTACAGCTTCGACATTGTTCACATCGGACGTAGGCAGTGGGTCAGCCCTGGATTGATTAGCAACGTCTTCAAGTTGGTCTTGGATGATCCGCGTCCCATGGACGAACTTCTCGATCGTCCTGACGGCGTCTATATCAAGCCTCGCCCCCTCCGTAAAATCCCCGCTCTCGTCCTTCCGACCCTCCCCGAGCAACGCGTGCACGCCCGCCTCGCCCAGCCGGTCCAGCTTGTCGACGGCCCGCAGCACGATCCCCCTGGTCCGCTCGTCGTCCTCGGCGATCCCCGCGGCCTCCATCACCCCGTTCAGCACCTTCCGGTTGTTCACCCGGACGACGTAGTCGCCGCGCGCGATCCCGACCGCCTCCAGCACATCGGCCAGCAGCATCGCCATTTCGGCATCCGCGGCGACCGAGGCCGCGCCGACCGTGTCGGCGTCGCATTGGTAGAACTGGCGGAACCGACCCGGCCCCGGCTTCTCGTTGCGCCAGACCGGGCCCATCGCGTAGCGGCGATAGGGGGTCGGCAGGTCGTTGCGGTGCTGGGCGTAGACACGGGCCAGCGGCGCGGTCAGGTCGTAGCGGAGCGCCATCCAGTCGCCGTCCTGCTCTCCGCCCTCCTGCGCGCCCTCCTTCCAAGCGAACACGCCCTCGTTCGGGCGGTCCACGTCGGGGAGGAACTTGCCCAGCGCCTCGACCGTCTCGACGGCCGACGTCTCGAGCGCCTCGAACCCGTAGCGGTGATAGACCTCGGCCACCTTCGCCAGCATCTCGGCCCGACGCGTGACATCGCCGCCGAAATAGTCGCGGAAGCCCTTGGGCGTCTCGGCCCGGGGCCGTCTGATCTTGTCTTTCTTCGCCATCGCGCCCTCTCTTGGGGCCGAGGCCATAAAGGCGCGTCCCCCCCGTCGCAAGGAGGCAGACCATGCAGGACCTTCAGGAACGCATCGCCCATCTGGAGCGCACCGTCGACGACCTGTCCGACGTCGTCACGCGTCAGGCGGCCGAGATCGAAAGACTGACCCGCCGCGTCGCATTGCTGATGGAGCGCGCCGCCGAGGCGGAGGCCGAGACCGGAGGAGGCATCCCTCTGGCGGATCAGCGGCCGCCCCACTGGTGACGCCGGGGAAAAGGCTTGCATTCGTATGCAAAGGGCCGGTTACATCGGTCCCCGAGGGGCCTCGCCCCGACAGAGAGCCGTGAGACCGCGACAAGACGAGTCGACACGATAGGGAGTTTGCAAGAGATGAAGATGACGAAAGTTACCGGCCTTCTGGTCGGAGGCCTGCTGGCCGGTTCGGGCGCCGCCTGGGCCGACGCCCATGGGTGCGACCTGGGATCGGGCAACGTCCGGATCCTCGGAAACGACTTCGGCGCCATCAACTCGGTCGTGGACCGGGCGATGGAATGCACGACCTCGGGCGAGATGACGTCGAACCTGACCACCGAACACAAGGATATCCAGGTCGCGGCGCTGACCGCCGACCCTGCGGAATACACGGTGGCCATCGTGGCCAATGGCAGCCTCGTGCCGCTGCTGAACGAAGGGCTCGTACGGCCCCTGAACGATCTGGTCGAGCAATACGGCCAGGACCTCAGCCCGACCCAGCTGATCCGGGTGGGTGACGACATCGTGGCCGTCGCCTTCATGGCGAATGCCCAGCACCTGTTTTATCGCCAGGACCTCCTGGAAGAGGCTGGCGTCGAGCCGCCTCGCACCATCGAAGACGTCATCGCCGCCGGTCAGGCGATCCGCGAGGCGGGGATCATGGAGCATCCCTTCGTTATGAACTCGGCCACGGGCTGGAACCTCGGCCAGGAGTTCAACAACATGTATCTCGGCTACGGGGGCCAGTTCTTCGAGCCGGGTACCGCGCAGGTCTCGATCAACAACGAGGTCGGGATGCAGACGCTGGAGACGCTGAAGGCGCTCGCCGATCTGTCGAACCCGGATTTCCTGACCTTCGATTCCAACGCGACCTCCGCCATCTGGGAGGCCGGCGATGCGGCGCTGGGCCTTCTCTGGGGCTCGCGCGGAACGAACATCCTTGATGACGAAGGCTCGACCGAGCAGGTGACCACGAACACCGTGCTGGCCGGTGCGCCCACGGTCGGCGGCGGCGATACGCCGGCCACGACCCTCTGGTGGGACGGATTCACGATCGCAGCCAACGCCTCCGACGAGGACGCCGCCGCCTCGTTCCAGGCGATGGTCCACGGCATCGACCCCGCGATCCTAGAGACGGCATCCGAGCAGGCTGTCTGGCTGGTCGAGGGCTATGAGCCCACGCCGGTCGCCCAAGGCGTCGCCGAGTCGGCGGCCGGGGGTGCCACGCCTTACCCGATGCTGCCCTATATGGGGCTGCTGCACACGGCTTTGGGCAACGAGCTCGCTGATTTCATGCAAGGCAAGGAATCGGCCGAGCAGGCGCTGGCCGACGTCGAGGCGGCCTACACGACCGCCGCGACCGAGCAGGGCTTCCTGCGCTGACGAAGGACGGGCCGGCGCCAACGCGCCGGCCCCGCCACCCGTGCGCCGGAGGGGGCCATGCCGCACAGAACATTCTTCTGGTTCATCTTTCCCTCCCTTCTGGCGATGCTTCTCTTCATCGCCCTGCCGATCGGATCGGTCATCGTGCAATCCGTCCACCAGCAGCACGAGCAGGTGCTGCGGACTGTAGAGAATCAGGGACCGTTCGGCACGACCACCTCGACCGTCGTGGATCAGGAGGCGACCCGCGCCCTGCGCGAGGCCGAACCTCTGGGGCGCTTCGTCGGGCTGGATGTCTATTTCGACCGCGCGCATCTCGCAGTCGAGGAGGTCGGCCAGGCCTGGGCGGCGACCGACAGCATCGGCGCATTCGTCGACCGGCTGATGAACCTGCCCTTTTACCGGGCGCTGATCTTCACGCTGACCTACGTCATCGTCGTGACACCGCTGACGATCCTTCTGGGTCTGGCCGTCGCGCTGGGCGTCAACGGGTTGCCGCGCATGTTCAAGGGCCCGACGATCTTTGTCTCGCTGCTGCCGATGATGGTGACGCCGCTGGTCGGCGCGCTGGTCCTCTACTGGATGCTGGAGCAGAACGGCATTCTGGGATCGGCGCTCCAGTCCCTGACCGGTGACCCGACCCTTTCGCTTCGGGCTTCGACACCGCTCACCTGGATCACGTTGTTCGCCTATGGCGTCTGGTCGTCAGCGCCCTTCGCCTTCATCGTGTATTACGCGGGTCTGCAGACCGTGCCGCAGGATCCGCTGGAGGCGGCGATGGTCGACGGAGCCTCGCGCTGGCAGCGCATCCGCTACGTCGTGATTCCGCATCTCGCGCCGCTGACGGTCTTCATCGCGCTGATCCAGCTGATGGACAATTTCCGGGTGCTGGAGCCGGTCATCAGCTTCAATGCCGGCGCCAACGCGCCGTCGCTCGCCTACAGCATCTATTCGGACCTGCGCGGCGAGATTGCGCTCTTCAATTCGGCGGCCGCGACGAGCATGCTGACGATCATCGGGGTGTCGATCCTGCTGACGCCCGTGCTCATCCGCACTTGGCGCGACTTCAACGCGAAGCGGGGGCACTGAGATGTCGGCAACCGTCTCCTCTCAGAGGAAATCCACTGCCCTCGTCGTGGTCTCGACGACATTCGTGGTTCTGTGGGTGTTGATCGCCGCCTTTCCGTTCTTCTGGACGCTCTGGGGCAGCTTCAAGGTGGAGAGCGATTTCTTCTCGCGCAACGACTGGACCAATGCGCTGACCGGAATCCGTACGCAGATCGAGACGGGCGGCGCCTTCACTGGGCAGGCCTACGAGGGGGCCTGGATCCGCGAGGAATTCTGGCGCGCGGCGTTGAACACAACCATCGTCGTGTTCTCCACGGTGGTGATCTCGCTGACCCTGGGCACGCTGGGTGGCTATGCCCTGGCGAGGTCCGGCTACCGGTACGCGTTCTGGCTGCTGATGCTGGCGCTGATCTTCCGGGCGATGCCGCATATCACGCTCGTGTCGGGCTATCTGCTGCCGTTTTTCGAATGGAACGTCTGGGGGCACCTTCCGACGGCGATCATCGTGCTGGTGGCGATCAACCAGCCGTTCACGCTCTGGATGCTGCACTCGTTCTTCCTGCAAATCCCCAAGGATTTGGACGAGAGCGCGATGGTCGACGGATGTTCCCGGTTCGAGGCGTTCTGGAGGGTGATCGTGCCGGTCATGTGGCCGGGCGTGATCACGACGGGGCTGTTCTCGTTCCTGCTGGCATATAACGACTTCCAGGTGACCGCGCTCGTGCTGAGCCAGGAAAACCAGACGATGGTGCCCAAGATCGCGAGCTTCCTGGGATCGACCTTCGAGGCGGGCAACGTGATGTTTGCCGTCGCGGCCGTCGTCTCGGCCACGGCGCCCCTCTTCGTGCTGGTCCTGTTCTTCCAGCGGCAGATCGTCAGCGGCCTCACGGCAGGCGCGGTGAAGGGCTGACCCCGGTCTGGGCCGGAGGCCCGGCGACCGGTCCAGTGGACCGGGCGGGGCGTCAGCGGGCGAAGCCCCCACGATCTCCCAGGGGGGAGGTCAGCCTTGCTGGACAGGGAGGCGGCCGTCCAGCTCGTCCTCGATATAGACGCGAATGATCGTATCCATGTCCGGTTCGGCCTCGAAGCCCAGCTTTCGGGCGCGGGCCGGGTCGAAGGATCTGGGCCAGCCTTCCACGATGCGCATGATCGTCTCGTCCGGTTCGCGCCGGATAAGGGCCACGGCCTCGGGCCCGGCGACGCGTTCGAGAGCGGCGATCTGCTCTCCGACGGTGGCGGCGACGCCCGGCAGAGACAGGGCGCGCCGCGGACCCATCGGCGTCAGATCCATCTCGGCGGCCTGGATCAGAAAGGCCACGGCCGCGCGCGGGCTGGCATGCCAGTGCTTCACGTCATCCGGAACCGGCAGTATCGCTTCCTGACCGTTGAGCGGCTCCCGCAGGATGCCCGAAAAGAACCCGGACGCCGCGGCATTCGGCTTGCCCGGACGGATGCAGATCGTCGGGAAGCGCAGCGAGATCCCGTCGATCAGGCCTCGCCGGCTGAGATCGTTGACCATCAGCTCACCCATCGCCTTCTGGGTGCCGTAGCTCGTGAGAGGCTCGGGCGTGTGGTCGTCGGGGATCGGATCCGGCAGAGGCGCCCCGAAAACGGCGATGGACGACGTGAAGACAAAGCGCGGACAATAGTCTGGCTGTGCCGCGACAGCCCGCAGAAGCGCCAGCGTGCCGTCGAGATTGACCCCATAGCCCTTCTCGAAATCCGCCTCCGCCTCGCCCGAGACGATTGCGGCGAGGTGAAAGATCACGTCGGGCCGCTGCTCAATCAGGGCTTGTGCCGCGGCCGGGTCGGCCATGTCGACCGACAAGGCCGCGCCGGGTACCCCGTCCGGGACGATGGGTGGAACGATATCGATGAGGGTAAGACCGGTGAGCGCCCTTCCCCCGATCTCACCCCTCCGGACGAGCTCTTCGGTCAGTTTGCGTCCGACCATGCCTGCGGCGCCGGTGATGAGGATGTTCATGAGGTGCCTCCCTGGCTTTCGCCGATTGTGATCCATTCGTGCCCGGGGGCAAGGTGGTGCCGGGCACAGGCTGTCTGCTCAGGCGAGGCCTTCGGCGCGGAAGACATCCATCAGCGGCGTGTGGGGGCGGGGACCGATATGGCCGATGACCTCGCGCGCGCAGAGGACGCCCATTCGGGCCGCGACGTCGAGATCGTGACCCGCAGTCACGCCGTAGAGGAACCCGGCCGCGAACTGGTCGCCTGCGCCCGTCGCATCGACGACCGGGGCGCGCGTCACGGGCGCGACGACCGTCTCGCCGCCGGAGCGGACCCACACATCGTCGCCCGACCGGGTGCAGGCGACGATCTCGCAGACCTCGGCGGCCATACCTACGGCCCGCTCCAAGTCATCGGTCTGATAGAGCGTCGTCCATTCGGCCGCGTTGCCGATCGCGATGTCCATGTCTTCGGCGATGAGGCGCTGGAAGTCCGCGCGATGCCGCTCGGCACAGAACGGGTCGGAAATGGTGATGGCGCTGCGCCCGCCCGCGGCCTTCATCTTGGCGGCGGCCTCTGAAAAGGCGGTCTTCCCGTCATCCTTGTCGAAGAGATAGCCTTCGAGGAACAGGAGCCCGCCGCCGGCGAAGACGTCGGGCACGTCACGCGAGGAGATGTCGGCGCCGGCACCCAGATAGGTGTTCATCGACCGCTCGCCGTCCGGGGTCACGAAGATCATCGATCGGGTAGTCGGCAGCTCGACGTCCATCGGATCGTTGGGAAAATCGGTGTGGGACGCGCGCATCGACGCGGCGTAGAAGCGGCCCAGCTCGTCGTCCTTGACCTTGCCGATAAAGGCCGTCCGCAGGCCGAGCGCGCCGATCCCGGCGAGCGTGTTGGCGACCGAGCCGCCGGGCGCGCGGATATGCTCGTCCATCTCGGAATAGAGCATCTCGGCCCGGTCGCGTTCGATCAGTTGCATGATGCCCTTCTCGATCCCCATCCGGTCCAGGAAGGCGTCATCGGAATGGCAGATGATGTCGACGACGGCGTTTCCGATACCGATCACGTCGTAGGTCTGGGTCATGGTCGGGCCTTTCGAGTGGGGCGAGCGCCGGGGGGCCAGCCCCCCGGACCCCCCGGGATATTTCTAGCAGGATGAGGGAGTGGCGACGACGAAGCGGTCGCCGTTGAAGTGCAAGTCGATGCCCCGCGCGCAGCGGGGGTCGAGGGGCGGCTCGCCGCGCCAGAGTAAGCGCAGCGCGCCATCTGTGGGCACGAAGGAGACCGTTCGCGCCGACCTGCCATCGGGCGCGGGCCCATCGACATCCGGCACATATCCTTTCCGGGCCATCGTCTCGACAAGGGAAGCGTCGTCGCAATGCAGCCCGCCGAGCGCGGCGGTGACGCGATCCGCTGTCATTCGGACCCCGGCCGGTCCACCGGAGGAGACCCGCATGTCTGAGAGAGCCGTCTTGCACGCGGTCCGAGCGAGGTCGGCGGAGGCAGGACCGGCAACATAGGTGGCCGCCAAAACGAGCGCCCTCATTCGGTCTTCTCCTCGTAGGGGCAGAGATCGGCGATCGGACAGGCCCCACATTTCGGCTTGCGGGCGACGCAGATGTAGCGGCCGTGCAGGATCAGCCAGTGATGGGAATGGCTCTGGTATTCGACGGGGACATTGTCCTCGATCGCGCGTTCGACGGCATCGACGTCCTTGCCAGGCGCGATCCGCGTGCGGTTGCCCACCCGGAAGATATGCGTGTCGACGGCCTGGGCGGGATGTCCGAACCACATCTGCAGGACGACATTCGCGGTCTTTCGCCCGACCCCCGGCAGCGATTGCAGGGCGGCCCGAGAGGACGGGACCTGACCGTTATATTCCTCGACCAGAATGCGGCTCAGCGCGATCACGTTCTTGGCCTTGTTGCGATAGAGGCCGATGGACTTGATGTGCTCGGTCACGCCCTCGAGGCCCAGCTCCAGCATCTTCTCGGGCGTGTCGGCAACGGCGAATAGGGTGCGGGTCGCCTTGTTCACGCCCGCATCCGTCGCCTGAGCCGAGAGCGCGACGGCAACGACGAGCGTGTAGGCGTTCACGTGTTCAAGTTCGCCGACCGGCTCGGGCTCGCCTTCGCGGAACCTCTCGAAGATCGCGCGTTGGGCGGCATAAGGCAGGGGGGCGGGGAGCTTGGCCATGGGCTCTTCTGGCTGCGCGAGACGAGGGCTGCAAGCCGTGCGGCGTGCGATTCATGTTCGGGAAAGGTTCCGCTGTTAGCCGAGGCAGGCGCCGGACGTGGAACCACGATGCCCACCTATTCCTTCAATGCCTACACGATCGATGCGTTTTCCTACGATTCCGCGACGGGCGAACTGACGCTCGCCTCGACCTACAGTCACAAGGACGACCGGGTCCGGATCGACATCGACGATCAGAGTACCGGGCGATACCTCGACGGCGACGGTGATTTCGACGAGGTGGGTGATGACGACACCCAGGATGCCGTCGTTACGGACATGTACGGCAACCCGGTCGCGTCCGGTCAGGTCTACGCGGAAAAGGTCGACGTCTTCGAAGCACCAGACGGATCCCGGATAGAGATCACCCGCGTGGAAATCGCCGGCCAGGTCGTCGGCTACATGACGACCGCGCCGCTCGACCCGGATACGACATATCAGTTTCTGGGCTCATACAATGTCACCCGGGCCCAGGCGGACGATCCGGAGACGGAGGATTTCGACGAGAGTCGTGCGGACACACGTCAGGAATACTCCGAATTTCAAAGCGTGCCCTGTTTCGGTCCGACGGCCAGCATCGCGACCCCTGTGGGGGAGGTGCCTATCGCCTGGCTGCGGCCCGGACACGAGGTGCTGACGCGGGACGGCGGATCCCTTCCGGTGAGGTGGGTAGGCCGCTTCGCGGCGGGAGGGGCGCCCGCGGTGACCTTCGATGCACCTCGCGGGCCGCTCGTCCTGTCGCGGTCGCACCGGGTTCTGCTCGACGCACCGACCTGTCCCCTCCTGTTCGGAGAGCCGGAGGTCCTCGCCGCGGCGCGCCATCTTATGGATGCCGGCCGTGCGCGGAGCGGACGGCTCGACCGATGGATGTGCTTTTTCCACATCCTTCTCGATCGCCATGCCGTCATCCGTGCGAACGGCCTCTGGGTGGAAAGCCTCTTTCTGGGGGACCGTGCGGCCGACCCGGATGGCATGACTGTACCGGAGGCGTTGCGCCTCGAACTGGCTCGGGGCCACAGGCGCACGGCGCGTCCCGTCATCGGCGGGCAGGAGGTTGCCGCGCTGCTCGGCCCTGTGGGGCGCACGGACCGAAGGCGCAAGAAGCGGGTCGCGCGGGAGAGCCGGGCGGCCTAATCTCGCGCCATGACCGAGCTTAGTCCCACCCTCTTGGATCCGCCCGCCTCCGACCCGGACGAGGGCCGCTACCACTACCACGTCATGCGTCGCGCGATCGAAGCGGTGGACGCCACGCCGCAGGCATCGCTGGACGAACTCTCCGCCGCCATCGGGCTGAGCCCGGCCCATTTTCAGCGCATCTTCAGCGCCTGGGCGGGGATCAGCCCGAAGCGGCTGGGGCAGTATCTTGCGCTCGGCCATGCCAAGGCCCTGCTGTCGGATCGTTTCACGACGCTGGAGACCGCGCATTCGGTCGGGCTGTCCGGGTCCTCTCGTCTTCACGATCTCTTTCTTCGCTGGGAAGCCATGTCTCCGGGCGACTACGCGCGTGGGGGCGAGGGGCTGGTGATCCGCGAGGGGTGGTTCCAGACGCCGTTCGGTGAAGGGCTTGCCCTGGCCACCGACCGGGGCCTCTGTGGCCTTGCCTTCAGCGAGGAGACCGGGCGCGAGGCGGCCATCGCGGACATGCGCGCCCGCTGGCCGAAGGCGCGCTTCGTCCCGGATCGAGATGCGGTCGCTCCTTTCATCGACGGCCTGTTCGACGGGGGCGAGGCGAGGTTGCACCTCATCGGGGCGCCGTTCCAGATCAAGGTCTGGGAGGCCTTGATGCGCATCCCGTCAGGTCATGTGACCACCTACTCCGAGGTCGCGCGGGCCATCGGCCACCCCAAGGCCGTGCGGGCCGTCGGAACCGCCGTCGGGCGCAATCCGGTCAGCTACCTGATCCCCTGCCACCGCGCACTGCGAAAATCCGGCGGGTTGGGCGGATACCACTGGGGTCTTCCGGTGAAACGCGCCATCCTGGCTTGGGAAGCCGCGCGGCTGGAGCGCGCCTGAAGATACGGGCTTGCAACCTTGCGTTATTGCCTATCGGCATCCGTTCGCCACTTGTGACGTCGAACGCGGGATCCGTCTGGCGCGCGCACGGCGCGGCTGGAACAAGGCCTGCGTGAACGAGTTGCGCGTGGAGCGCATGACCATGGAAGCGATGCAGATGACCCTTGCCAAGACCCCCCTCATTCTTGTCCTCGGCGGAGCGATGACCCTCGCCGCCTGCGACCCCACGCTGGAGGACAGGACCCGCACCCGCGACGGCGCCCTGATCGGAGCCGGGATCGGGGCCGCCGCCGGCGCGATCCTTGGCGATGGCAGCCGCGCGGACGAAATCGCGGCCGGAGCCGCCGTCGGCGGACTGATCGGCGCGGGCATCGGTCAGGAACTGGACCGCCAGGCCCAGGATCTGCGCAACAGCGTCGACAACCGCATCACCGTCACGAATACCGGTGACCGCCTCGTTGTGACGGCGCCTCAGGACATCCTGTTCGCCACCGACAGCGCCTCGCTGCGGGCCGATCTGCAATCCGACATCCGTGCGATCGGGCAGAACCTGCTGCAATATCCGAACTCCACCGTGCAGGTGATCGGCCACACCGACAATCAGGGCTCTGCGGCCTACAATCAGGATCTGTCCGAGCGTCGCGCCCGCGCCGTCGCCGGGGTGCTGTACGAAGTTGGTGTGCCCGCCGGCCGCGTCCAGCCCATCGGCCGGGGCGAAAGCCAGCCGATCGCGTCGAACCAGACACCGGAAGGCCGTCAGCAGAACCGCCGGGTCGAGATCATCATCATCCCGAACTGATCTGGCAGCACCCGATCGCGACGGCCCCGAAGCTGTCGACTGGTTAAGTGTGATCGAGAGACAAAGGAGAGGGTGCCACCGAGAGGTGGCGCCTTCGTTTCGTTCGCGCTTGGGAGGGATGGTCAGGCTTGGGCTTTCGAAACTCCCTGGCGGATATCTGGTCCGGATTGTCGATTTCGAGATGGCCGGGGCACTCAGCATTCAAGAATCTTCGAACGACCTCCTCGGGGGTTTTCAACCGAGTGGACGCTGCCCCGAGCGATACGCCCCATTTCACCCGTTCCGCTTCTTTCCTGGCGATCGGCCAGTCCACGAGGATCTCCGATTATGGACCTGCGGTGTCTTCGTCGGTGAGGGTGCCGCGCAGGAGAAACCGGCCGCGCAGCTTCGCCATGCCGACGCGGACGCGGGTCGTGATGGTCGACAGGCTCGTCACCGGAGGGTCGGGCAGGGCCTTTCCGCATTCGACGTTCTCCGGGTGGAGGGAGGAAATTTCGAGCGCTCTCTGGCGAGCCAAATCCCGTATTAGTCCCGGATTCTTCATGGGATGATGGGGCTGCAACCAGCCGCGCAGGATATTGAACGCGCTGGGGCGTTTGAACCGGATGGACCGGCGCGTCCCGCTCGTAACAAGGGGACATTTGAGCGCGTCCGGAGCGGCGTCCTCGCCCTGCACCACGTTGGCGCGATCATCCGTCCGAAGCGGGCGTGTGCTGCGACGCAAGGATGGGCGAGGAGGTCGGCTTCGATGACCGCCTCCAGCCATAAGTTCCTGCGGGAGTGCCTGACGATCCGGATCGATCGGCGGTCGAGATCGACCGACGTCATCGATGTCCTGTCTGATCAGTCCATCCTGCTGACCTTCTCCAACACGGGGCCGGCTTGATCTGGAATGTCCCGGTCGGGTTTCAGGGTCGAGCGGCAGCGTGGGACCGCAAAAGGCTCAAGCGCTGGCGCGGTGGTTTTCTTCAGGACCTCCGTCGGGGACGGGTATCCGAGCGACGAACGAGGGCGCTTGGGTCTGTAGCGATAGCGTCCTCGTCCGATTTCCCCGCGCGCATGACGTAGCGAGCGGAACCAGCGAAGGTTCAGGCACTCGTCCCGGAACTTGCCGTTGAACCTCTCCACGAAGGCGTTCTGCCTGGCCTTGCCTGGCTCGATGAACCGCACGCGCATCATTGCCCCGCGGTCCTCTGACACGGGGCCTCCCGGCGCTCCCCGATAGTTCCGCAAGTCGGTGTCAGAAGATGAACTGTACGTCGTCCAGATCCGCCAACGTCCGATCGGCGAAGGTGATGGTCACGCCCTGATCCGCAAAGACGAGATCGGGCCCGGCCTGCCGCATCTCGGCCAGGACGTCGGCACGGGAATCGTACCCGAAATCCCGGAACCGCAGCGCGTCCCACGGGTCGAGCTGGAGCACGAGATCGCGCCCGTCATGATCCGCGTCGAAGACGAACTCGTCCGCGAAGAGCGATCCTGCCAGCACGTCGTTGCCGGGCCCACCTTCGAGTACGTCGCCGTCCCGGCGCTGCATGTATCGGTCCACCGCGGAGGAGGTCGACCTTACGAATTCGGGGCTCTGGGAGAACCCCAGCACGACTTCGGCACGGGACGCGCCATTGGCCAGCTCTCCGGTCCAGCGCGCCAGCCCCCGGTCGTCAGGTTCTCGGCCGAGAACGTTGTTATAAAGGAGCGTCACGAAGCCTCTGTCGTCCTGACCGCCATAGTCGCGCTGGAACTCCGGCGAGTTCACGAACCCCTGTGCCACGCTTTCGAGGGACCGGCCGTCGGCCAACCGGCCCGACCAGTTCAGCAGGCCCGTCGTGTCCGGTGACCGATCGAGGGTCGCGCGATAGAGGCGGAAGACATCGTCGATGAATTCCGCCTGGTCGCGGGCTTCCGCGAAGGCGCTGGCCTCGTCATTCGTGTTGTTCTTGAACTCCTGGCTTTCGGAAAAGCCGCGCACGACTTCCGCCCGCGAGGCGCCGGCGGCCAACTCCCCGGTCCAGCGGGCCAGGCCACCGGCATCCGCATCCCGTCCGAGGACATTGTTGTAGAGCAGATTGACGAATTGCGTGTTGTTCAAAGCGCCGTAGGTCGACTGAAATTCAGGAGAGTTGGTAAAACCCGAGATGACCTCGACCAGGCTGCGCTCTCCGCGCTCGATCCGCCCCGTCCAGTTCTCGAAGCCGCCCGTGTCCGGTAGTCTGTCCAGCGTGGCCTGGTAGACCCGAAAGACCTGCCCCTTCGCGCCGGTCGAGACGTCCGTCACCACCCCTCCGATCAGAAGGTCGGCGCCGGAGCCGCCTCTCAGCGTGTCTTCGCCGCTGCCTCCGATCAACGTGTCACGACCGCCATCGCCGCGGATGTCGTCGTTGCCTGCCAACCCGTCGAAGCGGTCGTTTCCGCCCAGAAGCCGGATGGCATCGTTCCCGCCGGTTCCGACGCGGTCGTCCGGAGCGTCCGTGGGAACGGAGGGGCCATCGGCTATCGAGATCACCGCATCCTGGACGTTGCCGACGAACGGTGCGTTGGGGGCGGGGGTCAGCGAGAGGGCGAAGGTCTCGGTGCCCTCATTCGCACGTCCGTCGCCCAGCACCTCGATCCGGATCCCGGCACTGTCGTCGCCCACCTCGAACGTCACGGTCTCGTCGATCAGGCGGTAGTCGCGTCCGATCCGCGCGGTCTGGTCCAGTGCCTCGACCTCGAACGTAGTCCGGCCGGTCGCAGGCTGTGACAGGTTGACCTTGATCTCGTAGGCCGTGGCGCCGGCTCCGGCTTCGCTGACGAGTGTCGGCGTGACCGCGGCGGCGCGGTTCGCACCGACGCCGTCGGTATCCCTGATGAAGCCGACGGTCGTGACACTGTCGGTTCCGCCCGAGAACGAAGCGCCCGCGATATTGTCCAGTCGCAGAAACAGGCTTTCGTCCCGCTCATCGGTGAAGTCGCGGTTCGTCCGGATGGCGATCGTGGCCGTCGTGTCGCCCGGGTCGATCTGAACGGTTCCCGTATTCCTGCCAAGTCCTCCCGAGATATCCGGATCCGTCGCCGTTCCCGCGATGAGGCGGTACTCGGCCGTGACGACGTCCTGGCTCGGCTCCGAGAGCGACACCGTATAGAGAAGGGTCCTTCCCTCGATCGTGACCGCATCCTCCACGGTCAGGATGGATCCGGAGCTGGTGGCGCCGTCGTCATCCCGGATCAGCGCCTCGCCGACCCGCGCCGCGTCGTCGAGGCGCGGGCTGCTCGGGGAGGTCACGGCCAGACCGAACGATTCCGACAATTCGGGGATCGTGTCTGCGATGATCGGGACGCGAACGCTCTTGACCTCTTCACCCGGCGCGAACGTAGCGGTTCCGGACACGGCGACGTAATCCTCTCCGGCGGTCGCGGTGATGTCGCGCGTTTCGTACCGGATCTGCAGGTCTTCCGTCGCGGGCCGCGACAGTCGCAGCTCGAAGACGGCTTCGCCCCGGCCCCGGTCACCTTCAAGCAGGATCGGCTCGGACACGATGACGGCCAGGTCCAGCCCCGTTCCGTCTGTATCCCGGATCACGCCGTTCAGCCGCACGATGTCTTCACCGCCTGCGAACCGCGCGTTGGTGCTGAGGTTCGAGGCCTGAAGCGTCAGACCCTCGTCGCGCTCGTCGACCCGATCGCTCAGCGCCAGGATCCGGATCGTCTTCTCGGTCTCCCCGGGCTCGAAGGTCAGCGTGGATGTGTTGGTACGGGTATCGAACGTCGATCCGAGATCGCCTTCCTGGGCGGTATTGGCGATCGGCTTGTAGTCGAAGGTGACAGGATCGGTGGTCGCTTCGGAGAGGGAGACGGAAAACAGAAGGGAACGGCTGCCGCTGGCCTCGTCCACGACGGCTGGCCGGATGGTGACGACCGGCCCGGCTCCGCCATCATCGTCGCGGATCACCGCTGTCCCACTCAGCCCTTCGGTTCCGATGCTCGGACCGGAGCGGAGGCTCGCGGTCAGCGCGAAGCTCTCGGACGCCTCGACGGTCTGATCCCCGATTACGGGGACGCGGACATACTTGACCTCTTCGCCCGGTGCGAAAGAGGCGGTGCCCGTCACCGACCGGTAGTCCTGCCCCGCCACCGCCTCGATGTCGCTTGTGGCGTAATCGACTGAGATGTCCGTGGTCGCGGGCCGGGAAAGCCGAAGCTCGAAAACCGCCTCCTGCGTCCTGCCGTCACCTTCCAGAAGGATCGGATCGGAGACGAGCAGCGAGAGGTTCGGACCAAGACCGTCATTGTCGCGGATGACGCCGGTTGCCCTCAGAACCGGGCCGCCTCCGGCAAGCGCCGCATTCGAGGACGGCTCCGACAATTGCATCACGATGCTCTCGTCTCGCTCGTCGTCCCGGTCGCCCCGAACATTCAGGAGGATCGTCTGGCTGGTTTCCCCTGGTGCGAAGCTGACGGTTCCGACCGTGCCCCGATCTCCGAACAAGCTGATCAGATCCACGTCTTCGGACGTGCCCCGCAGGGCTTCGTACGCCACCGTCACTTCGTCCAGCGCCGGCTCGGAGAGCGTGACCTGGAAGGCCAGCGTGTGTGTCGAAAAGTCCGACTCGTCCACGACGGCCGGTGCAATCGAGATCACGGGTCGGCCGTTGGCAGCATCGTCGTCCCGGATCGTCGCCTCGCCGGCCAGACCGCCGCCGACCGTGATGCTCGGCGTACTCGGAGCGTCCAGGACAAGCGAGAACGTCTCCGACGTTTCGATCCGGGTGTCGCCATTGACGGGAACCCGAACGACCTTGATGTCTTCGCCGGGCTGAAAGCTGAGCGTGCCCGTGGTGCGGGTATAGTCTTGCCCCGCAACCGCGCTGCCGTCCTGAGTTTCGTAATCGACCCGGAAGGATGAGGTCGCGGGCCGGGAGAGGACGATTTCGAAAACCGCCTCCTTGGTGCCGCTGTCCCCTTCCACGAGGATCGGGTCAGACACGAAGAGGGAGAGGTCAGGTCCCACCCCGTCATCGTCCTGAATTACACCGGTCGTCCGGATGATGTCTTCGCCACCAGCGAACGTGGCATTCGAAGACAGGTTCTCGAGCTGGAAGATCAGGTCTTCGTCGCGTTCTTCCTCTAGGTCGCCGCGCGTTCGGATATAGACGACCTTGGTCGTTTCGCCCGGATCGAAGGTCACCTGCGCCGCATTGGTCGTCGATGGCAGCCGCGAGGCGACGTCCAACTCGTCGATGGTCCCGGCAAAGACCTGATATTCCAATGTGACGACGTCGATGGCAGCTTCTGACAGGCTGATCTCGAATGCGAGAGGCTTGTTCGAGAAATCGTCTTCCTCGATCACCGCGCGCTTGACCGAAACGACCGGGCCCGACCCGCTGTCGTCGTCGCGGATGAAGGCCTCGCCGGACGCGCCGCTGATGTCGATGTTCAAGGATGAAGACACACCAAGGGTCAGGCCGAAGCTTTCGGTGATCTCGGCGACACTGTCCGATGTGACCGGAACGCGGACCTGCTTGAAGTCGTCGCCCGGCCGGAAGGTCAGTGTGCCGGACCTCGCTGAATAATCCTGCCCCGCGACGGCGCTGATATCCTTCGTCGCGTAGCTGACGCTGAAGGTCGATGTCGCCTCGCGGGAAAGACGGATGTCGAAGACCGCTTCCTTGCTGCCGCTGTCCCCCTCGACCAGAACGACGTCGGAGACGAAGATCGACCGGTTCTGCCCTGTTCCGTCGTCATCGCGAATGATGCCACCAGTCCGCAACACGGTCTCGCCATTGTCGAACTCGGCGTTGCTCGACAGGTTTTCGAGCTGCAGTCCGAAATTCTCGTCCCTCTCATCGACACTGTCGGGCTGAATCGAGAGCGTTATGATCCCGGTCGTGTCGCCCGGCGGGATCGTGAGTGTTCCGAAGTTGCTGCTGGATGCGAAGCCGCCAAAGAAATCGCTGTCCCAAGCCGTATCGCCGAACGCGCGGTAATCCATCGTGACCGCGTCGAGCGTCGGCTCAGACAGGGTGACACGAAACTCGACGGTCGGGCGGGAGAAATTACCTTCGTCGATGGTAATACGGGAGACGGAAATTGTCGGCATCTGTATCCTCGGAACGCAACCGGACCGGTTACACTTTTTGTTAACGCTACGGAAACGACTGTGAGCATGGTCCCGATGGTCCTGTAAAGATTAAAGACAATCCTGCGGGCCGACATCGACAACCCAAGACGGACCGTCCGCATCTTGCCAAAAGTGCGGTCACCTGAACGCCCGTTTTTTGGGCCGAGCTTCCATCGCGACGACGCCGCGTTTGGTCACGCCCAGCGATGGCATGGGGCGAAGCGGCCCGGCAGGTAACGGGCAGAGATCATCACGACATCGAACAATGGACGCCGTCACATTCAGTGGGTCCGAGCTTAGGTTTCGTTGCAGCAGCTCATCCGTCGCGAAAGAATCGAGCTTTATCGAACGGATCGTACGACCCCTTGACCTCCATCAAAGTGCTTTACACCGGTTCGCGGTACTGGTCCCCCGGATCCGATCCCTCAGGAGGACGCCGTGCCAGATCACGCCAGCAAGCGCGGGCATGCCTTCACGAGTCAGATCGTCGGCTGCACGGCCATCGCGATCGCCGCGCTGCTGGTGTCCCTCAACGACATCCACCGTCCCGGCACCGTCCGATTGCCTCGCATGGCTGCCGTGCAGACAGGCCCCGACGGCGCGCCACTGGCCCGCCGCAACGCCGCCCACCCCTGTGACTTCCGGGGGAGGCTCTCCGACCTCTTGCCGAATACGGACCGGCCGTGTTCCTGCGCCGGTATCCGGAACCCCGCCAAAGACCATGGCCGCGGGCAGGCGCGCAATATGACGCGTGTCGCGGCGCCAAGTGACGGCCGCTCGGTGCGGATGCGGAGTTCCGGTCTCGCCACCGGCGAACACATCTCCGGTGGGGACCATCAGTCTGTTTTCGAGGTTCGGCTCTCGCATGAGGTAGCGGCGCTCTCGGTGACGCGAGCCTATCCGAACAGAGTCGTGTGACCATGCGTGCGATGGTTCTTCATGCGGGCGCGCGTCGGCTGCAGGCCGAGCGGGTCGATCTACCGCCGCCCGGTCGGGGTGCAGTGGAGATAACGGTCGAAGCCTGCGGCGTCTGCCGAACGGATCTGCATGTCGTCGACGGCGACCTGCCCGATCCCGCCCTTCCCCTGATACCGGGCCACGAGATCGTTGGCCGTATCCGCTCGCTTGGTCCCGGAGTGGCGGGGATTTCGATCAGCGATCGCGTCGGCGTGCCGTGGCTCGGACGGACCTGCGGGGCCTGTCCCTATTGCCGCGACGGTCGAGAAAACCTCTGCGATGCACCGGGCTTCACGGGCTACACGCTCAACGGCGGCTTCGCCGAGCGCTGCACAGCCGACGCGCGCTACGTCTTTCCCCTGCCTGCCGACGGGGACCCGGTTGCCCAAGCGCCGCTGCTATGCGCCGGGCTGATTGGCTACCGGAGCCTCGCGATGGCCGGGGATGCGCGACGGATCGGTTTCTATGGCTTTGGCGCCGCCGCGCATATCCTGGCGCAGGTGGCGGTCTGGCAAGGGCGGGAGGTGCTGGCCTTCACGCGCCCTGGCGACACGGCCGCGCAAGCGTTCGCACGCGAATCGGGCGCCGTCTGGGCGGGTGGTTCGGACCAGGCTTCGCCCGAGCCACTCGACTCGGCGATCCTTTTTGCGCCGGTCGGCGCGCTCGTGCCTGCGGCGCTGAAAGCCGTCCGAAAAGGCGGCACCGTCATCTGTGGCGGCATCCACATGAGCGACATTCCGTCGTTTCCCTATGCCGATCTGTGGGGCGAGCGGAGGATCGTCTCGGTCGCGAACCTGACGCGGGCCGACGGCGAGGCCTTCTTGCCGCTGGCCAGCAAGGCGGGCGTGCGGACCACGACCGTCCCCTACCCCCTCGATCAGGCGAACGTGGCGCTCAATGATCTGCGGGCGGGACGGATCCAGGGCGCTGCCGTGCTGGTGCCCTGACGCCACCAATGGCTGTCGACGCCGTGCGGATGCGCGCGGCCAATTGGGCTGCAATACGGCCATGTCAGGCGCTGCGCCTCGGCTGCAAGTTGCGCTCGAGGACCACTTCTCCGGCTGTGAGAACGTGTACGTGATGAGGAGCCATAGAGGCGAGGCAAGCGTGGATAGCATCTTTGGTCGGCAACATCGTGTCCGCCCCGGCGCCGCCTGTTGACTGCGCTCTTTAAGGTTCAAGATCTCTTTGGCCGGATTGCGCCATCGCTGGGTCGAGGCCCGACCTGCTCCTCCTGATACGCTCAGGTCCCGACACGAAGCTCTCGTGGCTCCTTTCCAGAGGGCAGGTCGAGCGGAACGTGAAGCACGCTGCGTGGTGTCATCCGCACGAACTAGCGCCGCGTAGAAACGCAGCTTGAGCCTGTCTCGATCGGGCAAGTCAAAGCGGGGACAGCATCCGGCTTCACCAGCCGTCAGAGCCGTCCTCTGGAGAAAGTCCGCCTGATTTCTGTCTTTGCCCAACGCTCGCTGCGCTGTCCGCCGCCATCGAGCAACTCGTGCGCACCGCGAGTGTCGAATCTAGCGCACGCACCCCACCCGAATTGATCCGGATGGCCGGCGTACGGGACGCGTCGGACGACGTCCTTTGCGCTACGATCCGCACAGCACCCCGGGCTCCAAAGAGGGGAACCTCCGCCGGAGGTTCCGTTTGATGCAACAGCCTTAATCGCCGAGCAGACCGGGACCACCGCCCGGGATCCGCCGTCAGCAGGCCGCGCCGACGCGCAACAGGCCCGCGCCGAAGATATCGTCCCGCCCCGCTTCGCCAAGATCGCGGGCGCGGCGGGCGAGCTCCGCCCGCAGGCGCGCGGGGGCGAGCCGGGCCAGAGCGGGATCGGACGCGACGGTCGCGGTGACGAAGGGCGCGGCGAGCGATGTTCCACTCGACACGGTCAGACGGCCGCCGGGCGCGGCCAGGATGTCGACGCCCGGTGCGGCGATGTCGACATGGGGGCCGCGGATGGCATTGCGATAGATCGCGCCGTCACGATCCACGGCCGTCACGGCAAGGGCGAAGGGGAAGGCCGCCGGATATTGCGGCGGGCGCCTCGGCCCGGCATTGCCCACTGCGGCGACGAACGTCATGCCCTGTGACGCCGCCTGACCCAGGGCGCGATCCAACAGCTTGTTGTAAGGGCCGGCGAGGCTGATATTGACCACGTCCGCCCCCTCGGCGGACAGCCAGTCCACCGCCCGCAGGATCGCGACGACCCCGCTCGCCCCACCCCCGTCGAGACCGGGATCGACGACCGCGGCGCTGAGCAGGGTCGTGTCGCGCAACCGGTCCTCTCCGATCAGGAGGTCGGCCACGAGGGCGCCGTGAGACGTGGCAGGTGCTGTCCCACCGTCGGTGAAGGCCCGCTGGACGATGCGCCCCGCCCGAAGTGCCGGATGGCCGGGCGTGATCGCGGCGTCGATCATACCCACGCTGGCCCGGGCGCGGCATCCGTCCGGAGGCCAGCCGATCATCGCGGCGGCGTAATCGCGGCCGCCCCCTCCGTCAGTGGCCTGCAGGCGGTAGACATGGTTGGCACCGGCCGTGACACCGGGCACGGCCGCCTCGATCTCGGCGATCGCCTCCGGGATGGACCGACCGTCAGGGATGCGGAGCGAAACGAGCGTGTCGTCGAGTTCGGGCAAGGGGTGGACGGCGCGCAGTGTGTAGCCCAGCCCCTCGGCGCGCGAGATCAGGGTTTCGGGCGCCTCGGCCGTCAGCACGATGAGCTCGCGGGCGTCGACGACGGCCAGCGGCAGACCGTTCGGTCCCGCGACCCGCGGAGCCTGCCCCCCGGCCGTCGTGCAGGCGGCGAGCGCGAGGCAAAGGATCACGAACAGACGCATCGGATCATTCCTCCGCCACGAGTTCGACAAGCGCGGACGCCTCGAGCGCGGCGCGCGCCTCCGTCCGCGCGACCTCGTCCTCGAAGGCGATGCGATAGAGGCCGATGGCGCTTGGCCCATCCACGATGCGTGCGCCCGTCTCCCGAAGGAGCGCTTCGATATCGGCGGCGGCCGCGCCGGGCGCGAAGGCGATGCCAAGGGTCGCGCCATCCGTCTCTTCGGACACGGTGCGATAAAGCGGCGCGTCGGGGCCGAGGGCGATGTAGGAGCCCTGCACCAAGACGATCGCACCCAGGAAGACGGCCGCCAATTGCCAGATCCGCCCACGCGGCGCGGCCTGGGTCTCGGCGGGGGCCCGCCCGATCTCGGCCTCCAGGCGTTTCCAACCGAAGGCGCGGGCATCGGGCCGGTCGGTGGACGCGGCAAGCGCGCCCTTGAGGCCGGCCATCAACGCCAGTTCCGCCTTCAGTGCAGGATCGCGGGCGGCGGCGGCTTCGATCCGTGCCGCCTCGTCCGGTGTGGCATCGCCGCGCGCATAGGCGAGCAGGTCATCCTCGTTCAGTCCGTCGGGCCGGTCCATGGCCACCTCCATCGCGGCGTCTGTCCGTTGGACGAACGAGCGGCAATCCGGTTCAAAATCATGTGATCCCACCCCGGGACAGGCATCGCATCAGCAGTTGCTTGGCGTGGTAGATGCGGCTTTTGACCGTGCCTTCCGGGACGTCCTCGACCTCCGCGATCTCGGCGCAGGTCATCTCCTGGAAGAAGGCGAGGTGGATCGCGGCGCGCTGGCGCTCCGGCAGCTTCTCGACGCAGATGCGCAGGCGCTCGGCATCCTGGGCGGCGCCCAGCACCTGTTCGGGATCGGGGTCTCCGTCCGGGATCGTGTCGTCCGGTTCTCCGAGAGTGACACGCGCCTGCTTGCGGATGTGATCCACTGTCCGGTTCCGGGCCAGCGTCAGGATCCACGACAGGACGCTGGAGCGGCCCTCGAAGCCCGCCGCGCCGCGCCAGACGCTCATCATCGTGTCGTGGACGATATCGGCCGCCTCCGCGTCGTCGCGCACGCGGGCGCGCACGAAACGGCCCACCGCGTCGGCATGGGCCATGTAAAGCGCCTTCATCGCCGCTGTGTCCCCATCGGCCACGCGCGACAGAAGCGCCGCGTCGTTCGCGCGCTTTTGTCTGGAAAGAGCCTCGTCGGAAGCACGCATGGCCGGAACTCGCCGTCGTCTCACTCGGATGGAGTACCCATCGCGGGGAAGGGGCGGATCCGCGCTGGTCGGCCCCGGACGGAGGTTAACCCAGCCTGCCAGTCGGGCAAACCCCTGCAGCGGAGCGATCGGCAAGGTCGGCGCCCGCCGATGCACGCCACCCGACCGCTCGCTGAAATCCCACCTCCGGGACCGGATCAACCGGGTCGGAAAACCTTTCCGAAAATTTTTTGAACCGGAGCGGGGGCGGCGACGACCAACGGGTATCTCACCGGCTGGCAGCGCACCGAGCGAAGGATCGGGCCAGCCCGGTCGGTGAAGAGGAACCTGATTGAAACCCATTCACGCATGGAGATTCCAATGCCTATCATCACCACCAAAGAACTCCTCGAAGGTGGCCCCCTGTCCCGCGGCACCGACGCCGCGGAGTTGCTCGTCGGAACACTCGCCGCCGACAACATCGACGGACAGGGCGGCGACGACCAGATCTTCGGCCTTGCCGGTCACGACAAGCTGCTTGGGGGCCTGGGCGACGACACAATCTTCGGTGGTGCCGGCGACGACACGGTCGAAGGCGGCGACGGCGAGGACGACCTGCGTGGCGGGTCGCGCGACGACCGCATCGTCGGTAACAAGGGCAACGACCGGATGTCCGGCGGCTCGGGGAACGACCTGCTGGTCTGGAACAACGGCGACGGGTCCGACAAGATGAACGGCGGCAGCGGCTACGACCGCGTGCAGGTCAACTTCGACACCGACCTCGTCAACGACGACCTGCAGAACAAGGACGTGGCCGAGTTTTCGGTAACGGACAAAGGCGTCCAGTTCGCCCGGATCGAAGTGAACGATCAGACCGAGCGGGGGCTGTTCCAGCTCGACATCCGCAAGACCGAAGACCTGGAGACGAACTTCGGCGGCGGGGACGACACCGCGGTGATCGTCGATCTGGTGCTGGACGAGATCACACTCGACCTGGACGGCGGCGACGGCATCGACACGCTGGACCTGAGCCAGGCCGCGGGGCCCGTCGGCAAGGTCGATCTGGGCAAGGGCCAGCTTGGCGACTCGGCTGCGGTGAACTTCGAGAACGTCGTCGGCACCGCGTTCGATGACAGGATCCGCGGCGATCGCGAGGACAACGTCCTATCGGGCGGGGACGGCGAAGACCGTCTCAACGGCCGCGGCGGCGACGATCGCATCGTCGGCAACAAGGGCGACGACAAGATGTCCGGTGGGGCGGGTAACGACCTGCTCGTCTGGAACAACGGCGACGGGTCCGACAAGATGAACGGCGGCAGCGGCTACGACCGCGTGCAGGTCAACTTCGACACCGACCTCGTCAACGACGACCTCCAGAACAAGGACGTGGCCGAGTTTTCGGTAACGGACAAAGGCGTCCAGTTCGCCCGGATCGAAGTGAACGATCAGACCGAGCGGGGGCTGTTCCAGCTCGACATCCGCAAGACCGAAGACCTGGAAACGAACTTCGGCGGCGGGGACGACACCGCGGTGATCGTCGATCTGGTGCTGGACGAGATCCGGCTGGATCTGGACGGCGGCGACGGCATCGACACGCTGGACCTGAGCCAGGCCGCGGCGGGCATCGAGGTCGACCTGTCTGCGGGCACGATGGACGGCTCGACGGCGGTAAACTTCGAGAACGTCACCGGCACGGCCTTCGACGACACGATCCGAGGCGATGACGGCGACAACGTGATCCGCAGCGGGAGCGGGAACGACATCATGAGCGGCGGAGCGGGCGCTGACACGTTCGTCTTCGACTTCGGAGATGAAGGCGTCGACGTCATTCTGGACTTCGAAGTCGGCGTGGACAGCATCGTTTTCGAAGGGATCGGTGCGGAACTCGCGCCGGCGGCCATGGTCCAGAGCATGGAACAGGTCGGCGACGACATCGAACTCTCGATCAATGGTCGGTCGATCATGATCGAAGACGCGAATATCGCGGATCTCGGTGCCAGCGATCTCTTGATGGCGTGAGAGTTGTGTAAGCGGTAGCTCGGCTTTCGGCCGAGAGCGTGCGGCCCCGTCAGTCCCCGACTGGCGGGGCTTGTGCATGGCCCACCCTAGGGCGCGGCCCCCGCCGTCTATCCCGCCTGCGCCAGCGCGCCCAGAACGGCCGCCAGCAGCGCGTGGGGAAGGGTCGGCCCCTGCCCGATCCCGACATAGGGATCGTTGTCCCGGATCGCCGATTGCCTCAGGCTGCAATGCCAGTGCCCGTTGGGCGTGGTGGCCGTGCCGCGGATGCGGATGGTCCAGCCGGGCAGGCACTGCCGCACCAGGCCGAGAACCGCGTCCGTGGACCGGAAATCCTCGATCGAGGGGGGCGTGTCCATGTTGGCGGCCAGGGCGTCACGAACCCGTGCCATCAATTCGTCGGAGAGATCGAAAGAGGATTCGATGTCATGGGCGAGGGCGGCGAGCGCTGTGTTCATGTGGCGGATGTCCAATCTTCAACAGGATTGCTCCTACCCTATTCCGGCCCCGTTTTGCCACCTTGATCGAAATCAGCGTGCCGCCGCCGCACTCGGCTACTGATCCGAACGGAGAAACGGCAAACGGTCGGAGGCAAGCCATGACGAAGCCAAGCGAAGTGATCTTCTTCGAGAATCTCCGCCGCGGGGACGTGGCGCTCGTGGGGGGCAAGAACTCGTCGCTTGGCGAGATGGTGCAGGAACTCGACGCGCTCGGCATCTCGGTGCCGCCCGGCTTCGCGACCACGTCCGCGGCCTTCCGGCGCTTCATCGAGGAAAACGGGCTGAACGCCTTTATCGCCGGGCAGATGGACAAGCTCGCCTCCGGCAAGATCACTCTGCACGAAGCGGGCCAGAGCATCCGCGCGGCGATCGGATCCGGCGACTGGCCCGAAGAGACCGCGGCCGAGATCGTCGCCGCCTACCGCGACCTCTCGAACCGCGCCGGCAAGACCGACCTGTCGGTGGCGGTCCGCTCCTCGGCCACCGCAGAGGACCTCCCCGATGCGAGCTTCGCCGGCCAGCAGGAGACGTTCCTGAACGTGGTGGGCGAAGATGCGCTTCTGAAGGCCTGCCGCGATTGCTACGCCTCCCTCTTTACCGACCGGGCCATCAGCTACCGCAACGCCAAGGGCTTCGACCACATGGACGTCGCGCTGTCGGTGGGCGTCCAGCAGATGGTGCGCTCGGATATCGGCGGCTCGGGCGTGATGTTTTCGATCGACACCGAGTCCGGCTTCGACAAGGTCGTGCTGATCGACGCAGCCTGGGGCCTGGGCGAGAATGTCGTGCAGGGCGCCGTCACGCCGGACGAGTTCCAGGTCTACAAACCCTTCCTCGAGGACCGGAAGCTGCGTCCCATCATCGAGCGCAAGCTGGGGGCCAAGGAAAAGAAGATGATCTATGCCGGTGCCTCGGATGCCGGCCCGGTCAAGAACGTCCCGACCTCGAAGGCCGAGCGGGAATCCTTCGTGCTGTCGGACGACGAGGTTCTCGAACTCGCCCGGCAGGCGGCGATCATCGAACGCCATTACGGCCTGCCCATGGACATGGAATGGGCCAAGGACGGAGAGACCGGCAAGCTCTACATCGTTCAGGCCCGGCCCGAGACCGTCCAGTCCCGCGCGCAGAGCGCCGCGCTCCGAAGCTTCAAGATCGGCGAGCATGGAAGCACGCTGGTCACCGGGCTCAGCGTCGGCGAACAGATCGCGACGGGCACGGTCTGCCTGATCGAGGACGTGTCGGATATCGACCGTTTCGTGGACGGCGCCGTGCTGGTGACGTCGACCACCGATCCCGATTGGGTCCCGGTGATGAAGCGCGCCTCGGCGATCGTAACCGATCATGGCGGGCGCACCAGCCACGCGGCGATCGTCAGCCGGGAACTGGGCGTGCCCGCCATCGTCGGATGCGGAAACGCGACCCACGTCCTGCATGACCAGCAAGACGTCACAATCTGCTGCGCCGAGGGCGACGAGGGCTTTGTCTATTCCGGTATCGCGGACTACGAGGTCGAGGATCTCGATTTCGATCACGTCCCCGAAACCCGCACCAAGGTGATGCTGAACCTCGCCAACCCGTCGACCGCATCGCGGTGGTGGCGGCTGCCCAGCGACGGGGTCGGGCTCGCCCGGATGGAATTCGTGATCTCCAACACGATCCGCATCCACCCCGAGGCGCTGATCCATTTCGACAAGGTTACGGATGAAGACGTCCGCGAAGAGATCGAGCGGCTGACGGCCGGGTATCCCGACAAGAGCGAGTACTTCATCGACAAGCTCGCGCGCGGCCTCTCGCGGATCGCGGCGATCTGCTACCCGAACCCGATGATCCTGCGGCTCAGCGACTTCAAGACGAACGAATACGCGGACCTCATCGGCGGCCGCGCCTTCGAGCCGGACGAAGAGAACCCGATGATCGGCTGGCGCGGGGCGTCGCGCTATTACGACGACGCCTACCGGGACGGCTTCGCCCTGGAATGCCGGGCGATCCATCGCCTGCGCGAGGAGATGGGCTTTCGCAACGTGAAGGTCATGGTCCCGTTCTGCCGCACGCCGGACGAGGCGGACCGCGTTCTGGCCGTCATGGCCGAGGAGGGGCTGTCGCGCGGCGCGGACGGTCTGGAATTCTACGTGATGTGCGAAGTGCCCTCGAACGTCATCCTGGCCGACGAATTCGCCAAGCGTTTCGACGGTTTCTCGATCGGCTCGAACGACCTGACGCAACTCACCCTCGGGATCGACCGCGACAGCGACCGGCTGTCGGCGCTCTTCAACGAACGCGACCCGGCCGTGGTCTGGATGATCGAGAAGGCGATCGAGCGGGCGCAGGCGGCCGGACGCAAGATCGGTCTCTGCGGTCAGGCGCCGTCGAACTATCCGGAATTCGCGCGCGTCCTGGTCGCGGCGGGCATCGACTCGATCTCGGTCACGCCGGACAGTTTCCTCAAGGTCAAGGATCACGTCGCCGCCGCCGAGAGCGGCTGACGCAAAGGCAGGGCCCCGTGGGGCCCGCCGACCTCCCGCTTGACATCCCGCCCCGCGCCCGCACCCTGTCGGGCCACAGGGGAGGAGATATCATGATGATCCGCATCACCGCCGCGGTTTTCGCGCTGGCCGCAAGCACGCTGCCGGCCTTCGCGCAGGAACGCATCACCTACAAGTCCGCGCGTGCGGGGACGAGCTACTTCCAGATGGGGGTGCAGCTTGCCGAGGCCCTCAAGGGAACGGCGAACGTCACCGTCGAAGAGAGCCAGGGATCGGTCCAGAACGTGATGGAGGTGCGAGCCCGCGGCGCCGACTACGTCTTCACCACGCCGCCCGGCCTGGTGGCAGCGGCGCAGAACGCGGCCGGGCCGTTCGAAGATCGCGGCGCACCAGAATTCGACGGCATCCGCGCGCTGTTCCCGATCCCCTCGCTGACGATGCACTTCGTGGCCTCCACCGACAGCGGCATCGAGAGCTTCGAGGACATGGCCGGCAAGACCGTGCTTCTGGGCTCCGGCACCTTCGGCGCGCGGGAGGGCGAGAAATATCTGGGCCTCTTCGGCGTCGCCGATCAGGTGACCGTCGCCGATGCGGAATTGTCGAACGCGGTGGCCGCGCTGAAGAACGGGCAGATCGACGCCTTCGTGACCGCCGGCTCCTATCCGGCACCGAACGTCATCGAGGCCGCCGCGTCCACCGGCGTCCGCGTCCTGTCCCTGACCGATGCACAGGTCGAGGAAACCGGACGCACCCGCCTCGTAATCCCCGCAGGCACCTATGCAGGCCAGGATCAGGACATCGTCACCACCTCCCTGCCCGTCGTCGCCTATGCGACCGAGGCGATGTCGGAGGACACGGCCTATGCGCTGACCAAGGCCTTCTGGGAAAACAAGGAGAATCTGGGCGGCACGGCCGCATGGTGGAACGGCGTGACGCCGGACATGATCGGCAATGTCACGACGCAGATCCATCCCGGCGCGGCGCGCTATTACCAGGAGATCGGCGTCGACCTGCCCGAAGGCTGAACCGGATCCGTTGCGGACCGGCACGCATCGGTCCGCAACCATCGCAAGGGCACCGGACGCATGACGAGCCAGGCCGCGGGCGCCATCCCCGCGACACGCGCCCCAACCGGGCCCCGGATCCTCTGGGTCGGGCTGGGCGCGGCGATCGTCGTGGCGCATCTGGGCCTCGTGCTCTACGGTCTCGTTCCGAACCTCGTCGCGCGTCCCCTGCACATGGCGCTGCTCCTGCCCTGGGTCTTCGTCGCGGCGGCGGCCTCGCGACGGCAGGCCGTGACCGGTTGGGTACTGGCGGGCGCCGGGATCGCCGCGTGCCTCTGGATCGCCTGGACCCATGACGATCTGCGCAACCAGTATGGCTTCCTGGAGACACCAGGACAGATTGCCGTCGCGGTCCTGCTGATCGCCCTCGTTCTGGAAGGCGCGCGGCGGATGATCGGCTGGCCCCTGCCTCTCGTCGCCGCCCTTGCGCTGGCCTATGGCCTGTTGGGTCAGTACCTGCCGGGCACGTTCGGCCATGCGGGCCTGCCCGTCGCGTCGTTCCTTGGCACGCTGACCATTGCCGAGGGCGGGCTCTGGGGGTCGCTCACCGGGGTCTCGGTCGGCGTGGTCGCGCCCTTCGTGATCTTCGGCGCGGTGCTGAACGCGGGCGAGGCGGGCGCGGGCTTCATGAACGTCGCGGCCGCCGCGGCGGGGCGGCTCAGGGGCGGCGCGGCCAAGGTGTCGGTCCTGTCCTCGGCGCTCTTCGGGTCGATCTCGGGATCGGCTTCGGCCAATGTCGCCTCGACCGGAGCCGTCACGCTGCCGACGATGACCCGGCTCGGCTATCCCAGGCGCATCTCGGCGGCGGTCGAGGCAGTTGCGTCATCGGGCGGACAGATCATGCCGCCCCTGATGGGTGCGGGCGCCTTCGTCATGGTCGAGCTGACGGGCATTCCCTATACCGGGATCATGGCGGCCGCCCTTCTGCCCGCGATCCTCTATTTCTGGGCGGTCTGGGTCGGCATCGACGGCTTCTCCAAGCGCCACGACCTGCGCGGCCTCGTGCCAGAGGACCGGCCCGCCCGGCGCGACGTGATCGTGACCTCGGCCTTCTTCCTCGTGCCGTTCACCATCCTGCTCACGATGATGTTCGTCGGCGGCTTCACGCCCCAGTATGCCGCTGTCGCGGCAATCGCGTCAGGCGCGGCGCTGCTCGCCTTCGATGGCAGAGGGCCCGCGCCCGCGCGCCTGCCCGGGCGACTGGCCGAGGCTTGCCTCGCCGCCGGTCGGCAGGTCGCGATGATCGGCTCGATCATCCTCTGCGCCTCGCTGGTGATCGGCGTGCTGGGCGCGACCGGGCTTGGCGTGAAGCTGACTTCGGCGATCCTCGAGGGCGGCGGCGGGACCCTATGGGGCGCGCTGCTGCTGACGGCGCTGGCCTGCCTTCTGCTGGGCATGGAGGTGCCCACGACGGCGGCCTACGTCATCTGCATCTCCGTCGCGGGCCCGGCACTGGAGCGGCTGGGGCTGGCGCCCCTTCAGGCGCATCTCTTCGTCTTCTGGTTCGCGCTCCTGTCGACGATCACGCCGCCGGTCTGCGGCGCGGTGTTCATCGCCGCCGGCATGGTCGGCGAGAACTGGCTGCGCGTGGCGCTGGCGGCTATGGCGCTGGGGCTCGGGCTCTACCTGATCCCCCTTGGGATGATCGCCCAGCCCGCGCTGATCGGAATGGCCGAGGCACCCGGCGCCGCCGCGCTGGCCTTCGCGATGATGGCGGCCGGGCTCGCGGCGCTCAGCCGTGCTGTGATCGCCCCCGGTCCTGCGACCTTGCGACTGGCATTCGGCCTCGCGGGGCTCGCCCTGATCCTCGGCCCGGCCTTCCGCTAGCGGCTGCCCGACCCTCCGGTGCGCGTCAGGCGGCGATCACGGCGGACGCCGCCAGGCTCTTGGGAAGCCGCACGAGGATCAGCGCCACGCCCCCCACCCCGTTCTCGGCCAGCGTCGCGCCCAGCGACGAGAGCGTGCAGGTCATGACGCGCTCCGCCGCGGTCGAGGCATTCGCCACGATGTCGACGGGCGTTGCCGGGCCCGCCCCGCCCGCCTGCAGATCCGCCGCGATCTGCGGCGCGGCCCGGACCCCCATGTAGATCGCAAGCGTCGTGCCGGGCCGGACGTGATGCGCCCAGTCGACCCCCGCATCGTCCGGACGGCAGGTCCCGGTTGCGATGATCAGCGTGTCGGTCTCTCCGCGCTCCGTCAGGCTTCGGCCGATCGCGGAGGCGGCAGCGCTGGCCGCGGTCACGCCAGGCACGATCTCGACCGCGATGCCGGACCTGCGAGCCGCATCCAGTTCCTCTGTCGCCCGCCCGAAGATCGAGGGGTCGCCCGATTTCAGTCGGACCACGCGGCGCCCCTTGCGGGCCTCCGCCGCGATCAGTGCGCAGATCCGCTCCTGCGGCCAGGCGCAGGCGCCCACGGCCTTGCCGACGAACACCCGTTCCGCATCGCGCCGCGCCAGTTCCAGCACCCCCGGATCCACGAGGCGGTCGTAGAAAATGATGTCGGCCTCCTGCAGCCGCTGCACCGCGCGCAGCGTCAGCAGATCGCGCGCACCCGGACCGGCGCCGACCAGCGCGATATGGCCCTCGCCCGCGCCCTCGGGCAAGCGCGCCTCGGCGATGGCGGATTTCACCATTTCGGCCGCCGCCTTCTCGGACCCCGACGCATGCAGGCGCGCGGGTTCCCCGTTGAAGACCCACGCCCAGAAGGCGCGCCGCGTGCTTTCCGGCAGGCGCTCGGCCACCGCGCCGCGGAGGCGCCCGGCCAAGGCGGCCAGACCGCCGACGCCCTGAGGCAGAAGCGTCTCGACCCGGGTCTTGATGGCGCGGGCGAGGACGGGGGCCGTGCCTTCCGTCCCGATCGCCACGACGACCGGATCGCGGTCGACGATGGACGGGGTGGTCATGTCGCAGAGATCGGGCCGGTCCACGACGTTCACCAGAACGCCCGCCTGCTTGGCAAGCGCGTGGAATGCCGCGTCGGCACCCACGCAGCCCGTCGCGACGAAGGCGAAGGCCGCGTCCGAGAACGTGTCGGCGGTGACGGGCCCGTCATGATGGACCGCCCGCCCCTGCGACACCGCTCCGGCAAGCTCGGCGTCCAGCGACGGGGCGACCAGCCTGAGCGCGGCATCGGTCTTCAGCATGAGGCGGGCCTTCTGCGCAGCCTGCTCGCCGCCGCCGACGATCACCACCGTTCTGTCGGAGGTGCGGAGGAACATGGGGAAGGATTTCATCGGCTCAACTCCTATTCGGCGGCTTCGCGCGGGACGAAGCGCTGGATCAGATCGGCGATCTCGGGGCGGCAGGACCCGCAATTGGTACCCGCGCCGGTGGCCGCGCAGACCCCTTTTAGATCCGCACCCAGATCGGCGGCGGCGGCCAGGATCGTGTTCCGACCGACATTCATGCAGGAACAGACGGTGGGTCCGGGATCGATGCGGCCGGCACCGGGGCGGGCAGCCAGCAGATCCTCTCCGGGCTCGCCGATGCGGCCGACCACGAAGTCGCGCGCGACGGAAACGGGTCCGGGCGCGATGAAGAGCGCCGCCGCCAGACGGTCCCCGTCCCGGAACGCCAGCCGGATCTCCGAGCGGGCCGCGTCGGTCACGATCTGGGGATCCCCGGTCAGGCCGAAGAGCGCCCGGGCATAGCCGGTCCAGTCCGTGACCTCCTCGGTATCGGCTAGTTCGGCGCGCCATCCCGTTTCCGAACGGACCCGCGCCCAGTACCGGGCCTCCGGGGTCAGCGGCGCGGCCGAGACCGCGAAACCATGCCACGCAGCGGGGAACTTCGAGATCGCGACGACAGCGCCCTTGCTCTCGGGCTGGCCCGAAACGGGATCGGTCGCGGCCGAGATCAGCGGGCCTATCCGGGCCGCCGCGGCGGTTTCCCCCGTCCAGTGAAACGGCGCGAAGGGCGCGCCCTCGGCCACGTCCGCCGAGACGAGCACCCGGAGGATCGCCCGGCCCCCGTCCGGTCCGCTGACCTCGGCCAGATCGGCGGGGGCTAGGCCCAGGCGGGCGGCGTCGCCGGGATGGATCTGCAGATACGGCTCGGCCAGATGGCGGGACAAGCGCGCCGCCAGCGCCGTCCGGGTCATCGTGTGCCACTGGTCCCGGTTTCGGCCCGTGTTCAGCCGGTAGGGGAAGCGCGGCGACCGAAGCGCCGCGAAGTCGCCCTGCTCGACCGCCACGAAGCGGGCGCGTCCCGACGGGGTGAAGAATGCGCCGTCACCGAAGAACCGCCCGCCCGTCCGCGTCGCCGAAAGAGGCCAGCGCGCGGGAGCCAGCGCGTCGTAGTCGCCATCGGAGATGTCGGCCAGCGCCGAGATGTCGAAGTCACGCCCGAGCGCACCTGCAAGCCCCGAAAGCGCCGCATGCTCACGGAAAACCTCGGCGGGCTTGCAGTAGTCGAAGGCGTCCGCCCATCCCATCCGCCGCGCGACATCGGCAAAGATCGCCCAGTCCGGCCGCGCCTGCCCGGGCGCAGCGAGGGCCGCGCGCTGGCGGCTGATGGTCCGGTCCGAATTGGTGACCGTCCCGTCCTTCTCGCCCCAGCCCGTGGCCGGAAGGACGACGTCGGCGAGGCGCGCGGTATCCGTGTCCGCGAACATGTCGCTGACCACGACGAACTCGCAGGCCCGGATCGCGGCGGCCACCTCGTCGGCGCCCGGCATCGAAACGGCAGGGTTCGTACACGCGATCCACAGCGCCTTGATCCGGCCATCGCCCGCGGCACGGAATATGTCGACCGCCTTCAGACCCGCGGTCTCGGTCAGGCGCGGCGCGGCCCAGAAGTCGCGCACGACCGAGCGATGCCGCGCGTCCTCGATATCCAGATGCGCGGCCAGCATGTTGGCAAGCCCGCCCGTTTCCCGCCCGCCCATCGCGTTGGGCTGGCCGGTCACGCTGAACGGTCCCATGCCCGGCTTTCCGATCCGGCCGGTCGCCAGGTGGCAATTGAGGATGGCGTTGACCTTGTCCGTCCCCTGGCTCGACTGGTTCACGCCTTGGCTGAACACCGTGACGGCGCGTTCGGTCCTGGCGAAAAGGGAGAAGAACTCGGCCAGTTCGGGCCGGGTCAATCCCGTGGCCGCCGGATCCGATCCCGACGCGCGGGACAAAGCCGCCTCAAACCCCTCCGTGTGGGTCCGCACGAATTGCTCGTCGAGTGCGCCGACCTCCCAGAGGTGCAGCAGCAGCCCGTTGAACAGCGCCACGTCGGTCCCCGGACGGATGCGGAGATGCAGATCCGCGATATCGCAGGTGGCGGTGCGGCGCGGATCGACGACAACGACCTTGGTGCCCCGCGCCTTCCGCGCCGCGACCAGCCGCTGGTAGAGGACCGGGTGGCACCAGGCGAGGTTCGACCCCACCAGCACGACCAGATCCGCCTCTTCCAGATCGTCATAGGTGCCGGGGACGGTGTCGGTCCCGAAGGCGCGCTTTTGGCCTGCGACCGTCGAGGCCATGCAGAGCCGAGAATTGGTGTCGATGTTGCCGGACCCGATGAAGCCCTTCATCAACTTGTTGGCGACGTAGTAATCCTCGGTCAGAAGCTGACCCGAGACGTAGAAGGCCACGCTGTCGGGCCCGTGCGCCTCGATCGTCTCGGAGAAGCGGCGCGCCACCAGATCCAGCGCATCGTCCCACCCGGCGGGCGCCCCGTCCACCTGCGGGGCCAGCAATCGCCCATCGTCCCCCACCGTCTCCCCGAGGGCCAGACCCTTGGAGCAGAGCCGCCCCCGGTTCGCCGGATGCTCAGGGTCGCCCCGCACCGCCAGGCCGCCTTCGCCTTCCGGGCTCAGCAATACGCCGCATCCCACACCGCAATAGGGGCAGGTAGAGCGGATCTCGGAACGTCCGGTCATCGCACCCTCAGGCGCTGCGCCTGAGGCGCAGCTCGCCCAGGTCGATCAAGAGCCGCCCGTCCTCCTCGACCCGGACGGGATAGGTCGGCACCTGCCCGTCATCGGCGCCCAGCACCGCGCCGCTGGTCAGGTCGATCACCCAGTTGTGCAAGGGGCAGGTCACCTTGCGGTCGTGCACGATCCCGTCGGCCAGCGGTCCGCCCTTGTGGGGGCAGGACCCGCCGGTGGCGAAGACCTCCGCCTCGGCGGTGCGGAACACGGCCACGCAGCCGCCGATCGTCTTGACCTTGCGCGCGCCCCGCAGGGGGATCTCGTCGATATGTCCGATGTCGGTCCAGGTCATTCGGCCGCCTCCAGCGTCAGGTCGGCCAGGGGTCCGAATTGCCGCGCTTCCTCGTCTTCGGTCCGTTCGGCCCACGGGTCCTTCTGGTAGATGGACTGGCTCAGGTCGAAGGCCGCGATCAGGCGCGCGCGCTCTTGGGGGTCGCCCACCCGCTCGCGCACCCAATCCATCCCGACCTTCGCGATCCACTTGTAGGGCCGGTCCAGATACTTGGCGTTCTCCCGGTAGAGCTGAACGAAGGCGACCACGTGATCCATCGCCTCGGCCTCGGTGGCGACCTTGACCAGCGGCTGGATCTCCTTGAGGTCCATGCCCGCCGCGCCGCCCACGCCGATCTCGTAGCCGCTGTCGACGCAGACGATGCCCAGATCCTTGCAGGTCGCCTCGGCGCAGTTCCGGGGGCAGCCCGACACGGCCATCTTGACCTTGTGGGGCGTCCACGACCCCCAGAGGCGCTTTTCCAGCTTGATGCCCAGCCCGGTCGAATCCTGCGTGCCGAACCGGCAATGGTCCGTGCCCACACAGGTCTTCACCGTGCGCAGCCCCTTGGCATAGGCATGGCCCGAAACGAGGCCCGCCCGGCCCAGATCGGCCCACATCGCGGGCAGGTCCTCGCCCCTGACGCCCAGCAGGTCGATGCGTTGCCCGCCCGTCACCTTCACGGTTGGAACGTTGTACTTGTCGGCGGCGTCCGCGATGGCGCGCAACTCGGCGGCGGTAGTCACGCCGCCCCACATCCGCGGCACGACGCTGAAGGTGCCGTCCTTCTGGATGTTGGCGTGCTTGCGCTCGTTGACGAAGCGCGATTGCGGGTCGTCCTGATATTCGACCGGCCAGTCGGCCAGCAGGTAGTAGTTCACCGCCGGGCGGCAGACATGACAGCCATTGGGCGTGGTCCAGCCGAGTTCCTGCCAGACGGCCTGCTGGGATTGCAGCTCCTGCGCCTTGATGAGGCGGCGGACGTCCTCGTGGGTCAGGTCGGTGCAGCCGCAGACCGGCTGCGCGGCGGGCGCCTCGTATTCGTCGCCCAGCGTGACCGACAGAAGCTGCTCGACCAGACCCGTACAGGTGCCGCAGGACGAGGACGCCTTCGTCACCGTCCGGACAGCGCCCAGATCCTGCGCGCCGCCCAGGATCGCCTCGGTGATCTGCCCCTTGCACACGCCGTTGCAGCCGCAGATTTCTGCGTCAGCCGGTAAGGCTGCAACGGCCGCCATAGGGTCCAGCGGCTCTCCTCCCTGGAAGGCCGGCCCGAAGATCAGTGTCTCGCGCATCTCCGAGACGTCGGTGCCGTCCTTGATAAGCCCGTGGAACCACGAACCGTCTGCGGTGTCGCCGTACATGACGGCGCCGATCAACCGCTCGCCCTGCAGGACCAGCCGCTTGTAGACACCGCGCGCCGGGTCGCGGAACACGATGTCCTCGCGGTCCTCGCCCTCGGCGAAATCGCCCGCGCTGAACAGGTCGCAGCCGGTGACCTTCAGCTTGGTCGCCGTCTCGCGGTTGGCAAAGGCGGCGTCGCGGCCGGCCAGCGTCTCGGCGGCCACCTTGGCCTGATCGTAGAGCGGGGCGACCAGCCCGAAGAGCTGTCCGTCATGCTCCACGCACTCGCCCACGGCCAGCACGTCCGGATCAGACGTGACCATCTGGTCGTCCACATGGATGCCGCGCCCGACCGCCAGCCCGGCCGCCCTGGCCAGAGCGACCGAGGGGCGGATGCCCACGGCCATCACCAGAAGGTCGCAGGGCAGTTCCGTTCCGTCCTCCAGGCGCAGCGCCGCGACGCGGCCGTCACGGCCCACGATCTCCTTGGAATTCGAAGAGCACAGGACCTTGATCCCGCGGCTCACCAGCTCCCGGCGCAACAGGTAGCCCGCCGCCTCGTCGAGCTGGCGTTCCATCAGGTGCCCCATCAGGTGCACGACCGTGACATCGACGCCGCGGGCATGCATCCCCGCCGCCGCTTCCAGCCCCAGAAGGCCGCCGCCGATGACGACGGCGCGCGATCCCTCGCCCAGACCCATCATCCGCCGGGTGTCTTCCAGGTCGCGGTAGGCGATCACGCCGTCCAGGTCGTGGCCGGGCAGCGGGATCATGAACGGATCGGACCCGGTGGCCAGCACGAGCTTGTCATAGGCCACCGGCACACCGTCCTCTCCGGTCACGGTCTTCGCCGCCCGGTCGATGGCGGTAACGCGCTCGCCAAAGCGGCAGGTGACCCCCGCCTGCCGGTAGAAGTCGTCATCGTGGGTGACGATGTCCTCGTAGGTCTTGTCGCCCGACAGGACCGGCGAGAGCATGATGCGGTTGTAGGTGCCGCGCGGTTCGGCGTTGAACAGCGTGACCGTCCAGCCGCCCTCGGCCAAAACGTGGTCGATCAGGCGTCCGGCGGCCATCCCGCCCCCGACGATGACGAGATGGCGGCTCATGCGTCACCCCCGATCGTCAGAGGGGACATGCCGGCAACCATGACGCGGCCCGGGTCGGGCGCATGGCCGACGCGCGACAGGTCCGCGCCGGGATCGACCCGCCACGCTACGTCATGGCGGCGCGCGTCTCTTCCACCAGCACGTAGACCATCGTATCCAGAAGGCCGGACCACGCACCGAGTTCCTCTGGCAAAAGTCCGGCGCCCGGCAAGGTCCGCAGGCTGTCCATCAGCACCTCGGCCACGACCGGGTAATGCTCCGGCTTGGCGCCGTAGCCGATATGGCTGACCGCCAACTGGCGCAGGGCGCCGGCCACCCCGTCCGGCACCGTCAGCCCCGAGACGAGCACGACCAGCATATCCTCGAACTTGCGCTGCTGCGCCGTCAGATCTGTGGGGAAGAGCGGCCGCAAGGCCGGATGCGCGGCGAAGAGCCGACCGTAGAAATGCGTGGCCAGCGGCAGCCGCGCATCGACGACCCGGCGAAGGGAGCGATCCAGCAGGCGGAACTGCTTGGGCGGGACCATTATCATCGAAGACCCTCGGCGTGGCGGACCCGCCCCCGATAAGGACTTCGCGTTGCGAAAGCGTAAATTGCGGCGTCATGGGATCACTCCGCTGCGATGGCCGATGCGGCCGTTTCGGATGTCTTGGATGAGTTCGGCTTGGCGCCGTGCTCGTATTCCTCGAGGAAATCGAGCACGTCCTGCCGGTAGGCGTAGTAGTCCGGATGCTCCAGCAGGGCCTTGCGCGTACGCGGGCGCGGCAGGTCCACATCGACAATCTTGCCGATGGTGGCCCGCGGGCCGTTGGTCATCATCACCACGCGGTCGGCCAGCAGGATCGCCTCGTCCACGTCGTGGGTGACGCAGATGGCGGTGACCTTGGTGCGCGACCACACCTCCATCAGCACTTCCTGCAATTCCCACCGCGTCAGGCTGTCCAGCATCCCGAAAGGCTCATCGAGCAGCAGCAGCTTCGGGCTCAGCGCGAAGGCCCGCGCGATGCCGACCCGCTGCTTCATCCCGTTCGAGAGCGCTGCGGCCTGCTTGTCCATCGCATCCGCGAGGCCGACCCGTTCGAGATAGTAATCCACCACATCCTGCCGCTCGGCCCGGCTGGCGCGCGGATAGACCCGGTCGACGCCGATGGCGCAGTTTTCCCGCGCCGTCAGCCAGGGAAAGAGGCTGGGCGACTGGAACACGACCGCCCGCTCGGGATCGGCGCCCTCCACGTGGCGGCCGTCCAGCTTGATCGCGCCCTTCGAGATCTCGTTGAGCCCCGCCGCCATCGTCAGCACGGTCGACTTGCCGCAACCGGAATGGCCGATCAGGCTGATGAACTCGCCGCGATCCATCTTGAGGTCGAAATCCTCGACCACCGTCAGGGGCCCCTTGGGCGTCGGGTAGACCTTGTGGAGCTGGCTGAAATCCAGGAAGCGGTTGTCGATCAGCCCTTCCTGCGCCTTGGCCACGGCGCTGGGCACCCCGTGGATGGGCGTCACGTCGGGCAGGACGCGCGCGCCCTCGACCTTGGCCTCGATACCCACGTCCATCAGATACCGCGTCACTTCGGCCCGCAGCGCCTTGAAGCCCTCGTGATGGTTCATCTCGCTCCGTTCGCGGGGGCGCGGGATATCGACCTCGTATTCGGCGCCCAGCGTGCCGTCGGGCCGCAGCGCGATGATCCGGTCGGCCAGCACGATGGCCTCGTCCACGTCGTTGGTGATCAGAACGCAGGTCTTCTTCTCGGCCTCCCAGATGCGCTCGATCTCGTCGGCGAGGTTGGCGCGGGTCAGGGCGTCCAGCGCCGACAGGGGCTCGTCCAGAAGCAGCACTTCGGGATCCATGGCCAGCGCGCGGGCCACGTTGACCCGCTGGCGCATTCCGCCCGACAACTCGGCCGGGCGGCGCGTGGCGGCGTGGCTCAATCCCACCATACTGACATAATGGTCGACCTTCGCCTTCCGCTCGGCGCGAGGCAGGCCCGGGAACAGGGTGTCCACCGCCAGACCCACATTCCCGTCCACCGTGAGCCACGGCATCAGGGAATAGGACTGGAAGATCACGCCCCGCTCGGGACCCGGCCCCGTGACGGGGGCGCCCTTGAAGGTGACACAGCCCCTGGTCGGCCGGTCCAGACCGGCCATCAGGTTGATCAGGGTCGTCTTGCCAGTGCCCGAAAAGCCCAGCAGGACCAGGAACTCACCTTCGCGCACCTCCAGGTCGATGTCGCGCAGGACGGGCGTGTCCCCGTAGGACTTGGACAAGCCGTCGAATTGAAGGACCGACATGGGCATCACCGATGGTTCGTGAAGGTGAAGAGCGACTGGATCGCGTACATCAGCCGGTCCAGAAGGAAGCCGATGATCCCGATGGTCAGTACCGCGACCATGATCCGTGCGAGGCTCTGCGACGACCCGTTCTGGAACTCGTCCCAGACGAACTTGCCCAGACCGGGGTTCTGCGCCAGCATCTCGGCCGCGATCAGGACCATCCAGCCGACGCCCAGGCTCAGGCGCAGCCCGGTGAAGATCAGCGGCAGGGCCGAGGGCAGGACCAGCTTGGTGATCTTGGTCCAGGTGCCCATCTTCAGCACCTTCGAGACGTTCACCAGATCCTTGTCGATGCTTGCCACGCCCAAGGCCGTGTTGATCAGCGTGGGCCAGAGCGAGCACAGCGTGACCGTGATCGCCGAGACCAGGAACGACTTGGCGAACAGCCCGTCCTGCGTGACGTAGACGGCACTGACCACCATGGTGACGATGGGCAGCCAAGCCAGCGGGCTGACCGGCTTGAAGATCTGGATCAGCGGGTTCAGCGCGGCATTGGCGGTGGGCGACAGACCTGCGGCGATGCCCAGCGGCACGGCCACCACCGTCGCGATCAGGAAGCCGAAGAAGACGGTTCCGATGCTGGTGCGGATCTGCTCGTAATAGCTGGGCGCGCCGGTATAGGACCGCTCGATGGGCTCCTGCCCCTGGGCCACGCGGCGCTCGTTGAGGGTCGCGACCTGTTCCTGGAACCGCGCCTTGCTCTCGGCCTTCGACGCGGCGTCCTCATGCAATGCGACGGCCTGCTCCCAGACCTGCGCGGGACCGGGTATCGCGCCCAGGGATGTCTGGACCTGCGGCGCCAGCACCGACCACATCGTCAGGAAGGCTGCGATTGCGACCAGCGGGACGCCCAGCAGGCGCCAGATCTCTCCGAGCTGGCCCTTGGGGTTCTCGCCGGCCACGGCTTTCAGGACCGGGGTTAGCCAGCTCAGGCCGAGGACCTGAAACCATTTGTCGGCGGCGTTGATGCGGGTGAAAAGCCGGGCTCGTCTCGCCTCGCGCTCCAGTGCGGCGTCCGTGCCGGGGTCGATGGCTGTCATGGCGTCGATCTCTCGGTTTTGCTGCGTCGCAGCGAAGGAATGGCGGGGCCGCCCAAAATTCGTGCGGCGGGTCGGTTAGTCGATTGCTGCAGCGCGGCGGTGCACAGGGGGTGCACAGGGGGTGCACGCGGGGTGCACTGGCTGTGACATGCCTGTTTGCTGTGCTGCGGCATGGAAGCGGCGCGCGCTTGACGTGCGCGCCGCTCCGGGCGTGTCAGCCCTGCACCTCGCCGTCGACGACCCGCTGCTCGCCCTTCAGGCCGATCGGCAGGCTTTCGAGGTAGGCATTGGGCGTCCGCCCGTCATAGGGAATACCGTCGATGATATCCTCGGCGGGCGTCGGCGCCTTGAAGCCGTCGCTGTCCCAGGGGAAATCCGCCTCGTTGGCCAAACCCTGATCGACCAGCATCCGCGCCGCTTCCAGATAGATATCCGGCCGGTAGACCGATTGCGCGGTCTCGATGAACCATTCGTCGGTCCGCGGCTCGGCGATCTGCCCCCAGCGGCGCATCTGCGTCAGGTACCAGATGGCGTCGGAGTAGAACGGATAAGTGGCGTTGTAGCGGAAGAAGACATTGAAATCCGGGATCTCGCGCACGTCGCCCTTCTCGAACTCGAAGGTGCCTGTCATCGAGGCGGCGATGACGTCGGCATCCGCCCCCACATATTCGGGCCGCGACAGCATCTCGACCGCTTCCATGCGGTTGGCGTTGTCGTTCTCGTCCAGCCAGATCGCGGCGCGGATCAGGGCCTTGACCACGGCCTTGGTGGTGTTCGGGTATTGCTCGGCGAATTCGGCGGTGATGCCGAACACCTTCTCGGGGTTGTTCTTCCAGATCTGGTAGTCGGTGATGACCGGGACGCCGATGCCCTTGGCCACGGCCTGCTGGTTCCAGGGCTCGCCCACGCAATAACCGTAGATCGTGCCGGCTTCGAGGGTGGCGGGCATTTGCGGCGGCGGAGTCACGGACAGGAAGACATCGGCGCCGATCTGGCCGGAATTGTCCTGCGGCGAGTAGTAGCCCGGCTCCAGCCCGCCGGCGGCCAGCCAGTAGCGCAGTTCATAATTGTGGGTCGAGACCGGGAAGACCATGCCCATGTTGAAGGGCCGGCCGGAGGCGTTGTACTCCTCGACGACCGGCGCCATGGCCGAGGCGCTGATCGGGTGCTGCGGACGGCCGTCCTCCATCGTCGGGACGTTCGGCTTCATCGCCTCCCAGACCTCGTTCGAGACCGTGATCCCGTTGCCGTTCAGGTCCATCGAAAAGGGCGTGACGATATGCGCCTGCGTGCCGTAGCCGATGGTCGCGGCGAGCGGCTGCCCGGCCAGCATGTGCGCGCCGTCGAGCTGTCCGTCGATCACGCCATCGAGCAGCACCTTCCAGTTGGCCTGCGCTTCCAGCGTGACGAAGAGGCCCTCTTCAAGGAAATAGCCCTGCTCGTAGGCTACGGCGAGCGGTGCCATGTCCGTCAGTTTGATGAAGCCGAAGGTCAACTCGTCCTTCTCCAGATCGAGCAGCTCGGCCGACACGGCGGTCGCGCTCACGGCTGCGGCGGCGAGGCCTGTCAGAAAACTCTTCATTTGGTCGTCCCTCCTTCGGCCACCCCGCGGGCGGCGCGAAAAACAAAAAAAAGCCGCAAGACCTGGCCCACGCGGTTGCGCAGGTCGGTCGAGCGGCTTTGCTCGGTTCGCCCAGTCGTGGGGAATGTCAGAGGACGCCCTTGCCCTCTGGTTCGATCACTGACCCGGATGATCAGTCGCTTTCAAGAGACTTTCACGACAAGTTCCGCATTTCGCCTCTCAGGGCCGCCCGTCATGCTGCAGCTGCACAATCGTTAATCAGCTTGCCGGCGTCGGATCAAAAAGCTGGCCATCGAAGAACCGGTTCTCCGCCAGGATCAGCCGGCCGGTTTCCGACGCGACGGCGGTATCGGCGCCGGTCGCTCCCTCCACCTTTTCGGAGGCGCCAGGCAGAATCGCCCCGGCCTCGCGCAGATGCGCGCGATAGAGATCGGTCCGGAACACGTTGCGGGCGCTGTCGAGCGATGCGGCACGTTCCAGGCCGAGGCGGGCGGCCATCTGGCGCGCGATCCATGCCGCCTGGCTTCGCCAGGGGAAGGTCGCCGCACCGTCGTGGAAAACGACAAAGCCGCGGCACTCGCGCACCTCCCCCTTGGCACTGATGACCAGCCGGCCCGAAAAGGCGCGGTCGATCATCTCGGACGGAAGGTCGAGATAGGGCGCGCGCGCCAGCAATTCGGCGGCCGTGGTCTGCGCCCCGCCGTGGTCGAGCCATCGGCACGCCTTCCAGACGGCGCGCATCAGTCGGCCGGTCAGGTCGGGCTCGTTCTGGGCCCACTCGGTCCTCACGGCGAGCACTTTCTCGGGCGCGAAGCTCCAGATCGCGCGGCCCGGAATGAGGAGCGTGCCTGCCCCGATCTCTACCGCGCGAGAGCCCCAAGGCTCGCCAACGCAGAAGGCATCGATCTCGCCGGCACTGATCGCGTCGGCCATCAATGGCGGGGGGACGGTCCGGATCTCGATGCCCTGCGGCGCGGGCAATCCGCTGGCCGAGAGCCAGTAATAGAGCAGCTCCGCATGCATCGAGAACGGGAAAGGGACGCCGATCCTCAGCCGGTCGCCCCCCTCCGCGACAAGCGCGCGCCCCGCCGCAGAGGCGTCGTCGAATCCGAACAGATGCCCCGCCCCGCGCATCCGTTCGGCCAACGCCATGCTGACACCGACCACCGTCCCGTTGACCGACGTCACCATCAGGGCGGAGATGGAGGACGCGACTCCGCCGATCCCCAGCGCCATCGCGACGGGCACTGGCGCAAGCATGTGGGCGGCTTCGACCCGCCCGAAGGCCAGCATGTCGCGCAGCGATGACCATGACGGCGCCCGGACCAGGTCCAGGCTCAGCCCTTCCTCGCGCGCGAAGCCCATCTCTTCTGCGACAATCAACGGGGCCGCATCGACGAGCGGCATGAAGGCGATCGACAGATGGGCCGTCACGACAGCAGATCCGCAGCCGTGACCAGCGCCGCCGCGACCTCGGAAATCTTCTTGCCCTTGTCCATCGCGGTCCGGCGGAGGATCGCATAGGCCTCGTCTTCACCGATGCCGCGCGCCTTCATCAGAATGCCCTTGGCGCGGTCGATCAGCTTCCGCTCCTCCAGCGCGCGCTTGGTTTCGGTCAGTTCGTCCCGCATTCGGCGGAACATGTTGAACCGTGTGATCGCGGCCGAAATGACCGGGGTCAGACGTTCCGGCCTCAGGTTATCGACGACATAGGCCGAGACGCCGGCCTCGATCGCGGCTTTCGTCAGGTTGTCGTCGCTCTTGTCCACGAACATCGCGACCGGCCGGTCGAGCGGCGACGTCGCCAGCGTCAGTTCCTCCAGCATGTCTCGGGTCGGGCTGGTTATGTCGACGATCACGATATCGGGGGCCTGTTCGGTGATGCGCCGTGACAGTGAGGATATCTCGGAGATGACGGTGATGCGGTCGTCCCCCGCCTCGCGCAGACTGTCGACGATCATCAGGGCTCGATCTCGGTCGGGTTCGACGACGATGATCGAAAGAGGCTCGGACATCGGCGGAGTATGTGCCAATGCTGCGGATGCATCAATAATCTTCTGCAGCGCGGAATCCGGCGTGCCGTACGATGCCGGACAGGGCATGCCGCGCGCAGAGGAGCGAGCCTTCGGACCGGCGCTGCCGCTGATGCCGGAGCATCAGAGGTAGACGGACACCTCGATCAGGTTGAAATCCGGGTCGCGGAAATAGACCGAACGGATCGGCCCCGTCGCGCCCGTCCGGTCAACCGGACCTTCCTCGATGGCGACGCCGTGATCCACCAGATAGGCTTCGACATCCACGAGGGTGCCGTTGGCGATGAAGCACAGGTCCGCCGAGCCGGGTGTGGGCGCCTTCGCCTTCGGCTCGAACTCCCGCCCCGCCTGGTGGAGGTTGATCTTCTGCCGCCCGAACTTCAGCGCGCGGCGTCCTTCTCCGAACGTCTCCGCCTCCATGCCGAGGATGCGGGTGTAGAACCCCACGGTCGCGTCGATCGAGGCGACGGTGAGGACAAGATGATCCAGGCGGTCGATCTCCATTGCGATCCCTCCGGGTCCGATTTTGCTGGCTGCGCGGAACGAGTCTTGCCGCGTTTCGTGCCGATGTCTCAAGCCCTGCCGCTATCGGCTTTGGTAAGACCGAACACGATCTGCGGGTGACAGGGCAGAAACGCCCGTATGGGCGGGCCCCAATCGTTGCGGCCTGGTCCGACGTCGAAGTTCCGGATGCCTGGCCCTGACCCCGCCGCCCCGCCGCGGCGAGGCTGCCCATAAGGACCTCGTTCAGGACAAGCGCGCCGCCTGACCCACCCGTGGAAAGAGGGCTGAAGCCTTTGGATTTCGCCTGCCTCGTAGAAGGTGGTGCACCATCGCCCATTCGGTAAGCGAGGCTTGGGATGCTCCGCTTCCGGAGCGTTGATTGAGCCAAAGACACATACGCCGCCGCGCCGGACATGCGAGAATCGGCGTCATGGACGTGACTTTCCTCGTCCGCGAATTCGTCACCCTGCTGGTCGTGATCGACCCCGTGGGGACGATCCCCTTCCATCTCGATGCCGTCGCGGGTGTGCCGCAACGCGTGCACCGGCGCTTTGCGCTACGCGACGTCGCGATCGCCGCCGTGGTGCTGCTCCTGTTTCTCGTGGGCGGACAGGTCGTGCTGGAGACGCTGGGCCTCCGTCTCGGCTCATTCCAGATCGCGGGCGGGATCATCCTGTTCATCTTCGCGCTCAGCATGATCTTCGGCGAGACGAAGGCCGCTGCCGAGATCGCCGAGTCCCAAAGCTGCGACGACGGGGAGCATCTGTCGCGCGCCGTCTTCCCTCTTGCGATGCCGCCGACCGCGTCTCCGGGGGCGATGCTTGCCGTCGTGATCCTGACCGAGAACAGCGCGAACACGTTGGTCGAGCAGGCCGTCACCGCGGGCCTTCTGGTGGTCGTCCTCCTTCTGACGCTGGCGCTCCTCCTGATGGCCAGCTTCATCCATCGCCTGATCGGCGACACCGGAGCATCCGTCATCAGCCGCGTGATGGGCATCGTTCTGGCGACGATCGCGATGGATGCGATCCTCGGGGGCTTCGACACGCTCGACATCTTCGACGTCGCGCCGCCCTCAGAGCCCAGCCCGCTGGGCGAGATGGGCGACTGATCGGACGCCTGTCACTGACGACGTCTGACGCCCCCCTCCCATCATATGCGTGCGGAGACCGAGCAGCCAGCCCGCGTCGGCCCTATCGGCAGATCGGAAGGACGCGCGCTGGCTGCGCCGGAAGCGATTGGCGCCATCGGTCGATGACGGGCTGAAGCTGGCGCTTCGGCCAGAACTTGGGCGCGCCGATCGAGCGAAGGCATGTGCTGTTCCAGTAGAGTCCGACCTGCGACGGCTGCCTCCCGGCGCGGACGGCATTCGCGACAGCTTCGATGTCCCGCCCCTCGGGATAGACATAGAGCGAGGTCGGATTGCCCTCCACGAGCGACAGCACCTCCTGCGTGGCACTGGCAGACCATGTCGTGCATCCGTTGCTCCGGCCGGACGTGTAGTCGACCAGTTCCCCGAACGGAACGTAGCCGTCCTGATCTGCATGCGGGCTGTCGGGCTTTCTCAGGCGGCATTGCCACTTCAGGAACATCGCCCTGTGCCCGCCGATCGCCCGTTCCCGCGCGTTTCGCGTCTCGCCCTCTCCGTCGAACAGAAGGAAGGTGCGGTTGAACGCCCGCGTCACGCCGCCCCGGCGGTAATAGCCCTTGAAGGAGGTCCGGGTCTCCGCCGTGCGGTACGCGCCACCCATCGTCAGCTTGGAACCTTCGGCATTGCTGAAATTCCTCGCGCATTGCCGGCCGTTCGAGAAATCGGCGCGCGGCAGCTTGCGACCGTTGCCATACCCCGAAGAGATCGCTCGGAACGACTGTCTGTCTTCACAGATGATGTAGAAGCGGCGGCTCGGTTGGCCGCTGGGCGAAAGGCTGGGGCGCGTGGCGTCCATCGCCAGATAGCAGGGATTTCGGACGGTCCCCGCACGGCGCTTCTCCTGATAGAGCGCGCGGGCTCGTTCCAGGACGATCGGTGCGATCTGGCCATCCTCGAGGCCTACATGAGACCGAAGCCATCCGGGGATGTCCGAGGATTGTGCAGCCGTTTTTGACGGCACCGCGGCCAGAGCCAGGACGAGGGCCAGACCGATCCGACGAAAGTTCGTAAACGTCATGCCCTTCTCCGGTTCGATCTGCCTGGGTGAAAGGCTAACACAGGATCCCGTTGCCGAGCCCGTGTTTCTCCACGGCGCGCTGTCGATGTTGCCGCAGAGCCAATTCGGCGACCCGTCCCGGAATTGTCGCGCGTGACCCGGCCTCGCGCATGGCGGCGGTTCCGAAGTAGAAGTCCACCGGACCACAGGTCAGCACTTCGAGGACCGAATGCTCATTGCCCAGCTCACCGACCTTCACGTTCTGGCCGATGGCGCCCCCGCATATGGCCGCGTCGACACGCTGGGTCACCTGCGCCGGGCGGTCGATCACCTGAACGCTCTGCCCCTGGACGGTGTGATCATCACCGGGGATCTGGTCGAGGACAGCAGTGCCGATAGCTACGCCACCCTGCGCCCGGAGCTCGACAGGCTCGCGGCTCCGTGGTGGCCGATCCCGGGCAACCATGACGGTCCCGCTTTCTGGGACGTCTTCGACGACCGGATGACCGACCCGGCGCGGGAGATCGGCCATGTCGTCGATCTGCCCGGCCTGCGCCTCGTCCTGCTGGACACACGGGTGGAGGGCGACCCGTTCGGCCGCGTCGATGCCGCCCGCGCCGGTTGGCTCGCCGAAGCGCTTGATGCGGACCTCCCGACGCTTCTGGCGATGCACCATCCGCCGATCCGAACCGGGATCGCGCATATGGACCGGATCGGCCTCGAAGACCTTGATGCGCTGACGGCCGCGCTCCAGCCGCGCCCGCCACATGCGATCCTGTGCGGCCATGCTCATCGGACGATACAGGGCCGGCTCGGCGGCGTGCCCGTCCTCGTCGCGCCATCCTCGGCCGATGCCGTGGCGCTTCATCTTGAGACCGACGCGCCCCCCGCTTTCGCGCTGGAGCCGCCGGGAGTCCTGCTGCACCTGATGGACGGGGCGGAGCTCGTGACCCACCTGTCGCATATCGGGCCCTACCCCGAACCTCGCGCTGCGCACGAGACCGATCAGGGATCGGCACACGGCGCATGACCGCGGTGATGACCTCCCCGAGCCCGCCATACCGATGCCACGGGAGGACGCATGTGCCACGCCAGAATGGACTCGGTTGAGAGCCCTTCGAGCGAAGCCGGGATCGAAGACATGAGCGTTGACACGCTCTCGACAGATCGAGAAGTGTCGGAGGACATGGCCCAACTCGACCGCCTTCCCGTCACGAGCGCGACCCTGATCGTGGGCGCGTCCGTGCTGGTGGGCAGCAACGGCGAAGCCTGCTGCTCGATCAGGCTGGTATGACCCGGGACAGCACAATCCTTGAAGATGAGCGTCCCCTCTGGCAGTGGAGCGCGACGGCCATCGCGCGCGCGACGCGGGCCGGCGAGATCACCGCGACCGAGGTCACGGAGGCGGCGCTCGACCGGATGGAGGCCGTCAACCCGGTGCTCAACGCGGTGGTCGAGAGCCTCGCCGATGAGGCGCGCGCCCGGGCCGCGGCCCTCGATGCCGATGATGGCGCGAGGGGACCGCTTCACGGCGTTCCGGTGACGATCAAGATCAACGTGGACCAGACCGGGCACCCCACGTCGAACGGTGTCGCCGCCTTTGCCGATCTTGTTGCGCCGGACGACGCACCGCTCGTCAGGCATCTCATGGCGGCCGGTGCCGTGGTGATCGGGCGCACCAACACGCCCGAATTCTCGTTCCGCGCCGATACAGACAATCCGCTGCACGGGCGCACTCACAATCCGTGGGGCCGCCACCTGTCGGCGGGCGGCTCCTCCGGTGGGGCGGGGGCGGCGGTGATGGCGGGGATCGGTGCGCTGGCCCATGGCAACGACATCGGCGGCTCCCTGCGGTTTCCGGCCTCGGCCAACGGCGCAGTGACAGTCAAACCGGGCCTTGGCCGGGTCGCCGCCTGGAACCCGAGCCAACCGGCCGAGCGGGGCCTGCTGGCGCAATCCATGTCGGTGCAGGGCATGATCGCGCGCACCGCGTCCGATCTGCATCCGGCAATGGAGGCCCTGATCGCCCCCGACCCGAGGGACCCGTTCCACGTGCCCCTGCCCTGGCGCGGCGCCCCCCTGGACGGGCCGATCAAGGTCGCCGTCTCCCGCGACGATTTCGGCTTCGGCCTGCATCCGGCCGTGGCCACGGCACTCGACGCGGCAGCCTCGGCGCTCTCGGATGCCGGCTACGCGGTCGAGGATGTCGATCCACCCCTCGCCTTCGAGACGGGCGAAGTGGGCTATCGAGCCCTGCTGGGCGAGGTGAAGGCGCTGATGGGCCCCGACATTGCAACCCATGGCTCTGAAACCCTCAACGCGATCTTCGACGCCTATTTCGAGCTGTTCCCGCCCTTCGAGGGCACCGACCTGCTGCGTGCGTTCGCACAGCGCAGCCACTACGCCCGGGCCTGGTCGCTCTTCCTCGAGGATTATCCGCTTGTCCTGACGCCATTCCTTCTGCGGCCCTTCTTCGGGGCCGGGCGGGATGCCGAGGGGATCGACGGCGCGCGCGAAGCTTTGGGTCACGCGCATTGGTCGTTTGCGATGAACTTCACGGGCCTGCCCGCCGGCAACCTGCCGACCCATGTCGCGGATCTGCTCGAGGGTCCGCAGCCGATCGGCGTCCAGATCGCCGGACGGCGCTGGCGCGAGGATCTTGTCGTGGATGCGATGCAGGCGATCGAGGCCCGCATCGCCCCGGTCTGCACGGCGCTCTGGGACCGGATGGGCCGAACCGCCCCAGAACCATCGCCCCATCCGGCAGACAGAGGGTCCGGGACGTAGGTATTCGTCCGCAGTTCTGGCCCCGGGTACGGGCGAACCCGCCCCCCAGCAGGTCCTGCCGTGCGTAAAACGCACTCAGGGATCCGGTGCGGCGGCACCTCCTTGGGGTCCAGGCGAAGGATCCGACCGAGCCTCGCCGGTAACCGAGTGAACTGAACGCGTCTTCAATGCCGCCCTAGGGGCGACCGGGCTTCGGATCACCACCAGGAGTCAAAACGATCTTTCCCGACACGGTCCCCGCTTCCAGCCGCTCATGCGCTTCGGCCGCGGCCTCGAGCGGGAGCTTCAGTCCGACATGCGGCGTGATCGCACCGCGCGCCAGTTTATCCAGAAGAATACGCAGATCGCCCGCGATGTGGCGGCGCAAGCTGAAGGGCGGGGTCATGATTGCATAGAACCGGGCACGTGGTCCCGGGGTGACCCACATGCGGGCGAACGCGGCAAGGGTTCGACGCACGGCCGCCCGTTCATCGGCCCCTCCGACTGCGGCGGCGAAACCGTAACCGACAACGCAACCCTTGCGCTTGGCGGCAGAACGCGACCGAAGGACATGATCGCCGCCAAGATGGTCGAAGACCGCATCTGCCCCGCCATGATCCCGCAGGACCGCCACGAAATCGTCCGTTCGGTAGTCGATCGGCAGGCCCCCGTATCGACGCACGAGATCATGCTTCCCGGCCGATGCGGTCGCAAACGCCCTCAAGCCCATCGAGCGGGTCAGGTCCAGCAATGCCGTCCCGACGCCACCGCCGCCGCCATGCACGAGGATGGTCTGCCCCTCTCTCACCTTCGCGACGCGTTCGAGCATCTGGAGCGCCGTTACGTAGTTCAGCACAATCGCCGCCGCCGCAGCGGGATCCGTGCCGGGGGGTCGCCGTGCGACATAGCGCGGGTCGAGCGCGATCGTCTGGGCGTACGAACCCACCGAAGACAGACCCGCAACCGGATCGCCGACCGCAAAGCCCGTCACGTCCGCTCCGGCTGCACGGACAATGCCCGCAAAGTCGTAGCCGGGCACGAAAGGAAAGGACGGCGCGCCAGGATAGATACCGTGCCGCATCTTGACGTCCGCAAAGGCGACGCCCGCAGCTTCGACATCGACCACGATCTCCCCCGCCGCAGGCTCTGGAACGGGACGGTTGACCACACGAAGCGCGTCGTCCGGCGCGCCGATGCCCGTCAGCTCCACGCATCGTCCGCCAGAGCGCACTCGAAGCATTGCCATTGAAGTCTCCGATCATCGAAATGCAGCACCGCACAGTTAGAGATCTTCAAGGGCGGCGTGGCAATCTGCGTGTTTCCGCGTGTACGAGCGATCGCGACACGGTCCCGATCGGTCAGTCCGTATCCGGCATGTCCTGGTCTGGCCACTCGCATCCGAGCCCGTCTTCCGGCGTCCGCCACCGAGCCTCGTTCATTCCACTCTCAATGCCGTTTCCTGCGACTTGGGTGGCCTGATCTGGCTCGTGGATCGACGCGACGGTCGATCGGGCAGCCTCCTTCACCTGTCCGGACGACTTCCGAGGGAACGCCAGGCCGGCGAATGCTCGGCGGTCACAATCGGCGAAATCTCGTTTGCGGATGGCGCGGAACATCTTGTCTCTGTTCGAATGACTCCGACCGAGGACAAATCTCGGCATCTGCATGCGCGCGCATGGCCTCGCCGTCGGAGCCGTTGTTCCCGGTGACCATGAGCGCGGCGGGCGGGACGCGGCGCGGACGCGCCTCGGCGGCGACATGATCGGCGACGCGGCCGCCCGCGAGCATCGGCCGGACGGTCGGTTCGGGAACGTGTGGACCTTGGTCGTGCGCTCGCCGCGCGGCTGTCCGATCCTTCGCCCCCCATTTTTTCCGCTCGCCGGGCGGTGGTGGAGCCGGCGCGGCCGGCGACGGGCAACTGGCTTTCAGGACATGACCCCCTTACGGGATGGCCGCCCTGAAGTACGAAACGGCTGCGAGGCCGGAAGATGGATGCAGCTGCAGCCTGGGGGCACCTCAAAGAGATCGGCATATCCGTCGATGCCATGACGCCTCGCGGTCCACTTGATTGGGGTGCTCCTTTCCGGACCCTTCCGGATGACACTACCGGTGCTGTTGAAGATGTCGTTGGCTGTCAGTGCGGAGACGCCGACGCGCCCTGATCGAAATCCGGCCGCACGATCCGGCGAGTCGACGTTTCGACCCTGTGTTTGTGTTCCGAGGATGGTCTGTCGCGCCGGCTCGATCCGGATCTCGATTGCTCACCGCGGTAGTCGGGGCAGCAGGAAGGGCGGGCCAGGGGTCGGGGATCCACGCGCATGGCACGCCCGCGAGGGGGGCCGAACCAAGTGACGAGTCTCACGCAAACCTCGTCTTTGGGTCGACGAGAAAACGTTGAAGAGCCGGGCCGTCGAGATCACCGGAAGCCACCCTGACCCTCTCGGCCGATCGCTCCGCGATCGCCTGCCAGGCCCTCGACGTGCCTGGCGCGCTGCACAGCCCCCGTCGCTCAGACGGTCAGGCGCGCGGCTCCGGGTGCCGCGGCCAGCAGGGCGCGGGTGTAGTCGTGCTGCGGGTTGGCATAGACGTCCGCCGTCGGGCCCTGCTCCACGACCTCGCCCTGGCGCATGACGAGGATGCGGTCGCAGATCTGGGCCGCCACGCGCAGATCGTGGGTGATGAACAGCATCGCCAGATCGAAGCGGTCGCGCACGTCGTCCAGCAGGTCCAGAACCTGTGCCTGAACCGAAACATCCAGCGCCGATACCGCCTCGTCCGCGATCAGCACATGCGGCTGCATGGCAAGCGCGCGGGCGATGGCGATGCGCTGGCGTTGCCCACCCGAGAACTGGTGAGGGAACCGCTCCAGCGCGTCGGGGTCCAGCCCGACGACGCGCATCAACTCCTCTGCACGGGCCATCGCCTCGGCTTGCGGCGTGCCGAAATTCACCGGGCCTTCCGTAATGGACTGCCCGACGTTTCGACGCGGGTTGAGCGAGCGGTAGGGGTCTTGGAACACCACCTGGATATCGCGGCGAACGGGGCGCAGCGCCCCTTGGCTCAGGCCTGCGATGTCGCGACCATCCAGCAGCACCCGGCCCGAGGTCGGATCGATCAGCCGCATGACGCAGCGCGCGACGGTGGACTTGCCCGATCCGCTTTCGCCCACGATGCCCAGCGTCTCGCCGCGCCTCAGCGCGAAATCGACCGACTTCGCGGCGTGGACCAGCCGTCCTCCACCCAAGAGGCCGCGATGGCCGTAGGTCTTATCCAGTCCCTCCACGACGAGCGTCTCGGCGCCTGTCGCAGCCTCACGCTCGGGCGGGGTCATGGAGGGAACGGCCTCCATCAGCATCTTCGTATAGGGGTGTTCGGGCGCGCGCAGCACCTGCTCGGCGAGGCCCTGCTCGACGATGCGGCCGTGCTGCATGACGACCACGCGATCAGCGATGTCGGCCACGACGCCGAAATCGTGGGTGATGAACAGAACGCCCATGCCGCGCCGCGCCTGGATATCCTTGATCAGGTCGAGGATCTGCGCCTGGGTCGTGACGTCCAGCGCGGTGGTCGGCTCATCGGCGATCAGCAGATCCGGCTCCAGCACGAGGGCCATCGCGATCATGATCCGCTGCCGCTGCCCGCCGGACAATTGATGCGGGAAGGCGCGGTACATCGAGGCGGGGTCGGGCAGGCCGACGTCCTCCATCGCGGCGATGACCCGCGTCTTCCGGCCGGAAGCCGACAGGTCGGTGTGGATCTCGAGCATCTCGCCGATCTGGTCGCCCACCCGGGCGACGGGGTTCAGCGCTGTCATCGGCTCTTGGAAGATCATCGACATCTTCTCGCCGCGCAGCTTTCGCAAGCGCCGGCGGCCCACGCGCAGCAGGTCCTCGCCATCCATCATGATCCGTCCCGCCACGGGCTTCAGCGCCCGGCTGTCCTGCAGGCCCATCACGGTGAAGGCGGTGACGGACTTGCCCGACCCGCTTTCGCCCACGACGCAGACGATCTCTCCGGCGGCGACGGCCAGGTCGATATCCTCGACGGCATTCGCGCGGTCGGCGCCCTTCGGCAACGAAACCGTCAGGCCCTCGACGGAGAGAACCGCCCCGCTCACCGCATCGTCCTGGCGATGCGCGGGTCGAGCGTGTCGCGCAGCCCGTCGCCCACGATGTTGACCGCCAGCACCGTCACCGCCAGCGCGAGGCCCGGGAAGAAGATGATCCACGGCGTCAGCTGAAAGAAGGTGCGCCCCTCGGACATGATGTTCCCCCAGGAAGGGATCTCGGGCGGGATCCCGGCGCCGAGAAAGCCGAGGATCGCCTCGGTCAGCATGGCCGAGCCGCATATATAGGTCGCCTGCACGATCAGCGGCGCGATCGTGTTCGGCAGGACGTGGCGCACCATTATCATGTGGACCCGGGTACCTGCGGCGATGGCGGCCTCGACATAGGCCTCCTCGCGCACGGTCAGGACGACCGACCGCACCAGCCGGGTAACGCGCGGGATCTCTGGGATGACGATGGCGGCCACCACCGTGCCGAGCGTCGCCCCGGACAGCGAGATCATGGCGATGGCCAGCAGGATCGCCGGGATCGACATCAGCCCGTCCATCACCCGCATGATGATCGCGTCGGTCCAGCGCACATATCCGGCCACCAGCCCCAGGACGAGCCCGATGGCGATGGCGATCACCGCCACGGCGAGCCCCACCACTAGCGAGACGCGCGCCCCGCTCAGCACTCGGCTGAATACGTCGCGGCCAAGCTGGTCGGTGCCCATCAGCCCCGCCTCGCCCGGCGGCCTGAGGCGTGTCATGGGGTTCAGGTTGGTCGGATCGACCACGAACCACGGGCCGATCACCGCGACCAGCGCGATCAGCGCCAGCACCACGCCGCCCCACAGGACGCCGCGATTGCGCAACGCGATGCGCCAGACGGCGACGTCCCTTGCCGAAGGCAGCGGGGCCGCTGCGCCCGCGACGTCGGGGGCGACACCCTCGGCCATCAGTAGCGGATCCGCGGATCGAGGAAGGTGTAAGTCAGGTCGATCAGCAGGTTCAGCAGAATGTAGACGAAGCTGAAGAACAGGATCAGGCCCTGGATGATAGGGTAATCCCGTGCCAGCACCGCATCCAGAACAAGACGGCCCAGGCCCGGGATGTTGTAGACGCTCTCGGTGACGACGACCCCGCCGATCAAGAGCGCGATGCCGATGCCGATGACGGTCACGATGGGCACCGCCGCGTTGCGGACCGCGTGGCGCATCAGGACCTTCAATTCCGACTGGCCCTTGGCGCGCGCGGTGCGGACATAGTCCTCCTCGAGCACTTCGATGACGCTGGCGCGGGTCATGCGCGCGATCAGCGCGATGAAGATCACCGACAGCGTCAGGGTCGGCAGGGTGATGTGGCTGAGGAACGGCCCCAATCCATGCTCGAAGGGCGAGCGGTAGCCCTGCACCGGCAGCCAGCGCAGATTGAGAGAGAAGACGTAGATCAGCACGTAGCCCAGCACGAAGACCGGCACCGAGAAGCCGCCCACCGAGAACAGCATCACGAACCGGTCGATCAGGGAGCCGGCCTTGAAGGCGGCCAGCGTGCCGAGAGGGACGGCCACTGCGACCGAGAACAGGATGGTGGTCAACGCCAGCAGCATCGTCGGCTCAATGCGCTGAGCGATCAGCTCGGTCACCGGCTTGCCTGAGAAGATCGAGGTACCGAGGTCGCCCTGCATCAGCGACCAGACCCAGGTCCCGAACTGCACGACCAGCGGCTCGGACAGGCCCAACTGCTCACGGATGCGGGCCACGTCCTCGGCCGTCGCGAAGTCGCCCGCGATCACGGCCGCCGGGTCGCCTGGCGACAGGCGCAACAGCGCGAAGACGAACAGGGCGACGACCCCCATGACCGGGATCGTCATCGCCACGCGCTTCAGGATGTAGACCAGCATCTCATGCCCCCATCGCGGATGCGCCGGCCGATGACGGCCGGCGCGGGGGGATCACTCCACCGAGATGTTCCAGAAGAACTGGACCGGGGACTTGATCAGCCCCTCGACGTTGTTCCGATAGGCCACGGGCACGAAGAACTGACCGAGTTGTCCCGAGGCCCCGATCGCCCAGAGCCGCTCCTGCACGGCGGTGGCGGACGCCTCGCGTTCTTCGGGCGTCGTGGCGCGGGCAAACGCGGCGCGCGCGGCCTCCAGCTCCGCATCTTCGGCCCAGCCGAACCAGCCCCCGTCCGGGTCGCCCGAGAATGCGATGGCCATCGGGTCGATCACGTCCGCGCCGATCCACCACGTATGGAAAATGTTCCAACCCCCGTCGGCCACCGGTTCGCGCGAGGCGCGGCGAGAGGTCAGGGTGGCCCAGTCCATCGCCTGCATGTCGACGGTGAACCCAGCGTCACGCAGCTTGTCCGCCGTCACCAGCGAAAAGGCCGAAAGGACCGGGATATCCGTGGGCTGCATGATCACGACCGGCGTGCCGTCGTAGTCGGTTTCGGCCAAGGCGGCCTTGGCGGCTTCGACGTCGCCGGTCATGATGACTTCCGCGCCCGCGTCGGACTCGAGCGGCGTGCCGCAAGGATAGACCGAGAAGCAGGTCGACCAGAACTGCTCGTCGCCGACGGCCGAGGCCATGTAGTCCTCTTGCCGCATGGCCATGATGGCCGCGCGACGCACCTCCGCGTCGTCGAAGGGCGGCAGAAGGTGGTTGAACCGCGCGAAGCCGATATTCCCGAGCGGATCGTTGATCTCGACGGTGACGTCGGGGTTCGATTCCAGGATCGGGGTCAGGTCCGGGGCGGGCTGCTCGAAGAAGTCGACCTCTCCGGTCATCAGCGCATTCATCGCCGTGGTGTTGTCGGGGAAGTACTGCCAGACCACGCGGTCGACGTTAGCGACTTTGCCGCCGGCCGCGGCCGAAGCGGGTTCATCGCGTGGGACGTAATCCTCGAACTTGGTGTAGACGACCGTGTTGCCCGGCACCCATTCATCCTCCTGGAAGACGAACGGACCGGAGCCGGTGAAGTCCTCGATCTGCTCGAACGGATCGGTGGCCGCGACGCGGGCGGGCATGATGAAAGGCACGTTGGAGCTGATCTTGCCGAGGCTCTGAAGCACGAGACCGAACGGCTCGGACAGGGTGAGGCGGAAGGTGCTGTCGTCGACGGCCTCCATCGAGGCGGTCGAGGCCATCAGCTGCTGACCCATCCCGTCGCGCGCGCCCCAGCGCTCCAGCGAGGCGATCACGTCTTCGGACGTGACGGGGGCGCCGTCATGGAAGGTCAGCCCGTCCCGCAGCGTGAATTCCCATGTCAGGCCGTCCTCGGACTCGGTCCAGGTATCGACCATCTGCGGCTGGACCTCGAAATTCTCGTCCATCGCGAACAAGGTGTCGTAGATCATGTAACCGTGGTTCCGCGTGATGTACGCGGTGGTCCAGATCGGATCGAGATTCTTGAGGTCCGCATGCGGGATTACCCGCAGGGTGGTCTCGGCCGCGGCGGCAGACAGCGTCAGCGGCAGGGCGATGGCGGCGGCGATCAAACCCCGTCCAATTCGGGTGAAGGACATCGGCGAACTCCCCATTCTTCGCACACTTGTCGTTACGTCAACGATCCTGCACGATACCCCCAACCTGTCAATCGAGCGGGGGCAGGGGCCATGGGGGACACGGGCATGGTGACGGTCTATTCCGCCGCAAAAGTCATCACGATGGACCACAATTGCCCGCATGCCACGCATGTCGCGGTCAGGGACGGATTGATCGTCGGCGTGGGTGGACCCGATTGCGGGGATGGCTGGGGGACCGTCACCCGTGATGATCGCTACGCGGCCCGGATCCTCATACCCGGTCTGATCGAGGCCCATGCCCACGTCATGGCCGGCGGCATCTGGCGCTTCACCTATCTGGGCCACTACACCCGCACTGACCCCGACGGGCGCGAATGGCCGGGCCTGCGCGACTACGACGCCCTGATCGCGCGCCTGCGCGACGTGGCCGCCGACACGCCGCCGGGCCAGCCGGTCGTCGGATGGGGCTTCGACCCCAACTTCCTGGACGGCCGCCGTCTGGATCGCGTCCATCTGGATCAGGTTTCGACGGACCATCCGGTGGTCGTCGTCCATTCCAACTTCCACCTCGCCTCGGCCAACGGGTTGGCGCTGGAACGCGGCGGTCTCGGCCCGGAAACCAACCTGCCGGGCGTGGTTCGCGGCTCGGACGGCGCGCCCAATGGCGAGCTGCACGAATTCGCCGCCATGGGCCCCGTCATGGCCATCGCCAATCTGGCCTTCTCCGACCTGGCCGACCGCGACGGCCTGCGGGCCTACGGTCAGGTCGCCAGACGCTGCGGCGTGACCACCGTGGCGGATCTGCTCTCCGACCTGGACCCGCCCGAAGTCGAGATGCTGGAGCGGGAAACGGCCCGCGATGGCTTCCCCGCACGCTACGTGCCGGTGATGAACGCCATGCGCGGCGACCCCGAGAACGAGGCGCGCCGCGCCCTGGCCCTGCGCGCCCGCTCCACGCCCAAGCTGCATCTGGGTCGCGCCAAGCTCTTCACGGATGGCGCGATCCAGGGCGGCACGGCCAAGTTGCTGCCTCCGGGCTATTTCGCCATCGAAGACCACGGCATCTGGAACATGGAGCCCGACCATTTTCGCGCCGCCGTGCGCGCCTTGCACCGAGCGGGCATCAAGACCCACACCCATACGAATGGCGATGCCGCCTCTCTGCTTGCGATCGAGGCCTACGAGGCCGCCCTGCTGGAGACGCCCGATGCCGACCATCGGCACACGCTGGAACACGTCCAGCTGGCCGACCTGGCGCAGTTCAAGCGGATGCGCGCCCTTGGTCTGACGGTGAATGTCTTCGCGAACCACATCCACTATTTCGGCGACCTTCACTGGACGCGGACCGTAGGCCCGGAGCGCGCCGCGCGCATGGATGCCTGTGCCGATGCCTGGGACGTCTGGGGCGGCGACTTCGCAATTCATTCCGATGCCCCGGTCACGCCCATGGCGCCGCTCGCCACCGCCTGGTTCGCGACCGAGCGGCTGACCGAGACGGGCCGCCGCCTGGGCGAGACGCAGGGCATCAAGCCGTCGCAGGCGTTGCACTGCATCACCCGCGGCGCGGCCCATGTGCTCAAGATGGAGGACAAGGTGGGCAGCATTTCGGTCGGCAAGTACGCCGACCTGACCGTGCTCGACGCCGACCCGCTGGGCGACACACCGCTTTGCGACGTGCCCATCGTCGGCACCGTTCTCGGAGGTATCCCCACATGAACCGTGTGGCGGTGGCGGGCTTCCAGCACGAGACGAATACCTTCGCGCCCGATCCCACCGATCTGGACGCGTTCGAGCGCGGCGGCGCCTGGCCGCCGCTGACGCGCGGGACCGACGTCTTGGACCGGTTCCAGGGCCTGAACATCCCGCTTTCGGGCTTTCTGGCTGCCTGTAACCATGAGGTGATCCCGATCCTCTGGGCCGGTGCCGAACCCGGCGGCACCGTCACGGACCGCGCCTTCGAGTCCATCGTAGGTGAGATCTGCGCGGGCCTGGCCGACGCCCGGCCCGATGCTCTCTATCTCGACCTTCATGGCGCCATGGTGACCGAAACCCATGACGACGGCGAAGCGGCGATCCTGGCCCGGATCCGCGAAGTCGTCGGTCCCGACCTGCCCGTCATCGTCAGCCTGGACCTGCATGGCAATCTCAGCCGCGCCTTCTTCGAGCGCGCGACGGCGGTCACGGTCTATCGCACCTATCCCCATCTCGACATGGGCGAAACGGGCGCTCGCGCTGCCAACCTGTTGGACCATGTTCTGGCCCATGGCCCACCCGCGCGTGCCTTTCGCCAGGCGGACCTCGTGATCCCCATCACGGCCCAGACGACTGAGCATGCGCCCGCAAGCGACCTCTACGCTGCAATTGCCGAGGCCGACATCCTGTCGGCCGACATGGCCCTCGGCTTCCCGCCTGCCGACGTGCCCGATGTGGGCCCGACGATCTTTGCCTACGATTACGAACCGGGCGCCGCCGATGCCGCGGCCGACGCCGCCCTTGACAGGTTGATGGCTGCCTCCGACAGCTTTGATGCGCGCCTTCTGCCCGCCGAGGCCGCAGTCGCGAAGGCGCTGGAGGCCCCGGCCCCCGTCATTATCGCTGACGTGCAGGACAATCCCGGCGCGGGCGCCACCGGCGACACGACCGGCCTGCTGGCCGCGCTGATCGACGCGGACGTACCCGACGCCATCCTCGGCCTGCTCTGCGACCCGGACGCCGCCGGTGCGGCCCATGCGGCGGGACTGGGCGCCACGCTCCACACGCCGCTCGGCGGGAACCACCCGGCTTATTCCCAGCCGATCCGACATCCCGCCGTGGTCGAAGCTCTGCGCGACGGCCCCTTCCCCATGACCGGCCCCTTCTTCGGCGGCCGCGACGGCGACCTCGGCCCCATGGCCTGCCTGCATCTGCAGGGCACCGGCATCCGCGTCGCAATCGCCGCCCGCCGCGCGCAGAACGCCGACCAGGGCATGTTCCGCGCCGTGGGGCTGGAACCCCGCGACCATGCCATCATCTGTGTGAAAAGCGCCGTGCATTTCATCGGCGACTATAAACGGGTCTCGGAGCGGATTCTCTTCGCCACCGCCCCCGGCGCGAACCCGTGCAACCTGAGCGCCATTCCCTACACCCGTCTGAGGCCGGGAATACGGCTGCTCTGAAAGACAGCCCCGCCGAGACGACCCTTACCACTCGAACGGCGCAACATGAGGCACAGGCCACGCCTTGCCTCGGCCACATCGCTCGCCAAGAGAATCGAGATATGCGGGCCTCCATCACGCCACGAGTGTCTGACGCTCCCTGAGGGCACGGTAGAGGCCATCGTCCCGTGCCATGAGCTCGGCGGGGCTCCCGTCCTCGACGATACGGCCGCGGTCGAACACGAGAATGCGGTCCATCCGCTCCACAGTGGCCAGGCGATGGGCGATCACCAGCGTCGTGCGGCCTTCCATCAGCCGTTCGGCGGCTTCCGCCACCAGAGCTTCGGCCTCGCTATCCAGCGAAGACGTGGCCTCGTCCATGATCAGGATCGGCGCATCCGACAGGAACGCTCGGGCGATGGCCACCCGCTGGCGTTCCCCGCCCGACAGCTTGACGCCGCGCTCGCCCACCTCGGTGCCGTATCCCTTTTCCAGCCGCTCGATGAACTCGGCGGCACCGGCCTTCTCCGCTGCGGCACGCACCTCCTCGATCGTCGCGCCCGGGCGCGCGTAGGCGATATTCTCGCTGAGTGACCGGTGGAACAGGATCGGCTCCTGCGGGACTAGGGCGACGTTCGACCGCAACTCCGCCAGAGGAACCGATGCGATGTCGGTCCCGCCCATCGTGATCGCGCCACCCGTGACCTCGTGGATCCGCTGGATCAGCTTGACGAAGGTCGTTTTCCCAGAGCCGGAGCGTCCGACCAGCCCCACCTTCTGCCCGGCCGGTATGGCGACGTGCAGATCCGTGAAGAGCGGCGTCGGCGCCCCTTCGTAGCCGTAATCCACGTGTTCGAAGGCAAGCGCGGCCGCGCGCGGCGGCAGGGCGCGCGCGGGGCGCCTGACGACGTCGGTCTCAGTCGCGTCGGTCAGCAGATCGACCATCTCCTCGGCATCGTTGACCGCTTTCTGAAGCTGGCGCACGTGGCTTCCGATCTGACGCAGATAACCGTCCAGCATGCCGAGCGCGGAGACGGTGAAGGCGATCTCTCCAGCGCCCGCCGCGCCCCGCATGAAGGCCAGAAGCGCCCCGCCCAATACGAGCGCGCGCAACAGCCACAGGCTCGAATCCTGCGCGAGGCCGGACCATGTGCCGCGTCGCCAGACGCGGCGACTGCGATGCGCCCATTTGCCCAACACGCGACCCAGCCGCGCGTCTTCCCGCGCTTCGGCAGCATGAGCCTTGACGACGGCATTCGATGTGATCGCGTCCGCCAAGGCGCCCGAGACCCGGCTGTCCTGCGCGTTGGCAAGCCGGGCGGCGGGCGCGACCCATTTCAGGGTCAGCGTCAGCGAAAGCGCGACGAACAGCACCGCACCCAACAGCGCCGCCGCACCGACCTCGATGCGGAAGATCGCAAGCGTCGCGATGGTGCCGAGCAGCACCAGGATCGACGGGCCCAGCGCGAGGAACAGAAGATCCCCAATATCGTCGAGGGCCCAGGTGCCGCGGGTGATCTTGCGCACCGTGGAGCCTGCGAAGGCGTTGGCGTGCCAGGATGCGGGCAGGCGCTGGACACGGGCGAAGGCGTCCGCCTCCACCTCGCGCATCGTCGGGATCGTGAGGTCGATGATGACGAAGTAGCTGGCTATCTTGGCCGCGATGGACACGATGCCAAGCGCCATCAGACCGGCGAACGCCGCCCAGGGCGCGGTGTCCTCGGCGACGGGAGCGACCAGCCGGCCCGTCAGGACGGGGATCGACACGTCCGCGCCGGTCGAGACGAGTTGCAGGGCGATCAGGGTCGCGACTTGGCCCGGGCGGCGCGCCCATCTGGACGCGGCAAAGGCGAGAACCCGCGCGAACGCGCCGCGGGAGAGAGTCTGGGACATTGGATGCGTCGCGGACGGAAAGTCCGCGTCCTGCTGAAGAGGAAAGGAGGAGCCGTTCCTGCGGTCGGACCTAGCGTGTCACCATGACGGAACGGAGCGAACCGTCCGGAGGGTCAGCCGATGCCGGACCACGCACGAGGACGGTCTTTAGCGGCGATACGGTACATGATCGTCATTCGCGTCCTCCTCTTTCGAACTGCCTCTCTGACGATCTCTTACTTAGATCGCTGCCGTCGGGTCAAGATCCGAAGGTCCTGCCCCCGAGGGACCCGCGGCACGATGCCGAAACGCCCCTCGGACGGCCGAGCCGAAAGAAACGACCCAGAACAAGGGCGGACGATCATTCGGTCCGGCAAGCGCCGACGCCGCAAGTCCGGCGGACCTGCTCATCATCGCGGAGGCGGCGGCGGTCCCCGCCGGCTCATATCGCGATGATGGGCGTGCTGGCCGCGAAGGCGAAGGCGAGCAATCCGCCCAGCACCGGGACGACGCCACCGGACCCGGCGCGCCCGGCCATCCATCCTGCCGCGGTGCCGAAGACGACCCAGAAGAGCACCGTCACCGGCAAGACAGTGAAGGCCACGCCGATAGGCGGGTCGATCACCATGGCGCCAAGCAAGGCCGCGAGCGGGACGGCCCGTGCCGTCAGGCGCAGCGAAAACCGGGCAGCCGATGTAAGGAGAGCGTCTCCGTAGACGAAGAGAAGGGCACCGGGCAGCAAGGCCGCCGCGACCGCCAGCCGAGGTCCGGTCAGCACGAAAGACGCTCCGTAGCGATCGAGCGCGAGGACAAAGAGAATCGCCCAAGCCGCAAGGAGGAAGGCAGCGCCGAGCCGCCCCCCCGAGAGCCGATGCCCCGCGCGCCAGAGCACCGCGATCTGCACGACGCCCCATGCCGCAAGAAACGCCGCGAGCGGCCCGAAGGCCATGAGGCCGAACAGGTCCGGAGCAAGGACCGCCGCCGATACCGCCGCAGGGATGGGCAGGATCAGCGCAACGGCCGCCGTTCGGGCCGAGGGCGCCGGCGCGGGCGGGCGCACGGGGCCGAACGCACGGGCCAAAGGCCAGGTAAGCGCCACGATCCCGGCGAGCAAAAACAGGAGCCAGAGCGCTGTCGCAGGGGGGCGACCGTTCCCAGGCACGTCCCACGGCGCGACGATCCAGTCGCGGACCTCGCGCAAGCCTTCGGGCGCGTAGAGCACGCCGACATGGCCCACGACCGGAACGACGGCAGCACGGCGGCTGATGCCCTGGGACGAAACGGTTTCGTCCTCTGCGGCATCGGGCTCGACAAGGCGCGCCGCCTCGAGTGCGATGCCGCGGAGACGCCCCTCGCGTGCGCCCGACAGGATCAGGAGCCGCGCCGGTCTCTCGGGCGTGACAGCCTCCGAATACATCGAGATCGCGACGACGCTCGCTGGATCGAGCGACTCGGCGGCGCGCACGACGATATCGGTCGCCATCGAATGGCCAAGCAGCGCGAGCCTGTCATCCGGTCCATCCGCGAGCGCGCGGGCGACGGCCACGACCCTTTGCGTCAGCACCGCCGTCGCGCCATCGAGCCGGGTCACATCGCCCGTCATCGGCTCCGGGTTGCGGCCATGGCCCGGCAGGTCGAGCGTGACGGCCTCCAACCCCGACCGCGCGAGTGTGATCGCAATGGCGCGCATCATCTGCCGCGAGCCCGCATATCCGTGCACCACCAGAACACGCGGCAACGGCGCTGTAGTGTCAGGGCGCCAGATCGTGACGGGCACGCTGGCGATCTCCGTGCGAACGACCGACAGGCCGTCGCGCTCACGTTCGAGCATGAAGACGGCAAGCGCTACTGCGACGACGGACAGCGCGGCGAAGAGGATGGCTGGACGCATGAGGTGCAGCTAGGTCGATCGGTGCGGCCGGACCACAGGACACCGGCGAGGCCCGCATGCAAGGCCATGTCGAGGGACTGCGACCGAGGGCCGTCTCGCCCCGCGCCGCCGGGATGCTAAGCCCGGATCATGATCGTCGTGACCGCAGATACCATCCGCAATCCCGCCATCCTGGAGGTGCGCCAGTTGCCGCGACGCTTCGTCGATCGGGTAACGGTCTGGCCGCGCAACGCCTCGGTGAAGACCGTGCTGCGGCTGCTCGCCGAGATGCAACTCCTGCGGTTCGCGAGTTGGCTGGCGCCGCTTGTCGTGATCGCATTGATCTGGCGGGGCGCGGCGCTGCCGTTGTCGCAGGCCCCCGTCCTGATGGTCGTCCTCGTGGCCTGGGCAGAGATGCGGCTGCTGCGCGCTTCGCCCCGCCGCCGGGCAGCGATGGACCGCGACGCCGCGGCTCGGACGCGCGACCTCATGACAGTCCAGGGACGCGCGGCGCTGACCCGGATCGCGGCTGGCCGGGACCTGCGTTCCGGCGCGCTGCGTCTGGTCGTCGAACAGTCACCCCTCCGGCTGCTGCCGCCGCTGACCTTCGTGACCGTTCAGGCCGAGGATCCGCCGCGTGTACTCGATCTGACAGAGAAGGAGCGTGCGATCCTGCACGAAGAGCTGTTCCAGGCCCCCCTGACAGAGCCCGCGCTGCACGAGGCGGCGACCGCGGAGGATGAGTTCCTGCAGGAAGTCGTACTCGATGCGCGCGGTCTGTCTGCCCACGCGCGCCTGTCCGCGGCACTCGCCTCGGATCGACGCGCCTAGCTTGCGGCGGATCTCGGCTCGAACCGCTTCGGCAGAGCCAGAGACGGCGCCGGTCGGACCAAGCGATACCGATCCGGTCCGCATCATCATCGGCCGGTTGTCAGTGCGACAGGTCCAGCACGCGGCCATAGGGCGCCGTCGCTCCGTTCGGGTCGGGAACAGCCCAGATCACGGGGAAGGGCGGGGGAGAGCCGGCGTCGCCGTCGAGATCCGTAAGGACGACCAGCGCGGCCGCTGATAGGCCTCGTGCAGCCTCGATCACCGGGGCGAACGAAGTGCCGCCCTCACGAGGCATCGGAGGCAGCCGGGGCGCCACACCCGGCTCGATGCGCGCATGATGGCGGATCGCTTCGTCGAAGACGAGGAGGTGGAGTTCGGCCCGCAGACGTCGGGCGATGCCGGTCACCTCGGCCCAGAACAGGGCGAGCCGTGCATCGTCGACGCTGCCGGAGGCATCGAGGGCGACGGCGATGCGGGGGATGTCCGATGTCGGGCGTTGGCCCGCCTCGAAGCCGGGGACAAATGTGCCCGCGCGTTCCGCCTGCGCGGCCACGGCAAGCCAGCGGCGCGACGGGCGCATCGGCGCCGGGCGCGGGATCGGCGTCGCCGCGCGCGCCAAGAGGCCGCGCAAGACGACCTCCCAGGGCGTCTGCGGGCTCGGGATGTCGGCGATCAGGTGGCCCACGCGCCCAAGTCCTCTTCCCGTCCGACGGCCGGTGTCGAGCGCGCGCGACAGGTGTTGGCGCCACCGCGCGGCATCCTCTGAGGCGTCAGCGGCGTCGCCGGCCTCTGGCGCCAGATCGCGGACGAAGCCGCGCGCCGCATCACCCTCTCCTGCGCCGGTCCCGGCAAGCGCGTGATAAAGCCGCTCTACATCCCAGTCGGCCAGCGTGCCCTCGATGCCCGCTTCGGCCAGAACAACACTGAGGGTCGGTGTCGGACGCGGCAAGGCGTGCCCGGCAAGCGTCACGGCCTCGTTGACAAGCGCGTCGGCGGCGAGGTTCCAGCGCGCGGCGTCGAACGCGTCGCCCAGCCTATGCGCCATGTCGGCCATACGCGCCGAATGGCGCAACGCGACATGCAACACGTGGTGGGCCGCAACGCTCTGCTGTTCGTGCCCCGGACGCTCGGCGAAGTCCGCGCCATAGGTGATCGTTGTGCCTATGGTCCCGGTCTCTTCGCCATCGCGGTGTACGCACCAGAGCGACAATGCGGCGATGGCGGGATCGGTCTCGACCAGAGCCTCCAGCGCGGCGCGCGCGCGGCGCGAATGGACACTCACGAGGCCCGCGCGGCCATGTGCGCGGCGTAGCCCGGCGCGTCCCGGAAAGCCTCTTGCCACCCTCGCTCAAGCGCGCGTTCGATCAGAAGTTCGAAGCCGTAGCTGGAAAGTTCTCCGAGCGGGAGGCGCTCCAGCTCGGTCGTGCCGCGGTCGGTGGCGAGCGTCCGGATTCCCGCCATGACCTCGATCGCATCGGGCAGGCTCTCCTCATCGGCCAGCGCGACGATCGCGTAGGTCAGCGCGGTCAACGCGTGCAGGGTGTCGGGGTAGAGTTCCGGGCGGTCGCGCGGAGAGGCAGCCATGATCGCTTCGGCATTGATCTGTGTCGCCGCCTCACGCTCTAGCAGCGCGAATTCCGCCGCTGGTGCTTCGCCGACCACGCCCGCGATCAGCACGTCCCGGGTAGTCCGGTCCGGAATGGCGCCGAGGATATCCGAGACACGGGCCCAGGCGCGGGGCGTACAGGCGATGGTCTCCCCCCGGCGGAGTGAGTCCTCGGTCGTGTCCAGAAGATCGGGCCGCAACCGGATAAACGCCGCGACGGCAGGATGAACGCCCTGCGGGACGGCGAAACCGCGAAGCCAGTCGCCTGCCTCGGCGCGCAGGGCGAGGTGGATCAGACGATCCGCAAGCGCGGTGCCCATCTCATAGGCGATCGCGCCGTCCTCGGGCCCGTTGCCTGCGGCGACGACGAAGGCGGTGTCAGGCAGGTGCCATGTGCCGATGCGGCGTTCCTGCAGCAGGCCGTAGATCGTCGGCTGCAGGATCGGTGCGGCGGCCGTGAGTTCGTCGAGAAACAGGATCGCGGGCGCACCGGGGGCCGGCAGGTCCTCGGGCGGGTACCAGACCGTGCGCCGCGCCGTGTAGTCATAGAAGGGAAGCCCTCGCAGATCCGCGGGCTCGATGGTGGTCAGCCGCAGGTCATGGAGGCGCGCGCCGGTCTCATGGGCGAGCTGCTGAACGATCTCGGTCTTCCCGATCCCCGGCGGACCGTGAAGCATCCAGGAAGCCGTGAGCCCTCCGTCGGTCTGGGCGGCATAGCCCGCGCGCAGGGCATCGAGCGCCTGGCCCGCGGTGATGGAGGGCGTGTTCACCGGCATGGGGCGCTAGCTAGGGCGCGTCACTCGTGGATCGACGTCCGCGGCGTTGCGACGCGGCCTGACGGCGGATCGGCGTCATTGCCCCGGTCAAGCCGGGCGTCCTCTGCCTTGCGCTTCAGGACAGCCGAACGGAGCAGTCAATCCCAGCGAACCCCTCTCGATGCGCAGGCACGGCAGGTCCACCCAGACCAACGCTTTCATCCTCGGGCGATCCCCTGTCTCGACGCTCAGGCGATGGCGGCGAAATCCTCGATACGCGGATCGGCGACTTCGGCCATGAGATCGTGTAGGCGCGCCAGCAGGTCCCGCCGGAGGTCGGCAGCGCCCGGCGACGCCGCAAGATCGTTCAACTCGAACGGATCCGCTTCGAGATCGAAAAGCTCGACGGCGCCGTCCAGGTGCCAGATCAGCTTCTTGCGATCCGCCTCGATCATGCGCCAGGGCACCGTACCCATCCAGTCGCCCAAGGGCCGGTGCATCGCGAACATCTCCCGTCCGAGATCCGGCGCTTCCTCGCCCGCCATCACGCCCGAGAGGTCGCGGCCCCGCCATTCGGGCCGGGACGGCAGGTCGCAGAGCCGGGCGAGGGTGGGCGCGACATCGACCAGACTCGATGGCATATCGCTTCGCAGGCCATTCGAGATGCGGCCGGGCAGCCGGAAGATGAGCGGGACACGGATCGACTCCTCATATCCGACCATCTTGTGCCAGAGCCCGTGCGCGCCGAGGTTCTCGCCGTGGTCGGAAAGATAGATCACGATGGTGTCGTCCAACGTTCCTTCGGCCTCCAGGGCATTCAGGATCCGGCCGAGTTGATCGTCGATCAGGCTCGTGAAGCCCCAGTAGACGGCATACGACTTCCGCCAGGCTTCGAAGTCCTCGCCATGGTCGAGAAACAGCCTGCGGTAATAGCTCGTCTCGTTCGCCGCAGGCTCTCCGGGCCGGGGGCCGAAATTCGGCGGACGCACCGCGTCGGCCGGGTCGTACATCGAGAAATAGGGTTCCGGGATCACGAAGGGCGGATGCGGGCCGTTGAACGAGCAGACCTGGAAGAACGGCCGGCTCCGATCGCGCGTCCTCAGGTGATCGATGGCGATGTCGGCGATATAGGCGTCGTTCGTCGTCTCCGGCGCCATGTCGAGCGGCAGCGCGACCGGCGTCGACATCGAGGGCTGACGGTGGGTCCGCACGCGGGGGTCATTGAAGGTCCAGCCGTCGACCAGCCCCCGCTCCTTGCACCAGTCGGAATACAAAGCCGTCGAGTCCCCGGCGGCGCGGTCGGTGAATCGGTCGATGTTGTCCTGACCCAGATGCCACTTGCCGGCATAGCTGACCTCGTAGCCGCCGCCGCGGAACGTCTCCAGCAATTGGCAGGTCTCCAGCGCGCTCGTCGTGTTGTCGAGCATGTCGTTCTCGTGCGGATAAAGGCCGGTGAACAGCGCAGCCCGTGACGGCAGGCAGAGAGGACAGGGCGTCATCGCGCGGTCGAAACTGACCCCCTCGCGCGCCAGCCGGTCCATGTGAGGCGTCCGGCACGGCGTCTCGCCCCGAAAGCCGAGCGTATCCGGTCGCTGCTGATCGGACATCACCAGAAGGACATTGGGATGGGTCGTCATTCGCGGGAACCTCGAGTTCGGATGCGTACGCGCTGGATGTCAGTTCGACTGGGGCTGGTCGCGGCGCGTCATGAGATGCGCGCGCACCGCATCCGCCGCGGCGAGGGGGTCGCCGGACCGGATCGCCTCGACGATCGCACGATGCTGGGACACGACACGGGCGTGGATAGCCCGCCGCTCCGGTCCTTCCTCGGGATGGTAGAGTCCCCATTCGAGCAGGGCGGCGTGCAACGCGCCGGCCACGGCGTTGCCCTGCGCCGCCATCAGCTGGCGATGGAAGGCGACATCCGCCTCGCGGAACGCGGCGGCGCGGCCAGCGGCGGCGGCACAGGCGTCCAGCGCGGCCTCGATCCGCGCCAGGTCCTCCGGGTTCGGCTGCCGTGCGGCGTCCATCACGGCGCTCGTTTCCAGCATGATGCGCAGGTCGTAGAAATCGGAGCGGCGGGTCGTGTCGGGCAGCATGGCCTGCACCATGTCGCCGATCGCCTGCATCGCGCTCTCCGGTGTCGGTTCGACCACAACCGGAGCGATTCCGCGCTGGAGGCGCAGGAAGCCCTTCCGTTCCAGCATCAGCAACGCCTCTTTCACCGACGGCCTGCCGACATCGAACATTTCCATGAGTTGCCGTTCGGAAGGCAGCTTCGTGCCGGGGGGGAATTCGCCGGCGCGGATCGCCTTCAGGATCGCCTCCTCGATCTGCTCGCTGAGCCTGATGCGTCCGAGTTCCGTGTCCATGTCAGATCGCCTCCGCAGCGATGTCCGTCCCGTTCGGTGTCACCGCTGGAATGTAGCGGTCTGCGGCGGCGTCGAGAGCCGCCCGTGCATCTGCATCGAGCTGTCCGAAAGGCGGGCGGCAGTCGCCCATCGGGATGCCCGAGCGGGTGAGCAGGTATTTGAGCGCTGGGATCACGCCGGCAGCCACCATCGCCTCGATGAGGGCGTTCGCATCGGCCTGCAAGCTCCGCGCGGTATCCATGTCGCCCGCGCGAAAGGCGGCATCGATCGCGACGATGCGGTCTGGCTGTATATTGTATGTCGACCCGATGCCGCCATCCGCGCCCATCGACAGTCCCGCCAGCAATGTCTCGTCGAACCCGTGAAAGAGCCTCGCCTCCGGCCTGAGGCGCCGGAGCGACTCGAAGGCGAAAAGGTCGCCGCAGGTGTTCTTGACGCCGACGACGTTGGGAAGATCGCAGAGTTGCGCGATCTGATCCGCCGACCAGTGGACCCCGGACAGAGCTGGGAAGTTGTAAATCAGAAACGGCAGATCCGTCTGCCCGGCAAGCCACTCGTAATGGCGCAAGATCTCTTCGAATCCATACCGGTAGTAGAAGGGCGGGACGGCGGAAACCGCATCGTAGCCGGCCTCGGCCGCGAGCCGGGCGAGCCGTCCGGAAAGCGCGGGGTCCGGGTCTCCGACATGGGCGATGAGGGTCGAGCGCCCAGCGCAGGTGCGCGCGACGCGACGGAGCAATGCGGCTCGCTCCTGCTCCGAGAGGAGGAAGGCCTCGCCCGTACTTCCGCCGACGTAGAGACCGGACAGATGAGACGTGACGAGCCGCTCGACCAGATCGTCGAGCGACCCCTCGGCGATCGCGCCCTGCCTGTCGGTGAAAGGCGTCGGGAGGGCCGCAAAATACCCATTCAGATCGTTCATGATTGTCCCTCACACGCGCCGGAAAGTGGCATGACATGTTGACATGATGCTAAGATACGACTTAGCGTTCGTCAACGCCGGGCGATGGGAGATTCCGGCAAGGGAGGACCAGATATGAAAACGACCATTCTCGCCTTGGCCGTGGCATCGCTTGCGGTGACGACGAATGCAGGGCACGCGCAAACCCTGAAATTCTCGACGGTCGGAAAGGGCGGTGATCCCGACGCCGTCGCGATGCGCGTCTGGGAAGCCTATATCGAAGAGAATTCCGACCTGGAGGTCGACGTCTTCGACAGCGCCTCGCTGGTCGAGCAGGGCAAGCAGGGACAGGCGCTGGCACGCGGCACGGTGGATGCGGCCTACATGTCGCCGGCATGGTTCACCGACCAGGCTCCGAAATGGGAGATCTTCGCGACGCCCTACCTCCTGACCGGGCCCGAGCACATCTGCGCCGTCCGCCAGAGCGACATCTGGGACGACATGGTCGTAGAGATCGAGGATGCGATGGGCTTGCGGATCCTCGATGCGGCCTATCAGGGCACGCGGACGCTGAACCTGCGGGAGCGGCGCGACGTGAACACGCCGGCTGACCTCGAAGGGCTCGCCCTGCGCGTCGTCCCCTCCCCGTCGAACATCCTGATGGGCGAGGGACTGGGTGCGAACCCGACGCCGGTCCCCTTCTCCGAGCTGTACCTCGCGCTTCAGACCGGCACGGTGGATGCGCAGGAAAACCCGCTCACGTTGATCCACAGCCAGAAATTCTACGAGGTGACCGAGCAGATCGTGGATACGCGGCACAAGGTGCTGATCCAGTTCCCGGCCTTCTCGGCGCGCAACTGGCAGAACTTGACCGCCGAGCAGCAGCAGGTCGTCTCTGACGGCGCGCGTGAGGCCATGGCCGCCTATACCCAGTCCGTCATCGACCTGGAGGCATCGCTTCAGGAGACTCTGGAAGCGGAGGGGATCGTCTTTACCCAGCCCGACGTGGAAGCGTTCCGCAGCGCCGTCCAGACCCGCTTCCTGGAAAGCGATCTCGCCGCGAACTGGGAAGAAGGCATGTTCGAGACCATCGCTGGGATGGATATCCCGGCCGAGTGCCAGACCGACAGCTGAGGCCGGACCCGGCCGCGTGGCGGCCGGGATCCTTTCTGGATGGAGGCCGATATGAAAACGATCCTCTCCGCCGCGCTCGCCGCATCGATCATGGTCCCCGCCGCCTGGGCCGACCCGCTCGATCCGAACTGGACGCCGATGCCGTCACTCCCCGAGATGGGAGCGCTGGCGCAGATTGGCCGCTCCGGCCTCTGCGCCGGGACGTCCGACGGCGCCTTGCTATTCGCCGGCGGCGCCAATTTCCCCGAGCCGACGAAGACCGCGTCGCGGGGCGGGGCCAAGACTTACTACGACGATGTGCTGATCCTTCGCGGGCAGGACTGGATCGTCGCCGAAGGAACGATCCCTGTCCGTGCCGACAGCTTCCTGTCAGTGCAGGACGGGGACCGCGTCGTCTGCATCGGCGGTCAGGGATACCGTTCGGGCGCCGACAAGCGTGAAGACCTTGCAGCGGCCTTCTCGATGCGTCTGGAGGACGGCGCGCTTCTGATCGAGGATCTGCCGGACCTACCCGCCGCCTCGGTCCTCGGGGCAGGCGGGATCGCGGAGGGCCGACTGATCGCGACCGCCGGTATGGGCGTCTACGCGCTCGACCTTGTGGCCCCCGATGATGGCTGGTCCGAGATCGCGCAGATCCCCGGTCCCAAGCGTTCCGTCTATGGCGGGACGACTGCGGACGGGATGCTGTGGATCGTCGGCGGACGGAACAAGACGGGCGATGAGTGGTCCCATTACGCCGAGACCCATGCGCTGGACCTCGCGACTGGCACGTGGCGACGGGCGGCAGACTTCCCCGTCCCCGCCGGGTTCGTGACCGTGCTCGATGCGGGTGGCGGCAAGCTCGCCGCGATCGGCGGGGTCGATGCGGACTACTTCCTGCGCATCCAGAGCCAGGTCATCCCCCGCAACAAGGAAGAGAAGGGCAGCGACGCCTGGACCGCCCTGAACGATCAGGTCACCTGGCTCTTCGACCATCACCCGGGCTTCATGACCCAGCTCTTCGAGTATGACATAGCGGCGGATGCCTGGACGCAGATCGGCTGGCACCCCGGACCGGCGCCGATCAACCGCGCGCCCGTGCCGTTCGAGGGTGGATGGGTCCTTGCCGGTGGAGAGGTGTCCGCTGGAAAGCGCACGCCGCATGTCTGGAAGCTCGAGCTCGCCGACTAGGCTGACGGACCAGAGAGCTGGGGTGGCCGAACGCATGGACGAGGACGAAAGAGATCCGACGGGGGCCCCCGAGGCAGGACGCAGGGCTGAGGCGGCGGGACCGGCATGGCTCCGCCGCCTCCTGGCGTTTGCGACGGCGATCTCCGTCGCACTCTTCGCCGGGCTCTTCGTTACCTTCGTGGCGCAGGTATTCTGGCGCTACGTCCTGCGCGAACCGCTGGTCTGGACGCTCGAGGTGGCCGGCATCCTGTTTGTCGCCGTCAGCCTTTTCACCGCGGCCACGCAGATGCCGATGCGAGAGCATGTCGCGCTCGATCTGCTGATCGACGCGCTGCCGCAACGCCTCGGTGACTGGGCCAAGGCCGCGTCCCTCCTGCTCTTCGCGCTCGTCATGCTGCTATCGGTCCCGGACACGGTCCGTGTCCTCGAATGGATGTACCGCGAACGGACCATCACCCTGAAGTTCAACCTCGGGCACCTCTTCGTTCTGATGATCGCCTTCGTGCTGATCTACGCCGCCCGCGCGGTCTGGACGGCACTCGGTCTGATCCGGGCCGGGCATCGGGACTGACATGAGCGATCCGCTTCTCTGGGCCACGATCTATTTCGGCGTACAGATCCTGCTTGGCCTGCCCATCGGCTTCGTGCTGATCTCCACGGTCGTGGTCTGGGCCTTCTTCGCCGGTGCCGACATGAGCCTCATGGCCGAGCGTGTCATCTTCGCCTCGGTCGAGAATATCATCGTCATCGCCATCCCGCTCTTCATCTTCACGGCCAAGGTGATGGACCACGGCGGCATCTCGGAACGTTTGCTGCGCTTCTGCCTCGCCCTCGTGGGGCATCGGCCAGGCGGGCTGGCTCAGGTCAACATCGTCTCGTCCGTCATCTTCTCTGGCATGAGCGGGGACGCCACATCCGACGCATCGGGTATCGGTCAGGTCCTCATCAAGATGATGCGCGAACAGGATCGGTATCCGCCTGCTTATGCGGCGGCTGTGACAGTCGCCTCGTCCTGCATCGGGCCGATCATTCCGCCGTCGATCCCGATGCTCGTCTACGCCTTCTTCTCGGGCGCCTCGGTGGGCGCGCTGTTCCTGGCAGGGATCGTGCCGGGTCTCCTGATGGGGGTGGCGATGATGGTACTGGTGGCACGGCAGGCCCGGCGGCGCGGCTTCCCGACCGAAAAGCGGATGGCGAGAGCGGCGATGCTGTCCGCGACCCTGGCCGCGCTCGGCCCGCTGATGATGCCGGTGATCCTTCTGGGCGGAATCTATTCGGGCGCCTTCACCCCGACGGAAGCTGCCGCGGTCGCCGGTCTCTATGCCATTCTTCTTTCCGTCTTTCTCTACCGGAGATCATCCTGGTCCGGCCTCTACGCCGCCCTTTCCGAGAGCGCGCGTCAATCGGGCATGGTGTTCCTGCTGATCGGGGGCGGATTCGCACTCAACTACGTCTTCACTGTCGAGAAGGTGACGGAGGCCATCACCACCGCGATCCTCTCGTTCGAGATCACGCAGATGCAATTGCTGTTCCTCGTTCACGGGGCCTTCGTCGTCATGGGGATGTTCCTAACGAAGGCGCCGATGATGTATGTCGTTATCCCCGCGCTGCTCCCCGGCCTTGCCGCGGCAGGCGTCGACATGGTGCATTTCGGGGTGATCATCACGCTTAACATGATGGTCTCGATGATCACGCCGCCCATGGGCCTGATGGTGTTCATCGTCGGCGGTCTCGCCCGGATTCCCATCGGCCAGATCTTCCGGGAAAGTATTCCGTTCATGCTGACGCTGTACGCGGTGATGATCCTGATCACGGCCTTCCCTGAACTCGTCCTCTGGCTGCCGGGGACGTTCGAGTAGAGCGGTTCTCGCAGGTCAGGCCGGATCAGTGGTGCGGCCAGAGGCCGGTCTCCGACTGTTCACCGGAACCGTCGAACAAGGCCGTCTGTCACCCGGCAGTCCCCGGGCAACCTCCGGATAGCCGCCTGAAGCCCGACATGCCGCTGCGGGAGGCACCGGCGTGGTGCGCCGGCCCCTATCTTCATGCCCCTTTTCGGTAGCGACCCTCGCAGCACGCCCTTGGATCAGTCCAGATCGATCCATTTGGCATCTTGTTTTGATGATTTGACGCATGCATCGACGAATTGCATTCCGGCGAGGCCGTCTGTGATGCCGGGCAGGAGGGTGTCGATCGTCTTTCCCGTGCGGGCCGCTTCGATAAGGTCGGCGGCCTCCGTGTAGAGGTTGGCGAAGCCTTCGAGGTAGCCTTCGGGATGACCGGGCGGGATGCGCGACACACGCGCCGCCGCGTCACCGGCTCCGGCGCCGCCCCGCGTAATGAGGCGTTTCGGCTCACCCAGCGGCGTGTGCCAAAGCAAATTCGGATCCTCCTGCGCCCATTCGAGCCCGCCCTTGTCGCCGTAGACGCGCAGGCGCAGCGCGTTCTCATTGCCCGGCGCGACCTGACTGCACCACAGCATGCCGCGCGCCCCGCCCTCGTATCGCAGCAGGATGTGGCCGTTGTCGTCGAGCCGCCGTCCCGGCACGAAGGCCTGCAGGTCCGCCGCCAGCCGCTCGGCCCGCAGCCCCGTGACGAAGCCCGCGAGGTTGAAGGCATGGGTGCCGATATCGCCCACCGCGCCCCCCGCGCCCGAACGCGCGGGGTCGGTGCGCCACTCGGCTTGCTTGAGCCCCGCGCCTTCCTGCGCCTCCGTCAGCCAGTCCTGCGGGTATTCCACCTGCACGACGCGGATCGTCCCGATCGCGCCCGATTCGACCATCTCGCGGGCCTGCCGCACCATCGGGTAGCCGGTATAATTGTGGGTCAGGACGAACAGCGCGCCGGAATGTTCCACCGCCTTCGCCATCTTCTTGGCATCGGCCAGGGTCGAGGTCAGCGGCTTGTCGCAGATAACGTGGATCCCGCGTTTGAGGAACTCGCGCGCGGCGGCGTAGTGAACATGGTTCGGCGTGACGATCGAGACGGCCTCGATCCCGTCTTTCCGCTGCGCCTCCCGCTGCGCCATCGCCTTGAAGTCGTCGTAGCTGCGGGCGAGGCCCAGCGCCTCGGCACTGGCGCGCGCCTTCTCGGGCGTGGAGGACAGCGCGCCGGCGACCAGCTCGAACCGGTCATCGAGGCGCGCGGCGATGCGGTGGACGCCGCCGATGAAGGCGTCGTTGCCGCCGCCGACCATACCTAGGCGGATGCGCCGGCCGCGGCTCTCGTCGCGTCCTGTAACCATCAGCCGATCCCCAGCATCTTGCGGTTGGCTGCGTCATCGGTGCCGCCGTCGGCGAAATCGTCGAAGGCCCTCTCGGTAACCCGGATGATATGGTCGCGGACGAACTGCGCGCCTTCGCGCGCCCCGTCCTCGGGGTGCTTGAGCGCACATTCCCATTCGACCACGGCCCATCCGTCGAAGTCGTTGGCCGCCATCTTCGAGAAGACCGCCCCGAAGTCGACCTGCCCGTCGCCGAGGCTGCGGAACCGGCCCGCCCGGTCGACCCAGGATTGATAGCCGCCGTAAACGCCCTGACGTCCGGTCGGATTGAACTCCGCGTCCTTGACGTGGAACATGCCGATCCGGTCGCGGTAAATGTCGATGTTGTCGAGGTAATCGAGGCATTGCAGCACGTAGTGACTGGGGTCGTAGAGCATCTTCGCGCGGGGATGTTGCCGGACGCGGTCGAGAAACATCTCGAAGGTGGCGCCGTCATGCAGATCCTCGCCGGGATGGATCTCGTAGCAGAGATCGACACCGCAATCCTCGGCATGGTCCAAGATCGGGCGCCAGCGGGCGGCGAGTTCGTCGAAAGCGGCCTCGACCAGGCCCGCAGGCCGCTGTGGCCAGGGGTAGGCATAGGGCCACGCGAGGGCGCCGGAGAAGGTCGCGTGAGCGGGGATCCCCATGTTCCCGGACGCCGTGAGCGCTTTCTTCACCTGGTCGACCGCCCATTCCTGCCGCGCCTTCGGATCGCCACGGACGGACGGGTCGGCAAAGCCGTCGAAAGCCGTGTCATAGGCCGGATGGACCGCGACCAGCTGGCCCTGCAGATGGGTCGAAAGCTCCGTCACCTCGACCCCGTTCTCGGCGGCCCGACCCGTGAACTCGTCACAGTAGTCCTTCGACGCCGCTGCCTTCGCGAGATCGAACAGACGCCCGTCCCAACTGGGCACCTGCACACCCTCGTAGCCGCAATCCGCAGCCCACGCCGTAATTCCATCCCACGAGTCGAACGGCGCTTCATCCCCCGCAAACTGAGCAAGAAAAAGCGCCGGCCCCTTGATCGTCTTCATGGCGTGTCCTCCGGTGAGAGCGGGACGTTTTCCCGCAGGTGGATATCGATGCGGATGCGCTCCTGCCCCGGATCAAATGCGGCACCGTCCGCGCTCGCGCGAAGAAGGCGGATGGCCGAGCGGACCAGATGGCCCGCATCCTGCACGATCAGGGCGTCGAATGTTCCGTCCATCAGCGCGGCGCGCGTGGTCGGCGTCAATTCGTGCGCGATGACGGTGACGTCGTGGGGCATGGTCCGCAGGGCGCGGATCAGACCCGCATTGCCCGCCGCGGAGGAATAGACACCGACCACATCGTTTCCTTCGGACAGGACCCGGGCAAGCATCGCGGCCACGCGGTTGGCGTCGTCGCGCCCCTCGATCGACGCACCGACCTCGAGGTGGGGATACTCGGCCATGACTTGATCGAACCCCTGGCGGCGCTCAAGGTGGTCACGAGCGAGACGCGAGCCGGTCAGCACGACAACCCGGCCGGACCTGCGCGTGAAGCGGCCCATCAGTCGCCCGGCGGTCCGGCCCGCGCGGACATTGTCGATCCCGACGAAATGATCCCGCTCTGACGAGGGCAGGTCCGAGACCAGAGCCACCACCGCAATGCCGCGTTCGCGTGCCCGGCGAACGGCATCGCGTACTGCTGGCGTTTCCGGGCCGAAAAGAGCCACACCATCCAGCGAGGCAGGCAGGGCATCCACAGCGTCGGCCAATGCCTGCGGGTCGAAGGGAGCCACGGGGACGACGGTCGGACGCGTGCGGTGAACCGAAGCGCCGGTGGCCTGCTCAGCGACAGCGTCGCGCAGAGCGGCCACGAATTCGTTGTCGGTGTCGGGCAACAGGAACGCCATCTCGTAGAGGCGGCGGCGGGCAAGGTTGGCGGCGGCGGTATCGCGGACATAGCCCAGCTCGGCGATTGCGTTCTGTACCCGGGCGATGGTGGCCGGACGCACCCCGGCGCGCGCGTTCAGCACCCGGTCGACTGTGGCAAGGCTGACCCCCGCGGCGCGGGCGACATCGTTCAGGGTGGGCTTGGCGCCCGTATCGTCCGGTCTTGCCATCCCCGCTCAGGCCAGCGCCCGGGCGAGGCCCTCGAAGACCCGCGCCACGGCCTCGGCGCCCGGGTCCTTGTGACCGGCCAGGTTCGTCTCGGGGACGTAGGCGGCGCGACCTGCCTTGGCGCGGTGGATCGACGCGGTGGCGTCGGCCCCCTCGCGCGCGGCCTGCGCGGCCGCGTCGATGCCCTGGGGCAAGGCGTCAAGAGCCGGGGCCAGCGCGTCGATCATCGTGCGGTCGCCCAGTTGCGCCCCGCCCACCTGGCCGACCCGATCGAGCCCCGCCCGCAAAGCCATTCGCGCATTCGCGCCCGACGCCGAAGCATCGCCCGCTGCGTTGAAAAAGATGGCCAGGATCACGCCGGACGACCCGCCCATGGTTTGCGAAACCTCGTTGCCCAGCGCGGGGAAGAGCTGCGTCAGGTCCGCCAGAGGCATCCGGTCCAGGGCGTCCCGCAGAGCGCGCGCCGCCGTCGCCAGGGTCGAGCCGGTGTCGCCGTCGCCGGATTTCGCGTCGAGCGCGTTCAGGTCGGACTCGGCGGCGATGAGGAGAGCACAGACATCCTCGATCACCCCGCGGACGCGGGGGTTCTCGGACGGGATCGGTGCGATAGGGGTCAGGCCGTCGGGCAAGAGTCGGATCTGCGGTTCCGCGAGCGTCTGCATTCCCGGCCAGGCGGCCATGGGAACGGCGGCCGCCAGCAGTTCCGCTTCACCTTCCTTCAAGTCCAGCACCGAGAGCGAGACCCCGTGCATGTCGAGAGATGTCATCAAGCGCGCCGGTCCGATGATGCGGCCCGCGATCCCCGCGCGGTGGACGGCGCGGGTCAACACCGACAATTCCAAGGGCGTCGTCGAACCCAGATCGTTGACCAGAACGACACGGTCGGCATCGGATTCCGGAAGGCGGGCCGCCATGGTGGCAACGGCCTCGTCGGCGCCTTCGAAATCGATCTGCTCGACCCCCGGCTCCCCGTGGATACGGAGGCCCAGCTCCGCCTTGCCCGGCGGTATGCGGTCCTCGCGCGCGCTCCCCGGCACGGTGCAGGTCGAGAGCGATTTGCCGATGGACGCGATGCGCGGGATCAAGTCGCGAGCGGCGGAGGCGATGGTGGCCAGATCGTCGCCACGTTCCGCCATCGCTCCTGCGATCTTGTGCACGAAAAGCGTGCCAGCCACGCCGCGCGGCTGCGGCAGGTCGGGCAGGGCCACGTCATCGTCGACGACGACCATCTCGACCTGTTTGCCCAATGCCCGCGCACGCTCGGCGGCCAAGCCGAAATTCAGGCGGTCACCGGTATAGTTCTTGACGATCAGCAGGCAGCCTGCCTCTCCGGTCACTGCAAGGATGCCGGCCAGCACCGCCTCGACCGAAGGCGAAGCGAACACTTCGCCACAGACCGCCGCCGTCAACATGCCGGGCCCAACGAAGCCTGCATGGGCGGGCTCGTGCCCCGAACCGCCGCCGGAAACCAGCGCGACCCTGGACCGGTCCCAGTCGGCGCGGATGGCGACTTTGATATGCGGATATCCGTCGAGCCGGCCCAGCGTCCCGCCGGAGGACGCGACGAGGCCGTCGAGGGCTTCGGTCACGAGGTCGGCTTTGGCGTTGATGAACTGCATGGGGGACCTCCTCAGGGGGATGGTGAAAGATCGAGGGAGCGATATCCCGGCCCGGGGGCGGGGTCGTGGTGTTCATCCGGCAGGCGGCTCATAGCCGGCTGCCGTCGGCGTCGAACCAGAGCGGCTCGCGCGGGGCGATGCGGACGGTCTCGCCCGCGTTCGGGATCGTGCTGTCGGTCAGGGTGACGACGTCGTGGTCGCGCAGGCGGAGGTGCAGGCGGGTCTGGTCACCCAGATGTTCGACGCGGGTGACGGCGGCCTCGGTGCCATCGCCGATGACGATATGCTCTGGGCGCAGGCCCATGGTCCGTGCCGCGTCCGGCGCGTCACCCAGGAGACCTGCGGGCAGGAGATTGATGCGCGGAGAGCCCGAGCGCGCGGCCACATAAGCCGAGGCCGGGTTCTCGTAGACCTCACGCGGGGTGCCGACCTGAGCGAGGCGGCCATCATGCAATACGCCGATCTTGGAGGCCATGGTCATGGCCTCGACCTGATCGTGCGTGACGTAAAGCAGCGTCGCGGCCAGATCGGAGTGGATCCGCTTGAGTTCGACACGCAGGTCGGAGCGCAGCTTGGCGTCGAGCGAACTGAGCGGTTCGTCCATCAGAAAGACCGCAGGGTCGCGTACTAGCGCACGGCCGATGGATACGCGCTGCATTTCGCCGCCCGACAGCGCAGTGGCCTTATTGTCGAGCTTGTGCGGGATACGCAGCACCTCGGCCACTTCGCCGACACGACGGTCGATCTCGGCTTGTGGCGTGCGCAGGATTGGCGACTTCAGAGGGAATTCGAGGTTCTCGCGAACGGTCATGTGCGGATAGAGCGAGTACTGCTGGAACACCATCGCCACATCGCGTTGCGCTGGCGTGAGCCCGGCCATGTCGCGCCCGCCGATGGCGACGCTGCCGGCGTCAGGCGTTTCCAGCCCCGCAATCAGGCGCAGGGTTGTGATCTTGCCAGCACCGGTGGGGCCGAGCAAGACGACGAAAGCCCCGTCTTCGATGGTCAGTTTCATGTCGGAGACGGCCGTCGTCATACCGAACCGCTTGGTGACGGAGGAGAGGGCGACTTCAGCCATCAGGTGCTGCCTCCGAGAACTGCCGTGTCCTCGACAGGCCAGAGGAACTCGGGCCGCGAAAGATCGGCGAACCGAGCCGAGGACTGATGCGGCGTGGCAGAATTTGCTCCTTCGCCCCCGTGCGGGGGCGGCGACGTCTGGTACGACGGGGTCACGGGAACACTCCTTCGTTCAACTCCGACCTCAGGGCACGGCCCGTGGCGTCGTCGAAAAGGGTCACGCGCGTGCTGTCGATGGCGGCGGCGGCCGTCTCTCCGGGCCGAACATTCAGACGGGCGTCCACGCGGGCCTTCACCTCGCCCCAAGCGGTGTCCAACGTCACGACTTGGGTGTTGCCCAGATATTCGGTGGCGACGACGCGTCCGCGGACAGGGCCGTCATCCGACAGATCCATATGCTCGGGCCGAACGCCAAGCGCCAGCTTGCCCTGCGCCCCTTCCCGGGCGGTGGGCACGGCGACGTCGGCTTCTCCCAAGCGCACGGAAGACGCGCCTTCGGCAATGCTGCCCTCGAAAGGCAGAAAGTTCATGGACGGATCACCAATGAAGTCGGCAACGAACATCGTGGCCGGAGTGTCGTAGATCTGGCGCGGCGTACCGAACTGCTCGACCACGGCATTGTTCATCACGACAATCTTGTCTCCCATCTGCATCGCCTCCAGCTGATCGTGAGTTACGTAGACAGTGGTGGCGCCCATGCGATCGTGAAGCGCGCGCCGCTCCTCGGCCATGCGCTCGCGGAACTCGGCGTCCAGTGCGCCGAGCGGTTCGTCCATCATGAAGGCCTTCGGTTCGCGCACGATGGCGCGCCCGAGGGCCACGCGCTGTCGGTCCCCACCCGAAAGGCCGCCCACGGGGCGGTCCAGGATGTCTTCGATCCCGAGGATCCGCGCCACCTCCGCGACCTTCTCCTTTATGCGGTCGCGCGACCAACCCTGGCTGACCAGCGGATACTGAATGTTCTTGCGAACATTCATGTGCGGGTAGAGCGCGAACATCTGAAACACCATTGCGATGTCACGCTCTGAGGCGGGACGCCGGCTTACGTCCTCTCCGTCGATCAGAATGGTGCCCGAGGTGGGCAGTTCCAGCCCCGCAATCATGCGCAGCGTCGTCGTCTTGCCGCAGCCCGAGGGGCCCAGCAGCATTAAGAACTCTCCGTCCTCGATGGTGAAACTGCTCTCGCGGACGGCGGTGAAATCGCCGAATTGCTTCCTGAGGTCCCTGATCTCGATCCTAGCCATCGGTGTCACGCCTCTTTTCCACGAGAACCACGAGGTTTCCGTCGGGATCGCGCAATTGCAGGAGATCGACCGCGTCCCCGGGCTCGATCTCCCCGACGGCAAGGCGCGCCTCGGACAGCCGCGCACGCTCGGCCCGAAGATCGTCGACGAAGACCGTCATCGTCCCGTGTCCGGCGGCGGGTGGATTGTGAAACAGCTGGAATCCCGCCCCATCGCCGATATGCCATTCGGCCAGCCCGGACATCGGCCGCATGTCGCATGGCCGCGCGAACAGCGTTTCGAACCAGTCGTGGCTCGCAGTCGCGTCGGAGCACGCGAGCTGGGCGAAGAGGGCTGTGAAAGACATGCGCTAGTCCGGGAAATGCGAGACGACGATGAACATCACCGTGCCCACCAGCGTGACGATGAAGCTGTAGGTGAAGAGGACCAGCGCGAAGGGCTGCATCAACATGAAGACGCCCAGCGCGATCAGGACCATCGCCAGGATCTCCATCGGTCCACGACGCAGCCAGCGGGGCCAGCGGCGACCGGTATGGGAGGGACCGCCCAGGCGCGGCGCGGGCGGCTCGAACACGCCCTGGTCGTCCTCGGGGGGAACGACGCCATAGCCAAGGCCGTATCCCTCGCGGGCAGTGGGGTTGCGCTCGGTCATTTCCTTCCAGCTCCGAAGGTGATGCCTCGCAGCAGGTGGTTTCGCAGCGCGACGGTGAAGATCATCACCGGCAACAGGAACAGTGTCGCCCCTGCCGCGACAGCCGGCCAGTCCAGACCGCCGACGCCGATGATCGTCGGGATGAAGGGGGGTGCCGTCTGTGCGTTGGCGGAGGTCAACAGCACCGCGAACGCGTACTCGTTCCATGCGAAGATCAGACAGAAGATCGCGGTGGACGCGATGCCCGTTGCCGCCTGAGGCAGGACCACTTTGTAGAAGGCCTGGAACCGGGTGTAGCCGTCGATCAGGGCGGCTTCCTCGTATTCGCGCGGGATCTCGTCGATGAAACCCTTGAGCAGCCACACCGCGAGCGAGATGTTTACCGCCGTGTAGAGCAGGATCATTCCCAGATGCGTGTCCGACAGCCCCAACTGTCGGTACATCAGGAAGATTGGGATCGCGACGGCGATGGGCGGCATCATCCGCGTGCTGAGGATGAAGAACAGCAGGTCGTCAGCCAGCGGGATGCGGAAGCGCGAGAAGGCATAGGCCGCCAGCGTCCCGAGGAAGACCGAAAGGAAGGTCGAGCCAAAGCCGATGATGACCGAGTTGACGAACCGCTCGCCGAACTTGGACGGGCCGGCGATCACCATGTCGTACTGGCGTACGATTCGATCGTACCATGTATCCGGCTCGGGCAGGGCGGCCAGCGCCTCGGGCGAGATGCGGGTCCGTGTGGTGAAAAGGTTGACGTAGCCTTCCAGCGTCGGGTCGAAGACCACCTTCGGCGGGTAGGATATGGCGTCGGCGGGTGATTTGAACGCGGTCAGGATGATCCAGATCAGCGGGATCATGGTGATAATCGCGTAGGTCACGACCAAGATGCCGGCGACCCACTTGGACCGGGTGGTGGGGGCCGAGATGGAATAGGCGGACATCTAGCGCTCCCTCACCTTGTTGAGCGCCTTCACGTAGATGGAGGCGAGCCCGAACACGGTCACGAACAGGATGATCGCGTAGGCCGAGGCATAGCCGGTGCGCCATTTCTCGAAGGCCTCGCGCTTGAGGTCTATGGAGGTCAGCGTGGTGATGTTGCCGGGCCCGCCGCCGGTCAGTTGCACCACGAGGTCAAACATCTTGAAATTCTCGATGCCGCGGAACAGCACGGCCAGCATCAGGAAGGGCAGCACCATCGGCACGGTGATGGTGAAGAACTGCCGGATGGGCGAAGCGCGGTCGACGGCAGCCGCCTCGTAGAGGTAGTCGGGGATCGAGCGCAGCCCGGCAAGGCAGATCAGCATAACGAAAGGCGTCCACATCCACGTGTCGACGATCACGATGGCCCAGGGCGCGAGATTGACGCTGCCCAGTATGTCGAAGCTCGACGGATCCTGTCCGCTCAGGAATGCAATGACGTAATTGAACAGACGGATCTGCGGCTGGTAGAGGAACGACCAGAAATTGCCGACCACGGCAGGCGACAGCATCATCGGCAGCACGATGATCGTCGTCCAGAAGGCACTCCCCTTGAACTGACGGTTGATCAGCCAGGCCAGCGCGAAGCCGATCAGCACCTGCAGCGCGATGGTCCAGATCAGGAAATGCGCCGTGGCCTGCATCGACGCCCAGGTGTCGCTGTCGGTGAGGATGCGCTCGTAGTTGCGCAGGCCGACCCATTCGGGTTCGCGGTTCAGGCGGTTGGCGCGGTAGTTCGTGAATGACAGGCGTATCGTCCAGATCAGCGGGAAGATGTTCACCGCCAACAGAAGGAAGATCGTCGGCGCCACGAAGATCCAGGCGATGGCCCGGTCGCTCAGGCCACGGACCTTGCGGGCGACGCGAGCCGGGGTGGCGCGGGCGGCACGGTCGGCGCCGCGATGGATGGGCGTGTCGGACATGAACTCTCCGATCGCGGACCCGTCGGGATCGCGCGCGCCCCGGACCGCATCCGGGAAAGGGGTGGAGGTGGAGCGCGGGGCCGGCGCGTCCGGCCCCGCGCGTGTCGGACGTCAGAGTTTGCCGTCGTCCTCGAAGACTTCGGTCCAGTCCTCGATCAGGGCGTCAAGCGCCTCCTGTGCCGTACCCTGGTCGGCAACGACGTAGTTGTGGACCCGCTCCTGCATGGCCAGCAGAAGCTCGGCGTAAGTCGGTTCCTGCCAGAAATCCTGCACCGCATTCATCGCCTGGAGGAAGTCGCCGGCAAAGGGTTGGCTTTCCTCGAAGGCTGGATCCTCGAGCACAGCGTCATGGACCGCATAGCCGCCGAGGGCCCACCACTGCTTTTGCACCTCTGGCTGGGCGAACCATGCGATGTATTCCAGCGCGGCGTCCTGCTTGTCGGGATAGCTGACCACGGAGATGCCTTGGCCGCCCAGGGTCGAGGCCTCTTGGTTCTGAGGTGGGTTGACGAAGAAATCGATCTTGTCGCCGCCGATATCTGGATCGGCGTAGAGGCCCGGGAAGAACGCGAACCAGTTCATCGCCATCGCAACCTGACCGGATTTGAAGGCGTCGAGGCTCTCGCCCATGTAGCTGTTGGTGTATCCCGGAGGCGTGCAGCATTCGTAGAGCTCCGTGTAGAACTCCAGCGCCTCGACCGCCTCGGGCGAGTTCATCGCGCCGACCATGTCGTAGCTGCCCGGCTCGTTCTCGTATTCGAGTCCCCACGCGTAGAGCGCACCGGTCACGCCCATGGTGATGCCTTCGGACCCGCGCTCAGTGAAAATGGATACGCCATAGCGCTCCTGGCCGTCGATCTCCCGACCCTGGAAGAACTTGGCGATCTCCATCAATTCGCGCTGCGTCTGCGGCTCGCCAAGCGGGCGGCCATGCTCGGCCTCAAAGGCGGCCATGATCTCGGGGTCGGTGAACCAGTCCTTTCGATAGAACCAGCCGTTCGCGTCGCCCATGGCGGGAAGCGCGTAGTAGTTCTCGGTACCCTTGGGCCAGGTCGAGTAGGCATAGACGGCCGCATCGGCGAAATCGTCCATCGAGATATCGCTGGCCTCGAAGAAGTCGTTCAGTTTGACGTAATGGCCGTTCTCGGCACCGCCGCCGATCCACTGACTGTCACCGATCATGAGGTCGCAGAGTTGGCCGCCTGAGTTCAACTCGTTCAGCATCCGGTCCGCGAAGTTCGGCCAGGGCACGAACTCGAAGTTCATGGTGTGACCGGACTGTTCCTCGAAATCCTTGCTGAGCTCGACCAATGCATTGGCCGGGTCCCACGCCGCCCAACACAGCGTCAGATCCTCGGCGGCAGCGGCGGTTCCGAATGTCGCACCGACAAGCGCAAGCGCGCTGGCCGAGGCCAACTGAATCGTCTTCGTGATGTTCCTCCCAGTGACGGGCGCCCGGTCCATGGCCGAATCGTTCCCTATCTCAGGCGGAAATGAGGAACGTACCTCAAGCCTAGGATTTTCTGTGCCGCGTAGGTGCGAGGCGGTGTCCGCAACCGACCGTGGTCCGTTCGGGTGTCCGGTATTTCATTGTCGGCCGCACTTGCTCACGCGCGCCGCCGATCGCCATCGCCCGGTTGCAGGGATCGGTCATGCTCCTCACCGTCGCGGTCGCACCCGCTTCACTCCCTCCTTCCACCTTTCGTGCACATGCAGCCACATCGAGAAGGGTCGCCAGCAAACTCGCATCGAGATGGTCGCCGGGCGCCAGATCGCCTTACGGGCGGACGCACCCGCTGATCACACGCTCGCACTCGGCTGGCTGGAACGACAACAAGACCTCGTATTTGACCTCGGCGATGGGCGAACAGCGATCCCCTGCCCCGCGGATCGCTCGGCCATCTACGTCAATCCGACATCCAGCGACCTGTGGATGCGTCAGGGCGGCGCTTTGGGCATCCTGTTTGTGATCTGCCCGTATACACGCATGATTGAGATACTTGGCCTGATGCCAGGCACTTTCGAGCGCGCGGTGCAGCCGCTTCTTTCTCGACTCCATTTCACAACTTTCGAGCGCCAGTGGGTGAATGCGATCTGGTCCGTCGCCGATAAAGGAGACGCGGCCGACATCCTTTTCGTGGAGCAGGCTTTCCTTACCATCGCCCAATCCGTGCTGCGCGCCGCGCGTCTGCTTCGCGAGACATCTCTCCTGCTGCAGTCGATGTCGTAGGCCTGCGGCTTCTCAAGCGCGGCGTATGTCTCGCGTAGTGTTCGCGCGGGCTACGGGACAACGCCAAGTAGCTTTCAAACCGACAATGCGGGACCCATCGCACGATCCGCCAAAAGCGGCGCCGTCGCTCCTGCCTCGGTGACTCGCCAAAGGACGGTTCGGACGCCGCGTCGCTTCTCGTCACTGAAAAAGCTTGTGTGAGCGGCCTCTCGGACAATTTCTACCTGACTTTGTAGATCAAGGTCCTCTCTGGCCTCACATCGGTCCCGTTCCGCCGAAAGGGAAGGCGGGAAATCGGCTGGACGCCCCCGCCAATCGCAACCCGCCGGCCTTCCGATCCGAATCTAAGGAGAGAGTTCTCCTCCTTTGCAACTCACCAGTTCCAGGCATGCCAAAACCTACATTGGCATAGTTGACCATTTCGTACCCCTATCAGAAGGCCGATCTACGCCCCTTGCAGGAAGCATCCACAGCCTGCAGGGGACGCCGCATCACTGACGGCGATCCGATTGGCGCTCTACCGCACTTAGTCAGCAGCCTACGCTCCGGATCCTCCATCATCCCCTCGCCCCCCGAACGCCTTCAGACAGAGATGGATGCGAGTGATGGATAACTCAGGGGGCGCGAAAGCGCCTCACAGCGCATGAAATATCCACATCTCAGGCCGCAATGACGGCTGAAATCGCCAAGATAGCCCGGTGGCCATGTTCTCTGAGAAGAATGCCCAGAAAGCTGGCGGTGATGGCCGACCCATGTGGCACATCACAATCGGCGGAAGTTGGTGAGCCGTCCGGGACTCGAACCCGGGACCTACTGATTAAAAGTCAGTTGCTCTAACCAACTGAGCTAACGGCCCGCGGGCGGACCTATAGTTGGGTCGGGAGGCGGTCAAGTGACAATCCGCGTCGTTCCGCAGCATTCAATATCGGCATCTGCCGACCGGACACTGTCGATGCACCGCCCTGCGCGGCATGCAGATCGCCCAGCCCGTCGACGGCGCCGAGTGAAACCACGGTCACCCCCTATGGATCAGACACGATGTCCGATCTATGTGGGCGCGATGAATGCGGACACCTCCTCCGGCCTGCCGTTCATGAAGATGCACGGACTGGGCAATGACTTCGTCGTCATCGACGGGCGCGGTGAAAGCCGTGTTGACGCGGATCTGGCGCGCGCGATGGGGGACCGGCACCGCGGGGTCGGTTTCGACCAGCTTGCCTTCATCGAAGGCGCCGACGACGCGCTGCGGCTGACCTTCTACAACGCCGACGGCTCGACCTCGGCGGCGTGCGGAAATGCGACACGCTGCATCGCGGCCTGGGAAATGGATCGCCGGGGAAGCGGGACCCTCGACCTTCTGACCGAACGGGGCGCGCTGCGGGCAGAGCGGCGGGACGGGGTCGTGGCCGTTAACATGGGCGCCCCGATCCTCGACTGGAGGGAGATCCCCCTCGCCCACGAAATCTGCACACTTCATCTGCCCATTGCCGGCGATCCGGTGGCCACCGGGATGGGCAATCCGCATTGCACGTTCTTCGTCGACGATGCCGAGGCGGAAGATTTGTCGGTCTACGGGGCGCACGAGACGCATGATCTCTTCCCCCAGCGGACCAACGTCCAGATCGCCAGCGTCGTCGGGCCCGATCACCTCAGGGTGCGCGTCTGGGAACGGGGCGTCGGGCCGACATTGGCCAGCGGCTCGTCGTCCTGCGCCGTGACCGTGGCGGCGGCGCGGCGGGGGATCACCGGGCGCGCGGTTCGGGTCGATCTGGACGGCGGAACGCTGATGATCGACTGGCGCGAGGACGGCGTCTGGATGAGCGGGCCCACATCGTATGTTTTCGATGGGGTCTGGTATGGGTAAGGCGACCCCGATCCTGTCCAATCACGGCTGTCGGCTGAATGCCTACGAGACCCACGCGATGGAGGCGATGGCCCGCGAGGCGGGTCTGGATGTGGTAATCGTCAACACCTGCGCCGTCACGCAGGAAGCGGTGCGCAAGGCCCGGCAGGACATTCGCCGCCTGCGCCGGAACCATCCCGACCGACGCATCGTCGTCACCGGCTGCGCGGCACAGACCGGCCCCGACGGGTTCGCTGCCATGGAAGAGGTCGATCACGTGATCGGCAATTCCGAGAAGATGCGGCCAGCCACCTGGACCGGCCTGGCGACGGGAGACACCGAACCGGTGCAGGTCGACGACATCATGTCCGTGACCGAGACGGCCGGCCATCTGATCGACGGGTTCGGCACCCGCTCTCGCGCCTATGTTCAGGTCCAGAACGGCTGCGACCATCGCTGTACCTTCTGCATCATACCCTTCGGCCGCGGGAATTCCCGCTCTGTCCCGGCCGGTGTCGTCGTCGATCAGGTCCGGCGCTTGGTCGAGGGCGGCTATGCCGAGATCGTCCTGACGGGCGTCGACATGACATCCTGGGGGGCCGACCTTCCGGGGCAGCCGCGTCTGGGCGACCTGTGCGCGCGCATCCTGAAGCTTGTGCCCGGACTGCCGCGCCTGCGGATCAGCTCCATCGACTCGATCGAGGTGGACGATGCGCTGATGCGCCTGATCGCGGAGGAGCCCCGGCTGATGCCGCATCTGCATCTTTCGCTCCAGCACGGGTCCGACCTGATCCTGAAGCGGATGAAGCGGCGCCATCTGCGGGACGATGCGATCCGGTTCTGCGAAGAAGCCCGCCGCCTGCGCCCCGACATGACGTTCGGCGCCGACATCATCGCCGGCTTCCCGACCGAGAGCGATGCCCATTTCGAGGACTCGCTGAGGCTGGTCGAGGATTGCGATCTCACTTGGCTGCACGTCTTCCCCTATTCCGTGCGTCCGGGAACGCCCGCCGCGCGGATGCCGCAGCTTCCGGGCGACGTGATCCGGACACGGGCGTCGCGACTGCGCGAAGCGGGAGCGCGCGCCGTCACGCGCCATCTGGCCGGACAGGCGGGCCGGACGCATTCGGTCCTGATGGAGCATCCGCGCATGGGCCGAACGGAGCAATTCGCGGAGGTCCGGTTCGACACGGACCAGCCGGAAGGACGGATCGTGCGCGCCCGCATCACCGGTCGGGCGGAGACGCATCTGATAGCGGAATCGGCGCCAGCGGCCTGAGAATCATCACCGGGGCCGGCGCTTGACCACAGGCGCACGATCCGACGATGCAGTCACAGCCGGTCGTGTTCCGTGCTGTCGATCCGTGCAAATCCATCGGCAACATGGGCAAGTCGATGCCGATCGGTGTTGCCTCATCCGCAGCCATGTCGGATGCGAAATCGAGGAGACACGCGATGCACCCGAACCCCGCCTTTCGCCAGACCGAAACCGACCGCGCACTGCAATTCGCGCGCGGGCGCGGCTTCGGAGTCCTCGCGATCAATGGCGCGAGTGGGCCGCTGATCTCTCACGTGCCGTTCCTGTTGAATCCGGCCGGCGATGCGCTCGACCTGCACCTTGTCCGATCCAACCCGATCGTGAGGGTGCTGGAAGCTCCGTCCGAAGCGGTCATCGCCGTCAACGGGCCGGACGGGTACGTCTCGCCGGACTGGTACGAGGTGCCGGATCAGGTGCCGACCTGGAATTACGTCGCGGTGCATCTCAGGGGCACGCTGCACCGCCTGCCGCAGGAGGAGATGCATGACATGCTCGACCGGCAATCGTCCGATTTCGAGGGCCGCCTGCCCAAGAAACCCTGGACGACCGCAAAGATGTCACCGGATGCCCTGGACAGGATGATGCGCCAGATCGTCCCCTGTCGGATGCGGATCGACGACGTGCGAAGCACGTTCAAGCTAAATCAGAACAAGCCGGACCCGGTCCGGCTGTCGGCGGCCGATGGCATGGAAGCCTCTGGAATTGGATACGAGACGGTGCTTCTGTCGCGGATGATGCGCGACCCCGAGGGAGAGATCTGATGCAGCTTTTGAGTTCCGGGGCCTCGCCCTTCGCACGAACTTGCCGTGTCCTCCTGATCGAGACCGCGCAGGACGATGTCGAGATCGTCGACGTCACGGCCAGCCCGATGGGAGGCGACGCATCGCTGAACGCCGCGAATCCGTCGGGCAAGATACCGGCGCTCCTGCGGGAGGACGGGCCCGCGATCTACGACAGCCGGGTGATCTGCCGGTTCCTCGATCAACGTGCGGGTTCCGGTCTCTACCCCGAAAGCCGCCTGTGGGAAATCCTCAGCCTCGAGGCGAACGCCCACGCGGTCATGGAGGCCGCCATCGCGATCACATACGAGAAGCGCCTGCGCCCCGAAGCGCTCTGGTGGCCGGACTGGTTCGACGCTCAATGGGCCAAGATCGCCCGATCCCTCGACGCGATGGAAGCGCGGTCGATGCCGCTGCTGGAGGGGCCCTTGAACATGGCGCAGGTCGCGGTCGGCTGCGCCCTGGGGTATCTGGATCTGCGCCACGACGGCCGGGCTTGGCGAACGGGCCGCGACACTCTGAAGGCGTGGGAGGCGCGATTCGCCGAGCGGCCATCAATGCAGGCCACGCGGCCCGCCCCGTGACCGCACGGCTGCTGACCGGATCCGTCTACGGATTTTCGCTGGCACTCCTCGCGCTGGTCGGGATGGTTTTCGTGATACTCGCGTTCGGCTGGGACGGCGAGACCGTGATCCTCGCGATCGGCGGCGTCGGCGAGACCAAGGCGGACGAGGCGCTGGCCTGGGCCGCGGCGTGCGACACGCTTCTCCCCATCGGATACGGGGCGGGCTTCTGCCTTTTGGGCATCGGCCTCGACCGCGGTCTGGCCGGAGGGGCGGTCGTCGCGTTGGCATCCGTCGGCGTCGCAGCGGACTTCATCGAGAACGCGATGGTCCTGGCCTACGCCAGTCCGATCACGACGGGGTTGAAATTCGGCGCGCTGGGTTTGAGCGGGTTCATCCTGGTCACGCTTCTGCCCGGGGGAACGAAGCTCCAGATGGTGGCCAAGGCGGTTGGCTGGGTGGGGATGCCCCTTTCCTTTGCCGCGTCCCACTTGGTCGAGCCATCCGCGATCCTCTCCGTCCTTTCGCTTGCGGCGACATTCGGTTTGCTCGCACTCGTGGCCCGGCAGGTGTCGCGATGATCGCGCGTCACGACGAGTTGCCGCCCGAAGCCGTCGCGATCAGGCGCGCCGTCTTCATAGAGGAACAGGGCATCCCGGAGCCGCTCGAACTGGATGGCACGGATCCGGGCTTCACCCACTGGGTACTGCACGAAAACGACCACCCCGTGGCCACCCTGCGCAGCAAGGTGACCGACGGCGAAGTCAAGATCGGTCGCGTCGCCACCCTGGCCAGAGCGAGGGGCCGGGGCCATGCGAAGCGATTGATAGAGGCCGCGATGGAGGCGGCCCGGCGGGATGGCGCCACGCGCGCCTACCTGTCAGCGCAGGAAACGGTCATCCCCTGGTATGAGAGCCTGGGCTTCACTGCCGAGGGTCCGCCCTACGACGATGCGGGCATCCCGCACCGCGACATGAGGAAAGGGCTTTGACGGCAACGGTCTTCTTTGCCGTCCTTCTGGCCGCCCTTCTGCATGCCGGATGGAACGCGGTGGTGAAGGGCGGGTCGGACAAGCTCGCCAGCATGGCGGGCATGTCCATAGGCCACGCGGTACCGGGCGCGCTCGCGATTCTCGTCCTTCCGGCGCCGGCGCCGGAGGCCTGGCCGTGGATCGCCTTCAGCGTCGCGCTGCATTTCGGTTACCAATGGTTCCTGTTGCGCTCCTATGAACTCGGCGATCTCAGCCAAGTCTATCCCATCGCGCGTGGATCTGCCCCGGTGATCGTGACGCTGGTTTCGGTCGCGTTCCTCGGGGCGGCCCTGACCGGCCAGCAACTGCTCGCGATCGGCCTGATCGCGATCGGGATCCTCTCCATCGGCGCCGCCCGGGCGGGCCGTGCCGCGCCTCAGGCGATCCTTGCGGCGCTGATTACGGGTCTCTTCATCGCAAGCTATTCGCTGGCAGATGGAATCGGTGCGCGGCTTTCCGACAGTCCGGTCGCCTTTTTCGGCTGGGTCGCGTTCCTGGGCGCGTTCCCGTTCGCGCTCTACACCCGCCTCAAGCGTCCCGGCCTTCTCTTGCAGTTGCCCAAGGCCGCCCCCGCGGCCTTCTTCGGCGGCGGCTGGGCCAGCTTCACGGCCTATGCGATCGTCGTCTGGGCATTCACGCAGGCGCCCTTGGCCCTCGTGACGGCGCTTCGCGAGTCGTCGATCATCTTCGCGGTCCTGATCGGCGCGCTGGTCCTGAGAGAGCGGGTGGATCTGGCGCGCGCGGCCTCGGTTTTCCTGACGCTCTGCGGGGTCGTCCTGATGCGTCTGGCACGCTGAGATGCGACCATCCGTCCGATCCGGCTACCCTCCTGGATCGCGTGCGTTACATTGTCCGCTGGCATCTACGAGCGTTATCGCGCTATAGGCCCGCGAAACCGCGCTGGCAGATCCCGCGTTCTAACGTGCATCGACTGCCGTCAAGTCTTGGAGAGTGAGACGTGTCCCAAGCCGAAGACCAAAACTACATGCGCCGCGACTTTCTCTACTACGCCACCGGTGCGGCCGGCGTAGTGGTGACGGGTGCGGCGGTCTGGCCCCTGATCAATCAGATGAATCCCTCGGCCGACGTGCTGGCCCTGTCGACGATCCCCGTCGACGTCGCCGGCCTCGAGCCCGGGACGCAGATCACCGCGATGTGGCTGGGCAAGCCGGTTTTCATCCGGCGCCGGACCGAGGAAGAAATCGCCGCCGCGCGCGAGACCGATGGCGAGGTCGACAGCCTTCCCGATCCGCTGGCGAACAACGAGAACATCGAAGCCGAGGCATCCGCCGCCGACGAAAACCGGTCCATCGCCGACTTTTCGGGCGAGAATACCGGCGAGTGGCTGGTCATGATGGGTGTCTGCACGCATCTGGGCTGCGTTCCGCTGGGCAATGCCGGCGATTTCGGCGGCTGGTTCTGCCCGTGCCACGGCTCCCACTACGACACTGCCGGCCGCATCCGTCGCGGCCCCGCGCCCCGGAACCTACCGGTTCCCCCGGCGCAGTTCACTGACGAAACAACGATTCTGCTCGGATAAGGAGAGGATTCTATGGCTGGTATCCCCCACGACCATTACGAGCCGAAGACTTCCGGCGAAAAATGGGTCGAGAGCCGCATTCCGATCATCGGGCTGCTCTACAACACCCTGATGATCCCTACCCCCAAGAACCTCAACTGGATGTGGATCTGGGGCATCATCCTGACGTTCACGCTGGTCCTTCAGATCGTGACCGGCATCGTGCTGGTCATGCACTACACGCCCCATGTCGATCTGGCCTTCGCCTCGGTCGAGCACATCATGCGCGACGTGAACGGCGGTTGGGCGCTGCGCTATATCCACCAGAACGGCGCATCGCTGTTCTTCGTGGCGGTCTACGCGCACATCTTCCGCAATCTTTACTACGGGTCCTACAAGGCCCCGCGAGAGATCACGTGGATTCTGGGCATCCTGATCTACCTGCTGATGATGGGCACGGCCTTCATGGGCTACGTTCTGCCTTGGGGTCAGATGTCCTTCTGGGGCGCGACGGTGATCACCGGCCTCTTCGGCGCGATCCCGTTCATCGGTGAGGGCCTCCAGACCTGGCTGCTGGGCGGACCGGCAGTTGGCAACGCGACGCTGACGCGTTTCTTCTCGTTGCACTACCTGATGCCGTTCCTGATCCTGGGCCTCTCGATCGTGAAGATCTGGTCCTTCCACTCCACCGGCAACAACAACCCCACCGGGGTCGAGGTGCGCCGCACCTCGAAGGCTGAAGCCAAGGCGGACACGCTGCCGTTCTGGCCCTACTTCGTGATCAAGGACCTCTATGCCCTTGCGATCATCCTGCTGGTCTTCTTCGCCATCGTCGGCTTCATGCCCAACTATCTGGGTCACCCCGACAACTACATCGAGGCGAACCCGCTTGCGACGCCCGCGCACATCGTGCCGGAATGGTACTTCCTGCCCTTCTACGCGATCCTGCGTGCCTTCACGTCCGACGTCTGGATCGTGATGTTCTTCAACTGGATCTCGGGCGGGATCATCGACGCGGCCTTCTTCGGCGTGCTCGCCATGTTCGGCGCGATCGCGGTCATGGCCTTCGCGCCCTGGCTCGACACGTCGTCGGTCCGCTCGGGTCGGTACCGTCCGATGTTCAAGTGGTGGTTCTGGCTGCTTGTGGTCGACTTCTTCTTCCTGATGTGGCTGGGCTCCATGCCCGCCGAAGAGCCGTGGGCCTCGCTGTCGCTGCTCGGATCGGCCTACTGGTTCGCCTACTTCCTGGTGATCCTGCCGCTCCTGGGCGTCATCGAGAAGCCGCTGCCGCGTCCGGCGACCATCGAACAGGACTTCGCGGAGCATTACGGCTCGGACACCGATGGCGGCACGGGCACAGGCATGCGCCTGCCCGGCGAAAAGGCGGCCACGCCCGCGGAGTGATGGAAATGATGAAGAAACTCACCACCGCCCTCGCGGCACTGACCCTCTCGACCTCGGCGGCTTTTGCCGCCGGGAAGGCGGGAGAGGTGACCGACTACGCGTTCCCGTTCGAAGGTCCGTTCGGCACCTACGATCAGAACCAGCTCCAGCGCGGCCTGAAGGTCTACACCGAGATCTGTTCGGCCTGCCACGGCATCAAATACGTGGCGTTCCGCAACCTCGCGGATGAAGGCGGCGTCGGCTTTACCGAAGAAGAGGCGACCGCCTATGCGGAGCTGTTCGAGGTGTTCGACCCGTCGCTGAACGACGGTCTCGGGGATTTCCGTCCGGCCGCCCTGACCGACAAGTTCCCAGAGAACAACTCGGTCGGCGCGCCCGATCTGTCGCTCATGGCGAAGGCACGGGCCGGGTTCAGCGGCCCATACAACCTTGGGATCAACCAGATCATCAAGGGAATGGGCGGTCCCGAATACATCGCGTCTCTCTTGATGGGCTATACCGGCGAGGAGATGGAGCAGGCCGGGAGCATCCTGTACGAGAACACCGCGTTCCCGGGCGGATGGATCAGCATGGCGCCGGTCATCTATGGCGATGATGTCGTATTCGACGACGGGTCGCCTACCGACGCTGAAAGCATCTCGAAAGACGTTGCTGCATTCCTGATGTGGACCGCCGAGCCAAAGCTGGCCGCGCGCAAGCAGATGGGTCTCGTCGCGATCCTGATGCTCGGCATCCTGTCGGTGCTGCTCTACTTCACGAACAAGAAGATCTGGGCGCCGGTCAAACCGCACAAGAAGGTGAACACACCGGCAGAATGATCTGCCCCGGACAGATTGAGATAGGGCGCCTTCGGGCGCCCTTTTTCATTCGCCCAGGTACTCGCGCAGCGCGTTCGGCGGATCGGAAAAGAGGTCTGCGGTCGGACGGGGTTCCTGCAGCTTGCCTTCGGCGATGAATGCAGTCCGGTCCGCGATCCTCTTTGCGTCCTCCGGATCGTGGGTGACCATCAGCACGGATAGCCCCTCGTCCCGTGCCGTGCGCTCGACGAGGTCGAGCATTTCGGATCGAAGCGCAGGCCCGAGGGCGGAGAACGGTTCGTCCAGCAGCAGCCAGGGGCGCGCCCGCAAGAGAGCGCGGGCAAGGGCGGCGCGGGATTGCTGGCCCCCGGAAAGGTCCCGTGGCAACCGGTCCCCCAGTCCAGCCAGCCCGACCTGACGCAAAACCTCGTCCCGCCGTTCGACCTGTGTTTCGTTGAGGCGCAGATCGGGGCGCAGGCCCAACCCGACGTTCCGGGCTATGGAAAGATGCGGGAAGAGGTTCTGATCCTGAAACAGGATGGAAAGGGGCCTTTCACCGGGTGCGATGCCGGCCATGTCCCGTTCGTCGATCAGGATACGTCCCGATACCGGCGCTAGGAACCCGGCGATCGCGGCCAGCAGCGTCGATTTCCCGGAACCACTCGCTCCGATCAGGGCGGTCACGCCACCGCTTGCGATGGTCGCGTCTGCGCGAAGGGTGAAGTCTCCAAGCGAGATGCGCAGGTCATCGAGCGTCAGCATGGCGGCCTCCCCGCTCGAAGACCCAGAACAGGCCCAGAGCCAGAACCACGAGGATCAGGGCGGCGGCCTTTGCCTCTTCCAGCCGGTAGCTGCCCATGAGTTGATACATCGCCAGCGGCAGGGTCGCATCGCCCGGCCGCGCGAAAAGCGCGATGACGCCCAGGTCGCCAGCGGAAAGCGCCGCGGTCAGCCCCATCGCATAGCCGAGGGGCCGCCGCATTCGCGGCAGACCGACCAGACGCAACCATGTCCAACCGCTTAGACCCAGCGATGCGGCGAGTCGGCCGTGGTCGCCAGTCACATCCTGCGCCGCCGGGATCAGGGCGCGGAGCGCAAAGGGCAGGGCCAGCATCACGTTCACGCCCGCCGTCACCGGCAAGGCAAGCGCGACCGGGTTCGCGACGGGCAAGAGGATCAGATAGAGGCCGACTCCGAGGACAAGTGGGGACGCCGTGAGCGTCAGGGCACCCGCCACCTCGACCCAGTCGCGCCCCCGCGCGACAGCCAGCGCCATCGGCAAGGCAAGAGCCGCTGTCGCGAACGCGGCCGTCATGGCGATTGCCAGCGATCTCAGCGCGGCCCACCAGACCGAGGAAGGCAGGGACAGCACCGCAAGCACTCCATCGGCCAAGACGGCGGCCATCGGCATCAGCAGGAACCCGCAGGCCGCAAGGATCGCGACCCAGTCTTGCCACCGAAGCCATCCCCCCGAGTCCCAGCGGCGGACGGTCCGGTCCAGGCCCGCCCCGAACCCGGACGGAAGTGCCAGACGAAACGTCAGCAGTGCGGCCAAAGCACCGATGGCCAACTGGATCGCCGCAAGCGCCGAGGCGCGCCCCAGGTCGAAGTCGAACCGAAAAGCCTGATAAATCGCCAGTTCGACCGTCGTCGAGCGCGGCCCCCCGCCCAGGGCGAGGGCGATGGCGAATGACATGGTGCAGATCAGAAAGATCACGAGGAACACGCCGGGCGCGATGGCGCGCAGCATCGGCCATTCCAGCAGGCGAAACGTGTCCTTGGCTGTAAAGCCCAGCGATGCCGCGAGACGCAGGCGCTCTCCCGGCAAGGAGAGCCAGCCCTGCAGAATCAGACGCACGGCCAGCGGCATGTTGAAGAACACGTGCGCCAGGATGACGCCCTGTGGACCGTAAAGCGGCAAGTCCAGCGCGCCCAACCAGCCCGACCGGCCGAAGACGGCAATCAGACCCAGAACGGCGACGAGGGTCGGCAGGATGAACGGCGCCCCCAGAAGCAGGATCACCACACCGCGGCCGACGAAGTGCCGCCGCGCCAGCGCCCGTGCGACCGGCACTGCGAACAGCACCGACAGGGCGGCCGACACCGCCGCCTGCCAGAGCGTGAACCACAACGCGCCCCAGTCCCGCGCGGGCAGGGCGGCCCAGCCCTCGGCGCGCCAGGCGACCGCGATCAGGGGCAGGATCAGCGCCGCGATCAGCGCTGCCGCGACGGCCTGCCCCAACCGTGAAGATGTCAGCGGCGCAGTCCCGTCTGGAAGGCCTCGACCACATCATCGCGCAGCGCCTCCGCCTCTTCGGGCGTATAGACGAGTGCCGTCTCCGGCAGGGCCAGCTTCTCGAAGCCCGCTGGAAGCTCGCCCGCCTGCTTGGCCGGGAAGGACCAGTTGCCGGTCGGAATGATCGACTGGAATTCGGGCGACAGGACGAAATCCATGAAGGCCTGAGCCAGTTCGGGCTGGTCGGTCCCGGCAAGCTGTGCCGCCGTCTCGACCATCACGTAATGCCCTTCGGGAAAAATCGCAGCCGCCTTGGTGTCGTCCTCTTCGGCGATGATGTGGTAGGCGGGCGAGGTCGTGTAGGACAGCACCATGTCCGCCTCGCCTTCGGTGAACATGCCGTAGCTCTCGGACCATCCGGCCGTCACCGTGACGATATTGTCCGACAGCGCGGCCCAGGCTTCATCCGCCTCGTCGCCGAAGACGGCGTTCATCCAGAGGCCCAGGGCCAGACCGGACACCGAGGAGCGGGGATCCTGCACGACGATCCTCAGATCGTCGGGCGCGTCCAGCAGGTCGGCGAAGCTGGCCGGAACGTCTTGCAGGCGGGTCCGGTCGTAGACAAAGGCGGTGTGGCCCCAGTTGAACGGCAGGAAGGTTTCGTCCGTCCAGTCGACGGGCAGCGTCAGGCCGGACAGGTCGACATTGTGAGGAGCGAACAGCCCGGTCTCGCGCGCCGGCTGCGCGGTGTCGGTATTCAGTCCGATCACGACATCGGCCTGCGTGTTCTCGCCCTCCAGCCGCAGGCGGGGCAGCACGTCGCCTGTGACGTATTCGAGCGTATGGCCCGTCTCGGCCTCGAAGGCTTCGGCGATGGCAGGGCCGGGGCCCCATTCGCTGGCGAAGTAGTCGGGGGCGTAGACGGTCAATGTCTCGGCGCAGGCTTGCGCGGCGATGAACGTCAATCCCGTTGCGATGGTGATCCTCATCTCTCACTCCATAGCGACGGGCGGATGGCGAGGAGCGGGTGCACCTTCCCTCCGCCGGTCTTAACCGGTTCAGGTTCAACGGGTTCGCGCGGACGCGCATCTCAGCCTGACGAGCAGGCACCCCGAGGTGGAACCAAACCTATCGTGGGGACCTTCCGGCGTCCAGCGCCACTCAGGCGCGCAGCCAGACGGCCTGATACGGGGCCAGACCGATCAGGTTTCCCGACCTTCCGGGCGGCTGGCCGGTCAACAGGTCGATCGCACCGGGCGGCACGTCGAGACCCACGCTCTGGGGATGTTCCGTGAAGTTGCACAGACAGCTGATCGTCCGGTCATCGCCAAGACGGAGGTAGGCAAAGACGCCGCGGTTGCCTGTGTCAATCACGCGGGTCGGGACATCCGAGGCCAGTTGCATCGTCCGTTTCCTCACGGACAGGATGTGCTGCGTGCCGCGATAGATGCGGCCGTGCGGCCCATCGCCCGCCATCGCTTCAGCGGCACGCGTCCAGTCCATGGGCGGCCGCTGCATCCAGCGCCCGTCATCGGCCTTGACCGGATCGGACAGGTAGCCGTCGTCGTTCAGAAGGCCGATCTCGTCGCCCATGTAGATCAACGGCACGCCTCCGTAGGATGCGATCAGTGCATGCCCCAGCAGGATGCGCGCGACCGCCAGGTCGACCTGCGCGGAATCGTCGGCGTCGAGTGCGGCCTCCAGTCCCGCAAGCGATGCGAAACTCCCATTCGTCCGCTTGTCCCCCGTCTCCGGATTGACCTGGAAGTCCGCGCCCCGTGCAAAGCTGCCGGGAAACCGGCCCGCATAGTAGTCGGCGAGAAAGGCGCGGTGCTCGGGAGCCGTGATGCCGGGCACATGGGCCGTGTCCTCCGGCGTGATCGCCCACCCTATGTCATCGTGGCAGCGGATGTAGGTCGCGAAACAGGCGCGTTGGAACCGCTCGGGGAAGTGGGTGCGCAGGACGTGCGTCATCAACCGCGTGTCACGGGCCGCCAGCGATGACCAATATTGCACCATGAGGTTGTTATGGTAGGCCAACTGGCTCTCGCGGCCCTGATGGCTCTCCATGCCCAGATAGGGGACGAGGTCGGCCGGTCCCACGATCGCCTCGGCCTTGTGGATGACGGCGGGCGCGGCGATCCGGGTCGCTTGGGTCAACGCCTGAAGGATGTCATGCACTTCCGGCAGGTTCTGGCAGATCGTGCCGATCCGCTTCCACATGAAGGCCACGGCATCCAGCCGGAACACCTCGACCCCCTTGTTCGCCAGGAACAGGATCGTGTCGAGGATCGCGAGATAGACCTCCGGGTTTTCCCAGTTCAGGTCCCACTGGTACTCGTTGAACGTGGTCCAGACCCATTTTCCCATCTCGGGGTAGTAGGTGAAGTTGCCGGGCGCCTGGTCCGGAAAGATCTCCAGCAGGGTCTCCTCGTAGGCGCGGGGCAGCGTCTCGTCATCGAACATGCGGTAGAACGCTTGGTAGAACGGATCGCCGTCGCGAGCCTTCCGGGCCCAGTCATGCTCCTTCGCGGTGTGGTTCAGCACCATGTCGATGCAGGTGCTCATCCCCGCCTCGCGAAGCGCCAGCGTCGCCTCCCGGAAATCCGTCATCGAGCCCAGCGCCGGGTCGATCCGCCGATAATCCATCACCGCGTAACCCCCGTCGGATTGACCGGGGCGGGGCATCAGGCAGGGCATGACATGGGCATAGGTGACGCCCAGATCGCGCAGATATCCGATGCGCGACGGCAGATCGCGGAACCCGCCGGCAAAGCGGTCCACGTAGAAGACGTAGGCGACCATCTCTTCGGAGAGAAACCAGTTCGGGTCGAGATCCCGTACGAGATCGAGCTGCCGCAGATCGGCCGGGCGCTTTCGCCAATGCGACTCGAGAAGGTCGCGCAGACGCTCCATCAGGGCATCGACGTCGTGGGCAGGGCCGTAAAGCCGCGTCAGCGGTCCGATCAGGTCACGCCGACCCCGGCGCCAGCGGAGATCGAATGCGCCATCCTGTGTCAGGCCACGGCCGGTCTTCGTCATCGGATCCTCCCATCGGGCAACACCGGGACGGCGTCCGGGTTTCCCGATCTCCGCGTCGCATGGATCATCGCGCCGGGAAAGAGCGCGGGTTGCGTGGCGTGCGCCCCACCCCTAATGCCCTTGGCCGAAGGAGATCGCGTCCGTGTCGCTCAATACATTCGGTCATCTGTTTCGCGTCACCACCTGGGGCGAGAGCCATGGGCCGGCTCTGGGGGCCACGATCGACGGCTGCCCCCCCGGCATCGCGGTGTCCGAGGCCGATCTGCAGGTCTGGCTCGACAAGCGGAAGCCGGGACAATCTAAGCACACGACCCAGCGCAAGGAGCCCGACGCCGTCGAGATCCTGTCCGGCACATTCGAGGGCCGCACGACCGGCACGCCGATCCAGTTGATGATCCGGAACACGGATCAGAGGTCCAAGGATTACGGCGACATCGCCGAGAAATTCCGTCCCGGCCACGCCGACATCACCTATTGGCAGAAATACGGCATCCGCGACTATCGCGGCGGCGGCCGGTCCAGTGCGCGGGAAACGGCCGCGCGGGTCGCGGCCGGTGGCGTGGCACGGGCGGCGCTGTCCACGATTGCACCCGATGTGACGGTCACGGGCTACATGACCGCGATGGGTCCGCTGGATATCGACCGCGCCCGCTTCGACTGGGAGGAGATCGGGCGAAACGATTTCTGGTGCCCCGACCCGGTCGCCGCGGAGGAATTCGCCGCTCATCTCGACTGGCTGCGCAAGGACGACCACAACTCGGTCGGCGCGATCATCGAATGCGTCGCGCGGGGCGTTCCGGCGGGACTGGGTGCGCCGGTCTATGGCAAGCTCGACACCGATCTCGCCGCGGCGATGATGTCGATCAACGCGGTCAAGGGCGTCGAGATCGGCGAAGGCATGGAGGCCGCGCGCCTCACGGGCCGGGACAACGCCGACGAGATATCCATGGGACCCGACGGACCGGTCTATTCCTCGAACCATGCCGGGGGGATCCTAGGCGGGATCAGCACCGGACAGGACGTGGTGGTGCGGTTCGCCGTCAAGCCCACCTCGTCCATCCTGTCGGAGCGGCGCACGATCACCAAGTCGGGCGAAGAGACGACGCTGATCACCAAGGGCCGCCACGATCCCTGTGTCGGGATCCGCGCCGTGCCGGTGGCCGAGGCGATGATGGCCTGCGTGATCCTGGACCATCTGCTGCTGGATCGCGGACAGACGGGTGGCGCGCGCGGGCCGATCGGCTAGGACGCGGCGCGAACGAATTCGTCCGGCCAACTCCGTCCGTCGACCAGCGAGAGAAGGGCCCGGATATAGGCCTCACCCTCCGTTTCCCGCACGAGGCGCACCAGATCGTCGGTGCGCGGATCGTCCAACCGCTCTCCGGCCTCGTTCCGGGATCGCAGGAACCGGGCCCATGCCGAGAAAGCCGCGGCGATCATGGCGGAGTCCTCACCCTTCGCGATCAGGTCGGCAGCGGTGTCGAGCCATCGCACGGGCACTTTCTCGGATCCGTCCATGGCGATCTGCAACAACGCGTGGTCGAGGTTCGGATTGGCAAACCGTTCGAGCAGCGCGTCGCGATAGGCAGCGAGATCGCCTTCAGCGAAGGCCCCCACCGTGCGCGCCGCCGCATCCATCAGCCCGACCGCCGCCTTTCGCAGGTCCGGATCCGCCACCGCCTCGTGGACATTGCGATGCCCGGCCAGATGCCCCGCATAGGCCAGAAGAGAATGCGCCCCGTTCAGCATCCTGAGCTTGCGCTTCTCATAGGGGGCGACGTCGTCCACGAATGCGACACCCGCCCGCTCCCAGCGGGGCCGAGGACCCGCAAAAGCGTCTTCGATGACCCATTCGGTGAATGCTTCTGTCTCGACCGGCGCGGCATCGTCCAACCCCAGTTCGCGGCGGATTTCCGATCGCAGGTCTTCGGTCGTCCGTGGCGTGATCCGGTCGACCATGGAGCAGGGAAACCGCGTCCCGGCCGGCAAAGCCAGACCCGCCACCTGCGCGAAGTCCCGCACCGCCCACTCCAGCACCCGGCCATTCGACGGAAGGTTGTCGCAACTCAGGACGGTCATCGGACCGTTCCGCCTCGCGAGGCCCCGCGCCAGGAACCCCACCAGACTGCGAGGGTGTGCAGAAGTCAGGTCGTGTCCGATATCGGGGTGATGCAAATCCAGCGTGCCGTCGCGGAGGCAATAGCCCTTCTCCGTCACCGTGATCGTCACCAGCGGAATGCCCGGATCAGCGATCGCGGCGAGAACCGCGTCGGGATCTTCGGGAGCGACGAGGACGTCCCGAACGACCGTGATGCGCCGATACTCGGTTCCGCCCCTGTCCTTGACTGCCAGCGTGTAGTCCCAGTCCTGCGGCCGCAGCCGGTCCCTCACGTCCGGCGAGCGCAGAGAGACGCCGATGATATCCCATCCGCCGGCCTCTTGCGTCGCCGGAGCCTGGTGAGCGCGGTGAAAAGCGCCGAGACCGATATGGAGCTGTGTGGGCATCTGGACTCCGGCTTGCGGGGACATGGCTTTGCCGCCACCATCACAGCCGGATGCGGGGAGGGGAAGATGAAGCAGACATGGCGGTGGTTCGGTCCGAACGACCCGATCCCCCTTGCTTATCTCAAACAGGCCGGGGTCGAGGGCGTCGTGACCGCGCTCCATGATGTGCCACCCGGGGAGGTCTGGACGAGCGAGCGGATCGCGCGCCGTGTCGACCGCATCGCACAGGCGCCGGGGCATCCGACGCTCGACTGGACGGTCGCCGAAAGCCTCCCGGTTTCCGAAGCGATCAAGACCAAGGGTCCCGATCGCGCAACGCATATCGCCGCGTACAGGGAAAGCCTGCGCAACCTTGCAGCCGCCGGGGTCGAGGTCGTCTGCTACAACTTCATGCCGGTGCTCGACTGGACGCGCACGGAGCTTAATGCGCCGATGTCTCATGGTGGCACGGCGATGGCTTTCGACCTTGCCCGGTTCGTCGCCTTCGACGTCCACATCCTCGCCCGCCCTGGCGCGCGGGACGATTACGGCGAGGCGATCCTCGACGCTGCGGACCAGCTGAGTTTCGAGATGAGCGATACAGACCGGGGAACATTGCTCGACACGATCGTCAAAGGCCTGCCCGGCGCGGCCGAAAGCTGGGGCCTGTCAGAGCTTCGCGAACGTCTGTCGGCTTATGACGCCATTGATGCGACCGCCTTGCGGAGCAACCTCGACGACTTCCTCGCCGATGTGATCCCAGAGTCAGAGCGTCTGGGCCTGCGCCTGTGCTGCCATCCCGACGACCCGCCCTTCCCGCTACTGGGTCTGCCACGCATCGTCTCGTCTCGGGCCGACTACAAACGGCTGGTCGACGCCGTGCCAAGTCCGGCGAACGGCATCACCTTCTGTACCGGATCGCCTGGCGTGGCGGATGATTTCGACGGCGCCGCCTTCGTCGAGGCGCTGGGCGGTCACATCCATTTCGTCCATCTCCGCAACACGCGCCGACGCGAGCCGCGCGATGGCCTTCGCGTCGGTTTCCACGAGGCAGAGCATCTGGACGGCGATACCGACATGGTCGCCACGATCCGCGCCCTCATGCGGGAACAGGCGCGCCGTCTGGCGGAAGGGCGCACGGACTGGCGCATTCCGATGCGCCCCGATCATGGGCAGACGATCCTGACGGACGATCCGGCGACGGCCACGCCGGGCTACCCGCTGGCCGGGCGGGCAAGGGGTCTTGCCGAAATCCGGGGCGTCATGGCGGCCTGCGCATGATCGATGGCGTTCTCTCGATCGGCGAGTGCATGGTCGAGTTCGGCCCGGCCGAATGCCCCGGCCTGTTCCGCAGGGCCTTCGCCGGCGACACCTTCAATACCGCTTGGTACATGCGCCGACGACTGTCCCGCGACATCCCCGTCCACTACCACACGGCAGTCGGGACGGATGCGATCTCGGATGCCATGGTGCGCTTCATCGAGGATGCCGGAATCGAGACTGGCTCGATCGCGCGGGACACGGGCCGGACGATCGGTCTCTACACGATTCACCTGAGCGACGGAGAGAGGAGCTTCACCTACTGGCGGGACGGATCCGCGGCGCGCCTGCTTGCCGGCCATCCGCTGAACCCGCCCGGGCAGCGGCCCCTCGTCTACCTGTCTGGCATCACGCTCGCGATCCTGTCGTCCCCGGATCGCACAAGCCTGATGGAAGGGTTGGCAGAGCTTCGGGCGCAGGGTGCCGTCATCGCCTTCGATCCCAACATCCGGCCCCGGTTGTGGGAGGACGCGGACATCGCATGCAAGACGATCACGGCGATGGCGGATGAAAGCGATATCGTGCTGCCCTCTTTCGACGACGAGGCGGCGGCTTTCGGGGATGCCGATCCGAGCGCCACGCTAGAGCGCTATGCGGCCGCTCCGTGCGTGATCGTCAAGAACGGCCCCGAGGCCATCACGATCCGCTCTGACGGAGAAATCTCGACGCGTCCGGCGCATGTGACGCAAAAGATCGTGGACACGACGGCCGCCGGGGATTCATTCAATGCCGGCTTTCTGGCCGCCTACATCAAGGGTGAGCCCGTCACGTCCTGCGTCGAGGAGGGAGCCGCGCTGGCCGCCCGGGTGGTCGGCCAGCACGGAGGTCTTTGCGACGTTGCCTGAGGATCAGGGCAGAAGGACGCCGGAAATGACGTGGATCACACCGTTCGACGCCTCGACATCCGGCGTGATGACCGGAATGCCCTCTACCGTGACGCCATTGCGGCCGTCGACATGCAGGTTCTGGCCCTGAACCGTCGGGATCGACCCACGGCGGCCCACAATCGCGGATGCCGGGTAGAGGCCTGGTGCGACGTGGTAGGTCAGGATGCTGGTGAGCTGGTCGCGGTTCTCGGGCAGCAGCAGGCTGTCCACCGTCCCGGCCGGCAGCGCGGCAAAGGCATCGTCGGTGGGGGCGAAGACGGTGAAGGGGCCGGGGCCCTTGAGCGTCTCGACCAGTCCCGCGGCCTGAACGGCAGCCACCAGTGTGTTGAAGTTGCCCGCACCGGATGCGACGTCGACGATGTCGCCTGCACCCGAGGCTGTCGTCGCGCAGCCCGTCAGAGCCAGCGTTCCGACGGAGGCAGCGCCGAGGGTCAGTGCGCTGCGGCGGTTCAGAATGAGGGTCATGCGGGTCTCCCTGTTCGCATTTCTTCCATTATCCGCGGGGTCAATGTGGGCGATTGTCCCACTCTCCCCGTGGGCTTGGAACTGGCTTGGTCCTCGATCACGTCAACATGACTTGTGGAATTTTTTTCCACGCGGCATATCACCGCCTAATATGAGCGACCCATCCCCAGACCGTTTCACCCGTGCCCTGCGCGGCGTGCTTCGCCCGCTGGTGCGGCTGCTGATATCGCGCGGGGTCACCGCACCCAGGTTCTACAGGCTGCTGAAATCCGTGTATGTCGATGTCGCTCAGGCCTCCTTCCGGATCGATGGCAAGCCGCCCACGGACAGCCGGATCACCCTGCTGACCGGTGTCCACCGCCGGGACGTCCGTGCGATCCTCTCCGCCGGTCCGGACGGGTGGGAAGTGGCCCGCGCGCGATCCGCCGCGCTGGCGACTGTCGTGTCGCGTTGGCGCGAGATCGGCACGCCCTTGTCGCGTGCGCAATTCGACGATCTGGTCGAGGGCTTCAGCCGGGACATCCGGCCCCGCACCGTACTGGACGAGTTGCTGCGGCAAGGTCTGGTCGAAAGACGGGACGACCTGCTGCATCTCTCGCCAGAGGCCGTCGTCGGTCCCCGGTCGGACGACGACAGGCTGGCTTTCTTCGCGACCAATCTGGGCGACCACCTCGCCGCGGCCTCGCAAAACCTGGAGGCGGAGACACCCCCCTTTCTGGAGCGCGCGGTCTTCTACAACCACCTGACCCCCGATGCCGTGGATCGTCTGGAACGCCATGCGCGGGTCGAATTGCAAAGCCTGCTCGAAGACCTCGACGCCCGGTCCCGACAGGAACAGCGCGATGGTGCGGGCGATCCGGCGGCGACAGAGCGCTATCGCCTCGGGGTCTACTTCTTCCGCGAACCAAAGGCCGACGATGAAGAAACCTGATCGCCGTCACGTCCTGTGCCTCGCTGCGGGCGCCGGATTATCGGCCTGCATGCCCGCGCCCGCGCTCGTCACCCGGGAGGACCCGTTCGAAGGGGGCATCGGGGGGACCGGCATCGTCGGTGTCCTGACGGATTTCGGCAGCCTGATCGTCAACGGCCTCCGGATCGAGATCGACGACCGGACCCCCGTTTCGGGGCCATTCGGACGGATGGACGTGGATGCGCTGGGGCACGGGCAGTCTCTGACGGTCGTAGCCGACCGCCGCGGGGATCGGCTGGTGGCGCAGAGCGTCCGGGTGGAACATGCCCTTGTCGGGACCGTGGCCGATGGCCGGGTCAACGGCGTTCCGGTCCGGGCCGAAGCCGGCATCTCCGGTGTTCTCGTCGAAGGCGCGCGGGTCGCGGTGGACGGCGCTTGGACCCGGACGGGCGTCGTCGCAAGCCGTATCTCGGCCGCGTCCCCCGGCCCGGACCTGATCGCCGGCGTGGTCGACCAAGGCGGGATCGGCGGCACCGGATTGCGCGGGCGCGCCGGGCCGTCCGGCAGCTATCTCGCCGCGCAGGGCCGCTATACCAATGGCGCCCTGACCGTCGAGCGGGCCCGGTCGGGCCGGTTCGCGCCGGGGACCGCGCTGCGTCAGCTCAGCGTCGAGGGCTATCTGGAGCCGGTCACCGAAGCGCCGGACTGGCGCCTGGCAGGTCTGGGACACAGCTTTGCCCGAGATCTGGCGCTTGCCCCGCTCTCGCCGCATCGCGCGCTCTATTTCGGGCCGTATGACGGGCGGTTCCGGGCTGCGACCGCCTTCGTCGTCCCCGAAGGCTTCGAGCGGCGGCGGACATTGCTGCGAGACGGACCCGATGGACGAAGGGTCGCCCTCTAGCCTAGCGTGCCGGGCCATGAGCCTGCTGCATCCCGACCGTCTTTTTCCGCCGGACCCGACGACCCGCAAGATCGCCCGAGCCTTGTACGACACCGTCGCGGATGCGCCGATCGTCTCGCCGCATGGGCATACCGATCCGCGCTGGTGGGGAGAGGACCCCGCCTTTACCGACGCGGCGGAGCTTTTCGTGATGCCCGATCACTACGTGACACGGATGCTGTTCAGTCAGGGCATGTCATTCGCGCAGCTCGGGATCGGCGAGGAGGCCGAAGGAGACAGGCGCGCCATCTGGCGTCGTTTCGCAGAGGGCTACCACCTCTTCCGGGGGACCCCCTCGCGCCTCTGGATCGACCACGCCCTGTCGGAGGTTTTTGGATTGTCGGAGCGCTTGTCGCCCGCGAATGCCGACGCGCAGTTCGATGCCATCGCCGACGCGCTTGCCCGACCGGAATTCCGGCCTCGTGCGCTCTATGACAGGTTCGGAATCGACGTGATCGCCACGACCGACGATGCGCTGTCGGATCTGCGCCACCACGATGCCGTCCAAAGAAGCGACTGGACCGGCCGCGTGGTCCCGACTTATCGGTCCGACGCCGTGACGGATCCGGAGACACCCCGCTTCCGGAACAACGTCATGCGACTAGGGGAAATCACGGGCTGCGATACGACCAGATGGCAAGGCTATCTCGACGCTCACCGTGTGCGGCGGACCTTCTTTAGAGAGATGGGCGCCACCGCGACCGATCACGGTCACCCCACGGCGCGGACGCTCGACCTGGGCACGGCAGAGGCGGAAGCGCTGTTCAAACGGGTCCTCCGCCCCCCGGTCTCGCCAGAGGATGCCGAGGCCTTCCGCGCCCAGATGCTCACCGAATTCGCGCGCATGTCCACCGAGGACGGTCTGGTGATGCAGCTTCATGCCGGAGCGGTGAGGAACCATCACCACGGCGTCTTCCACACGGTCGGCAAGGACAGGGGCTTCGATATTCCGCAACCGACCGGCTGGACCCACGCTTTGCGGCCCTTGCTGAACGCGGTCGGGATGGACCCACGCCTGACGCTGATCCTGTTCACGCTGGACGAAGCCACCTATGCTCGCGAGCTTGCCCCCCTTGCCGGGGCCTATCCATGCCTGCGCCTCGGCCCGCCCTGGTGGTTCCACGACTCGCCCGAAGGCATGCGACGGTTCCGGGAGATGGCGACGGAGACGGCGGGTTTCGAGAATACGGCGGGCTTCAACGACGACACCCGTGCGCTCTGTTCGATCCCGGCGCGACACGATGTGGCGAGGCGCTGCGACGCGGCCTTTCTGGCAGGGCTGGTGACGACCCATCGCCTCGACGAGGAAGAGGCCTTCGAAATCATGCCACGCCTCGCCCACGGACTGGCGCGCGAGGCATACAGGCTCTAGCGAGGTCGCGGTTCGGCGCCCGTGGCCGGCCTATCGCGGCGGCAGGCGCGTCGCCCCGTCGATGCGAATGACCTCTCCGTTCAGATAGCGGTTCTCGACGATATGCGCGGCCAGGGCGGCGAACTCGTGCGGGTTGCCCAAACGCTGCGGGAACTGCACATCGGCGGTGATCTTCTGAACGGTCTCTTCTGGCAGGGCCTCCATCATCGGCGTATGGAATAGGCCGGGCGCGATGGCGCAGACGCGGATGCCGGGCTTTGCCAGTTCCCGCGCCAGAGGCAGGCACATCGAAGCGATCGCCCCCTTGGAGGCAGCATAGGCGGACTGGCCCACTTGTCCGTCCTGATACGCCGCCGACGACGTGTTGATGACCACGCCACGTTCATCGTCCAGAGGATCGGCTTCCTGCATCAGACGGATCGTATGAGCCGCGACGGCATAGCTCCCGATCAGGTTGACCTCGATCACGCGCCGGAACGTGGCGAGCCCGGTCTCTCCCTTGCGGTTCACAATCCGCGCGGCATTCGCGATCCCGGCGCAATTCACGACGATGCGCGGTGTGCCATGGGCATCGGCCGCGGCCGCCACGGCACGCTCTACCCGCGCCTCGTCGGTGACGTCGCAGGGCGCGGCCCGTCCGCCAATCTCGGCCGCCACGGCCTCGGCCTTGTCGCCGTCATGATCGAGGATGGTGACCTTGGCCCCCCGGGCCGCCAGGTGCCGCGCGGTCGCGGCGCCAAGCCCGCTGCCGCCGCCCGTGACGATCGCGCTTGTGCCGTCGATCCGCATGATGACCTCCCTCAGATGGCGATGAAGACAAGTGTGATGATCGGGAAGGCCAGCAGGATCGCCACCCGGATCAGATCCGATGCGACGAACCAGAGCACGGCCCGGTAGGTGGCCGTCATCGGCGTGTCCCGGTCCATGGCGTTGATGACGAAGAGGTTCATCCCCACCGGCGGCGTGATCAGGCCCACCTCGACGACGATCAGCACGAGGATCCCGAACCAGATCGCCACCATCTCCTGATTGATGCGGTTCACGGCACCCTGATTGACCCGGCGCAATTCCAGCGCGCGGATCTGGTCGCGTGTCAGCTCCGCCCCCTGAGCCAGCGCCGCCTTGATCTCGGCCAGCATCTCTGCGGCGATCTCTACGGGCGGGGCCATGCCCGCCGCCAAAGCGGCTTCGATCTCGGCGATGACGGGAACGGCGCGGGTGGCATGCAGTTCGGCCAGCGTGACGAAGGCGAAGTCCAGTTCCTGCACGACGGGCCAGAAGATCGGGATCGTCAGCAGGATCATCGACAGGCTGTCCATGACGCAGCCCAAGAGCAGGTAGAAGATCAGGATCAGGATCAGCACGATCCATGGGTTGAACCCGCCCTCCACAACCCAGCCCGCGATGCCCTGCGGCACGCCCGTCAGCGCGAGGAAGCCGTTGTAGAAAGCCGCGCCCAGGACGATGAAGAAGATCATCGCCGAGGCCCGCGCGGTCGAGGTGAAGCTTTCGCCGAGGGTCGACCAGGTCAGGCCGCCATTCGCCAGCGCGATCAGTCCGGTGCCCAACGCGCCGACTGCCGCGCCTTCGGTCGGCGTGAACAGCCCGCCATATATGCCACCGACCACGGCGAGGAACACCAGAAGGACCGGCCAGACCGCCACCAGCGCGCGCATCCGGTCGCCCCATGGCACCCGGTCGCGCAGGCCCGCCGCTCCGGGGTTCACGCGCACATAGATCGAGATGACCAGCACATAGCCCAGGGCCGCCAGCACACCCGGCAGGAATGCGGCGAGGAACAGCTTGGCGATGTTCTGCTCGGTCAGGATCGCATAGATCACCAGCACGACCGAAGGCGGAATCAGGATGCCTAGCGTCCCGCCCGCCGCCAGCGTCGCCGTCGAGAAGCCGCCGGAATAGCCGTAGGCGCGCAACTCCGGCAGCGCGACACGGGACATGGTGGCCGCCGTCGCAAGCGACGAGCCGCAGATCGCGCCGAAGCCACCGCACGCCCCGACCGCCGCCATGGCGACGCCCCCCTTTCGATGTCCGAGAAAGGATTCGGCCGCCTTGAACAACGCCGTCGACATGCCGCCCAGCGTGGCGAAATACCCCATCAGCAGGAACATCGGCACGATCGACAGCGAATAGTTCGAGAAGGTCGTGTAGGTCTCCGACTTCAGCCGTGCGAAGGGGACCGTCACATCCCCGGTAACGATGATCAGCCCGACGAGCCCGGCAAGGAACATCGCCAGCCCGATCGGAACCCGAAGGAAGATCAGCGTCAGCAGCGCCGGAAAGGACAGCGCGCCGAGAACGAAGTCGCTCAATGCCCGCCCTCCGCCTCGGTCAGGATGATCCGACCGGTCCGTGCCTCGACCAGACGCGCCCAGGCGCACCAGATCGCGGTCGTGGCGGCCTGGAACGCGGGCGGAACCGCCAGAAGGTAGCTCCACCAGACCGGAAACTCGAGCCGCATGGTCGTCTGGCCCGAATTCAGCTTGGACAGCATCCCGAGGAAAAGCTGCCAGGCGATCAGGATCAGGACGGCCGCGAAGACGACCTCGATCACGACCGCGAACCATCGGTTCCACGCGGGCGGCAACCGGTCGGCGAAGACATCGACGCTGGCATGTCCGAGCGTGATTTGGGTCAACGGAAGGAAGGCGAAGATGGTGAAGGCCATGCCCGCCTCCAGCAACTCGAAATCGCCGTCGATGGCGCCGACGCCCAGCTCGTCCAGAAGCCAGCGTCCGATGGCCGAACTGCGCAACCCATCCGCCTGCAGGATCTCGTTCAACTCCCGCCCGAGGATCGAGACGCAGGTCATCAGGATCAGCAGGAGCAGCATCGCCCCGCCCGCCAGCGCCATGGCGCGCGCGAGCGTCAGGAAGAAACGGTGCATGAGCGATCCCCCTTCGCCCGGACCTAGCGGCTCTCCGCCGAGCCGGGCAAGCGCAAGGTCGGCGTGGGCCACCGAAGGCCCACGCCGGTCATGAAGTCAGAGCGGCGCGTAGGTGTCGAGGGAGGAGTCATACTCCTCCATCAACGCACGCGCGCGGTCGATTAGTGCCTGGCCGTCGATCCCCTTGCCCTCCATCTCGGCGATCCATTCATCGTAGATGGGTTGCGCGGCTTCACGCCAGGCTTCGGCCTGCTCGGACGAGATGGTGACGATCTCGTTGCCGTTATCGACCGCGACCTGCCGCGCCGGACCGTCGGCATCCGCCTGCGTCCCGCCCGCGAAGATGCTGAAGGCCTGGCCCGACTGCTCGTCGATGATCTGCTTCAGGTCGTCGGGCAACCCGTCATAGGTGCCCTCGTTCATGGCCAGCACGAAGGTCAGGTTATAGAGGGCGGGGCCCTCGAATTCGGTGTGGAACTCGACCAGTTCCGGCACGCGGATGGCAGGGGTCACCTCCCACGGAATGGTCGTGCCGTCGATCACGCCCTTGGACAGGGCTTCGGGGATGGCCGGGACGGGCATGCCGATGGGCTCTGCGCCCAACCGCTCCAGCATGGCGTTGACCAGACGGCCGCCACCGCGGATCTTCATGCCCTGCAGGTCTTCCGGGTTCTCGACGGGATCGGCCGTGTGGAACATGCCGGGGCCGTGAACCCATGTGCCCAGGATTTCCACGCCCGGGAAATCCTCACCCATCTCCTCCTCGAAGAGCTTCCAGTACGCATAGGACGTGGCACGGGCATCCTCGGTCATGAAGGGCAACTCGAAGACCTCGGTCCTGGGGAAGCGGCCGGGCGTGTAGCCGACGACCGTCCAGACTACATCGGCGACACCGTCGATGGCCTGATCCATGAGCTCTGGCGGCACGCCGCCCAGCTGCATGGAGGGATAGCGCTCCACCTCGATACGGCCGTTCGACGCCGCTTCGACATTGTCGGCCCAGACGTCCAGGATCAGCATCGGCACATTGGCCTGCGCGGGCAGGAACTGGTGCAGCTTGAGCGTCACCTCCTGCGCGGCAGCGGGTAGCCCGGTCAGCGCCAGCGCGGCGGCGGCGAGAACGGTCCTGCGATTGGTCATGTCATTCCTCCCTTGGTGTGGCGCGCTTCGGCGCCTTACCCGTCGGAAGTTACAGCACCCACGCGTCCTGTCGAGCGTCTGTTACGTCTTGGACCCGATCGTGACGTGCAGCGGCGTCAGGCCCTCGATCGACCCGTCGAGCACATCGCCGGGTTGGACCGCGCCCACACCGGCCGGCGTCCCCGTCAGGATCACGTCGCCGGGCGCGAGGTGATAGAGGCGGGACAGGTCCGCGATGATCTCGGGCACGGAATGAACCATCTCGGACAGACGCGCATCCTGCCTGATTTCTCCGTTGACGCTAAGGCGGATGCACTGTCCTTCAGGGACGAAGCCGCGCGTGACCTCGCCCAGAATGGCAGATCCCTCGACATCCTTGCCGACATCCCAGGGCCTGCGCTTCTCCTTGGCCTCGGCCTGTCGATCACGGCGGGTCATGTCCAGCGCGCAGGCGGCGCCAAGCACCACGTCCATCGCGTCCGCTGGTGTCACCCGGTAGGCATGCGCGCCCAGAACCACGGCCAGTTCCATCTCATGATGGTAGTCGTCGGTCCCGGGCGGATAGGCGACCGTTCCGCCCCCGGCCCGCAGGTGCGGCGCGGACTTGGTGAAATAGAACGGCGCCTCCCGATCGACCTCCGCTCCCATCTCCGCGGCGTGGGCCGCGTAATTGCGCCCGACACAGAAGATGCGCCGGACCGGGATCCGGGCGGACCCGCCGGCAAGGGACAAGGCCACTGGTTCGGGCGGATCGAACAGGAAGTCGGTCATGGGCCAGACAATCCCCTCTCTGACTGGTGCTCCGGACAATGGCCGAGTTTGGTCGAACCGCAAGCCACTCCGCGCCGGTCACGAGAGCGCGAGGGCGCGGGACCCGGCTTGACCCCCGCAGGACGGGGCGACAAGTCTCCGCCAATCTGTCCCGACCGGAGTGCCCGATGCGCCGTTTCCTCGCCCTGCTTCCCTTCCTCGCGGCCCCGGCCCTTGCCGATCCCGATCCGACGGATTGGGCCTCCGTGACCGCCGCCGCCGAGGGACAGGTGGTCCATTGGCACGCCTGGGGCGGCTCGACGGCGACGAACGACTTCATCGCCTGGATCAGAGAGCAGGCCGCCGAGCAGGGTGTCGACCTGCGCCACGTCAAGTTGGACGACACCGCCAATGCGGTTTCCGCCGTCCTCGCCGAACAACAGGCGGGCCGGGACGAGGGCGGGTCGGTCGACCTCATCTGGATCAACGGCGCCAATTTCGCCGCCATGAAGGAAGCCGGCCTTCTGTTCGGTCCCTTCGCCGAGGCGCTGCCCAACTGGCAGTATGTCGATGTCGAGGGCAAGACCGTCACCACCGATTTCACGATCCCGACCGAAGGCTACGAAAGCCCATGGGCCATGGCGCAGGTCGTATTCGTCCACGACACCGCCCGGCTCACCGATCCGCCACGCAGCGCGGAGGCGATGCTGGACTGGGCGCGCGCCAATCCCGGACGGCTTGCCTTTCCACAGCCGCCCGACTTCCTCGGGACGACCTTCCTCAAGCAGATGCTGCTCGAACTCGCCCCGGATCCGGATCGCCTGTCCGACCCTGTCGGCGGCGACTACGCGGATGTCACCGCCCCGCTCTGGGCCTTCATGGAAGAGCTGACCCCGCTGCTCTGGCGCGAAGGCCGCGCCTATCCGCAGACCGGACCGCGGCAATGGCAACTCATGAACGACGGGGAAATCGACCTCGCCATCAGCTTCTCGCCGGGCGAGGCGACGGCGGCCATCGCCAATTTCCAACTTCCGGAAACCGTCCGCACCTACGTGCTGGACGGCGGCACGCTGGGCAATGCCAGCTTCGTCGCGATCCCCTACAATTCGTCGTCGAAGGAAGGTGCCATGGTCGTGGCGAACATCCTCCTGTCGCCTGAGGCGCAATTGCGTGCGCAGGATCCGGATATCCTCGGCTACGGCACGGTGCTCGCCATGGACAAGTTGCCCGAAGCCGACCGCGCCGCGTTCGACGCGCTCGAACTCGGGATCGCGACGCTGTCACCCGATGAACTGGGCCAGGCCCTGCCCGAACCCCATCCAAGCTGGGCGGAGCGTCTGGCAGAGGACTGGACCGCTCGCTTCGGCGTCGCGCAGTAGGACGTGCTGCGGCCTCTGCCGCTCCTGACCGCGCTGGTCCTGGTCGGCCCGGTTCTGGCCGGGCTTCTGGGGACGCTGTTGCCCGCCTTCGGCATCGGGCCGCTGCGGGACGGTTTTTCGCTGGATCCCTTTCGGGAGGCGTTCTCCTGGCCCGGCCTTGCCCGCGCGGCGACCGTCTCCCTCCTGTCGGGGATGATCTCGACACTGGGTGCGCTTGCCATCGTCGCACTGGTTCTGGCGGCATGGCATGGGACGCGCGCCTTTGCGTGGCTGGAACGGCTCCTCTCTCCGCTTCTGGCGGTGCCTCACGCGGCGACGGCGCTCGGCCTCGCCTTCGTCATCGCGCCCTCGGGCTGGATCGCACGGCTTCCGGCACAGGCCCTCGGATGGGACCGGCCGCCGGATCTCCTGATCCTCCAGGATCCGCTGGGCCTGTCGCTCGCCCTGGGCCTGATCGCCAAGGAGGTTCCCTTTCTCCTGCTGATGGCGTTGGCGGCGCTGCCGCAACTCTCCGCAAAGCCCAGGCTCGCGGTCGCGCGTAGCCTGGGGCGCGGGCGCGTCGTCGGATGGCTATTGGCCGTGTTTCCCGATCTCTATTCCCGGATCCGCCTGCCGGTGATGGTCGTGCTGGTCTACGGCATGACGAATGTCGACATGGCGGCCATCCTCGGGCCCTCCACGCCACCGACCCTGTCGGTTCAGATCGCGCGCTGGATGATGGACCCCGATCTGGCCTTGCGGGCGACGGCGGCGGCGGCGGCCGTGATCCAGCTCGCCCTCGTCCTTTTCGCACTGGCCGTCTGGTTGGCGTTCGAGCGCCTGACCTCCCTCTTGGGCAAGCGCATGGTCTGGTCCGCGGCAAGACTGCCGGAGCGGAGCTTGCGAGTCGCGGGGCTTGCCCTTGGTGCCGCATCGGCCGTCGCGGTCTTTTCCAGCATAGCAGCGCTCGCGATCTGGTCGGTCGCGGCGCGATGGTCCTTTCCGGACCTCGCACCCGAAGCCGTCACGCTGCGAAGCTGGATGCGCTTCGGGCCTGCGATGGCGGACACGGCACTCACGACGGCCTTCATCGCGCTCTCCGCCACCTTCATCTCTCTAATCTTCACCATCGGCTGCCTCGAGGCCGAGCATCGTCACGGCATCACGGCCTCCAGCCGCGCGCTCTGGCTTCTCTATCTTCCCCTGATCGTGCCGCAGATCGCGTTTCTGCCGGGCCTCCAGATCCTTCCGCTCTGGCTGGGAGGGGATCCCGGCCTGGCGCTCGTGATCGCTGCACATGTGGTCTTCGTCCTGCCCTATGTCTTCCTGTCCCTGTCCGGTCCGTTCCGCGCCTGGGATCCACGCTACGCCCGGGTCGCGGCAGGGTTGGGGGCGGGGGCGGAGCGGACGCTCTGGCGCCTCAGGCTGCCAATGCTCCTGGCCCCCGTGCTCACCGCTTGCGCCGTCGGGTTCGCCGTGAGCGTCGGACAATATCTCCCAACGTTGCTGCTGGGCGGTGGCCGCGTGCCGACACTGGCGACCGAGGCGGTCGCGCTGGCATCCGGCGGCGACCGGAGGGCGATCGGGGTCTGGGGTCTGGGCCAGACGGCGGCCGCGCTTCTGCCCTTTGCGCTGGCCCTCGCGATCCCGGCCATCCTCTTCCGCAATCGCCTGGGCATGCGCCGTGAATAGCGGCCTGACACTTGAGGATCTGACCGTATCCCACGACGGTCGCGTGGTCGCGCAGGTCTCGGCCAGCGTGGCGCCGGGCGAGGTGCTGACGCTGATGGGGCCGTCCGGATCCGGCAAGTCCACGATCCTGTCGGCGGTGATGGGAGATCTTGCCCCCGGCTTCTCACAGACAGGCCGGGTCCTTCTAGCGGGGCGCGAACTGGACGGCTTCCCGCCCGAGGCCCGCCACATCGGCATCCTGTATCAGGACCCCCTGCTGTTCCCGCACCTGAACGTCGCCTCCAACCTCGCGTTCGGATTACCACGGGGCGGATCGCGGGCCGAACGCCGGGCCATGGTGGACGCCGCCCTTTCGGATATCGGTCTGGAAGGCTACGGATCGCGCGATCCGGCGACCCTCTCCGGCGGGCAGGCGGCAAGGGTCGCGTTGATGCGCACGCTCCTCTCGCGGCCCTCCGCGCTCTTGCTGGACGAGCCGTTTTCCAAGCTCGACACAGAACTCCGTGCCCGGATCCGATCCCTCGTTCTGGACCGCGCCAGACAGGCCGGGATCCCCACGATCCTCGTGACCCACGATGCCGAGGATGCAGCCGCCGCGGGCGGACGGATTGTGCAACTCCGGAGCATGATCTGAAGGTGCCCAGACACGGAAACGGTGGGGCCGATGCGGATGCGTATGAATGCGTGTTTGCACATTTTTCGAACAGGCCGACCCGATTTGCCATAATTTAGCGCGGGTTCTTCGGCTCTCTGCACCGAACTGTCCTGAACCGAGTCCGATGCTGCACCACGCCCAAGCCGACCTGTCCTCCGAATATGCCAGCCTCGCAGAGGTGCAAGGCGTGACGCGCGTCCTGTCAATCGGAGAGGACGCGTCTGCCATCTCCCCGAAGATCGCAGCATGCCATGCCTTGTCCGGCCTCGGCATGAGGCGCGCTGTCGTTTCGGGCCGAGATGGTCGTGTGATCCTCTGCCTTCGAACCGGGCTCGTCGTCGAAGGCGACGACCGTCTGAACGCGGGACTTCTGGCTGTCCGGCTTCGCGCGTTGCCCGAAGCGGTCAACGCGATCCCGGCCGGTCCCGCCCCTGTCTGGACGGATGCGGTCCATCACACGCTCTGGGCACTGGCTCAGCGCCTCTACGCGGTCGAATTGCCGCGCCTCCTGAGCGTGCTGACCGGCAGCGAACGGCTCAAGCTGCGGGCGGACCGCGACGGAGTGAGGCTGGTCGCCGGCGCGACCGATCCGACGGACATCGCGCCCCTCATCACCTCGGCCATCGGCGCCGGGCGGGACGTCGTCTACACGTTGGCTGCTCCCGAAGACACGATCGGGCCTCAGGTCCCGGCTCCGGTCCTTCTGGGTTGCGAGGACGGGCTCTGGAGGCTCGACCGAAGCGGCTGGCCCCTCGCCTGCCCCAAGGACGCGGCATTTGCCGAGATCGCCGCGATGGTCGGCTTTTCCCGCGCCCTTCGTGCCTTGGGCGCCGGGCGCGCGACGCTTCACGCGGAACCGGGCGCGCCACCGATATCAATGACAATGAACGAAAAAGGCTCAGTGGTCGCGGGGGCTTAGAGCGGCCCGACAGGCGGGAGAACGAGTGAATGAATGACAAGGCTCTGCAGCAACTCGCGCTCAGCAGTGGCCCCGTCGACGGGGCCAAGGCTGCACGCGAAATCGCAACCGCCCGGCGTGAGGTCGGCCAGCTGCTGGACGAGATCTCGGGTCTCGTCGTTCCGGAGGAGACCGACCGCGTGACGCGCCTGCGCACCGGTCTGGACGACTTCCGCACGAGGGTGTCGCTGCTGGGACAGGTGAAGGCCGGAAAGACGGCCCTGACGAACGCACTGATCGGCTCTAGCGGTCTGCTGCCGTCGGACGTGAACCCGTGGACGTCGGTCGTCACGTCGATCCATCTCAACACGCCGAAACCGCGCGGCAAGAACGCCGTCTTCACCTTCTTCTCTTCGGCGGAGTGGGCCGAGATGGTCGAGCGCGGCGGCAAGCTGGGCCGCATGTCGGACGAAGCGGGCCTGGATCTGGAAACCGACACCCTGCGCGAGCAGATCGACGAGATGCAGCGCCGGACCGAGGCCCGGCTCGGTCGCAACTTCCAGCTTTTGCTAGACGGTCGTCACAGCTTCGCCGGTCACTCGCCATCCCTCGTCGAGAAATACGTCTGCATGGGCGAGGAAGAGATGGCCGACCAGCCGGGCGGATCGGAAGGCCGCTACGCCGACGTGACGCGCAGCGCGGATCTCTATCTCGATCACCGAGGTTATGCCCTGCCGACCGTGATCTGCGACACGCCCGGCGTGAACGACCCGTTCCTGGTGCGCGAGGCCGCGACATTGGAGCGGATCGGAGACGCGGACATCTGCGTGCTCGTCCTGAATGCCAATCAGGCGCTGTCCACCGTCGATGTCAGCTTAATGCGGGTGCTGCGCGGATTGCAGAACGAACAGGTGATCCTCTACGTCAACCGGATCGACCAGCTCGACGATCCGGATGCGCAGATCCCGAAGATCGAGGCGTCCATCCGCAAGCTGCTGTCGCGCGAAGGTCTGGCGGACGACGTTCCGATGGTGTTTGGCAGCGCGGTCTGGGCTGGCCTCGCCAGATTCGGAGAGATCGAGGAGATCTCGGAAGCCAGCATGGACGTTCTGATCGCGCTGGCGGACGCGCGGGCCCACAGGTTGCAGGAGGAGTCTGCGGGAGATCTCCCCGCAATCGGTACGCCGGACTGGAATGCGGGCAAGCCCATCGACCTTTCCGGCCTGCACGAGCTTTCGGACCTGATCCAGCAGCGCAGCGCAGAAGCCGTCGCCGCCCCTGCCCTGGCCGAGACGGCGCGCGATGCGTCGGACGTCGTGGGTCGGTCCCTGATGCTCCTGCGGGAAGCGATGAAGGACAAGGCGACCGCCGTGCGGACCGATCTGGATCTCAGCGCGATGGTGGACGAACTCGACAGCCTGCTGGCTCAGGTCCATCTGGCCTGCGATCAGATGATCCACGAGACGTCCGAGAAGATGCTGATGCTGATGTCGGGCGCGTATCACGACTTCGTCACGCAGGAATCCGAAACCCTGTCGCGCCTGATCGCCAAGGGCGGGGACCCTGCCGACTGGGCCCCGGATACCGAAGGTCTGCGCCGCGATCTGAATGTCGCCTACGACCGGTTCGTTCAGATCGCACCGGCCAAGATCGCACCGATCTTCGAAGCCGCCGCCGCCCGGATCGAGTCCCTCTACGGCGACGCATTGAACGATGCGAGCCGGGTCTTTTCCGTTGCGCCGCCGCGTCCGGTCGAACCCGGCACACCGACCTCGCTGATGCGCACGATGACGATCGACCTGTCGGGCGGACTCGTGGGCACATGGCTGCGGCGCAAGCTGCGTCCGGACACGTTCGTGGATCGCTTCCGCGAGATCGCGGGAGAGGCCATGCGCGAGACGGTGGACGAGATCCGCGACGCCCATATCGCGGATTTCGCCCAGCGGACACGCACGCAACTCCACGACTTCCTGGCTGGTCACGTCGAAACGCTCCAAAGTCTTTCGGCCTTCGACGATGGCGCCCAGCGCAGTGCCTTGCGGGCCCGGCTCGGCGTCCGGAACGAGGTCGCCCAGCGCATTGCCCGATTGCAGGAAATCTCGGGCAAGCTGCGCAAGATCGCGGACGAGCATGCGCCGAAGGAAAGCGCCATCGACGGTAGCCGCGCGGCATGAGCGGGCTATCCGACAATGCGAAGGCGCGACTTGCGGAATGGTATTCGGCGCGCGGCACGCTCGCCGTCATGGGCGAGTTCAGTTCGGGCAAATCCTCGCTGCTGAACCTGCTTCTGGGCGAGCGCGTCCTTCCGATGCAGGCGACCGCGACCAGCCTGCCGCCAGTCTGGTTCACCGCACCCGATGGAGGGCCGGAGTGCCAGGCGCTGATGCGCGACGGGCGACTCCAACCGATCACGCTGGAAGACGCGGCGTCATCGGACGACGATGATCTGCTTCTCGTGCGGATGACCCACGATGCCGCGCTTCTCGACGGGATCGATGTCATCGACACGCCGGGGATCTCTGATCCGCACATGGCGAAGGACGCGCTCGACTTCCTCAAACCCTACCTGGACGCGGCGATCTGGTGCAGCGCAGCAGAACAGGCATGGCGCGCGACCGAGGCGAAGTTCTGGAAGTCCCTTCCGAAGGACTTGCACGAGAACGGTATCCTCGTCGTCACCCGGATCGACCAGATCCGGAAGGCGAAGGATGCGGGCCGCATCATGAAGCGGGTGCAACGCGAGGCCGGTTCGCTTTTTGCCGAGGCGCTTGCCCTGGCGACGCCGGCAGCGAGGGCCGCGCGCGCCGACGACGACCAGAGTGCGTGGAACGCGTCCGGAGGCGCAGCCCTCATGTCGGCACTGGACGGACGGCTCACTGCGGCGAGAGATGCCTGTTCACGGCGTGAGCCTCTCGGCGAGGCGCAAACCGTCTCTGCGACAGAACCGGTTCGCCCGATCTTCACCGCAAAACCGCCACATTCCGAAAAGCCGCAAACCCAACTTTGCAAGGAACAAGAAGGCGTTCCCGGCCTGGCCGAATTGCTCGCCACGGAAATACCTTCAAATGGCCACCCGGAAGAGGTGTTGGACCAAATTTTCCGGACATTCGAGTCGTACCAGAAACCATCTGATGACCACCGCGCTGTCATCGAGCGGATCCTCCGCCCCGAGCGTCACGATGGCATCGAATGGACACGAGCGATGACGCAGATCGCAAGGGACCTGGAAGACTTCCGCAGCGGACCGCTGCGGCGGCTCTCTCCTCCCCCTGCCTGATGCGCCCCGGGCCGGTTCACCACCCCAGGGGCCGATGGTTCGGTCCGACATGTTGAGTAGAAGGAATGCCAAGATGGCGAAAACGGATATCTCGAAGCTGAGCGACATCGGCGGTTTCATCGGCGCGTGCCTCGTCGATAGCGAAACCGGTCTCATGATGGCCTCCGAAGGCGGCGGCAATCTGGATCTGGAAGCGGCTGGCGCGGCGAACACCGAGGTCGTGAAGGCCAAGCTGTCGGCGATCGAGATGCTGGGCCTGGATGACGGGATCGACGACATCCTGATCACGCTGGGCAAGCAGCTGCACCTGATCCGCCCGCTCGAGAAGAGCCCGACCGTCTTCGTCTACGTCGCGCTGGACAAGAAGACCGCCAATCTGGGCATGGCCCGGGTTCAGGTGAAGAACGTCGAGAAGACGCTCGAAATCTGATCGCCGGATCCGGCGCGGAGCCTCCGTTCCGCGCCGATATCCATCTCCGAACAGAGGCGATCATGACGACCGAAATTCCCCAGCCGATCCGTGACTTCTTCGATGGAAGCCAGGTCGCGTTGACCCTTTCCGATCCGCGTCAGAAGGACGATCCGCTGGTTCTGGCCAACGACGCGTTCCTTCGGATGACCGGCTACGACCTTTCCGAAATTGGGAACCGCAATTGCCGCTTCCTGCAAGGCGACCGGGCGCAGGACAGCGTCCGCAAGACGCTGCGCGGGGATTTCGCCGCGGGACGTGACAGTCGCGTGGTGGTGACTAACTATCGAAAGTCCGGCGAGGCGTTCGATAACTTCCTCTATATATTCACGATTTTCGACCGATCGGGCGCGCCGCTCTGGCGGATCGGGAGTCAGTTCGAAATCCCGCGCGTCGACCGCGCTGCCGGGTTCGAAAGCCACGCCGCGCAATTGCAGGACGGGTTGGAGAAGCTGAACGACAGCCTGGACGTCGCACGCCAGCGGCAGATCGACCTGAGCGAGATGGTCGGCCTGACCGTTCGCGACCTGTTGCGCGCCCGGCTCGACAATCTGCGGCACGCCGCCTGAACGAAAAAGGCGCCCCGCGGGGCGCCCAAATCAGCTTGCCGGAGTGGACGAGACGCCCACCTGTGCCGGACGCAAGAGGCGTTCGTGCAGCATGAAGCCTTCGGCCATCACCTGAATGATGTCGCCGGCCTTGGTGCCGGGGACCGGAGCCTCGAACATGGCTTGGTGAAGCTGGGGATCGAACTTCTCTCCCTCGGCCGGGGCGACGACCTTGACCCCATGCTTTTCGAACGTGCCCGTCAGTTCGCGCAAGGTGAGTTCCAGGCCTTCGAGGATCGCGGACTGGTCCTCGGGGACCGCATCCATCGCGCGCTTGAGGTTGTCGTAGACCGGAAGCAGGTCGCGCGCGAGGCGCGATCCGCCATAAGTCGCGGCCTCCTCGCGATCGCGGGCGGCGCGTTTGCGAACATTCTCCGCCTCGGCGAGGGCCCGCATCAAGCGGTCCTTCATCTCGTCGCGCTCGGCGAGGATGGTGTCGATATTGGCGGGACGACGCGGGCCGTCGGCATCCTCTTCCATGGCGGCATCGAGGTCGAATTCCTCGTCCATGGCCTCGGGGTCGTCCAGGAAATCGTCTTTGGGCTCGCCCATCCTTACCTCGTTTGTCCGGAGCCGGACAGCATCCGGCCCACCAATTGCGCGGTGTAGTCCACGATGGGAACGATCCGCCCGTAATTCAGTCGGGTCGGACCGATCACACCCACCGCGCCCACGATTCGTCGGTCGGCGTTCATATAGGGAGATACGACCAGAGATGAACCGGAAAGTGAGAAGAGCTTGTTCTCAGATCCGATGAAAATCCGCACCCCCTCGCCGTCCTCGGCCAACTCCAGGAACTCGGCGATGTCGCGCTTGCGTTCCAGATCGTCGAAAAGGCTGCGGATGCGCTCCAGCTCTTCGGGCGCGGCACCCTGATCCAGCAGGTTCGAGCGTCCCCGGACGATCAGCCGTTCCCGGTCCTCGCCTTCGCCTTCCCACGCGGCGAGACCCTTCTCGATGAGGGAGTGGGCCAGCGTGTCGATTTCCTGACGGCGCGCGGCGACCTCGGTCTCCATCAGGCCGCGCAGGTCGCTCAGGGTACGGCCTTCGATCATGGCGTTCAGCAAGTTCGCCGCCTCTCGCATGGCCGAGGGCGTCTGGCCGGGGGGTGGTATGAAGACACGGTTCTCGACATGGCCGTCGGCGAAGACCAGCACCACCAGTGCGCGGTCGGGGCCCAGCGAGACGAATTCGATATGCTTGATCGGCGCCTCGCGCTTGGGCGCCAAGACCAGGCTGGCGCCCTGCGTGATCCCCGACAGAGCCTCGCCCACCCGGTCGAGCAGGCGCGCCGCGTCGCTTTCGGATGCTCCGACCGACGCCTCGATCCGCTCCCGGTCCTCTTCACCGAGTTGCGCTTCGAGCAGACCATCCACGAACATCCGCAGACCCGCCTGCGTCGGGACGCGACCGGCACTGACATGGGGGGCCTGAAGCAGACCCAGAAACTCCAGGTCCTGCATCACGTTGCGGATCGTCGCCGACGAGACCTTCTCGGTCATCTCCCGGCTCAGCGTGCGGCTGCCGACCGGATCGCCCGTCCCGAGATAGCCTTCGACCACACGGCGAAATACCTCGCGCGAGCGATCGTTCATCTCGGACAGGACGCGGGCACTGTCGGTGGGTGGCATGGACATGGTCGATCTCCGGCGACCGAACCTAGGAACGGGGCCCGGCGGCGTCAATCGCCTTGCCCCCGCGCGCGGTGGGCGGCAAGTGGGGACGAACCCCGAAGGAGAAAGACATGAGACCGTCCGGACGCGCCCTCGACCAGATGCGCGAAATCGTCATCGAACCCGGCTTCACGAAGCACGCGGAAGGCTCTGTCCTGATCCGCTGCGGCGACACGCACGTCCTTTGCACCGCCAGCGTGGAGGAACGGGTTCCTCCCTTCCTGCGCAATTCGGGCCAGGGCTGGGTGACGGCGGAATACGGGATGCTGCCCCGTGCGACGAATACGCGCGGACGGCGCGAGGCAGCGGCGGGCAAGCAATCGGGCCGCACGCAAGAGATTCAGCGCCTGATCGGCCGCTCGCTCCGCGCGGGCATCGACCAGCAGGCATTGGGCGAACGTCAGATCACGGTGGATTGCGATGTGCTCCAGGCCGATGGCGGGACCCGGTGCGCCTCGATCACGGGCGGCTGGGTCGCGCTGCGCCTCGCCGTCAACGCGCTGATGAAGGCGGGTGACGTGATCACCGACCCGATGCTGGACCACGTCGCAGCGGTTTCCTGCGGGATCTATGCCGGGCAGCCCGTGCTGGATCTGGACTATGCCGAGGACAGCGAAGCAGGGACCGACGGCAATTTCGTGATGACGGGCGCGGGCCGGATGATCGAGCTACAGGCCAGCGCCGAAGGCGCGACATTTGGGCAGGACGAGTTCGCGGAACTGATGCGTCTCGCACAGAAAGGCGTGGATGAGCTGGTCGCGGCCCAGAGGGCCGCGGTGTCATGAAGCCGTTGGGCGACACTCTTCTGGTGGCGACGCACAATGCGGGAAAGCTCGAAGAGTTCGCCGCGCTCTTCGCGCCGCTTGGGATCGGGGTGAAAGGTGCCCGGGCGTTTGACCTGCCGGAGCCGGAAGAGACCGAGACGACCTTTCTCGGCAATGCCCGCATCAAGGCCCGCGCGGCCATGGAGGCAACGGGCCTGCCGACGCTGGCCGACGATAGCGGGATCGAGGTCGACGCGCTGGGCGGGGCACCGGGCGTCTATACCGCCGACTGGGCAGAGACGCCTGCGGGCCGCGACTTCATGCAGGCGATGGAGCGGACCCATCGTGAACTGGAAGCGCGGGGCGCCGCCGAACCCCGAACCGCGCGGTTCCGCTGCACGCTCGTCCTGCTTTGGCCGGATGGAGAGGAGGCCGTCTTCGAAGGCGCGGTCGAAGGTCGCGTGACCTGGCCGCCCCGGGGGCTGGAAGGCCATGGCTACGACCCCATCTTCGTCCCCGACGGACACGACATCACGATGGGCGAGATGACCTTTGAGCAAAAGAACGCGCTGAGCCACCGCGCGGCCGCACTTGCGAAGCTGAAGGCCGCTCTGGATGACGCGTGAACTTATCTCGACCGGTTCGACCTTCGAGCGGGAAATCGGCTATTCACGCGCGGTCGTGCAGGGCGACTGGTGCTTCATGGCGGGCGTGACAGGGTATGACTACGCGACCATGGCGCTGCCGGCAGGCATCGAGAACCAAGCCGAAAATTGCTTTGCGACCGTGGCGGAAGTGCTGAACCGGGCGGGTTTTGCCATGTCCGATATTGTCCGTGTGACCCACTATGTCGCCGACAGGGCGCTGGTCGATCGTCTCGTCCCGGTCCTTGGCCGCCATCTGGGCGAGATACGTCCCGCCGCGACGATGGTGATCGCGGGCCTCATGGAGGCCGAGATGCTTTACGAGGTCGAGGTGACGGCCTTTCGGGGATGAGCGGGTTCGGCCTCTACATCCACTGGCCGTTCTGCGAGGCCAAATGTCCTTATTGCGACTTCAACAGCCACGTCAGCGCATCGGTCGATCATGCGGCATGGCGGGAGGCGCTTCTGACCGACCTTCGGTCGCAGGCGGTCGAGATGCCGGACCGCATCCTCGGGTCGATCTTTTTCGGCGGCGGCACACCCTCTCGAATGGAACCGGAGACGGTTGCCGCCTTGGTCGACGAGGCACGGCGCATCTGGCCCTGCGCAAACGACCTGGAAGTGACGCTGGAAGCCAACCCCACGTCGGTCGAGGCCGGGCGTTTTGCCGCCTTCGCGGCCGGTGGGGTCAATCGGGTGTCGATCGGCATCCAATCGCTGCGAGATGACGATTTGCGCGCGCTGGGGCGAACGCACGATTCCGCTCAGGCGCGGGCCGCTTATGATATCGCGCGCGCGACCTTCGATCGGGTATCGTTCGATCTGATCTATGCGCGACAGGGACAGGATCTGGAGGCATGGCGGTCTGAACTGACGGAGGCGGTCGCGATGGATCCGGACCATCTGTCGATCTACCAATTGACGATCGAGCCGGGGACGGTCTTTGCGCGACGCCACGAAGCGGGCAAGCTCCCGGGTCTGCCGGACGATGACAAACAGGCAGACATGTATCTGTTTTCAAACAGTTTTTTGGAATCTCGCGGGCGGCCCGCCTACGAGGTATCGAACCACGCCAGACCGGGCTTGGAGTCGCGGCACAACCTGACCTACTGGAGAGCCGAAGACTGGCTGGGCGTCGGTCCGGGGGCACATGGCCGGTACGGAACCGGACATCAACGTCTTTCGACGATTGCAGAACGGCAGCCGGCAACGTGGCTAGCCGCAGTCTCGGACAGAGGGCGCGGAGAGGCGCGGCGGGAGACAGCCGACGGTCACGCGGAGGAGTACCTGATCGGAGCGATGCGGCTAAGGGAAGGCGTGGACTTGCGCCGGCTGCGCGAGCTTGGCGCGACGGTTCCCGAAGAGATGTGCGAGCCGTTGGTCGAAGACGGGCTGATCACCCTGGATAACGAGCGGCTCCGGCCGACGACGCGGGGGATGGCGGTTGCCGACGCCCTGATCTCCTACCTCGCCGTCCGTTCCGTACCGAAGCCGGAGAGCATTTCGCAGATCTGATCGAGCTGGGTCAGATCCTTGTACTTGATCGTCAGTCGACCGGACCCGTCATTCTCGTGGTCTATGACGACCGCCATCCCGATGGCGGCGGATAAATCATCCGCCAGCATCCGGGTGTCCGCATTTCCCTTTTGTGTTTGCGCTTTACGAGGTTTGGCGTCCGAAGACGCAGTTCCCTTCGCCCGACGCTCGACTTCCCGGACAGACAGACCGGCTGCAACGGTCTGTCGGGCCAGCGCAACGGGATCATCCGCCGTCAGCATCGCACGGGCGTGGCCGGCGGAAAGCACACCGGCCTTGAGATATTCGAGGACGGGCTCCGGCAGGTTGAGCAAGCGCATCTGGTTGGCGATATGGCTTCGGCTCTTCCCGAGAGCCTTGGCCAATTGCTCCTGCGTGTGGCCGAACCTGTCGATCAGCTGCTTGAAGCCCAGCGCCTCTTCAATCGGGTTGAGATCGACCCTTTGAACATTCTCAATAATTGCGATCTCGAGGACCGACTGATCGTCCAGATCCCTGACGATGACCGGGACTTCGTGAATCTGTGCCAGCTGGGAAGCCCGCCACCGGCGCTCTCCGGCGACGACCTGATAGCGGTCGGTCTGGTTCGGATGCGGCCGAACGATGATCGGTTGCAGAAGCCCCTTCTCGCGAATGGAGGCCGCCAGATCATGGAGGGCATCGTCATCGAACCGTCTGCGCGGCTGATCCGGATTCGGCTCCAGCGCTTCTATTGGGAGTGTCCGCTGTGTTCCGGTATCGCTGCTGCCGCCGGGGTCTTCGAGATCGGCCATCAGCGCAGACAATCCGCGTCCGAGGCCACGGCGCTTTTGAGGGTCAGACATGGGCTGGCTCCGGTTCAGCGGGATTTCTGCGAAGGAACTCTCCCGCGAGCATCCTGTAGGCGACAGCCCCTTTGGAGAGCGGGTCGAAAGAAAAGATCGGCATCGAATAGCTCGGCGCTTCGCTGAGCCGGACATTGCGCGGTATACGGGTCTGATAGACAAGGTCGCCAAGGGTATCCCGTACATCGGCTTCAACCTGCCGACTGAGATTGTTCCGCGCATCGTACATCGTGAGAACGATCCCCTCCAATCTCAGCTTCGGATTGGCCGAGGCGCGAACCTCCTTCACCGTGAGAAGGAGTTGGGACAAACCTTCGAGGGCGAAGAACTCCGATTGGAGCGGGACGAGCAAGGTATCTGCTGCAACCAAACCGTTCAGAGTCAACAGGTTAAGTGACGGAGGGCAGTCGATGAGGATCGTATCGAAGTCCGAGGCGCTTTGCGACAAAGCCATCTTGAGATGAGAAAGACGGCGGGGGCCGGACATCATCTGCGCATCTGCCGAACTGAGATCAGTCGTCGCTGGTACGATGGACAAGCCGTCGAAGCCGGTTGACCGTGCCGTCGATTGAATGTCCGCGTCCGAAAGCAGCAGATCATACGTGGTCAGTCCGCGCTGATCTCGCGAGATCCCGAGGCCTGTCGAAGCATTTCCTTGGGGATCCAGGTCGATCAGGAGGACTTTGCTACCACGAGCAGCGAGTGCAGCGCCCAGATTGATCGCAGTGGTCGTCTTTCCGACACCCCCCTTCTGATTGGCGATGCTGACGATCTTCGGTCTATTTCGGCGCATGTCGGATGTTCCGTACGGAAAGGATCGAAGCAGTTGGGGACGTCGTACTCGGTATCGCGTCGAAGTCGAAGTCCCAATCCCTCCTCGCAGCCTCGATCTCGTCCTTCCAATTGGCTCCTTTTGGAAAGAGCGCGACACCATCGGGGATCAAATGTGGTGAGGCTAGCTGAAGCAGAGCCGTCAAGTGCGCGACTGCGCGAGCGGAGATGACATCAGCAACCATTGGCTGCAGGTTTTCGATCCGTTTGTTTACGATTGAGACATCGCGCAATTCAAGATCTCGGACGCAGGTCCGAAGGAAAGCAGTTTTTCGAGCGTCGGACTCGACGAGCGTCATGCGCGAAACGTCTGGCCGCATGATCGAAACGACAATTCCGGGGAAGCCGCCGCCGGAGCCAAGATCGACCCAATGATCTACGCTTCTAGGGCCCGCATCGGCGACCTGGATGCTGTCAGCAATGTGCCGGTCTCGAAGATGATCGAGGTCGCCACGAGAGACAAGATTGATCCGGGGAGACCACTTCTGTACGAGCGCTTGGAATGCATCCAACCGACGCTGTGTTTCACGTGAAACACCTTCAGCCCGCATTTCGCTGGAAAGCCCGAACCTTTGACCCGATCAGCAGCATCGCTGCAGGCGTCATTCCCTCGATTGCGTTTACCTGTCGCAAGTTCCTTGGCCGCGCCCGAGCAAGCTTCTCACGAAGTTCACCTGAAAGTCCTTCGATCGGGAACTCGAAACCCGCCGGGATTTCGGTGTCCGGCAGCTCCGAGAGCCGTTCGGCATCTCGCTTCTGTCGCTCGAGGTAGTTTCCATAGACCACCTCCGACTCGATGCTTGCCAGAGTCAGCGGATCACTGGCCTCACCGGCAAGAACCTCCCTCAGGAGACGCGGAAGACATTGGGGTGGGACCCGCGCCGCAACGGCTTGAACGTCTCGCAGTCCGCGCGGTGCCTCTACGTCCAGAAGATCCAAGACAGCCGGCAGCACCTCGATTTCGCGCATCTTGGTCCGAGTCTGCCGCAGCCGGTCGGCACGGAGTTCGAATGCCTGGCGACGATCTGGGGTAACACAGTCCAATTCAATTCCGGTCGGTGTCAGCCTCAGATCGGCGTTATCTATCCGAAGCGACAGGCGATATTCGGCCCGAGACGTGAACATTCGATAGGGTTCCGTGACACCGCGCGTCGTTAGGTCGTCGATCATCACGCCAATGTAGCTATTGCGGCGATCGAACGCCGGCGGTGCCTTCTGTAAGATCCGGCATGCTGCTGAAAGTCCAGCGACAAGCCCTTGTGCGGCCGCCTCTTCATACCCGGTGGTACCGTTGATCTGCCCAGCGAGGCTGAGGCCGCCCACATCGTAGACCCGAAGATCGGGCATGAGACCCCGCGGATCGACGTAGTCGTACTCGATCGCATAACCTGGCTGTATGATCCGGGCATTCTCCAAGCCGCGGATCGAGTGAACATACAGGTCTTGGACATCTTCGGGGAGCGATGTCGAGATACCGTTCGGATAAACGACGTCAGTCGTCAGCCCCTCCGGTTCGAGAAAGATAGTGTGCGCTGTCTTTTCGGCAAAGCGCACCACCTTGTCTTCGATTGATGGGCAGTATCGCGGTCCAACGCCGTCAATTCTGCCCCCGTATAGAGCTGACTGGTCGAGGTTCTGAGCGATAATTTCGTGGGTCCGGGAGTTCGTCGCTGTAACGGCGCAGGAGATCTGGCTCTGGTAAATCTCTTGCGTCATGAAGGAGAAAGGTGTCGGGATCTCGTCGCCACGTTGCTGATCCAGGATGGCCCAGTTGATTGTCCGTCCATCCAAGCGCGGCGGCGTGCCGGTCTTCAATCGCCCCAGGTTAAGAGGAAGCGATTTGATCTGATCGGCGAGCCGATTCGACGCCTCATCACCGATCCGGCCGGCCGGGATGCGGCGCTCACCGATATGGATCAATCCGCCAAGGAACGTTCCCGATGTCAAAATAGTCTCGGGCGCTCTTATAACAGTGTCATCGGCCAGCCGGACCCCGGCGACCTTGTCTCGCTCCAAGACAAGGCCGGTCACCTCACCAAATACCTGAGCGATGGATGATGTGTTCAGCGTTTCACGGATCGCTGCCGCGTAGAGCTCTCGATCGATCTGGGCTCGTGGACCGCGAACGGCCGGTCCCTTCGTGTGGTTCAAGAGCCGAAATTGAATTCCCGCACGATCGGCACATCGTCCCATGATACCGTCAAGTGCGTCGACCTCGCGGACAAGATGGCCTTTCCCGATTCCGCCGATCGCAGGGTTACACGACATCTGTCCAATGTCTGTCGGCTTCATCGTAACGAGACACACCGAACATCCCATACGCGACGCCGCGTGGGCAGCCTCGCAACCGGCATGTCCACCACCTACAACAATGACGTCAAAAGCCTGTTTCACGTGAAACACCTACTTTCCGAGACAGAACGAAGAGAAGATTTCGTCGAGCAAATCATCAAGGTCGATGTCCCCGATGACCCGACCAAGCGCCTGCACCGCCGGATAAAGCTTCGCGAGCAAAATCTCAACGTCCACCGCGTCCCATCCTTCGATCACTTCACTGATGTGATGCTGCGCCTTGGACATCGCGTCGTACTCGTACCGGCGAGAAATGCCCGAAGACATATGGATTCGCCCTCTCAGAACCGAAGTTATCCGATTAACAAGAGTGGCGATGCCGTCCCCGGTCAGGGCGGATACATCCGCCTCCGGATAGAGATCGCGCTTGCTGCGGATCAGCAAGTCGTCATCTCGTAGCTCTATCTCGGGAAGCGGGTCGTTCCCCGCTACCAATACAATTCTCAGATCCGCACGGTCGGCGTCCTTCAGCGCCAATGCCACCCCGATGCTCTCCACTTCGTCCGAAGTCTCTCTCAGCCCCGCGGTATCGACAAAAACGACCGGGATCCCGTTCAGATCGACCCGACTTTCGATCACATCCCGCGTAGTGCCAGGTGTACTGGAGACGATGGCACGCTGTTCCCCGACTATCTTATTGATAAGAGATGATTTTCCTGCATTCGGCCGTCCGAGGATCGTGACCCGGAATCCCTCACGCAAGCGTTGCATGGACCAGAAGCCATCCAACTCCTCCCTAAGCGCAAGAGACACACGCACTAACCGGTCCTTCAAACCTCCGAGCACATCAGCCGGGAGATCTTCGTCGGAAAAGTCAATCGAGGCCTCGAGGCGCGCCATCGTGAAAAGAAGATCATCACGCCAGGCCCGAAACCGCTCTCCTGCTTCGCCTTCGAGCCGACGCATCGCGAAAACCCGTTGAAGCTCCGTCTCTGCTTCGATCGCGTCTGACAAGGCATGGACCTGGACGATGTCCAGCTTGCCGTTCTCATGTGCCCGACGGGTAAACTCTCCCGGCTCGGCGACCCGCGAAAGGCCTGTCGCCAAGATCGATTCGAGGACTGCATCGACAATAGCCGGGCCGCCATGTATCTGAAATTCCACGACATCTTCAGCGGTGAAACTGTCCGGTCCCGGGAAGAACAGGACGAGTCCACGGTCGATCAAAGTCCCGTCGTCCGGATGCCGGATCAAGCGCAGCGACGCGTATCTCGGTTTCGGAACCGTCCCGGCGACTTTCTCCGCAATGGTCCGTGCCGACGGGCCGGATACACGCACGACCGCGACCCCGGCCTTACCAGGGGCGGTGGCCGGCGCGTGGATCGTATCGGCCGCCATGGCGCTACGAATTCATTGAGTCGAAGAATTCCGAGTTCGTTTTCGTCTGCTTCAATTTGCCGATCAGGAACTCGATTGCATCGGTCGTCCCCATCGGGTTGAGGATCCGACGCAGAACGAATGTCTTCTGAAGGTTCTTCGGATCCACAAGCAAATCTTCCTTGCGGGTACCGGATTTAAGGATGTCCATCGCCGGGAAGACGCGCTTGTCGGCCACCTTGCGGTCGAGAACGATCTCGCTGTTACCCGTCCCCTTGAACTCTTCGAAGATCACCTCGTCCATACGGCTGCCCGTATCGATCAGCGCCGTCGCGATGATCGTCAATGATCCGCCTTCTTCGATATTCCGCGCCGCGCCGAAGAAACGCTTCGGCCGTTGCAGCGCGTTCGCGTCCACACCACCCGTCAGGACCTTGCCCGACGATGGGACAGTGGTGTTGAAAGCGCGACCCAAACGCGTGATCGAGTCGAGCAGGATCACGACGTCCCGCTTGTGCTCGACCAGGCGCTTTGCCTTCTCGATCACCATTTCGGAGACGGCCACATGCCGCGACGCTGGCTCGTCGAAGGTCGAAGAGATGACTTCGCCCTTCACCGACCGCTGCATGTCAGTCACTTCTTCCGGCCGTTCGTCGATCAGAAGAACCATCAGATAGCATTCCGGATGGTTCGACTCGATCGACTTGGCGATATTCTGCAAGAGGACGGTCTTACCCGTACGTGGTGGCGCGACGATCAGCGAGCGCTGTCCCTTCCCGATCGGCGCGACCAGGTCGATGATCCGGGCGGACCGGTCCTTGATCGTCGGATCCTCGATTTCCATCGTCAGCCGCTCGTCGGGGTAGAGCGGGGTCAGGTTATCGAAGCTCACCTTGTGGCGGGCCTTTTCCGGCTCCTCGAAATTGATCGAGGTGACCTTCGTCAACGCAAAATAGCGCTCGTTCTCGTCAGGAGCCTGGATGACGCCATCCAGCGTGTCACCTGTCCGGAGAGAGTGCTGACGGATCACGTCGGGGCTCACATAGATGTCGTCGGGACCCGGCAGGTAATTCGCTTCGGGGTTCCGTAGAAATCCGAATCCATCCTGGACGACTTCCAGAACGCCTTCACCCGAGATCTCCCAGCCCTCGTCGGCCCGCTCCCGCAGGATCGAGAACATCAATTCGCCCTTACGCATCGTCGAGGCGTTCTCGATCTCGAGGCCCTCGGCCATGTCCACCAAGTCCTTGGGCGACATCGCCTTCAGATCGCGCAGGTTCAGCGCCTCGACCGCATCATGCTCGTCGCGCATCACGTCCTCCAGACCGGGCTTCGCCCGGCTCAAACATCGTCATTCGGGAACCGGCTTCCGGATCAGGACGACCCGCCGTTCGATCCCGATCTAATCGTCGCGCCGGGTTCCGTCAAACCAATAGAATAGAAGAGAGAAAGAATGATGTTTGTAGGTCCGATGAAGAACGGGGAGAACTCTGCCTCGTTCACCTCGCAAGGGCGAACATGAGAAGGCGGTCGATTATCCCCTGATTTCGTATCCGACGCCGCGCCTTCAAGCATTCGGCCTGTGAGCAAGCTTGGGGAAGACGCGGGGGCATTGCGTGAAGAGATCTCTGACTCAGGATCAGGTCGACCGGTGGAGGAATCGTGCATGCCGGCCCCCTCTTTCCACCGGATCGGGTCGCCGGTCGCTGGACCGCCCGTTCCCCCCGTCCTATCCACCCACCGACCCAAAGGTTTCTCCACGGAGTTTTCCCCATGCTCGTTCTCGCCTCCGGCAGCCAGGTCCGCGCCGACATGCTGCGGGCTGCGGGCGTCAAGGTCGAGATCCGACCGGCCCGGATCGACGAGGATGCGGTCAAGGAAAGCCTGCTCGTCGAAGGTGCCCGGGCCCGCGACGTGGCGGATACGCTGGCTGAGATGAAGGCGCTCAAGCCGCAGGTTGGCGGCTTGGTGCTCGGCGCCGATCAGGTGCTGTCGCACGGCGGAAAGCTCTTGTCCAAGCCTGCCACCCCGCACGAGGCCCGCGAACAGCTCGCCATGCTCGCCGGGCGACAGCACCGCCTGATCTCAGCCGCCGTGATCGTCGAGGACGGGCGTCCCGTCTGGCGCCATGCCTCGGAAGTCCGCATGGTCATGCGGCCGCTCTCGGACGGGTTTCTCGACTCCTATGTGTCGGAGTACTGGGAAGGCATCCGCCATTGCGTTGGCGGCTACAGGTTGGAAGCCGAGGGCGCACGCCTGTTCACGGCGGTAGAGGGCGATTACTTCTCCGTCCTCGGCCTGCCCCTTCTGCCGGTCATAGATTACCTCGTCACCCGTGGAGTGCTCGACGCATGATCCTCGCCGCAGTTCTGGGGGATCCGATCTCCCATTCGCGTTCTCCGCGCCTCCATGGGCATTGGATTCGGCGCCATCGCATCGACGGAGCCTACGTCCCGCTTCACGTGTCAAACGACGATCTATTGCGCGTCCTCGATCTCCTGCCGGGTCTCGGCTTCGCGGGATGCAACATCACGATCCCTCACAAGGAGGCGGCACTGGCCGTTGCCGATCAGGTGACGGATCGGGCAAGGCGGATCGGCGCGGTCAATACGTTGACTTTCAAGGACCAGATGATCCTCGCCGACAATACCGACGGGGAAGGCTTCCTCTCATCGCTCGACGCAGGCGCGGATTGGCCCAAGGATCGGCCTGCCGTCGTCCTGGGTGCCGGTGGGGCGGCCCGCGGGATCGTCGACGCGCTCGTCAGCGCAGGCGTTCCGGAGGTTCGGATCGTCAACCGGACGCACGGGCGCGCCGAGGTTCTGGCTGAAAGGTTCGACCGATGCGTCGCGCAGGATGAAGCGGAACTTGGAGATGCCGGTCTTCTCGTCAACACGACCAGTCTCGGGATGGAAGGACAACCGCCGCTCGACCTCGATCTTGCGTACCTTCCCGACGCTGCAGTCGTGACGGATATCGTCTACACGCCCTTGGAGACGCCGTTGCTGCGCGCCGCCCGGGAACGCGGCCTCGCGACCGTGGATGGATTGGGCATGCTGTTGCACCAGGCCGTTCCGGGCTTCGAGGCATGGTTCGGCGTGCGCCCCCAAGTGGACGCCGATCTGCGACGCGCGGTTTTGGGATGATCCGGCTTGGGCTGACCGGTTCGATCGGTATGGGCAAGACGACGACGGCGCAGATGTTCCGAGACCGGAACATTCCGGTCTGGGACGCCGATGCCGCCGTACACCGTCTCTATGCCCAAGGCGGAAGCGCGGTCGACCCCGTGGCCGCGATCTTTCCCGATGCAGTCCGGGACGGCGCGGTCGACAGGGCCCGTCTGCGGGGGGTCGTGACGACCGATCCGGATGCGCTGGCGCGGTTGGAGGCAATCGTCCATCCGCTGGTCGCGGCCGACCGCGCTGCCTGGAGCGAGGCGCGATCCGCGCCGATGGCCGTTTTCGATATTCCCCTTCTCTATGAGACCGATGCCGCCGGGCAGTTCGATCATGTAGCCGTCGTCTCCACCGACCCGGACACCCAGCGTCGGCGCGTGATGGAGCGGGGAACGATGACGGGGGATCAATTCGACGCCATCCTTGCCAAACAGATGCCCGATGCGGAAAAGCGCAGGCGGGCCGATTACATCATCGACACCTCGACGATGGACGGCGCCAGACAGGACGTAGACCGGATCATCGCGGAGCTGACATGAGAGAGATCGTCCTCGACACAGAGACCACCGGCTTCGAACCGGAATCAGGCGACCGGATCGTAGAGATCGGTGCCGTCGAGTTGATCAATCACATCGCCACCGGCCGGACCTATCATCAATATATCAATCCCGAACGGACCATGCCGCAGGGCGCCTTCGAGGTGCATGGGCTAGGCGACGACTTCCTCAAGGATTTCCCTCTCTTCAAAGAGATAGGCCGGGCCTTTTTGGACTTCATCGGCGACGACAAACTCGTGATCCACAACGCCGCCTTCGACATGAAATTCCTCAATGCGGAGCTGGAATGGATGGGTCTGCCGCGTCTCGCTCCCGACCGGGCCGTCGATACGCTGGCCATCGCGCGGTCCAAGTTTCCCGGCTCCCCGGCCTCGTTGGATGCGCTCTGCAAGCGGTTCGGGATCGACAATTCCTCGCGCACGCTCCACGGCGCGCTACTCGACAGCGAGATCCTCGCCGAGGTCTATCTGGAATTGATCGGAGGGCGTCAGCCGACGATGGCGCTGGCGTCCATCGGGTCCGAGAGCGGTACGGATGAAGGGACGTGGCGACCCCGGCCTCGCCCTGCGCCCCTTCCTCCGCGGATCACCCCGGAGGAAGAAGCCGCCCATGCCGCGTTCGTCGACGCGTTGGGCGGAGGGGCTTTGTGGCGACGGGCCTGACGCCCGCCGCTCTGGAAATCAGGCCTGTCCGACCTGACCCTGACCTTCGGCCGCAGCGCGGCGTTGCAGTTCCTGGCGGTAGAGCGCGACGAAATCGAACGGCTCGAGGTTCAGAGGCGGATAGCCGCCATCGCGCGTCACATCGTGGACCACGCGGCGCAGGAACGGGAAGATGAGACGCGGACACTCGATCAGAAGGAACGGGTGAAGTTGCGCCTCGGGGACGTTCTTCACCTCGAACAGACCGGCATAGTCGATCTCCATGGAGAAGATCATCTCGCCATCGTCCTTGCCTTTCGATGTGACCTTCAGCTTGATCGCCACTTCGTAGCGGTCATCCTCCGGCTTCTTCTTGGCATCCAGGCCGACCTGAATGGCGATTTCTGGCTGACCGCTGATCAGCTTGCCCTTCTGGACGGCGACGTTCTCGAAGCTCAGGTCGCGGACATACTGCACAAGGATGCGCGTCTGGGGCTGTTGGTTCGGTTGCGCCTCGCCGTTCGGCTGCGGCGTCTCACCGTTGGCTTTTTCGGGGGCGTCGGTGCCGTTTTCGTCGGCCATGTCTGTCTCCTCGGGTCGCGGGTTGCGCTGCGCCTAGCAAAGCGTCCCGACGGTCACAAGCTAACGGTTCCGCCCTTCGGGCCGCGCCCATCCCGACGGACCGTCCCGCGGCGTGTCGATGACCTCGCCTTCGATGATGTCGTCTTGCGGGGCTGGATGGGCACCCGGTCCCGACCGGTACTCGGCTTGCCGGCCCATCTCGAAGCGCTGCACCTTCACACGCGCGGCGATGTACCGCATCAGCGCGTCGCGGACCTGCGGGACCAGCAACGAGAAGCCGATCGCGTCGGTAAAGAAGCCCGGCGTCAGCAGAAGCAGCCCGGATGCGAGGATCATCGCGCCATGCGCCAACGGCCGCGTGGGATCGGACAAACGGTCGAACGAGGCCTGCAGACGCTGGATCTCGGCGAGACCCTGCCGACGCACGAGGAAGGTCCCGAGGGCAGCCGTCAGAACCACGATCAGCAGCGTCGGCCACAGGCCGAGCCAGCCGCCCACCTGGATGAACAGCGCGATCTCCAGGATCGGGACGGCGACGAAGATGGCGAACAGCCACATGGTATGAGACCTCCGGTTCACTTGACCCGTTGCGCCTCTTACATATGTGCCATCCCTGCACTACCAAGACGGGGCCCCGCGCGAGCAAGGATGGATGACGCCGTGATACAACTTCTGGTTCTGGCCGCGATCGCGCTGTTTCTGATCGTGCGCCTCAAGAACGTCCTTGGCACCCGAACCGGATTCGAGAAGCCGCGCGTTGCCGATCAGCGCGAGGGGTCTAGCCCCGTGCGCCGCGAGTTCGAGGTGATCGATGGCGGACCGGATCGCGACATCACCGACCATGTCGATGACGGAACCGAGGCGGCCAAGTCCCTTGCGGCGATGAAGCTGGCCGAGCCGGGGTTTTCGGTGTCCGAGTTCGTGGGCGGCGCGCGTCAGGCCTACGAGATGATCCTGATGGCGTTCGAGAACGGCGATCTGGTACCGGTCCAGCCCTTCTTGGCAGAAGACGTCTACGAAGCTTTCCTCGCGGCGATCTCGGACCGCGAGGATCGGGGTTTGAGGGTCGAGGCAAGTTTCATCGGCGTACGCGAAACGACGCTGGTGAACGCAGAATTCGATCGCGACACCGATACCGGCGAGATCACGCTGCGTTTCGTCGGCGAGATGACGAGCGTGGTGAAGGACAGCGACGGCGAGGTGGTCGAAGGCAATCCGAACGAAATCAAGAAGAGCCGCGACACCTGGACCTTCGCGCGCAGGATGGGTGTTGACGATCCGAACTGGAAGCTTGTCGCCACGGACGCGTGAGGTGCCGGAGGCGTTGACGCTGGTCGATCCAGCCACCCTGGACGGCTGGACAAGCGACGATCTCTCCGAAGGCCTATCCGCAGCCGGGATTGCCGCAACCGGCGACCCCGCCGCATTTCTCGCTACGACCTACGATTTCGACGCCATCCCGACCCACTTCACCGGTTACTACGAGCCGGAGCTTCGAGGGTCGCCCGTTCGAACCGATGATTTTCCGGTTCCGATCCACGCCCCGCCACCAGGCGGGACCGGAGCCACTCGGGCGGAGATCGAAGAGAAAGACCTCCTCGCTGACTACGAGATCGCGTGGCTTGCGGACGAGGTGGACCGCTTCTTCCTGCAGGTCCAGGGATCCGGCCGGATCATCTATCCGGACGGGCAGGTCCTGCGGGTCAGCTATGCGGCGAAGAACGGTCATCCCTACATCTCGGTCGGACGAATCCTGATCGAGTCCGGCGAGTTCAACGAGAGGCGGATAACGGCGGACGCGGTCAAGTCGTGGCTGCGCGCCGATCCCGTGCGCGGACGCGAGATGATGCGCCGGAACCCGTCCTACGTCATGTTCCGTGCGCTGCACGGCGCCGAGGCGCGGCAGGGGCCACCGGGCGCCTTGGGCCTGCCCGTCACGGCTGGCCGGTCCCTGGCGGTCGATCCCGAATTGGTGCCGCTCGGCTCTCTCGTCTGGGTCGAGGTGGACGGGCCCGAGGGCCCCATCCGCCGGCTCTGCGTCGCTCAGGATACCGGCAGCGCGATCAGGGGCGCTCGGGCGGACCTGTTCTACGGGACGGGCGAAGAGGCTGGCCGCGCCGCCGGTGCACTGAACCATGCCGGACGGATGATCGTCCTGCGTCCGCGCGGATGACCCGGCGCCTGACAGAGGCCGATCGCCGCGCCTGGGATGCCTACCGCAAGACCGCCGACCCCCTTTCCGACAGGCCGCGCCGGGCCGATCCCGCTCCGGCCCCTGCCAAGGCGGCGCAGCCCACCATGTCCCGCGAGCCGCTTCCCACCTTCCGCGTCGGAGAGCGGGTTCCGACGCGCGGCTTGACCGCCGACCTCGCGCCGGGTCCGGGGGAGGCGTCGCGTCGGGAGCCGGTCGCGATGGACCGCAAGGCCTTCACCCGCTTGCGGGCGGGCAAGTTGCGTCCGGAAGGGAAACTCGATCTGCATGGCATGACGCTCGAGGTCGCCCATGCGGAACTGACCGATTTCATCCTGACGGCCAGTGCTCGGGGCAAGCGCCTGCTGCTCGTCGTGACGGGAAAGGGAAAGGCGCGCGATGAAGGCGGGCCGATCCCGACGCGGATCGGCGTTCTGCGTCATCAGGTGCCGCAATGGCTCCGCCTGCCGCCACTTGCGCCGCACGTGCTTCAGGTCACCGAAGCTCATCGATCCCATGGCGGGTCAGGCGCGTACTACGTCTATCTCCGCCGTCTGCGATAGCCGCGGTAGTGCCCGGGTCAGGGCCCACGCGGCGAGAAGCGTCGCAGCGAGGAAATAGAGAACGATCGCGATCATTTGCTGCGGGAAGTCGAAGCCCGCGTCGATCGTCCAGCCGGTCACGGCGGGACCGATGGCCGATCCCAGAACCATAATCCCGGTCGCCACCGACTTGATGGCCCCGAGATGCCGCGTGCCGTAGAGTTCGGCCCAGCACGCGGTCGGAAGGGTGCCCTGCGCCCCTGTTCCAATTCCGAAAATCGTCAGAGCCAGCGCCGCGCCCCAAAGCGTGTCCGCCATGCCCATGGCCCAGAATCCAAGCGCGAAGGGCAACAGGTAGACCCGCATCAGCCTCGCGGCGCCATAGCGATCCAGCAGCACCCCGGACAAGAGCATCGTCGCGACGGACACGACCGTGAAGAGAGGGAGAAGCGCAACGTAGCCGGCAAGGTCCCAGCCTTTGGCATCGACCAGATGAACCTGGTGGAAGAACAGGGCCGTTCCGAAAGCGGGCGGACCCAGCATCAGCGGGACGAGGGCCCAGAACAGACCGCTCCGCAGCATTTGCGCGCGTGTCCAGTGAATTCCGTCCAGACCGAAGACGGTCTGGCCCTCCGCCGACCCGCTCGGATGCCGTTCCGTTCTGAGCAGGTAGAGGATGACCGGGATCGTTGCCACGACGGCCAGAGCCGCCACGACCCAGAGCGTCCGCCACGAGAGGATCGCTCCGGCCTGGACGAACAGGACCGGCAGGATAGCCTGTCCCAGCGCGAAGCCCGTCGCCGCGATGGCGAGCGCCCGCCCGCGCGATGCGGCGAACCAGCGGGCCATCCCGACCGCCGCCAGATGGCTCATCATGCCTTGGCCCGCGAAACGCAGAAGGAATACCGTCACCGCCAGCCAGATCAGGCCCCGCGATCCCGCCATCGACAGGCAGGCGACGGCCAGGGTCAGACAGGTCAGCGTCGCCAGATGCCGGACACGGAGCCGGTCGGTCCAGGGCCCGGCCGCGATCATCGCGCCGGCCGAGACGATCGTTGCGACGGCGTAGAGTGTGCCCCAAGTTCCGTCCGTCAGGCCGAACTCGCCCATGATCTGCCCCGCGAAGAGGGCGATGAAGAAGGTCTGGCCGTAGCTCGACGTGAAAGAGATCAGCGCACCGGCCGACAGCCAGCGTCCATTCTGCCGGAGGAAGGCCCCGGTGGATTGCCGGGGCGGCTCGTTCAAAGGACGTAACGGCTGATATCCTCGGACTTGGCGAGTTCCGCCAGATGCTGCTCCACGAAGGCGCCGTCGATCGTGACGGTGTCTCCGCCGCGGTCGGGGGCCTCGAAGGACAGATCCTCGAAGACCCGTTCAAGGACGGTATAGAGCCGCCGCGCGCCGATATTCTCTACGCTGCCGTTCACCTGTGCGGCGATACGGGCCAGCGCGGCGATGCCGTCCTCGGTAAACTCGACGGTGACCTCTTCGGTCGCCATGAGGGCCGCGTATTGTCGGGTCAGCGCGTTGTCCGTCTCCGTCAGGATGCGGACGAAATCCTCCTCCGTGAGCGGCCGCAGTTCGACCCGGATCGGCAACCGGCCCTGAAGCTCCGGCAGGAGGTCAGACGGCTTGGCGACGTGGAACGCTCCGGAGGCGATGAAGAGGATGTGGTCCGTCTTCACCGGCCCGTGCTTGGTGCTGACGGTCGTCCCTTCGATAAGTGGCAGCAGATCGCGCTGCACGCCCTCGCGGCTCACGTCGCCACCGCGGTTCTCGGCCCGCGCACAGACCTTGTCGATCTCGTCGAGGAAGACGATGCCGTCCTGTTCCACGGCGCGGATCGCTTCGCGCTTGACCACCTCGTCGTCGAGCAGCTTGTCCGCTTCCTCGTCGATCAGGACATCATAGCTGGCGGCGACGGTCATGCGCTTCTTCTGGCTGCGCTGGAACGCCTTGCCGAACATTTCGCCCAGATTGACCATCTGACCCATTCCCGGCTGACCGGGGATTTCCATGCCGAAGGGGTTCGACGTGTCCGAGACCTCGACCTCGATCACCTTGTCGTCCAGCTCTCCGGCGCGCAGCTTGCGGCGGAACGCCTCGCGGGTCCCTTCCCGGGCGTCCTCACCGGCAAGGGCCGCGATCACGCGATCCTCTGCCATCTGATGGGCGCGGTCCTTCACGTCCTCGCGAAGATGGTCGCGCACCATGACGATGGCATTGTCGATCAGGTCGCGGACGATCTGTTCGACGTCGCGGCCGACATAGCCGACCTCGGTGAACTTGGTGGCCTCGACCTTCAGGAACGGCGCGCGCGCCAGCTTGGCGAGGCGGCGGCTGATCTCGGTCTTGCCGACGCCGGTGGGGCCGATCATGAGGATGTTCTTCGGATAGACCTCCTCGCGCATGTCGCCGTCCAGGCGGCGGCGGCGCCAGCGATTGCGCAAGGCGACGGCGACGGCGCGCTTGGCATCCTTCTGTCCGATGACGAAGCGATCGAGTTCCGAGACGATCTCGCGGGGGGTCAAGTCTGTCATGGCGCCCAGATAACCCCGGATCACGGAAACGCAACGGGCGTCACGATCGCGTGGGGGCGGCTTCGCAGACGGCGCGCGGCGGGGCAGGGTGCTGCCACCTGAAACGGAGACACCGCCATGCATCGTCGTACATTCCTCGCCACCGCTGCAGCACTTGGTGCATCCCCCGCCTTGGCCGGCGGTCACGGGCGTCTGGGCACCTTCACCGGGGCGGCCCGCTACGGGATCGGGGGTACCGCCGAGATCGCGGACGGCCGCGTCAATCTGCTGGACGATTTCGTCTTCGGCAGCGCGCCCGATCCGAAGGTCGCTCTGGGCCGCGACGGATACGATCCCGCGACGCTGATGGGACCGCTGAAATCGACCTCCGGCACCAGCAGCTACGAGATCCCGGCGGGCATCAATCCCGACGAGTACAACGAGGTCTGGATCTGGTGCGAGCGTTTCAACGTGCCGCTGGGGGTGGCGAAGCTGGGGTCCTGATCCGGTCCGGGTGGTGGGCCGGGGGCAGACGATCCCGCGGGATCGCGTCGCCGAGCCCATCCATCAGCACCGCGCGAATCCGCTCCCACGCGGCGCCGAGCAGGACGAGCCCGGCGCCCATGGCGAGGATCGCGAAGGCGATGCCAGCCCCGCTGCCCGCAAATCCGGCAAGTGCGACGGTGTACCCCGCGCCCGATACCAGAAACGAGCGCCGGTCGATCACCAGCGCCACGAGAGCCAGCAGTGCCAGGATCCCCGCCAAGGCCGTCAGGCGAAGCGTCGTCGGATCGGCCAGAAGGCTGATCGCCATCGTGTTCACGATGGCCGGTGCGGCGACGATGTGCAGCCAGAACCCATTCGCGGACCGGCGGGTCACCCGATGCGGGTCGGACATGTCGAAACGCATCGCGATGGCGAAGACGACCAGGCCCAGTACCAGCGTTGCCCAGGCATAGGCCGATCCGGCCGCCAGGTTGAACAGGCCTATCCACGTCAGCGCCGTTCCCGTCGTCTCGGCCACGACAAGGAAGGTCGCAAGGAAGGTGAGGATCGCGATCAGGGCCAGCGCGAAGGGCACGCGATAGCGCAGGAAATAGCCCAGCAGGGCCACGATGGTCGACAGGATCGCCACGAGGCCCAGACCCGGATCGAGAAAGGTCAGCACCGGGATCGCGCCTCCGGCCACGACTCGCGCGGCCGTTGCGGCGGCCATGGTAAAGAGGATCGTCAGCATGATCGCGGGTGCGACCATACGGCGCCTCCGGATGAAGTACTCCGAGAGAAGGCAGACGAGCCCCGCGCCGGTCGTCGTCATCAGAACGATCCCGGTCAGCCCGTCGGAGGCGATCATGGCGATCCCGGTCATCAGCCACCATCCGGTCGAGAGGATCAGGAGCCCGGCGACGATGAAGATCTCGTTGAAGCCGCGGAACAGCTCGAACGGCTCCTCGCCCGGGCTTATCGCCTCACGGGTGCCGCGGCGGGCATCGGCCAAGGCCGTCAGATGTCCAGCCTGCATCTCGGTCAGCAAACCGGCACTGACGGCCGCGCGCAGGTCATCCCGTTCGATCATGACATCTCGACCTTCTCGGCGGCTTCCCTTGCTCTTGCGCCCCCGAAGGCCGTCAGGGACAGGCTGGTGGTGCGGCTCTGTCCGGGTTCGAGCGTCGGCATCAGATCCCTTTCACTCAGGTCGGCCCGGCTAAGCGCCGGAACGTTGCTGGGCTCGACGCCCATGACGAATGTACAGGGTGCGAATTGCCGCCAAAGATAGAGCCACGGCATCTCGCGCGCGTCCCACGACTGGCGCAGGGCGAGGTCGCGGTCGGCATTGACCAGCAGGCTTTCCGCGCGCCCGCTTCTGATCTTCGGGCGGATCTCCAAGACCTCTTCGACGAAACCGTCTCGCGGTTCAGGGACGCGGTTCCAGCCCTCTGTGTCGAACTCGCCGCAGGCCCGGACCTCCTCTGCTTCGAGATGCAGGCGCCCCCCGGGGGCGAGCAGCGGCCAGCCGAGGTTGCAATGATAGAGCATCGGGACCGGATTGGTCGCCCTGCCGAGATTGGTCACCTGATCCGTGACGGTGATCGTCGTGTCTTCGGCTTCGATCCTGCGGATCAGGCGCAGGCGCTCTCCGTAGAGCATGGCCTGATCGACCTCCGCCTCGGCCCAAAGCCGTCCGTCCTCGGCGCCATAGGCGCGCAGCGTCGCGGGTTCGCCGGTCAAGCGGCCGTGTAGCGGGAACGTCTCGCGGTCGCGGCCGGGATAGGCGAAGCGGGACGCGTCGTCCTCGGCCCCGCCGCCGACATGATCTAGCCCGCCGGTCATGAGGAGCCCGCCGGTGAAGCCGCGCAGCCAGGCTTCGGTCCCGTGCGGATCGTAGAGACCTGGCGCACGGATACCTCCCGGACCGTGGAAGGCCAGCGCGCGCGCCCCCAGCCGGGCATCGCCGATGTCGAAGCCGCGGTCCACGACGATTTCGAAGGAGAGGCCGGCCTCGGTCCAGCCCTGAAGAAGGCGGACGCCGCGGCCCGGCCCATCCTCAAGTGTGACGAGACGGATCCCGAAACTCTGGCTCTGCCGGCCGATCAGGGGAGAAGGATGATCCATCCGCGCGACCCTGACATGGCCCGCGATGGCCCGCTAGCCTTGACCCGCATCGGCCTGCCGGACGAAGTGGCGCCATGAAGTTTCTCCATTCCGCCGATCTGCATCTCGGCTCGCCCTTGCGCGCGGCGGGCGCGCGCGATGCGGGTGCCGTTCTGGACCGCGCGGTGGGCGGCGTCGTCGAGCGGATCGCCGACCTAGCCCTGCGGGAGAAGGTGCAGGCCGTCATCCTTGCCGGGGACATCTTCGACAGCGACGCCCCCGACGTCACGCTGCGTGCCCGGTTCCTTGCGCAGCTTCGGCGCCTGACCGGGGCAGGGATCGCCGTCATCGCGATCCGGGGAAACCACGACGAGCTGCTGGATCTCGGACGGTTCGGCCCGCCGGGCGACGGAATTTTTCTGCTGGACCGGGAGACCCCCACCGCGCTGGTCGGCGATGTCGCGTTCCACGGGCTGGGGTTCGAGGGCAGGGCCCCCCGATCGACCCTGCCGGATTACCCGGCCGCCCATCCCGGGCGCCTGAATGTCGGGCTGATGCACACGTCGCTGGACGGTGCTCCGGGGCACGACCCCTACGCCCCGTGCAGGACCGGCGATCTGCTGGCGCATGGCTACGATTACTGGGCGTTGGGGCATATCCACAAACGCTCCGAGAGGGTCGATCAGGGGGTCGCGGTGGTGATGCCGGGCATTCCGCAAGGGCGCCACATCAACGAGGATGCGGGTGGGACGGTCACCCTTGCGACGCTTGGCGGAAATCCTGACCTGCGACAGGTCCCGGTAGAGACGGTCCGCTGGGAGCGGCGCGAGCTCGACGCACAGGATCTGGACGAGGGGGATCTGCTGAACGCGTTCGCCGCCCTGCCCGAAGGTCCGCCGTTCAGGATGGTGCGCTGGGTCGCGCGCGGCGCGGTCCTGCCCGAAGGCGAACTTCTGGACTTGGCTCGGGAGGCGATCGAGGGACGGGACGACGTCGCCGTGGAGGCGGTCCGCCGGGCCGCGCCGCCCCCGCCGGAGGCCGGCATCCTGACCGATCTCATGATGCAGGAAGTGCAGCGTGCAAGCTATCTGGACGAGGCGAAGGCCTTCCTGTCCGAATGGCGCGATGCCTTGCCCTCCGAGATAAGGGACGAACTCGCCGAAGAGCATCTGGACGACCTGATCGCCGAAGGTCTGGCTGCCGCGACGCAAGCGGTGCGCGGCGCATGAGGGTCTCTCGGCTGGACCTCGTCCGATATGGTCACCTCGAAGGCGTGAGTCTGGATTTCGGCCCCGCGCGGGAGTGCGACGTGACCGTGATCTACGGCGACAACGAGGCCGGCAAGAGCACGCTCTACGAGGCGTGGCTCGATCTGCTGTTCGGCATACCCATGCGGTCGGACAGGACGTTTCGGTTCGACCGGCGCGATCTGGAGATCACGGCTTCGCTCGACACCGACGATGGCGTCATTTCCGTCCGCCGGATCGGGCGTGGGCTGCTGGATAGCGCCGGGCACCCACTCGATGAAAGCTGGTTGCATGATTGCCTTCCCTCGGGCGACCGAGACGCCTTTCGCAAGCGGTTCTCCCTCGACGACCAGACGCTGCGCGCCGGCGGGGAAGAGATCGCCTCCGGGCACGGCGATCTTGGTTCGGCGCTCCATGTGGGGACGTCCGGCACGCTGGGCGTGGCCGACGCGCTCGACGAATTGGGCAAGCGGGTGGATGCCTTCCACAAGAAGCGCGGCAGATCGACCAGGCTGGCCGAGGCCAAATCGGAGCTGAAGGACCTGGCCGAGCGCCTGAAGGACAGTGCAGTCACGCCCCCCGCATGGGACACCCTGACCGAGGCTGTGACCGAGGCGGAGAGGCGCGTGGAGCTGGCGCGGGAGGGGCTGGCCTGCGCCAGGATGTCGGCCGATCTCTACGCGCGCGCCACGCGGATCCGGAGCGCGCGGGCGGACGTCGAGAGACTGAACGCCGATCTGGCGGAGTTGCCTGCCGGGTCTGACCTTCCGGCCGGGGCAGAGGTGGACGTGAACGCGGCGCTCACGCTGCTGGACACGGTTCGCGAGGGGAAAGCCGTGCACGAGCATGCCATCGCGGAGGCGCAGGCGATCCTCGATCGGATGCCGGAAGACGAAGAAGGGCTCCGGATCGCCGATGAAATGGAGCGGATCGAGGGGCTCAGGGACGCACGGGACGCGTCGATCCTGGATCGTGCGCAGACGGCGATCGCGGACCTGCCGGAGCGGGAAAAGGCGTGCGCCGCCCTGCTCGCCCGGCGCGACGCGGCTCTCGCGCGCGCCGGAACAAGCGACCTGCCGGCCCTTGATCGTGAGGGTCTAGAGCGGATCGAGGCCGCACTCCGCCAAGCCGAGGCCGCGCAGCGCGATGCCGGATCGAAGGTCGCGGACAAGGATCGGGCAGAGGCCGCTATCCCGCCGGAAGTCGTCCATTCGGGCGACCGGACTGTGCTGGATCACGCGCTCGAAGCCATGCCGCACCCGGATGAGTTGGACCGCCTGACGCGTGAGGCTGCAGCTGCACGGGATAGGGCCGTGTCGGCAGCCCAGAGCCTGCCTCATGCTTGGCGCAACCTGTGTGACGATCTGCCGGAGGACGAGACCGTCGAAGCGGCCCTGGATCGCTGGCGAAATGCGGAGCGGCATTTCCATTCGGTGGATAAGGCCGCGGACGAGGCACGTCGCATGCTGGATGAGGCGGAGGCTGCCGAAGCGGCGCTGCGCGCGCGTCCCGACAGCGTGGATGAAACCGGGAAAGCGGCAGCCCGTCAGGCGCGTGATCTGGCTTGGGACCGCCACCGGGCGTCCCTGTCCGAGGCAACCGCGGACAGGTTCGCCGAGGCGATGCGGGCCGACGATGACGCGATGCGCCATTTCCTGAAGGGTGCCGAAACCCGCGCCGCGCTGGAGGAGGCGCAGCAGAGGAGCGCGCGGGCCGGGCGCGAGGCCGAGCGCGCACGGGAGGTGCGGGACGCGGCAGAAGCGGCTTTGGCGGAGGCGCGCCGCGTCGTGGACCGCCTCGCCCAACGTCTTGGCGATGTCGAACCATCCGGTCTGCGCGCGCGTCTGGCGCGCCTGCGGAAAGCGCTCGACGCGGATTTGACGGCAGAGCGGGCAGAGCGCGATTTGGCTAAAGCGAAGACCAGAGAGAGGGTCGCGTCGGAGGCGCTGGCTGCTGCACTGATAGCAAGCGGCGGCGAGATCGGCCCCGATCTGCGTCTCTCGGCCGGGCAGCATCGCGACCGATTGATCGACGCGGAGAAGAAATTCGCCCTCCGAGAAGCGGCGCTGCGCCGTGCGGCCGAGACGCGGGAGACGGCAGAGGAGGCCCTTCGGGTGGCCGGAATGGCCGATTCCGCTCTGCGCGAGCTGTTGGACGGTCTGTTCTGCGCCGATGCCAGCCTTGCCGAACTTCGCACGCTCCTGCCTGACCTGGGCGAGGCGCTTCGATTGGACGAGGAGTACCGGAGCGCCGTGTCGCGGATCGAGACGCTTCGAACGGATATCGCCCGACTCGATCAGGCGGTCGCCCCGCTACGGACGCCGTTTCCCGAAGGCGACGCTCTCACATGCCTCGCGCGCGCCCGAGCCCGGGCCGGGGAAGCCCGCAACGTGGCCGCCCGTCGGACCGAGGCGAAGGAGGCAATCGCCAAAGCAAGCGAGGAACTGGCTCGGCTCGCCGTTCGCGCCGCCTCGGCGGATCAGAAGATCGAGGCCGTGTTCGTGGATCAAGGCGGTGAGGGCCCTCCGGGCATCCGCTTGGCCAGTCTGCTCGACCGCGATGCAAAACGCCGCCGGGTGGCCGAACTCCGCGGCCAGATCGCCGAGGCGCGGCAGGAGGTCGATCGAGATGCGCTGGAGGCTGAAATCGCGAATATGACACCGGGCCGGGCAGATATCCTGGCCGATGACGTGGTGGAGGCCGAGAACGCGCTCGGCGCCGCACGCGAGGCACTGGGGTCCGCCAGGACGAAGCGGGATGATGCCCTCGACGGTGCCGGCGGCGATGCGGCGCGACAGGCCCGTGCCGCCCTTCTGGCAGATCTGCGGACCGAAGCGCGCGAGGCGGTGGCCCTGCGCTTGGGAGAGATGGTCGCGCGCCGCGCCCTCGCCCGGCATCAGGGAGAGAACCGGGGCCGGATGCTGGAGGCCGCCCAAGCGGCCTTCGCCCGCCTGACAGAAGGAGCCTGGACCCGGCTGGAGACAGGCCCCGGCGACAAGGGCGAAGCGCTCTTCGCCATCGGCCGCGGAGAGCGGACGCGGGTCGATCAGCTTTCAACCGGCACGCGCGGGCAGATCTATTTGGCGCTCAGGTTGGCGGGTCACGCCATGGTCGCCGACCCACCGCCCTTCGTTCTGGACGACATCGCAGAGACGTTCGACGACAGCCGTGCCCGGGCCACGCTGACCATGCTCGGCGAGATTGGCGCGCGGGGTCAGGCGATCCTGATGACCCATCATCGCCATCTGGTGGACATGGCCCGCGAAACGCTTCCCGGGGTCCATCTGCAAGAGCTTCCGGCCCGAGCCTGATGGCCACGTCGCGATCCGCGATGCGGCGGGTGGATACGGGCCTTCCCCGATAGCGATCCGATCTTGCTGGCCAGCTTCGCCAGCCGCCGCTAACGTCGCTTCGATGACGGATCGCTTGCACATCGTCTCGGATGCGGCCCCGGCCCATGCCGGTCTCGGCAGGACGATGATCTGGGGCGGGGCCGGTCTGCTGGTTTTCGTCGCGGCGCTTCAATGGGCCGACCAGTCGGGACGCATCGATCTGGGTTTCCAAAGCTGGCGCCCGACGCTCTACGCCTACTTCGCGTTCGCCACGCTGCTTTGCTGGGGTCAGGTCCTGACGCGCGGAGAGCAGGGCAAGCGGGCGCTCTTCGTGCTGCCGGCCGCCCTGTTCGTCGTGGCGATGGTGATCTTCCCGCTCATCTTCGGCGCCGGGATCGCGATGTCGGACTGGAACCTCTCCAGCCCGGATGGCCGTCAGTTCAACGGCTTTGACAACTTCTGGGCCGCTTGGCGTGATCCGTTCTATCTGAACGCGCTTCTGAACATGGTCTGGTACACTCTGGCGATCCTGGTCGAATACGTGATCGCCTTCGGCCTCGCGCTGCTGCTGAACGCGCAGATCCGGGCGCGGAAGTTCTTTCGCGTGGCGTTCCTGCTGCCGCTGATGCTGTCGCCGGTCGCCGTATCGTGGATGATCGGCAAATCCATGTTCGAACCGCGGTTCGGCCCGATGGCGCGTCTGGCCCGGACGCTGGGATGGGATACACCCAGCTTCTTCGGCTCGCCCGAGATCGCGCGCTTCATGATCATGGCGATGGATGCGTGGACCTACATTCCCTTTATGATGATCATGCTTCTGGCGGGTCTTCAGGCCATCCCGAAAGAATTGAACGAGGCCGCGTCCGTCGACGGAGCCTCTGGCTGGCGGAAGTTCTGGGAGGTGACGTTTCCCCTGATGCTGCCGGTCAGCATCACGGCAATCCTGATCCGCATCATCTTCAAGCTGAAGCTGGCCGATATCGTGATCAACGTGACCGCCGGCGGGCCCGGCGGTGCGACGGATACGGTGACGAGCTTCATCTTCCGTGAATACCGCGACCGCTCGAATGTGGGCTACGGGACGATGCTGGCCTTCATCTACCTCGTGCTGATCGTGATCGGCATGACGGTGCTGATGAAAGGCACGCGCCGCTGGACGGAGCCGCGATGACCACCGCCGAGACCAGCGCCCAGATCTTCCGCGACGGAGAAGCCGACCGCACGTTCCGCCCCTCGGTCTGGCTGTCGCGCGGGGCGATCTACGGGGCGCTGATCCTGTGGGCCATCGTCTGCCTGTTCCCGATCTACTGGACGCTGACGACCAGCTTCAAGGCTGCGCCGGACGTGATGCAGGGCAACCTGATCCCGTGGGTGGATTATGCGCCCAAGCAGTTGGGCTGGCGGTCGCTGGGCCTGACGCCGGAGCTGCTGGGCAGCGAATCGACGGTTCGCGCCGAATTCATGAAACGGTTCTGGAATTCGACCATCATCTCCGTGTCGGCCTCGGTCATTGCGGTCGTGCTCGGGTCGATGGCGGCCTATGGGCTGTCACGCTTCGACTATCGGCTCGGGCCGATGAAGAACGACGATATCGGGTTCTTCTTCCTCAGCCAGTTGATCCTACCGCCGGTGGTCTTGGCGCTCCCGTTCCTCGTCCTCTACAAGTCCCTCGACCTGCTCGACAGCCGGATCGGCCTGATCGCGCTTTATACCCTGACGGTCCTGCCCATCGTCATCTGGATCATGCGCGACCAGTTCCAGTCCATCCCCACCGAGCTGGAAGAGGCCGCGATGGTGGATGGCCTGGGCGTCTGGGGTGCGTTCCTGACGATCATCCTGCCCATCGCCCTGCCCGGCATGGTCGCGGCCTTCATCCTGAGCCTCGTCCTGACCTGGAACGAATATTTCTTCGCCGCGCTCCTGACCTCGACCCATGCGAACACGCTGCCAGTCATGGTCGCCTCGCAAACCGGCTCGCAGGGGATCAGCTGGTGGTCGATGGCGGCCCTGAGCTGGGCCGCCATCTTGCCCTTGATCGTCGCGGGCATCCTGCTGGAACGCTACATCATCAAGGGTATGGCGTCGGGCGCCGTCAAATAACGCCCGCGCTGGCGCGGCCGGATCTGCCGGACTAGCATCACCGTCGGGAGGACGGCATGACGCAAGCGACACGACATTGGGACCGCCTGGACAATGGCGGCCTGACCTTCACCGAGATCGGGTTCGGAACGGCGCCGCTGGGCAACCTCTACCGCGCCATCAGCGACGACGAGGCGGATGCGATCCTTCAGGCCGCCTGGGATGGGGGTGTCCGGTATTACGATACAGCCCCGCTCTATGGCTTCGGGCTGTCCGAGACGCGGCTCAACCGCTTCCTGCGCGACAAGCCGCGCGACGAGTACGTGCTCAGCAGCAAGGTCGGGCGCTACCTTGTGCCGGCCACCGAAGAGACCCGGGACGGACACGGCAAGTGGTTCGACGTTCCCGCCCGGCGCGAGGTCTACGATTACAGCTATGACGGCGTCATGCGCAGCCTGGAGGCCAGCTTCGAACGTCTGGGCGTCGACCGGATCGACATTCTCTTTGCCCATGACATCGACGTGCCGAACCAGGGCAGCCGGGCCAACGTGAACGCCAAGGTCGATCAGTTGATGGCGGGGGGATACCACGCGCTCGAGCGGATGCGGAGCGAAGGTGTCATCGAGGCCTTCGGCGCGGGCGTGAACGAGTGGGAGGTCTGTCAACAGCTTGCAGAGCGTGGGGATTACGATCTGTTCCTGCTGGCCGGGCGCTACACCCTGCTGGAGCAGGAGGCGCTGGAGACGTTCCTGCCCCTCTGCGAAGCGCGCGGTATCGGAATCGTCACGGGCGGTCCGTACAATTCCGGCATCCTCGCCACCGGGCCGAAGCCCGGGGCCTACTACAATTACGAACTCGCACCCGAAGAGATCCTCGACCGCGTCGCAGCCATCCAGAGGGTCTGCGAGGCCCACAAGGTCCGAATGGTCGACGCGGCGTTCCGCTTCCCCCTGCTGCATCCCTGTACCGTCAGCGTGATCCCCGGCGGTCAGGGGCGCGAGGAGATGGCCTCGAACCTTCAGGCCGCGGCCGCGGATATTCCGTCTGCCCTTTGGGATGATCTCAAGTCCGAGGGTCTGATGCGTCAGGACGCGCCGACATGACCCTCATCCTGCCGGAAGTATCCCGGGGAGCGCGAGGGGTTGGCCCCTCGCTTCCTCCGGCAGGCCCAGTCGCGTCGTGAGGATAGACGCACATCACCATCTCTGGCAGCCCGCCCGTGGCGATTACGACTGGATGCCGAAAGGCGAACCGATCCTGAACCGCGCCTATAGGCCTCAGGACATGAAACCCAATCTCGACGCCCACGGGATCGACGCCGCGATCCTGGTCCAGGCCGCCGCCACCGTGGACGAGACGGAATACATGCTGGGCCTCGCCGACGCGACCGGCTGGATCCTCGGCGTCGTCGGGTGGGTCGATTTCGAGATCGCCGCACATCGCGACGTGCTGGCGCGGATCGCGGGCCATCCCAAGCTGAGGGGCATAAGGCCCATGATCCAGGATATCCCGGACGTGGACTGGATGTTGCGGGAAGACGTGGCCTGGGCCTACGACGCCGTGACCGAACTGGACCTGACCTTCGACGCGCTGGGCTTTCCCGCGCATCTGGAGAACTTCCACAGCATCCTGACCCGTCACCCTGACATGCGTGTCGTGATCGACCATTGCATGAAGCCCGACATCGCGACCGGATCGAATTGGGCCGGGTGGAAGGCGGGAATGACGCGGCTGGCACGGGATACCGGCGCCTATTGCAAGCTATCGGGCCTCGTCACCGAGGCTGCGGCCGATTGGACGGTGGATCAGCTGCGCCCCTATGCGGACCACGTCCTGCGGGAATTCGGGCCGGACCGGGTACTCTGGGGCAGCGATTGGCCCGTCTGCCGCCTCCGGGCCGAATACGGTCGATGGTGGGATGCGGCGCGGGTTCTGACCAATGACCTGACCCGGGCCGAGCGGGATCGCATTTTCGGAGGCACGGCCGCAGAGGCCTACGGGCTAACCTGACCGGGAAACGTGGCGACCGGCCGATCGCTGGGCCGCCTCGATTGCGCTTTCCAAGCTATCGCCCGCATCCATCCGGGCGGCTAGCGTGCCGCAGAAGACATCGCCGGCGCCATGGCCTTCTCCCGCGAGGGGGGCGACCGGAAAGGCCATCCGTGATCCCTCACGCCAAAGCAGGCAGCCCTCCGCCCCCCTCGTCTCGATCACGGACCCCGCGACCTTGCCCAGCCCGGCGGCTTCGACGCGATTCACGACCCAGATATCGACGAGCGATGCAAGCGCCGGGTCGACCGGTCGTGAGGGGGCGGCGTTCAGGATGACCGTCGCCTCGCCCTTCCGCCGCGCGAGCGTCAGGTTCGCGGTCTCCGGCACCTCGTTCTGCAGCAGGATGATCCGGGTATCGGACGGGACCTCCCCCTCGCCGTCATTCGCGGCATTCGCGCCGGTCACGACGACCGCCCCGTATTCCCCACCATCGACCGAGATGGCGACGCTCATCCCCGAGGCGCCCGGGATGCGACGGATCCCGGCCCGGTCGACCCCGGCCCGGTCGAGTTCCGCAAGCATCGCGTTTCCCGCCGCATCATCCCCCACCCTGCCCCATATCGCGGTCTCTGCCCCGGCGCGGGCCGCCGCGAGAGCCTGGTTCCCGCCCTTGCCGCCGAAACGATAGACGACGTCGCGGCCGTTCAGGGTCTCGTCCAGTTCTGGCAATCTGGGCGCACGCACGACGGTGTCCCAGTGAAGCGCGCCCAGAACGAGGACACTCATGCGCCGTAGAGCGCGCGCGCGACGATGCGTTGGCTCGCCGCGGCATCCTGCGCGGCGATGGCCGATTGCAGCTCCGCATCGTCCGCGAGCGAGAGCGCGATGGATCGCAAGCGCTCCACGATGGCGAGGTTCGTGCGCGCCTCCTCGACCGGATGCGTGCCTCCGGCATCGGGGAACGTGTCGAAGTAGATCGCCCCGTCATAGCCGATCCGGTGCAGTTCGACGAAGAGTTCGACAGTCGCGACCGGATGGACCGTGCCGACCATGAGCCCATCGTCGCGGCGACCATATCCGTCGTTCAGATGCACGCCCAGCAGCCGGGAATGACGCGCCGCCAGCATCGCGGAACAGGCCGGCATCTCGCCCGCATAGAGGACATGGGCGAAGTCCAGCGTTACGCCCAGATTCCGGCGTTCCGCCTCTCGGACGGCCAGAAGCGTGTGCCCGATATCGCGAAGGAGAGCCAGGGCGCGGGGTTCGTCGGGCTTGTATTCGACCGCGATCGCAAGGTCCGGATCGTGATCCGCAACCTCGCGCAGGGCGTCGATCATGTCGTCCCAAAGCCTTCGGAAGTCGGCCTGAAGCGCGTAATCGACACCATCCTGGCCCATCCAGAGCGTCATCACCTCGCCGCCCATGGCGCGGCACGTGTCCATGCCCCGTTTTGTGAGGTCGATCGCCCGCCGTCGTGTGGCCTCGTCGGGGTTCGTGAAGGCCCCGAGCTTGAAGCCGGGATCGGAATAATACCGCATCGCGAGGCCATTTAGTTGCAACCCCGCGCGACCCATTGCCGCCGAAACATCGTCCCGGGGCGTTCCATCGAAATGGTCGGGATAATTCAGGTCCGCCGCGTCCAGCCCGGCCTCGCCTGCGGCTCCGATCCAGTCGAGGATGCCACCTCCCAGCGGCTTGAAGGCGTTCAGACGGGTCGCGTAGCGCGGGCGGTTCGGTCGAGACATGGGGGAGACTAGGGCGATGCCGTCGGGCGGGGCAAGCAGAGCCCGCCTTTCTCCGTCTTCCGAGAGTCGCCTTCAGCCTTCCAAGACCCGGATCGGAGCAGGCAGCGGAAGATCGAGATTGAGCCGGTGCTGGATCGCGAGCCGTTCGAGCGTTTCGATATCGTCCAGTCCCTCGACCGCGATCCGCTCGCCTAGTTCCGCCAGCAGCGCGCCCATGCCGGGATCGACATAGATCGCATCGGTTCGGTCGATCACCCGGATAGGGGCCCGTTCGGTCGCCGATCCGATCGGCAGTCCCGTCGGCAGCAGAATGGTCCATGTCGGTCCGGCGACGACAATCGCCGCGTAGAGGGCCGCCGCCTTGGTGGGGGCGAGGCCCGCCGCGACGAGCGCATGGAAGAACATGCGATGCGTCTCGAGGTATGTCCGTTCCGCGACGAGACAGTGGTGGTCGTGAAGGATCGCAGCCTTCGCGAAGGCGGGCTCCATCGAGGTAGGAACGATCGTCCGGGCCCATTCGGGCAGGCATGCGCCATCGGTCGCCGCCCCAATGGGGGCCGACCAGACCGTTCCCTCGTGGTTGAACGAGAAGGCTTTCGTCAGCGCGTGCGTCGGACCACCCTTGCGGTAGAAGACGCGATCCGAAGCCTCGGCGGCCCCGAAGGCCGGATCGCCGGAAAATGCACCGCAGGCATGGAGGGGGCGGACGCAGCACGCGAGAAGCGCGGCCAGGGGCACATGTGCGGTTGGCGTCATGGTCGGCATGATCTGGGCGTTCATGTTCGAAATCCTCGGATCTGAAATCGGATCGGTTGGCTGGTGGCCATTGAGGGCCTAACGCGGCGCGGCACGCAATCGCGTGACCGGGTTCGTCAATCTTGCGGGCCCGACCTTTGCGGAGCAGGCCGCGCCCCAGCTCGGGGGCTGCTGCACCGGCGTGAGGCTCGCACGGAGGAAATTTGCCAGATCGAACCCGTGGCCGGGCCGGCCCCGAAGGGCGGCCGCTGCCTGGCGGGTCGCCATCGCACACCCGAAACTGGTTCCGCGGACGGCAACCGTCGACCCATCCGCGGCACCGGAGGTCAGGACGCCGAACGTCGCCGGTCCCTTGTCGGTGGCCATCGCGAAATCCGGATCGAACCCATTCCGTCCCGTCGACGAGTACGGGGCGGGCCGCCCATCGGATTCCCGGTATCCAGCGACCGTGATGAGGCCTTCCCCGTGGCTCAGCGCGTTGAGCGTTCCGAACCGGCTTACCGTGGCGCCTGCGGCTTCGGCAGCCGGCGGCAGCGCGAGTGCCGCGACCGGCGCTGGTCTGTAGTCACAACTGTCGACCACGCGGCCATCCGTCGGATCGTAACGCTGGTACTCGGCGTCGAAGAGATGGGCCCGACGACCCGTCGACGCCCCGTCGCGGGCGGATTGGTCGGTCTGGACATTGATCCGCGCCTTTCTGACGTCGCCACCTGCATGGGCCAGACGGATCCGCCATGATCCCGACGGCGCTTCCGGACGCTCGCCATGTGTCTGGGTGGCGGCAACGGCCAGCGTGTAGAGCTTGCGGGTAAGGGTATCCGCGCCGACCCGGTTTTCGGCATAGAGCGAGGCGATGACCTCACCGGACGGGTTGGTGAGGGACTGGACGGAGCCGTGCGGACCCACCGCCGTCGGAGGGGGCGCGGCGCCCGGAGCCGCGACCGAGATCTCCAGGCCGTCAAGACCGTTCTCGGGATCGGACCAGATCTCCACGAAGGTGTCGGTATGGTCCTCGACCGGAACGCGAAGATCGATCTCCGTATCGGTGTTGGACGGCACTTCGACGGCCGCATTCCCGCGCAGAAGGTTCTCGTTTCCGGCCGGCAGGATCACGTGAAGGCGCGACCGGCCCTTTTTCTGGCGCTCGGTGTTGATCAGGCGGACCGTGTCGGCAAGGGGGCTTGCACCGTCGCGCGCACCGGCCTGTTTGCCAAAGGACAGGTTGATCACCAGAGGGTAGCCCTGAACGGTCTGGGCCTGCCGCACCTGTTCTGGAAGACGGGACCACAGAAGATCGCAGAAGGCGACCATCCGGTAGATCGCGTAGATCACGAAGTATTCGAGAAAGGTCCCCGAGAGGCCCACGATCTGACGACCGGGCAGGCTGGCCAGAAGGATCGGACCGCCCCGCTCGATCGGGTCGCGGCCGGCGGCCAGTCCCAGGACGGCGGCGCCATGGGCGACCCTGCGGGCCAATGTCCGCTCTCCCCTGTCACGGGTCATGTCTCTCAGGCCCGCTGACGAGATCAGCGCCTCTTCGTCGACCTCTGGATGGGCGGGGTCGATCCGGAAATCGGAGAGCAGTCTGTCGATATCGGCCTTCATGAACTCCCTGCCGAAGGGCAAGTAGCTTTGTGCCGGCACCCATTCCGCACCCTGCATCCATGCGTGCAGAATGCGTGTCCGGCCATCCGCACCCGTCGTCCGGTAATGGGATAGGGGTAGCCCCGTATCGATCACGCCGGTAATCGCGGTCTCGGGCGACGGAGGATCCGGAAACTCGGAGAGGCTTGGAAACCAGGGTGCATCGGGGTCGAAGCCTTCATTGCCCACATGGCCTGGAACGGGCTGCTCCACCCCGCCGCCATAGTTCTCTTCAAGCAGTTTCCGGAGCGCGTCCGGTTCGTATTCGGGGCCGTCCGGGACTGGCTCACCACCGTCCTTTCCGACGATCGGTTCTGCCGGCGCACTCTGTGTTACATCGGTCCTGGGGTCGGACTGAGAGACATCGGCCTCGGGTTCAGTTGAGGTCGGGTCTTCGGGCTGCAAGGGGATGGGGACGGTCTGGACTTCGCCGATAAAACCCTCGCTGCCATAGCGCATCCGCCACCAGTGCACGTCCGGCAGCTGGCTGGAGCTGTCCCAGCTCGTGCCATCCCATTCTGTCCATTTGCCGGTCATTGGCCGACATCCTCGTGCTCGGATACGGCCCATTCGCCACGGGCGCGTTTCCATGCGGCGACCAGGTAGTCGGGCACGTCCGCGACAGGTTCCGCCGCCGCTGCCGCCTCAAGGCGATCAGCCAGTCCGGTGCGCGTGAAATCGGCATCGACCGGCATTCCTCCGGCGTCGGCCACCGACATGGAAACCGCCCCGACCCCTTCCCCCTCGGTCATGGCGAAAATCGCGTCTCCGATCGCGCAGCCGAGCATCGCACCGGCCATGCTGTCGATCGGGTAATGCACGCCCGCGACGGTCCGATTGACCGCGATCCGATGGGCGATACGGAACGGAATGGCCGAAGCGGCGATCCCCGCCAGCGGACCCTCGGGCCCTTCGCTGGCCAACCTGTGCAGAACAGTGGCCAGCGCGAATGCCTCGGTCGCGTGGCCCGACGGATAAGCGGAATGATCCGGTGTCTGGATGATCGGCATGATCCGCGCATCGAGATCGATCGGCCTGTGAAGCCATGTCAGATGCTTGACCTGCTGCTCGATGTCGATCGTCGCCAGTTGCACTGCGGCCAGCAGCTCCAGGCTACGCCGCCGACCGCCGCGATCCAACATCAGCGCCGCGCCGAAGAACGAGGCCAGATCGCCCGTCTGCTCGAGGATTTCGCCGGTCCGGTCGCCGCGAAGGTCGGAATAGGCCCGAACGAAATCCAGTTGCGGGGACAGATCGACCCCATCCGCCGGCCGGGAGATTTTCAGCAGCGTCGCATTTCCCGACGTGACAATGGCTGACCCGACGCCGGCCGGCGCGACGGAAATCGCCGACCGGATCGCCGAGGCCAGCATCCCGATGCGCCCGGGCGCTTCCCTGTAGTCGAGATCGGCTGGACCCGGGCGAGGCCGCGCAGCCGAATAGCCCGGATCTGCACGCAAATCCCATGGGCCGCCGACGCCGTCATGTGTCGAGGCAATGGCATAGCTCAGTTGCGGCCCGTAGCTTCCGCCGGCGTGAGACTGACCGCCGCCCTGTCCTCCGCCTTGGCCACCGCCCTGACCGCCGCCCTGTCCTCCACCTTGTCCGCCGCCCTGGCCCCCGCCTTGGCCGCCACCCTGTCCTCCGCCCGAAAAGATCATGTCATTCCCCAACGTAAACCTAACACGACCGTCACCCTGCTCAGGGAAACAGGCCGCGCCTAGACCCCGACTTCCCTTTTCACGCAGGTTTCACGCTTACGAATGAAGTCTGTGCGCGCGGCTCGAGTTCGGTTTATGTTGACGACGGGTAATGCAGGGAATGGAAGGCGGCGATCATGGCTGAGAAACCGATCCTGTCCATTCGTCTGAATGGGCGTTTTCGTGTCGAAGGCCCGGACCGGGTCTCGCTGACGCCACGTGGAACCAAGGCTCAGGGGATATTGGCCCTACTGGCGACCGCCCCCGAACATGAACGGGGCCGGGTCTGGCTGCAGGGCAAGCTGTGGAGCGATCGGGGTGCGCCTCAGGCGGCCGCCAGTCTGAGGCAATCTCTCGCGGAGATTCGGAAGGCATTCGGCGATGAAGCCGACGTACTGATATCGACCCGCACGACGGTCGGCCTGAATCCGGACAGGATCGAGGTGATCGAGGGCGGCGGAGAGTTTCTCGAAGGATTGGATATCGCGGACCCGGCATTCGTCGCATGGGTCCAGTCCCGCAGGACGCCGGCGCCCCGGTCCTTCGTCGCGCCACTGCGCCGTCCGAACCGGATGTCTGTCCTGATGCGGCCCACGGAAGGCGGCTCTCCGGAGTTGAAGCTGTTCGAGACCTTCTTCATGGAGGCCTGCGCACGCACCCTGCGCGAGTTGGGCGATATCGACGTGCTGACAATCGCGCCCGATCCGGCGCCTGATGGCCTTCTGCTTGCGGATGTGCAGGCGTTTCCGCTGCCCGGAGGCGGCGTCGCGCTGCGCTGCAGTCTGGATTGCGGGCTCACCGGCCGGATGATCTGGTCCGACATTGCGCAATTGAACTGCCGGGGCGCGCCGGAACCCGACGACGAGGGGCTGCTTTCGCTGGGCAATCGATTGGCGAACGCGGTTCTCGACGAAGGGCTTCGGACCGACGGCGTGACCGATCCCGATGCCACCCTGATGGCGCTGGATGCCATAGGCCTGATCTTCACCATTCGGCCCGAGGGGCTCAAGCGCGCGGAAGCGTTGCTGCGCCAGGCGATCGAGATCCAGCCGCGCGGCGTCTACCACGCCTGGCTCGCTCAGCTTCACGCCATCGAGTTCGTGGAACGGTTCGCCTCGCGCGAGGACGTCGCCGACAAGGCCGAGGCCGCCATGCGCCGCGCATTGGAAATGGAGCCGGGGAACTCGAACGTCCTCGCCTGTTCGGCGAACGCCAAACTCGTTCTTTTCCAGGAACTCGCGCCTTCAGGAGAGCTGGCCCGCGTATCCACCGATGCGAACGCGGCGAACCCGCTGGGCTGGTGGGCGCTGGCCGCGGCGCATCTCTATTACGGCCGGTCGGAAGAGGCCCTGATCTGCGCCCGGCGGAGCCGTGCCCTTGCTGGTGGAACCCGTTTCCGGTTCTGGGCCGAGTTTCAGACGGCGTTGGGCGCTGCGCTTTGCGACAAGCGGCTGGAGGCGATCCAGGCGGCGGAGCTTTCCAGCGCCCTCTCCCCCTCGTTCCGACCGCCGCTGCGGTATCTGACGGCGCTGCATGCTGGCAACGATGCGGGGCGGCTGGCCGCACAAGCCTTCGAGCGCCTGCGCGTGCTCGAGCCGGATGTCACGGCCAGCCGCCTGACAGACGATCCCAGCTATCCGGTGTCGTTGATGCGAAAGGCCAAGATCGCCTCGCGGGAGCAGCTCCATACGGCGCTGAAGTAAGGGGCGCCCTAGCCGGCCAGCAAAGCGTCGATCTCGGCGCGGGCCGGCATGGACGGGGCCGTGCCCGGCCGCGTCACGCTGATCGACGCCGTGGCACAGCCGAACCGCACCGCCTCAAGCGCGTCGCGACCCTCGGCCAGCGCCGCCGCGAAGCCTCCGTTGAAGGCATCGCCCGCCCCGGTCGTCTCGACCACGGGTCCGGCGTCGAAGGGCGGGACGAGTTCGGATGTCTCCCCGTCGTGGTAGAGCGCGCCGCGTTCGCCCAGCGTCAGGATCGCCGCCTTCGCCACGCCCATTTCAAGGAGGCGGGCGGCTGCGGCGCGCGCCTCTTCCACCGTCTCGACCGGCAGGCCGGTCAGAGTTTCCGCTTCGGTCTCGTTCGGGGTCACGTAGTCGCAGAGCTGTAGCGTGCCCTCGGGGAGCGAAGCGGCAGGGGCCGGGTTCAGGATCGTTTCGACGCCCGCTTCCCGCGCGATGCGCAATGCAGCGAGCGCCGCGTCGATCGGCTGTTCGAGCTGGGTGACGAAAACGCGCGCCGCGCGGATCGTGTCGGCCCGCGCTTCGATGAAGGCAGCGTCGATTTCTCCCGCGGCGCCGGGATAGATGATGATCGCATTGTTGCCGGTCGCGTCATCGACGAAGATGAACGCCGCTCCGGTCGGGGTCTCTCCGCGTTCGACCAGCGGGACGACGCCTGCGTCTTTCCATGTCTCCATCGCCATGTCGCCGAACGTATCGCTGCCCAGCTTGGTCAGCATCGCCGTCCGCGCGCCGGCCCGTGCGCAAGCGACGGCCTGGTTCGAGCCCTTTCCTCCGGGGCCCAGGGCAAAGCCCGATCCCAAGATCGTCTCGCCCATCTTCGGCTGCCGGGATGCACGGTAGGCCGTGTCGGCGACGAAGACACCGAGGATGACGACGTCGTGTTCACTCATCGGGGCCGATCACTCCCTTGCGCAGCATGATGCACCCGTAGAAGCGCCGCTCGCCCGTCTGGATCACGGCGTAGGCCTCTCGCGCGAGGTCGTAGAAGGCGAAGCGTTCGATTCCCACCATCGACCGTGTCTCGCCGGTTGCGGCGATGGCGTCCTGCACCTCCTGCTGGACAGGGGGAATCGTGGCCGCATCGTCCACGATCTCCATCCGTCCGGCGAAGTCGTCGACGAACGTATCCAACGGCATGACGCTGAGGATCGCGTCGGCCGCCCCGGCGACGGTAAGGTTCTCCATCCGCAGCAACTCGCCATGAACGGTCGTCTGCGCGATGGCATCCGACGGAAAGTTTGTATCCGACAGGATCAGCATGTCGCCATGCCCCATCGCGCGCAGCGCGTACAGAACATCCGCGTTCAGGCGCGGGTCGATTCCCTTGAGCATTTCAGTCCTCCCTCCGGCTACGCTAGGCGCGGGGCCCGGTGACGGGCAAGCCCGATCAGGTGTCCAGCCGGGTTCCAGTCTCGGGATCGAAGAAATGGGTCCGGGTCGGATCCGGCCGCAGGTGGATGCGGTCGCCGGGGCGAAGCGCGGGGCGTTCCGACGTGACGACAACGATCTCCTGACCCTGGGCCCGGGCGACGATGTGCGTTTCCGATCCCGTCGGCTCAATGACGGAGACATCGGCCGGGATGCCGGTCTCGGACAGGGCGAGATGTTCCGGCCGGATGCCTATGGTGGATGGGCCGGAAGGCGCGGCCAGATCCAGGGTCGTTCCGGACACATGCAACGCCCCGTCGCGGTGCTCTGCCGGAAGCAGGTTCATCGCCGGCGATCCGATGAAGCCCGCCACGAAAATGTTCGCTGGCCGGTCATAGAGATCCAGCGGCGCGCCCATCTGCTCGATCCGGCCCGATTGCAGCACGACGATCTTGTCGGCCATCGTCATGGCTTCGATCTGATCATGGGTGACGTAGATCGTCGTCGTCGCAAGACGCTGGTGCAATTCCCGGATCTCGGCCCGCATCTGGACGCGCAGCTTGGCGTCGAGGTTGGACAGCGGCTCGTCGAACAGGAACACCGCTGGCTCGCGCACGATCGCGCGACCCATGGCGACCCTCTGACGCTGGCCGCCTGACAGGGCGCGCGGATAACGGTCCAGATAGTCGCCAAGCCCCAGGATTTCGGCGGCGCGGTCGACTCGGCGCGCGATTTCCGCCTTGTCCATCCGTGCCATCCGCAGCGCGAAGGCCATGTTCGCGCGCACCGTCTTGTGGGGGTAGAGCGCGTAGTTCTGAAACACCATCGCGATGTCGCGCTTGGCCGGCGCGAGATGATTTACTACGCCATCTCCGATCGAGACGGTCCCGCCGGTGATCCCCTCCAGCCCGGCGACCATCCGCAAGAGGGTGGACTTGCCGCAGCCGGACGGTCCGACGAGGACGACGAATTCCCCGTCGTCGATGTCGATGTCGAGGCCGTGGATCACCTGGACGCTGCCGTAGGATTTCCGCAAATCGCGGATCGTCACCTGTGCCATGCGCCCTCCCCGCGCCCGCCGTGGGCCGACGCTAGCGGGGCCCCGCGGGGCTGTCCACGCCGCAGGGCAGTTGACAGCCGCGGTGACCGGCGGCGACTGTCCTAGGGTCAACGTCCTGCGGAGGAACGGGACGGGCGTGTCAGGGAGGACGCGATGAAGACCCATATCTACAATCACATGATGCGGACCGGAAAGCTGAACCGACGGGGCCTGCTCAGAGGTGCGGCCGCGACCGGAACGCTGGCGGCGCTGGGCGGTGTTTCGACCGGGATCGGCGTGCGGCCGGCCTTCGCCGACGCCCATGCCAATCTGCGGTCCGAGATCCTCAAGATCCCCGGCGTCGGCATGGGCTCTCCGACGGATGCCGATTGGCAGAAGGTCGGCGAGATGACATTGGAGCCGATCAAGCAGGTCGTGCAGCCCGGCGAATTCCAGGGCGTCGAGCTCACCTTCATGGGGCTCAACAACCAGAACCTTCACAACTTTCTGTTCCGTGGCTTCCTCAAGCCGTGGGAGGATTACACCGGCGCGACGATCAACTGGATCGACCTGGCCCAGGCCGACTACAACGCCCGGCTTCAGCAGGCCATCGCGACGGGCACGGTCGATTTCGATATCATCGAGATGGGCGCCCCGTTCGAAGGCGACGTGCTGGGCCGCGGCATGGCGATGGAGATGCCCGACTGGGTCCGCGACATGATCGACATGGACGACTACGTCGACTACCTGAAGGCACCCGTGGGCACGTGGGACGGCCGGACCTACCGCGTCTCGATCGACGGCGATTGCCATACCTTCGCCTACCGCAAGGACCTCTACGAGTCGGCCGAACTGGCGGAAGCCTGGGCCTCCGAAGGTGGTGAAGGCGACTGGGCTATGCCCACCACATGGGAGCAGGTGAACGCGCATTCGATGTTCCTGGCCGGAAAGACGGATCCGCTCACCGGTTTGCCCGCGCATGGATTCCTAGACCCGCTCAAGGGATGGGGCGGTTTCGGGTTCTACTTCCTCGAAGACCGCGCCACGCCCTATGCCAAGCACCCCGACGATCCGGCCTGGCTTTTCGATCCGGAGACGATGGCGCCTCGGGTGAACAACCCCGCCTTCGTGCAGGCGATCCAGGACGTGATGGACCTGATCGCGACCGAGGGCGCCTATCCGGCCGATCAGATCAACGCCGATCCGGGCACGACTGCATTCCAGCAGTTCCTCGCAGGCACGGGTGGCGCGCTGACATGGTGGGGCGATGTCGGGTCGTCGGCTCGGACATCCGACACCTCGGTCGTGGGCGACGTCGTCGGGTTCTCGACCAATCCGGGCGCGCAGCGGGTCTACAACGCGCAGTCCGGCGCCTGGGAAGACACGCCGAACGAAGCGCCGAACATGGCCTATATCGGCTGGGGCGTCTACGTGATGCAGCGCGCAGCCGAAGGCGGAGACGCCAAGGCCAAGGCCGCCTGGTCGGCGGCGGCGCATCTGGGCGGGCGTGACCTCTCGCTCTGGTGCTCGGCCTACCCGTCCGGCTTCCAGCCCTACCGCAACAGCCATTTCCAGTACGAGGAATGGGAAGAAGCGGGCTACGACCGCGACTATATCGAGGATTACCTTGGTTCGAACCTCGACAGCTACAACCATCCGAACGCGGCGATCGAGCCCCGGATCCCCGGGATCTTCCAGTACTACTCGGTCGCCGAAGACGAACTGGCCAAGGGCTATGCCGGCCAATACGGCAGCGCGCAGGAAACGGCGGACGCCATCGCCGCCGCCTGGGAGGAGATCACCGACCAGATCGGCCGCGACAGCCAGATCGCGCTCTACAAGGCGTCGCTGGGGATGTAGCCGATTTGGCGGAGCCGGGACGCACCGGCTCCGCTTCGCCGATCACGCTCCGGCTTTGCCGACTGCCCTCTCGGACTAGGTAGTCTGACCGGTGCCGTATCCGGTGCCATCATTTCTGATTTCCGCTGGGGCGAGGACCAGGCATGAGATCGACCTTCCCGGTCCCGCCAGTGCGGGTCATCGCCGCCTGTCGGGCGACCTCTACGGCCGACAGGGGCCGCGTGACGATCGGGGATGCCCGCTCGGCAGCGTGGTGGCCGTCCCTGGGCGCACCGAACTGATCTGATGGCGCAGGATGGGAAAGAGAACGCTGAAGGCCCCGGCAAGGGGTCGGTCTGGCCATGGCTGGTCGCGGGTCTGTGCGTCATCGCCATCGGCGTCGCAGGATGGCTGTGGATCACCCGGTCGGAGCAGGCAGAGCCCGCAAACCCGCCACCCCCGCGTCTCGTGGAGACGGCAGAGGTGCAGCGGGTCGACCGCATCAGCATCCGGCAGACCGGATTTCTGAGACCCGCCGCCCAAGTGGAGGTCGTGCCCGAGATCACCGCGCGGGTCGTCGAGGTATCCGCGGACTTCGAGCGCGGGCGCCGCATCGCGGAGGGCGATCTGCTCTTCCGTCTTGATCCCACACGCATCGAAGCGGAGCGGTCCCGCGCAGAGGCGCGCGTGGGCGAAGCCAGGGCCGCCGTGGCGGAAGCCAGGATCGAGGCGGACCGCCAGAGAGAGCTGGAGGAGCGGGGCGTTGCGGCGGAAACCGTGCTTCAGACGGCGCTTGTGGCGCTTGCCTCTGCGGAGGCCGCTCTGGAAACCGCGCGTGCGGATCTCGCACTTGTCCGCGACCGGATCGACGACACCGAAATACGCGCGCCGTTCGACGTCCTTGTGGTCGAGGCCGCGGCCGATGTCGGGGACCTCGCGGCGGCCGGGACGCCGCTTGGGATATTGGTTGCTTCGAACGTCGCTGAAGTCGACATGGGCCTTCTGCCCGGCGACTTCGCGCTTCTTCCTGATCCGGCCGCGTTGCCGGGCACTGACGTTCGGATCTTGCCCAACGATCCCGCGCCGGAGCCTTCGGTGCTGGCGAAAGGGACCGTCCATTCCGTGGGTGCCCAGATCCGGGACGGGACCCGGCTCTTACCTCTGATCGTGCGTGTTCCGGACCCCTTCTCTCCCGGCCCGGACGGACGACCCCTGCGGCTGGGCGAACTCGTGACGGTCGAGTTGCCTGTCGCGATCGAGGGGGGCGCCGCCGTTGCAATCCCGTCCGAAGCCCTCCGACCCGGGGGGATCGTCTGGCGGATCGAAGAGGGGGGCCTGATCAGGACGACTCCCGAGCTGCTGCGGCGCGAGAGTACCGGTGATGGCGAGCGCGCAATCCTCCGCGCCGGTCCGGTTTCGGCGGGTGACACCGTCCTGCTGAGCGCCCTGCCGGAAGCGTCGGAGGGATTGCAGGTCCGCACCGAGGACACGCAGTGACCGGGATCCTCCGCTGGTTCCTCCGATCGCCGGTCGCCGCGAACCTCCTCATGGTCGGCCTGCTTGCGGCAGGGATCGCGGCGATGGCGACCCTGACCGTGCGAACCTTCCCGGAAATCGCCACTCAGGCCGTGTCCGTGACCGTCGCCTATCCCGGCGCCACCCCGACCGAGGTCGCCGACGCGATCCTCACGCCGATCGAAGAGCGACTGGAAGGATTGGAGGGGATCCGGCAACTCAACGGGACCGCGACGTCGGGCGCGGGGACCGTCACCGCCGAGCTGACACGCGGCGCTGACCTGACCGAGGTGAAGGACGACATCGAAGTCGAGGTCGCGCGCATCACGACGTTTCCAGCCGCGGCCGAACAGCCCCGCGTCGTCGAAGTCGAGCCTGTCGAACTGGCGGTCCAGATCGCCATCCACGGCCCTCTGGACGCGATCGCGCTGAAGGCCCTGGCCGAGCGCGCGCGGGACGAACTGACGGATCTGCCAGAGGTCAGCCAGGTCGATATCCTGGGTGTCCGGGAGGATCTGATCGAGATCGAGATCCGGCGCGAGGCGCTCGAAGGCTACGGGATCGGCCTGACCGAACTGTCCGCCCTTCTGGCCGCAGACGTTCTGGACCTGTCGGGCGGGACGATCGACACCGGGCGTCGCGATATTCAGATCCGAGCGACGGGGGCGGCCGAAGAGGCGTCCGAATTGCGCGAGAAGGTCCTGTTCACCGATCCGACCGGAGCCCGGGTTCGGCTGGGCGACATCGCCCGGATCGGGGACAGGCTGGCCGAGACTGATATCGTCGCAGAGGTGAACGGGCAGCCGGCCGTCTTCCTGTCGGTCAATCGTGCCGGTGGAGAGCAGGTTCTGACTGTGGCGGATGCCGCGACCGGCTGGCTTGAGGAGGAGTTCCGATCCACCCTCGCCCCCGGCGTCACCGCAGAAATCTGGCGCGACGAGGCAGAGACGTTACGCGGCCGTATCGCCCTGCTCGCCGAGAATGCCGCGATCGGTCTCGCGCTGGTTCTGGTTCTGCTGACGCTGTTTCTCGACCTTCGGGTTGCCTTCTGGGTGGCGGCGGGCGTCGCGGTGACCTTCGTCGGGGCCTTCGCGCTGATGCTGGCCTTCGGCACCACGATCAATCAATTGTCGCTGTTCGGCTTCATCCTGGCCTTGGGGATCGTCGTCGACGACGCAATCGTCGTGGGGGAACGAACCTTCGGAGAACTCGAAGGCGACGGCGACCCCGAGAAGGCGGCCGACCGGGCGGTCCGGCGCGTCTGGCGACCGGTCGCCTTTTCGGTGACGACGTCGATCGCCGCCTTCGTCCCGCTCCTGTTCCTGCCCGGTTCGTCCGGCTCCTTCATCGCGCCCGTCGCGGCGGTCGTGATCTATCTGCTTGTGGTCTCGTTGATCGAGAGCTTCTTCATCCTGCCGCGTCATCTGTCGCATATCCGGCTGGGTCGCCCGCGTCGCTGGTCGCCACGCCGCGTGACCGACTGGCTTCGCAACCGGGTCGATCGCGGCTTCAAGTGGTTTACCGACCGGGCTGTCCGGCCGCTCGTGAAGGGGTCGGTCGGTCACCCTGTCTTCGCCCTGGTCTGTTGCCTGACGGTGGGTGCGATGGGGGTCGCTTTGGTCGCTGGCGGCACGGTTCGGTTCGTCTTCTTTCCGGAGATCGAGGGCAACTTCGTGACGGCGGAGTTGTCGATGCCGGAAGGCACGAGCGCCGAGGCCACGGCCGCGCGGGCCGTCCGCTTCGTGGACGCCGCAGAGCGTATCGGCGAGGAGCTGGGCGGCGCGGGACTTCTGCTGGGCACGTCGGTCGTCATCGGCTTTTCCCCGACATCCGGGCCGAACGGCGCGGGCGCCGCGTCCGGCAGTACCGCGACCATCTCGGCCAGGCTCATGGACGGTGCAGAGCGGGACATCGCCGCCGAAACCTTCCGCAACCGCTGGCGCGAGGCGGTGGGTGACGTGCCCGGTGCGCGCGAGGTGGTCTATTCCGCCTCGACCGTCGCGATCGGCGCGCCGATCTCGCTGGAAGTGTCCGCGGATAGCGACGAGGCGAGAGAGGAGGCAACCGGACGTCTCCGCGAGGCGCTGCAGGGCAGGGACGGCGTCTTCGATCTGCGCGACGACCGGTTTTCGGCGTCCCGCGAAGTCGCGATCTCGCTGACCCGCGCGGCCCCGGTCTACGGCGTCGCGCTGGAGGATGTGGCGCGGGAGGTGCGCGCCGCGGTGTACGGCGCCATCGTCGATCAATTCGCGCGCAACCGGGAAGAGGTCGATATCCGTGTCCGCCTGCCGTCCGATCAGCGCGATTCGATCTCGGATCTCGCTCAGCTTCGGATCCCGACGGCGACCGGGGGATTGGTCCCGCTGGCCCTTGTCGCGGAGTTGGAGTTCCGGCCCGCCCCGACCGAAATCACCCGGCTGAACGGGCGTCGGATCACCGTGCTCGAGGCGGATGTGGACGGGTCCGTCACGACTGGCGGTGCCGAAACAGCCTGGGTTCTGCAGAATGTCGTCCCCGAGATCACCCGCGACCTGCCGAGCGTCTCTGTCAGCGCCGGTGGAGAGCAGGAGGAGGCCGGCCGGTTCGGTCCCGCGCTCGCCTTCAACTTCAGTCTGGCGCTGTTCGCGATCTATGCCACGCTCAGCCTCGCCTTCGGCAGTTACCTCCGGCCGCTGATCGTCCTCGGGATCGTCCCGTTCGGGCTGGTCGGCGCGATCTTCGGTCATGCACTGCTGGGGCTGAACCTGACTCTTCTGTCGATGTTCGGCGTGGTCGGGCTGGCCGGCGTCATCGTGAACGATGCCCTGCTGATCGTGGACTACATCCTCGAAGCGGAAGCTGACGGAAAGCCTTGGCACGAGGCGATCACAGAGGCGACCCTCGGCCGGTTCCGGCCGGTGATCCTGACGACGCTGACGACCGTTCTCGGTATCTCGCCCCTAATCCTCGAGACGTCCGTGCAGGCGCAGTTCCTGATCCCGACCGCCGTCTCGCTGGGCTTCGGAGTGGCCTTCGTTTCGATCTTCCAGATGGTGCTGGTCCCGGCCTATGCGTCGATCTACGCCCGCCTGCGGAACCGATTTGCAAGTTCGGGCCGGTCCGCCACGGCGGGCTGATGCGCCGCAATCGACGCGAGCGGGATCGCCGTGCTACCTTCGAGGGGCGGCTGGGACACCGCCAGAGGAGGAGGGGCGCATGTGTGAGATCTATGCACGGCAGGATCCGAAGAGGTACGAACTGACTTCCCGTAGCCTGCGGATCGACGGCTACAGCACGAGCATCCGCCTCGAGAACGCGTTCTGGGATGTGCTGGAGCGGATGGCCCAGTCGGAAGGACGCACGTTGAACGACCTGATCGCGACCCTCCATCGAGAGGCTTCGGGCGATCGGAACGTGCCCAGGAACTTCACGTCCGTCCTGCGGTCGTCCTGCCTGATCTACCTCGAAGGGACCGACCAAGGTCGTAGGGATTCCGAGGCCGCGTAGTAACCCGCTACCACCACGGCCCTGCAGGATCGGTCAAACTCCCCGGACAGGCGACGCCAGGGGAGGACAGATGGCGAAGGCAATTCACAGCATGGTGCGCGTGCTCGACGAGGCGCGCTCGGTCGAGTTCTACCGGACGGCCTTCGGCCTGGAGGTCGCGGACAGGCTCGACTTCGACGACTTCACGCTGGTCTACCTCTCCAACCCGGAGAGCGACTTCGAGGTCGAACTCACGGTCAACAAGGGCCGGACCGAACCCTACGATCTGGGGGACGGATACGGCCATCTCGCCGTGTCCGTCGCGGATCTGGAAGCGGAGCATACGCGCGTGACCGAGGCCGGTCTCGAACCGCGCAAGATCGTCGAATTCGCGCCCGGCGGGACGCTGGTCGGACGCTTCTTCTTCATCGCCGACCCGGACGGCTACCAGATCGAGGTTCTGGAGCGGTCGGGCCGGTTCAAGTGAGCGGCAGGGCTCGGAGGAGGGGCCCCGCCACACGCAAAGGAAGCCAAGGGAGGACATGGCTTTGGATACTCTGACAGACATGCGGCGGATGACCCGCAGGCAGCTGCTGACGGGCGCGACGGCTTTGGGGGCCTTCGTGATCGGCAACGGCTACGTGACGGCGGCGAAGGCCGATTGGGCCACCGAGATGGTGGCCATGAAGCCCGAGGATTTCGCGACGCTCATCCAGATGGCGCGCGACATCTATCCCCATGACCGTGTCGCGGACGAATTCTACGTGCGCGCGGTCAAGAGCTACGACGTGCAGGACAAGGCCGAGATGGCCGAGGCCGGCATCCGCGCGCTGAACCAGCGGTCCCGCGAGATGAAGGGCGAAGACTACCTCGATATCGGCTGGGAGAGGGACCGCGTCGACGTGCTGCGCTCGATGGAGGATGACGATTTCTTCCAGACCGTGCGCGGCGGTCTCGTGACCGGTCTCTACAATCAGAAGGAGGTGTGGCCGATCTTCGGCTACGAGGGCTCCTCCTATGAGCATGGCGGCTACATCGACCGCGGCTTCGACGACATCACGTGGATCGGGTGAGGGGGACCGGGACATGACTGCACCTTTTGAACTCACCGACGACAGCGTGGTCGTCGTCATCGGCACCGGCGCAGGCGGTGGCGTGCTGGCCAACGAACTGGCCCAGCGGGGCGTCAGCGTCGTCGCGCTGGAAGCGGGCGGGCGCTACCTGCCCGAGGATTACGTCAACGACGAATGGGACAGCTTCGGCCAGCTGGCCTGGACGGACACACGGACCACGTCCGGTGATTGGCGGGTGGCCAAGGACTTCTCGGGGTTGCCAGCCTGGATCGTGAAGGCGGTGGGCGGCACGACGACCCACTGGGCTGGCGCGTCGATCCGGTTCCAGCCTCACGAATGGAAGGCGCTGACCAATTACGGCGCGGTCGATGGCGCGACCCTGCTCGACTGGCCGATCGACGCCGAGGAGATGGCGCCGTGGTACGACTTGGCCGAGGCGAAGCTGGGCGTCACGCGCACCGGCGATCGTCCCGGGCTGCCGGGCAACAACAACTTCAAGGTGTTCGAAGCGGGCGCGCGCAAGCTGGGCTACGAAGAGGTCCATACCGGCCGCATGGCGATCCAGTCCACCGATGACGGCGACCGGATCAAGTGCCAGCAGACGGGATTCTGCTTTCAGGGATGCAAATGGGGCGCCAAGTGGTCGGCGGCCTACACGGACATCCCCGACGGCGAGGCGACGGGCAATCTGGAGGTCCGTGAAAAGGCCCATGTCGCGCGGATCCTGCATGACGACAGTGGCAAGGTGACTGGCGTCGAGTATTTCGACGAAGACGGCAACCTGAACTTCCAGGCCGCCCGGATCGTCGCGGTCGCCGGCAATTCGTTCGAGAGCCCGCGACTTCTGCTGAACTCGGCTTCGTCGATGTTCCCCGATGGTCTGGGCAACTCGTCGGGTCACGTCGGGCGGCACTACATGCGCCACCTCACCGGCTCGGTCTATGGGATCTTCGACAAACCGGTCCGGATGTGGCGCGGTACCACGATGGCGGGGATCGTCGCCGACGAGTCCAAGCACGATCCGTCCCGGGGCTTCGTCGGCGGGTACGAGCTGGAAACCCTGAGTCTGGGTCTTCCCTTCATGGCGGCGTTCCTCGATCCGGGTGCATGGGGCCGGGAATTCACCTCGGCACTGGACCAGTACGAGAACATGGCCGGCATGTGGATCGTCGGAGAGGACATGCCGCAGGCGGACAACCGCGTGACGCTGTCCGATGCAGAGGATCAGTGGGGTCTGAAGGTGGCGAACGTCCACTATTCCGATCATCCCAACGATATCGCGATGCGCGATCACGCCTATCGTCAGGGGGCCGCGATCTACGATGCGATGGGGGCGACCCGGACGATGCCGACGCCGCCCTATCCGTCGACGCACAACCTCGGCACCAACCGCATGTCGGAAAGGCCCGAGGACGGCGTCGTCAACCGTTGGGGGCAGACGCACGACATCGCGAACCTGTTCGTGTCGGACGGGTCCCAGTTCACGACCGGTGCGGCCGAGAATCCGACGCTCACGATCGTCGCGCTGGCGATCCGTCAGGCGGACCATATCGCCAGCGAGATGTCGGCCGGAAACCTCTGACCATTGGGGCGGGCGCCGAAAGGTGTCCGCCCCTTGACGCTTGCCCTCTCGCTTCCCCCCGCGTCAGGATGAAGGCGGGAGGAACATGACATGGAATATCGTTATCTGGGCCGATCCGGGCTGCGTGTTTCGGCGCTTGCGATGGGGACCTTCACCTTCGGTGGCCGAGGCGATTTCGGCATGGTTGGTTCCGCGGACGTAGCCAGCGCCGGCCGCCTGGTCGATGCCTGCCTGGATCGGGGGGTCAACCTGATCGACACGGCCAACATGTACTCGCTGGGCCTGTCCGAAGAGATCGTGGGCGAGGTCATGGCGACGCGCGATCCCGACACGCTCATCTGCTCGAAGGCGCGGATGCGGATCGGCGACGGACCGAATGATGAAGGCATCAGCCGCTGGCACCTGATCCGCGAATGCGAGCGGTCGTTGAAACGCCTGCGCCGAGACCACATCGACATCTACCTCATGCACGAATGGGACGGGCGGACGCCGGTCGAGGAGGCGATGGCGGCGCTCGATATCCTCGTGAAGCACGGCAAGGTGCGGTATTTCGGCTGCTCGAACTGGTCCGGATGGCAGGTGATGAAGGGTCTGATGGCAAGTGGGGCCGGCGGGCTGGAACGGTTTACCGCGCAGCAGATCCACTACACGCTGGAGGCGCGCGAGTCCGAATACGAACTGCTACCTCTCTCCGTCGATCAGGGAATCGGCGTGATGATCTGGTCGCCCCTGGTCGCGGGCCTTCTGACGGGAAAGCACACGCGGGAGGGCTTTGCCGAAGGGTCGCGGCAGGAAAGCGGATGGACAGAGCCGCCCATCCGCGACTGGGATCGCCTGTGGCGGATCGTGGACGTGCTCCGTGATGTCGCCGAGGGGCACGGCGTGCCCCCGGCTCAGGTCGCACTGGCGTGGCTTTTGCAGCGGCCCGCCGTCGCGACTCTGGTGGTCGGCGGACGCACGGAGGACCAGTTCGCCCAGACGCTGGCAGCCTGCGACCTGAAGCTGAGCGAAGAGGATGTCACCAAGCTGGACGAGGTCTCGCGTCCGCCGCTGATCTACCCCTACTGGCACCAGCATCAGTTCGCGAAGCCGCGCTTCTCGGACGCGGACTGGGCGCTGCATCGTGGCCAGAAGGTCGATGGGTTGGAGGGGTATTCCGACTGATCCCTCCGGGGACGGCCGAGCGGTTACTTGCGCCCCGTCACCGCCTCGACGATCCGGGTCATCGCCAGCATGCCCGGATCGTCCATTCCCACCGACTTTTCGGCGAAGATGCGGGCGCGGCCGATCTGGGCGGGCTTGTCGCGGAAAGCCTGTTGCGCGTCGCGGCAGGCCGTGACGGCCGCGGCGGCGGGGTCGTCCGCGCCTTCCAGCGCGCCGACCATCGCGTGCAGGCTGTCGAGCACGGTCTTGTTCCCAAGCTCCGCCTTGCCGCGGGCCATCATCTTGTCCCGCGCGGCGGCGATCAGGGCCGCGACCTTCGAGGGTTCGACGCTTGCCTTGCCCCTAGTCTCCTTCGCGGCCGCCATCAGGCCGGTTGCCAGAAGCGTCCCATACGAGGAGGAAGAGACCTTGGTGAAGGCCTGGGCCGCATTCATCAGCGCCATGCCGAAATCGTCGTCCGGCATCTGATCCGTCCGCGCCGCCACCTCGCGCGCGCCGCTGCGCATGGTGACGCCCAGATCGCCGTCGCCCAGCTTGCCGTCGGCCGCATTGAGGGCATCGAATTCCTGCTCCATCGCGTCCTTAAGGCGTGCAGCGGCTGCGCGCAGATCGTCGACACCGATCATTTGACCGTCCAGAACGCGCAGTCGCACGGTGCCTTGAGATATCCCTCCAATTCCTCGTCCAGCTTGCAGAGCGTGAAGCTAACGCCCGCCATTTCCATCGATGTGGCGTAACGACCGACCAGTGGCATGACGATGTCCGCGCCCGCACCGTCCAGCCGCTTCTTGACGATGCGGTAGAGGATATACAGCTCCTCTGGCGGCGTCGCGCCCAGCGAGTTGACCATGATCGACACGCGGTCGCCCGATGCGACCTCGATATCGGCCAGCAGGCGGTCCATCATCTCTTCGGCGATCTCGTCGGCGGGCTTGAGTTTGTCGCGCCAGACGCCGGGCTCCCCATGGATGCCCATGCCCATCTCCATCTCGTCCTCGGCGATTTCGAAGGTCGGTTTTCCGGCCTGCGGAACGGTGCAGGGCGACAGGGCCGCCCCAACGGAGCGGCAGGCATCGGCGGCCTTCTGGGCGATGCGGGTGACATCTGTCAGGTCCTTGCCGGCCTCTGCGGCGGCGCCTGCGATCTTGAAGGCATAGACCATGCCGGCCACGCCGCGCCGCTTGTCGGCCTCCTCTGGCGGGGCCGAGGCGACATCATCCGCCAAAAGGACGGTGGTCGTCTCGATATCGTCCATCTCGACCAGGTCGCCCGCCATGTCGAAATTCATGACGTCGCCGCCGTAGTTCCCATACAGGCGCAGCACGCCCGCGCCCCGGTCCGCAGCGCGGATTGCGTCCGCCATCTGCTCGGCCGACGGAGAGGCGAAGACCTGGCCGATGGCGCAGGCATCCAAGAGGCCCGGTCCGACATATCCGGTGAAGACCGGCAGGTGCCCCGAGCCGCCTCCGGTCACGATGCCGACCTTGCCTTCGGCCCCCGGCGTCGCGCGGGCGACGGCGCGCTTGTCCTCGCCCACCAGCCGGTAGAATTCCGGATGCGCAGCGCAAAGGCCGTCCAGCATCTCGTCGACGTAGCTTTCCGGATCGTTCAGGATCTTCTTCATGATGTCCTCCGTTTGGCGAGTGTATTGATCAGCATCACCGCGATCAGAAGCGCGCCCCAGATCATCTCCCGCGCGAAATTGGTGACGCCGAGAAGGTTCAGGCCCGAGCTCAGGAACTGCATCGACAGCACGGCCAGCACGACCCCGATGATCCGGCCGTAGCCTCCATAGGGGTTCACGCCGCCCAGCACCGCGATGAGCACGGCCAGCAGCAGGTAGCTCGACCCGTAATCCGCCTTGGCGGAGTTGGCGCGCGACATGACGATGAAGCCCGCCACCGCCGACAGCATCCCGCAGAGCGCATAGAGCTTGATCAGCACGGCGCCGGTATCCATCGCCGCATAGCGCGCGGCCAGCGGGTTCGCGCCGAACATCCGCGTCTTGAGCCCGAAGGACGTGCGCGACATCAGCCAGCCGAGCGCCGCGGCGAGCAGGGCGAAGACGACCAGCGGAACGGGGATCCACAGGATCGTCCCGTTTCCGATCCACGCCGCCGCGGACGGCAGGCCCATGACCGCGCTGCCCCCCGTCATCGCGATGGCAAACCCGGTGAAGATCAGGCCCGACCCGAGCGTCGCCAAGATCGGCGGCAGGCCCAGCGTGGCCACGAGGACCCCGTTGAACAGACCCGCGACCAGTCCGACGCACAGAGCCATGACGAAGGCGAGCGCGACCATCCCCGCGCCGCCATCGGCCCCGACGACGTTCGCCATGAACAGGGCGGCGACGACCGCCGACAGGTTGGCCGCCCCGACCACGGACAGGTCGATGCCGCCCGTCAGCATCGCCACGGCAACCGCAAGCGCGAGGATGGCGAATTCGGGAAACTGGAACGCCATAGAGGTGAGGTTCTGAGGCGACAGGAACCGTTCGGGCGAAAGCGCCGCCATCAGCACGAAGACCACTATCGTGATCAGGGCCAGGCGCCCTTCGGTGGAATGCAGGATGCGGCTCATGCGGCGCGTGCCTCCGCCCGTTTCGCCTGCCAGGCGGGCAGGCCGGTTCCCAGAAGGATCAGCGCGCCGATCGTGACCGATTGCCAGGTCGACGGGATGCCGATCACGATCAGAGAGTTCCGGACCAGCACGATCAGCGCGACCCCCAGCAATGTCCCCGTCAGCGTGCCGACGCCGCCGGTCAGGCGTGCGCCGCCCAGGACGACGGCGGCGATCACGCTCAGTTCCAGGCCCACGAGGTCGAAGGGGTTGGCGATGCGCGCGGTCGAGGCGTGGATGATCCCGGCCAATCCGGCCAACGCACCGACATAGATGTAGATGAACATCTGCGTCTTCGTGACGTCGATCCCGATGCGGCGCGCGCTTTCGGGGGCGCCGCCGATGGCATAGATGGACCGGCCCAGCATGGTGCGGTTCAGGATGAACCAGGTCAGGATGACCAGCGCCACAAGGAAAGCGAAGGCCCAGGGCAGCGAATAGAAGCTGCCGTCCGAGTTCGTCCCCCGGATCATCATCAGGCGACTGAAGTCCCGCATCCCGGATGGCAGGTTTGAAATCTGGACCGTGCCCACGAAGGTCAGAAGGAAACCGCGAAAGACCGACAGTGTGCCCAGCGTCACGATGAGGGTCGGCAGGCCGAAGACGGCGATCAGGACACCGTTGATCGCGCCCAGCGCCGCACCGATCGCGGTCGCCACCGCAAAGGCCACGGGCCAGGGCAGATCGGGCGCCACGTCACGCAGGATCACCGTGGTCGTGTACATGGCAAAGGCCGCGACGGCGGTGAAGCTGACGTCGATCCCCCCAGAGACAAGCACCACCATGGCGGCGACGGCCAGGATGCCCAGAACGATCCCGTTTCGCATCAGGTCGATCAGGGTCGGGATCGACAAGAAGTTCGGATCGGACACGGCGGCGAGCACGCAGAAGGCGACGATCACACCGAAGACGAGCACTTCGTTGCGGGCCCAGTCGAATGATTTCACGCCTGCCTCCATGGTATCTGGTCCATGTCGATCCTCACGAGGCCAGCCTGTGGCTCAGGTCGTCTTCGGTGATGCCTTCGCCGCCGGCGACCTCGTCGGTAATCACGCCAGCCTTCATGACGAGGATGCGGTGGCAGGTGCCCAGAAGCTCTGGCAGGTCGTCGGAGATGACGATCACGCCCAGACCGCGTGCGGCGAGGTCTGAGATGATGGCGTGGATCTCTGCCTTGGAGCCGACATCCACCCCGACGCTCGGTCCGTTCAGGATCAGGACGCGGGGCTGACGCGCCATCCAGCGTGCGAGCACGACACGCTGTTGATTGCCGCCGGACAGTGATCGTACCGGCGCCTGCGGGTCGGGCGCTTTCACGGACAGGCGTTTCAGCCATTCGGCGGCCTCCTCCCAGAGGTCGCGCAGGTTCAGGACGCCGCCGGATGCGTGGGCTTCGAGCCGGCCGACCGCGATGTTGCGCGCGATCGATTGTTCCAGGAACAGGCCCTCGGTCAGGCGGTCTTCCGGCACGTAGCCGATCCCGGCCCCCGCCGCCGCGATGGGGTCGCCCAACGGCACGTCCGTCCCGTCAAGCGTCACGCGACCGCTGTCCGGGGTGGCAAGTCCGAACAACGCCTTGGCCAGCGATGTCCGGCCGGAGCCGAGCAGGCCTGCCACGCCAAGCACCTCCCCCGCGCGCAGGGTCAGCGACACATCGCGGAACGCGCCGTCCTTCGTGAGGTTTTCGACCTTAAGAAGGTCCGACGCGGAGGGATCGAGCGGCTCGGGCGGGGTCTCGGCCACGTCGCGGCCGGTCATCGCCCGGGTCAGGGAGGCGGCATCGAAGGTCTCTGCCGGGCCATCGGCGACCTTTTCGCCGTTGCGCAGGACGACGACATGCTCGCAGACTTCCAAGACCTCGGCCAGCTTGTGAGAGACGAACAGGACGGCCACGCCATCGGCCTTCAGCCTGCGGATCAGATCGAGCAGCCGGGCGACCTCGCGCTCGGTCAGAGCGGTGGTGGGTTCGTCCATGATGATGAGGCGCGCATCGGCGGCGAGCGCGCGGCAGATTGCGACGAGTTGCTTGTGCGCGACGGGCAGGCGTTCGACCCGCGCGTCGAGGTCCAGATCGACGCCGATCCGGTCTAGCACCTCCCGCGCACGTTCACGGGCGCGGCGACGATGGACGAGACGCGCGCCTGTCGCCCGCTCGGCCGTCATGGCGATGTTCTCGGCCACCGACAGGTTCGGAAACAGGCTGAAATCCTGAAAGATCACCTGCATCCCGGCCCGGGTCGCGGCGGTCGGCGTCAGCCGTGTCTGCGGCACCCCGTCGAAGAGGATGCGCCCCGCGCTCGGACGTTCGACGCCGACGAGGACCTTGATCAGAGTCGATTTGCCGGATCCGTTCTCTCCAGCGAGACAGACCGCCTCTCCGGCGCGGATGGTCAGGTCGACCTCGGACAGGGCGGTTATGGCGGCATATCTCTTGGTCACGCCTTCGAGCGTCACCAAGGGGGCGGACGTGTCGGTCATGGGATTTCCCGTTTGCCGGGGGACGGCCGATGCCGCCCCCCGCGCGCCGATCAGAAGTCGTAATCGGCCATGTTGGACGCATCCACGTCGACGAAGGCTTCGCCGTAGATGACCTTTCCGTCGAGCGTGATGTTCCCGTAGCCCTCAAGCCCGAGATCCATGCCGTCGGTGATCTCTTCGCCATTCATGACCATCATCGCGACTGCGTTCATGGCCTTGCCGGCAATCTTCGGATCCCAGAAGCCGATTCCGTCAACGGCGCCCGTCTCCATGTACTGACCGGCGATCGAAGGAAGCGACGTGCCGAAGACACAGGTCTCGTCTTCCAGTCCGCGTTCTTCGATGGCGAGGCCGATCCCCGCCACGTCGGTCGAGGCCGAGCCCTGCATGCCCTTGATGTTGGGATGCGCCCGCAGGACTTCCTGAGCACGGGCATAGGCCTGCTGCTGGTCGTCCGCCGTCTCGTTGCGGTCGCCGACAAGCGTCATGTTCGGGTAGGCTTCTTCCTGGCGGGCGATGGCGCCGTCGACCCATTGGTTGTGGGTCTGGCTGCCCAGAGAGCCGACGAAGACGGCATATTCGCCCTCTTCGCCCATGCAGGCGGCGAGGCGGTCCATCAGGTTGGCGCCGAAATCCTCGTTCCGGAACGCTTCGATGTCGTATTGGGTGTTCTGCTGGCTCGCCGCCTCGTGCGTGATGACGGTGATGCCCTGCTCCATCGCGCGGCCCAGAACGGGCTCGATCGCCTCGGGCGACATCGGCACGACCAAGAGCGCATCGACGCCCTGCGCGATCATGTCTTCGATCAGCGCGACCTGCTGCTGTGGGTCGGCCTGGGCAGGTCCCACGAGGAAGGCGTTGTTCCCCGTCTCCTCGGCCCATTCGTCGACGCCTTCCCGCATCCGGTTGAACCAGGCGATTCCGTCGATCTTGACGACGGTGGCCATCTGCTTGGCATGGGCGTCGGCGAAGGCCGGGGCGGCCAGCATCGTCGTGGCCAATGCGGCCGCGGTGACTGTCAGGTTCTTCATGTCTTCCTCCCTGTGTCGCCCCGGCCTCCACCGGGGGCGTGCATGACGCACGGTAAATTGCGGGCTCCGCCGTTCAAGCGGTTTCCGCAAGGTCTGGCCGGGGCGCGATCAGCGCGGCGGCAAGGTCGGGCCGGACGAGATGGGGCAGATGCCCCGCGCCCGGGATCAGGTGAATGCGCGCCTCGGCAGGCAGGTGCGCGACGTCGCGCCAGTCCAGAACGCGGTCCGCGGTGCCGAAAACGACCGAGACCGGGCAGGGTGCGGACGCCAGATCTCCGGTCACGTCGATCTGCTGGACGCCGTGCCGCGCGACCGCATTCGCCAGGAGCACGCGGCCCTCCAGACCGTCGAGATGACGCTCCAGCCGGTCTCTCAGGGCGACATCCGAGATCGGTCCGCCGTCGAGCTGCTCGATCGCGGCGCGCAGGGCTTCGGGATCGCGGGCCTTCGCCATCGAGGTCAGGAACCCGTCGTCGATCTTCGCGCCAAGCCCGGCCGGCGCAAACAGCGTCAGACTGCGCACCCGGTCCCCGAGCCGCGTCGCGAGGCGCGCGGCCAGCGCCGCGCCAAGGGAATGGCCGACCAGATGGATCGGCCCTGCGGGCAGATGCTCCAAGAGTTGCTCGGCTGCGGCGGCGAAGCTGTCGACCGGCGGCGCCCCGGCGCCGTGACCGGGTAGTGCGAGCGCTGTGGTCTTCAGGCCGCGCTTCGCCAGCCGCGCAGGCAGCCCGCGCCAGCCGGACGGGTCGTCGTAGAGCCCATGGATCAGGACGACCGTGCCGTCCGATGCACCGCCTGCGACGTCTGCCGCCGTGATACGGCCGCGACGGCCTGTCCCGCGGATCCCGTCCAGGGACACACCCAACCGCCGCGCTTCCGCCCGGGCGGCAGGCGAGGCGGGAACGCGGTCCGCCGACGGCCGTGGAGCGCGAGCGCGTCGGGCACGCGATGCGTCCGGTGCGGTCGGTTCTCTGGTCGGCCCCGAAGGTGACGGCACGTCCGATTTGGTCTCGTCGGCCTCCTGTTCGACCTCGGCGATCGGCTGATCCAGCTCGATCGTGTCCCCTTCGGAGACCAGCCGTTCCAGCAGGGTTCCGGCTGCGAGGGCGGGAACCTCGACGACGGTCTTGTCCGTCTCCACCTCCAGCAGAACATCGCCTCGCCGATAGGATGCACCCGGCGCGACGATCCACTCCGTGACGCGCGCCTCTTCCATCGTCTCCCCAAGCCGGGGCAGCTTGAGTATCACGCGGCCCATGACGGTGCCTCTCGCGTGACCAGCCAGCGGGCGGTCTCCCCGATCAGGGTCGCATCCGGGATCGACGCGGCTTCCAGCGCCGGCGCCACGGGAACGGGGATGTCTTCTCCGCCAAGGCGCAGCGGCGGCTCTTCCAGCCAGTCGAAGCACTGCTCGGTCACCCGCGCCGCGATTTCCGAGGCGACGGACCCCGTCGTGACGGCCTCGGTCACGATCAGGCATCGGCCGGTGCGCCGGACGCTGTCCATCAGGACCTCGTCCTCCAGCGGGTTCAGGGTCCGCAGGTCGATCACTTCGACCTCGACCGAGGGCGCGAGGGCTTCGGCGGCCTTCAGGACCTCCTGCAGCATCCGGGAATAGGTGGCGATCGTGAGATCCGTCCCCTTGCGGCGGATCGCGGGCTGGCCCCAGGGCGCGTCGGGCTCGGGTCCGATCTCTCCCTTCAGGGTGTAGAGCCCCTTGTGCTCGATGAAGCAGACCGGATCGGGCTGGCGCAGGGCGTCGCGCAAAAGATGGTAGGCGTCGGAAACCGTGCCGGGCATGGCGAGGCGCAGGCCGGGGACGTGCATCATCCATGCCTCCAGGCTCTGCGAGTGCTGTGCGGCGGCGGACCGTCCGGTTCCCCCTTGCGTTCGCAGAACCATCGGCACGCCGATCTGACCTCCGAACATGTAGCGCGATTTCGCCGCCTGATTGGCAAGCTGGTCCATGACGAGGCCCGCGAAGTCGACATACATGATCTCGGCCACGGGCCGCAGTCCGGTCATCGCCGCGCCGATGGCGGCGCCGACGATCCCGGGCTCCGAGATCGGCGTGTCGATGACTCTCGTCTCTCCGAAGCGGTCGAGCAGGCCCTTGGTCACGCCATAGGCCCCCCCGTAAAGCCCCACCTCCTCGCCCAAGAGGATGACGGAATCGTCGTCCTCCATCGCGTCGACGAGCGCTTGTCTAAGCGCGTCACGATAGGTCGTCGTCACGCGCTCTCTCCCAGAATGTCCATCAGTCTTTCGCGTTGCGGGCGCGGCGGGGGCGTCCCCTCGGCATAGACGTCCTCGAACATGCTCGCATGGTCCGGAGGAGCCGCCGCGATCGCGTCTTCCATCGCCTTGTCCATCTCCGCTTCCGCCTCGTCGTCGATCCGGTCGAGCGTGATATCGTCGCCGATCCGGTTCCGCGCGCGGGCAAGGGGGTCGCGCTGACGGCCCTCCTCCTCTTCTTCGGGGCTGCGGTAGGGCGACTTGTCCATCCGCGCGTGCCCGTGGAAGCGATAGGCGTCGATCTCCAGAAATCCGGCGCGGCCGTTCCGGGCGCCGTCCATCACATCCTGCGCGGCCTCGAAGACCTCTTCGACCTCTGCACCGTCGGCGCGTGCACCGTTCAAACCGAATGCGGTTGCACGCGCCGGGAAGTCGCGATGTCCGGCCGAACGGTCCACCCGCGTCCCCATCCCGTACTGGTTGTTGATGCAGCAGAACACGACCGGCAGCTTCCAGAGCGCGGCCATGTTCTTCGCTTCGTACAGGATGCCCTGGCTCATCGCGCCGTCCCCGAAGAAGGCGACAGACACCGCGTCGGACCCGGCATTTCGCGCAGAGATGCCGGCCCCCACGACATGGGGGATTCCACCGCCTACGATGGCATTGGCGCCCAGATGGCCCAGACCGCGATCCGCGATGTGCATCGAGCCGCCCTTGCCCCGGCAATAGCCGGACCCCCGCCCCCCGATCTCGGCCAGCATCCGCGCCGGATCTGCCCCGCGGGCCAGAAAGATCCCGTGACCGCGGTGATGCGTCGTGAACGTGTCGCCGTCGCGCATATGGTCGGTCAGGCCGACCACGGCCTCCTCTCCGATGGAGAGGTGCAGCATCGAGCCCGCGCTTTCGCCCTTGAGGAACAACTCGCCCACCCGCTCTTCGAAGGTGCGGATCCGGCGCATGGTGCGGTAGCGCGCGATATGTGCGTCGTTGGCCCGGCTCATTCGCGAACTTCTTTCAGGGCGTGATAGGCCGTTCGGTAGCGGTCGTAGATCGGGGCGTAGGCCGCGTGCGCGTCCATGTCCGGCTCGATCACCCGAGCCGTGCGGACCATCGCGGCGCAGCCCGCGTCGATGCTGTCGAAGGCCCCGGCGCCATAAGCGGCCAGGATCGCCGAGCCCAGGCACGGCGCCTCTGGCTGTTCGGTGATCTCAAGCGGCAGGCCCAGCGTGTCGGCGTGGATCTGCAACCAGAACGGCGCGTTGGTGGCGCCGCCCGCGACGACGATGCGCTTGGCTTCGAAGGCATCGCCGAAAGCGTCGACGATGGCGCGGGTCCCCAGGCAAACCCCTTCGATCAGGGCTCGATAGACGTGGGCGGGGCTGTGCTTCAGGGTCAGGCCGGTGATCGCGCCACGGGCCAGCGCATCCGTGTGAGGTGTGCGGTTGCCCTGGAAATGATCGACCGCCAGCAGGCCTTCGGCCCCCGGAGGCAGGGCGGCAGCCGCGGCGTTCAAGTCGTCGTAAGGCGTACCGGGCGCGAAGTTGCGCTTGAACCACGCGATGATCGACCCGGTCGAGGTCTGGCCCCCCTCGATCACCGGGCGACCAGGGTAGACGCAATCGGCATAGGTGCCCCAGACACCGGCCGCGTGGGTCTCTCCGGCGGCGATGCCCAATTGCAGGTGCGACGACCCGGTGATGAGCGCGAGGTCGCCCGGCTGCGTGACGCCCAGACCGATCATTCCGATAAAGGCATCCGCCCCGCCCTGAACGACCTGAACGCCGGTGGACAATCCCAGATGATCCGCCGCCGCCGGTGTCAGGGGGCCCACCACTTCCCCCGGTGCGGCGATATCCGAGGGCCACTTCTCGCGTAGATCCGACAGATCCAGGCGGGCGAGCAGGCTATCGGGCCATCCGCCATGCTGCGTCTGATAGTGCCAGCGCATCGTCAGGTTGTTCAACGAGGCGCACCAGCGACCCGTCAGTCGGAATGTCAGGAAATCCTGGTATTCGCCGACCTTTGTCGCGCGTGCCAAGATGTCAGGCTGGTTCCGTTTGATCCACAAGGCCTTGGGCAGCATCCATTCCGGTGAGAGCGGTCCCGCCCCGGCGCCATTGACCCGCAAGGCCGGATCGCCCGTGGCGAGGATATCCGCCGCCTCCTCGTGGGCGCGGACGTCCATCCAGAGCAGGCATGGCCTGAGCGGCGCGCCGTCTTCGTCCAGCGCGACGACGGTGCAACTTGTGGTGTCGCAGGCGAGGGCGGCAATGCTGCCCGTGTCCACGCCCGAAGCGGCGACCGCGCCGCGCACGGCCTCTCCACAGGCACGCCACCACGCGTCGGGGTCCTGCTCGGCGCGACCGGGCGCGGGAAAGTCGGTCTCGTAGGGCGCGGAGTGGTCCCCAAGCGACCGGCCTGTCAGGTCGAAGACGCGGGCGCGCAGGCCTTCCGTCCCGCCGTCGATGCCGATCACATGGGTTCCCGTCACATGCGCCTCCCCTCGCTGCGACTGCTCTGCTGCAACTGCACAATTGTGCAGACAACACACATTTGTGTATCTCGAACCTGCGACGAGTCAAGGAGACGGCGATGGCGGGGGAGGAGACGCGCGTCCGGGTGGCCTGGCTCTACCATGTCGGCGGGCTGAGTCAGGACGAGGTCGGCAAGCGTCTCGGCCTGTCGCGTTTCAAGGTTCTGCGGCTGTTGTCCGAAGCCCGCGAGGCGGGCCTCGTGCGGGTCACGCTGGATCATGAGAATGCCACGACCCTGGCTTTGGCAGAGGAGTTGAGAGAGCGCTTCGGCCTGTCGGACGCCCTTGTCGCCCCCGATCCAGGTTCTGATCCCGCTGCCGTGCGGCGCGCGGTGGGGACGGTGGCGGCGCGATGGCTGGACGACGCGATCGTCGGAGAGGCCGGCGTGTTGGGGGTCGGCTGGGGCCGAACGCTCGCCGCGATGGCCGATGCCTGGCCCGGGGGCCGAAATCCCGATCTGCGCGTCGTCTCGCTGATGGGGGCCATGGTCCGAACCGGCGATGACGGGCCGATCGACGTCTGCGCGCGTATCGCGGCCTCGGCCGGAGGGCAGGCTCTGTTCCTGCCCGCGCCCTTCCTCGCCGACACCCCCGAAGACGCCGCGCGGATCCAGTCACAGCGGCTGGTCCGCGAGGCGCTGGACGTCGCGCGGACGGCGTCCCGCATGGTGATCTCGGTCGGCGAGGGCGGCCCCGGCTCTCTTCTGTCGATGTCGGGCGTTCTGGATGACGGCGATCTGGCGCGGCTGGCGGCGGCCGGGGCGGTGGCGGATACGACGGGCAAGTTCTTCCGGGAGGACGGCACGCTTGCGCCCGTGGATCTCAACGAGCGCGCGCCTTCGATCGGGTTGGATGACCTCCGCCGGTCGGAGGTGACGATGCTCGCCGCGGGAACGGCGAAGAGACGGGCGACCCGCGCCGTCCTTCGCGCGGGGTTCGTGGACCGGCTGATCGCGGACGAGACACTGGCAACGGCATTGATGGAGGATGACGCATGAAGGGCTTCGGCGTTCATACGAGCATGTGGACCATGTCCTGGGATCGGGCGGGCGCCGAACGTGCCGTCGCGGCGGCCGTTGATCACGGCTTCGACTTCATCGAGATCGCGCTCTTGTCGCCGGATAACGTCGATCCGGCCCATTCTCGTGGCCTGCTGCAGAAGGCCGGACTTCGGGCGGTCTGCTCTCTCGGTCTGCCCCAAGCGGTCTGGCCCTCGCGTCATGGACCCGAGGGGGCGGTCGCTTTCCTGACGAATGCATTGGACGTGGCCCATGCGATGGGGGCCGAGGCCCTGTCCGGCGTGACCTTCGGCGGCATCGGCGAGACGACCGGCGCCCCCCCGACCGCGGTCGAACTGGATAACGCTGCCCGCACCCTGGATGCGGCGGCGGCCCACGCGGCCAAGCTGGACATGCGCTTCGGCATCGAGCCGGTGAACCGATACGAGACCCATCTTCTGAACACGGCGCGCCAAGGCGTCGAAATGATCGAGCGGGTCGGAGCGCCGAACCTTTTCCTTCACCTCGACACCTATCACATGAATATCGAGGAGCGCGGTATGGCGCTCGGGATCCTCGAGGCCCGAGAGCATCTGGCCTATATTCATCTCTCGGAGTCCGACCGGGGGACACCGGGGGCCGGGAATGTCCGGTGGGACGAGGTCTATGGCGCCCTGGCCGCGATCGGCTTCGAGGGCGGGCTCGCGATGGAGAGCTTCATCGACATGCCTCCCGAGATCGCGCACGGCCTTGCCGTCTGGCGCCCGGTCGCCGAAAGCCGCGACGTGGTTCTGGAGCGTGGCCTTCCGTTTCTTCGCAACAAGGCGATCCAATATGGTCTGTGGCAACCGGGCGACTAGGAACCGGCCGATTGGCAGGTCGAGCCGTCATTGCTAGCATCGACCCGTCACCCTCCGGGAGGAGAGGCCGACCGCTTGGGGAAGGGGTCCGTCTTTGGGAGGAGACGACATGGATATCGCTTCGCCGCAGGGCCGGGTCTCGACCTGGCTTGCCAAGTTCGCCGATGCGCTCGAGAACGGGTCGCCGGATCAGGTGGCCCAGCTCTTCGCGCCGACCTGCTATTGGCGCGACCTGATCGCGCTGACCTGGAACATCCGCACGATGGAAGGGCGCGATGCCATCGCCGACATGGTGGGCGCGACCCGCGATCACGCCCGCCCGAGGAACTGGCAGATCGACGGCGATGTGACCGAAGCCGATGGAACCGCCGAGGCCTGGCTGACCTTCGAGACCGAGGTCGCGCGGGGCAAGGGCCATCTTCGACTGGGTCCCGATGGGGCGATCACGCTGCTGACCACGGCGCAGGAACTGAAGGGCTACGAAGAGAAACGCGGTCCGACACGCGAACCGGGCGTGGAGCATGGCAGTCATCCGGGCCGCAAGACCTGGTCCGAACGGCGCGCCGACGAACAGGCGCGGCTTGGCCGGGAAGAACAGCCCTTCGTGGTCATCGTCGGGGGCGGACAGGGCGGTATCGCGCTCAGCGCCCGTCTGCGCCGGTTGGAGGTGCCCCATGTCGTGATCGAGAAGAACGACCGGGCGGGCGATAGCTGGCGGCGGCGGTACAAGTCGCTCTGCCTGCACGATCCGGTCTGGTATGACCATCTGCCCTACATCCCGTTCCCCGACCATTGGCCCGTCTTCGCGCCCAAGGACAAGCTGGGCGATTGGCTGGAAAGCTACGTCAAGGTGATGGAGTTGCCCTACTGGGCGCGAACCGAGGCCAGATCCGCCCGCTATGACGAGAAGGCCGACCATTGGGTCGTGGAGATCGACCGTGACGGCGAGGCCATGACCCTGACGCCCAAGCATCTGGTGCTGGCCACGGGCATGTCCGGTATTCCCAACATCCCGGACCTTCCCGGCATGGACCGGTTCAAGGGCGACATCCATCATTCCAGCCAGCATCCGGGGCCTGATACCTATGCCGGAAAGAAGGTGGTCGTGGTCGGATCGAACAACTCGGCCCATGACATCTCGGCCGCGCTCTACGAGGCGGGGTCTGACGTCACGATGGTGCAGCGGTCCTCCACCCATATCTCTCGGTCCGAGACGCTGATGGATCTGGCGCTGGGCGGGCTCTATTCCGAAGAGGCCGTTGCCAACGGGATCGACACCGATACCGCCGACCTGATCTTCGCTTCGATCCCTTACGCCATGTTGCCGTCCGTTCAGAAGGCCGTCGCGGACGGCCAGAAGGAGCGGGACAAGGACTTCTACGAGCGGTTGGAGAAGGCGGGGTTCAAGCTGGATTTCGGCGACGACGAGACCGGGCTCTTCATGAAGTATCTCCGCCGGGGGTCAGGTTACTACATCGACGTCGGCGCGTCGGAGCTTGTCGCCGACGGCAAGATCAAGCTGGCCCACGGTCAGGTGACAGAGATTACCGAGACCGGCCTCAAGCTGGATGACGGCACCGAGCTGGAGGCCGACGTGATCGTCCTGGCGACGGGCTATGGCTCGATGAACGGCTGGGCGGCGCAATTGATCAGCCAGGATGTTGCGGACAAGGTCGGCAAGGTCTGGGGCCTCGGCTCCGACACGACGAAGGACCCCGGCCCGTGGGAGGGTGAGCTCCGCAACATGTGGAAGCCGACCCAGCAGGAGGGGCTGTGGTTCCACGGCGGCAACCTGCACCAGTCGCGGCATTATTCGCAGTTCCTCGCGCTGCAACTGAAAGCGCGGGAGGCCGGGATCGATACGCCGGTCTACGGTCTGCAGGAGGTGCACCACCTGTCGTGATCCTGTCCGGATCGGGGTCCTTCCCCGGTCCGAACCGATGGCGAGGCATCTCTCGGACCGGTCCGATCGAAGGGGCCGGTCCATTTCGTCGTTTCCCGAATTCCGGTGATGGGAATCCTCCCGTCCGGCGGGCCGGCTGATCTCAGGATGCGCGCGAGTTCCTGATGGGTTCCGCCTCTGCGTCGTTCTGGGGTGGGGCGATCCGGAAGGTCCCGACCGATTGCTTCAGAGCAAGCGCCCCCTCCCGCAGGACTTGTCCGGTGCTGCAAGCGCTCTCGACCATCCCGAGATTTTCGGCAGTCAGGCCATCGAGCGCTTCCATGGCGTGTTCCGCCTCGTCCAGCTTGGTGGAGACGTTGAGAGCCGTCGCAACGATCCCTGAGACGACGCTCCGCGCGCGTTCCATATCACCGATCGTGCGGGAGGCCGCCTCGGACATGTTGCGAACGCAAACCGTTCCGGTGGCGACGCGTGCGTCATTGTCTTCGGCAAGGTCGGTGATCTCCGACGCCGCTTGCGCGATGCGTTTGGCCAGATTCCCGACTTCCGCAGCGACGACGGCGAAGCCACGTCCCGCCTCGCCCGCCCTCGCGGCTTCGATCCTTGCGTTGAGGGAGAGCAGGTTCGTCTGGGCCGCGACGTCCTCGATCAGTTCCGCGATGCCAGCAATCTGATGAGAGGCCGCCTCGATGCCGGTCATGGCGTCGACCGCGTCGGTCGCGAGTTCGCCGGTCGTTCGCGTCGCCGCCTCCGCGGCGGTCACGATCTGGTCCGTCCGGCGCGCATTCTCGGCAGCACCGCGAACCTGGCCTGCGACTGCACTCACGCCCCTGGCGGTCTGCGTGAGGGTTTCGCTTTGATCATGGAACCGCCGGGTAAGGTCTCTCAGAGCGGTGTCGATGCTGCCGAGATCCTCATGGATCCTGTGCGATGCCGTGGCGACAGAGGCGATTGCGTCGCGCAGGGCACCGGTCGCGGCGTCGTAGTCCACCTGAAGTTCGCGATGGTCGTCCGAAAACGAAAGGTCCAGGCTGTGCGTCAAGTCCCGGGCGGCAAGGCGTTCGAGTGCCTCGCTCAGCACCATGACCACCCTCTCGCGCAAAACGCTGAGTTCGGCCAATGCGGCGGCTTCGCGCAGGGCGATCGCATGTGCAGCGTCATCGGCTTCTTGTGCGCGCTTCGACTCCCCCTCGGCCAGATCATGCGCGGCCTTGGCAGCGGCCGTCGCTTCCTGTGCCTCATCGCGGGCGCGTTCGGCATCTTCGCGTCCTTGCTGCGCTTCCTTTTCCGCCTGCTCGCTCTGCGAAAGGGCGGCTTCTAGGTTTCGGGACGTCTCGGCGACCGCGAGGTCGAGCGTGTGCCGGCGGGTGACGGCGATCAGAAGGGCCGCCGTTTCCATTGCGACGATCACGGCATGCATGATCGTCCGCCCGACATTCGGAGCGAACTCGCCGGAGGGATAGACGAGCGCGGGCGCAACGAAGGTCAGGCTGAGATGGTGGGCGATGATGGCAGAGGCCGCCACGACGATCGGCCTGCGCGTCCCCATCCCCATCATCGCCGCGAGCAGCGCGAAGAACAGCATATGACTGTCCGACTGCCATGGATGACCCGCAAGCGCGGCCGTGAAGGCCATCGCCTGCCCAATCACGCCATATGCGACGAGCATGTGGCCCGTCGGCGAGGTCAACCGCGCCCCCCAGACGGCGAGCCCGGCGAGGAGACCGGCAAAGGCCAGAATTGGCAACGGGCCGTTGCCAGCCAAGAAGGCGGTCAGTCCGTTCGCCACAGCAAGCGGCCAGCAGAGCAACGCGAGACCCCATGCCGCGCGATTGCGGGCGGATCGGATCGCGTCGAGATGATCCAACCGTCAGGACCCCGCGCCGCAGATCGCAGCGAGCCATCCGCCATCCGCCACTATCCACGCGCCCTGCTGAACGGCCCGGCGACCGAAGCCGTCGTCACCCGTCGCAAGCGTTGCCATGAGTGCCGGAACGGGAAGGACCGGGCGCCCCCCAGCCAGACTGACGACAGTATCGGGATTATCCCAAGGCGCGACGATCACCAGGACCGGTCCCCCCCGAGGGGGCATCGCGGCGAGCGACAGGAGGGGCGCGGTCAGGACCGTGGTCAGAATGAGTAAAAGTCCGACGAAATCCCCGGAGGCGCGGCGCGTGATCATCCCGCACCGTCTAGGGGCCAAGCCTTAACCCGTGATGAATCCTCAGGAGCGGCCGATCGTCTCCACCGTCAGATTGCCGTTCGTGTAGACGCAGATCTCTGCGGCGATAGCCATCGCCCCGCGGGCGATGGCCTCGGCATCGCCGTCCGTTTCCATGAGGCCACGCGCGGCGGCGAGGGCGAAGTTGCCTCCGGACCCGATGGCGGCGACGTCGTGTTCAGGCTCCAGCACGTCGCCGGCTCCGGTCACGACGAGCAGCGTATCCCCATCCGTCACGATCAGCATCGCCTCCAACTTCTGGAGGTACTTGTCCGTGCGCCAGTCCTTGGCCAGATCCACGCAGGCCCGGGCAAGCTGTCCGGGTGTCGCTTCGAGCTTGGCTTCGAGCCGTTCGAGCAAGGTGAACGCGTCGGCCGTGGAGCCCGCGAACCCCGCCACCACGTCGTGGCCACCGGGGGACAGCCGGCGGACCTTCCGGGCATTTCCCTTCATCACCGTGGCCTGTCCCTGGGTCACCTGCCCGTCGCCCGCCACGCAGACGTGCCCGCCGCGCTTGACCGCGACGATGGTGGTTCCGTGCCAGCCGGGATGTTCGCTCATGGGTCGGGCCTCCTGTCCGGGGGCATATGGGCCGTCAATCGGGCCAGCGCCACCCCGCACGCCGCGGGACCCGGACGGCGAGCATCGGCATGAGCCAGGGGCCACGGAACCGGTCGAGATCCAGCGACTCATGCACGCCGGCCGTGCGGTGCCCGTCGATCACCGTTTCCACGATGCACCGGTTGTAGAACGGAGCATCCAGCATCGCCTTCACCTGTCTCGGGCGGTGGCCCGCGTCGCACCGTGTCTCGCGCCGGACCATCCAGCCCGGCCGGCGGAACGAGGCCTTCGGCGGAGGTTCGACCGCCTCGGCCGATCCGTCGGCTCCGAACCGCAAGGCGACCGACAGCTCGGAGCCGTCGCGGCGAACCGCATCGTAGAACGCGGCCGCGCCGTCCGGTGTGGGAAAGCGCCCCCAGGTCCAATAGGAGAAATCGGCTTCCAGGGCGCGGGTCCCGAAGTTGCTGTCCAGATAGCCATGACCGGACCAGCGCCAGCCGGGCCGGTTGAGGTCCACCTCGATATCCGCAACCGGAGCGACCGGACGCCAGACATGGGCGCCGTCCGCTGTCAGCGGGACCTCGACAGGCGATATCCCCGACGGCGTGAGCGTGATCCGGCCGGCGAGCCGCTGCGCATGGGGCGTGGAGAGCTCGTCGATGTCGATGACCAGCCGGTCCCCCTCCCAGTGCAGAGAGGACGGCCCGACCTCCAGCCGTTCGGCGCTCTGCCGCAGGGCCGCGCGCCCGCGGTCGGTCATGCACCAGCGGCCGCCCCGCCCGTAGGTGACGACGTTGATGCAGACGTTGTTCTCGGGATCTCGCCGCCCGCTCCACCGATACCAGGGCGAGAAGACCGATCCTATGAATGCGATGATCGAGATCGCCCGTTCGCCGTCATCCGAGATGCCGTCGACATACCACCAGGCATAGCCGTCCGGCGGGACGGCGAGGTCGAAGCGAGGTCCTGCATGATCGCCTCGGCCGCGTGCAGACCTGACGTGGACGCCATCGGAATCCCGGCCCCCGGATGCGCCCCGCCCCCGCAGAGGTACAGGCCCGGAAGCGCCGTCCGCGCCCTCGGACGACGGAACGCCGACATCAGGCCGTTGGGGGATAGCCCGTAGAGTGATCCGTCCGATCCCGGGAACATCCGGTTGAAATCCTCCGGCGCCGTCAACGCCGTCACTTCCGGCCTGGTATCGAAGCTCAGTCCCATCCGGTCCAGCATGTCGAACGTGATCTTCCGGCATTGGCGGGCCTCCTCGGGGTCCGGTGTCGTGTTCTGGCGTGGGGGGCCGTTCACGATGATCTCGAACCGCTCCGCCCCCTCCGGGGATGCGGCTTCGGCACGGTCCTGAGCGTGGATGTAAAGCGTCGGGTCACTCGGCATGCGCCCGGCTGCGATATCATCGAACTCCGCCTGCGGATCGGCGGCGAAGAAGACGGAATGGCGGTGGGGCTGCAGAGCGGTCGGTCGGGCGGCGAACGTCCAGACATAGGCGGACAGGCTGCGCCGTGCGACTGCGGCCTGAGGGACGACCGACACGAGATCCGCGCCCAGCCGGCCATCCCGCAGGGCCTTCGGGTCGCCATTGAAGAGTACCGCATCGGCCGGAATCACCCCATCGGCAGTCCGCACGCCGGTGACGCGCCCGCCTTCCGTCACGACGCTTTCTGCCGCGGTCCCGAGGCGGAACCCCGCACCCGCCCGTTCCGCAATGCCCTGCATGGCCTGAGCCAGCGCGTGCATGCCGCCATCGACGGTCCAGACGCCTTGGGATTCCGCATACCAGATAAGGGACAGGAGGGCGGGGGTGGCCGCTGGGTAGCCGCCGACATAGGTCGCGTAGCGGCCGAAGAGCTGGCGCAATCGCTTGTCCCGGAACCGGGTTCGCAACGCGGTCGCCATGCTGCGCCCCGGCGTCAGGGACGGTACCAGCCACGGCCGGCGGGCCACCGACAGACCCGCGCCCAATTGCGACGGTTCGGCGGCGCGCATCATCGGGGCTTCGAATGCGCGGAACAGGCCGGCGGCGTTGCGGTGGAAGGCGGCGAACTGGCGCGCGGCTTCGGCACCGGCGAACGCGGCGATGGCATCGCGGGAGCGGTCGTAATCCGCATAGAGATCCAGCGAAGATCCGTCCTGCCAATGGTGCCGCGCGAGGATTTCGAGCGGCCGCAGTGTGACATGCGCATCGAGGGACGTGCCGCAGGCCTCGAAGATCGATTCGAAGAAGTGCCGGAGTGTCAGCACTGTCGGACCTGCGTCGATCGGGCCGGCAAGGCTGTCGACGACGCGCATCTTTCCGCCGGGCGCCGGGTGGCGATCCAGGACCGTGACGCGCAGGCCCGCCGTGCTGAGCCGCATCGCGGCGGCCAAGCCACCGACCCCGGCTCCGATGACGACGACCTCGTCCATGACCCTCTCAGTGTTGACAGACACCCCAACTGTCAACCAGACTATACACCGCGTGTAATTTATCAATGACATACACGGATCGGAGGGCGAATGCCGCTGACATTCCGGATCGAAAGCGCCATCGACGGCGCATTGGCCCGGGCCGGAGGTGGCGCCCCGCCGCCCCGCCTGACCTCCGCTCTGCACCATGCGGTCAAGCCCGGTGGGGCCCGAATTCGCCCGACGATCTCGCTTTCGGTCGCGCTTGCCTGCGGGGATGACGATCCCGGAACGGCCGACCGGGCCGCCGCGGCGATCGAGCTGATCCACTGCGCATCGCTGGTCCATGACGATCTGCCCTGTTTCGACGACGCCGCGATCCGGCGTGGAAAGCTCACCGTGCACCGCGCTTATTCAGAGCCGCTGGCGGTGCTGGCCGGCGACAGCCTGATCATCCTCGCCTTCGAGGAACTGTCCCGGGCGACGCCCGCCCGAGGTCTGCCCCTGGTCGCCGAACTCGCGCGCTTCACGGGTATGCCCCATGGGATCTGTGCCGGTCAGGGTTGGGAGAGCGAGGATGAGATTGACCTCGCGACCTACCACCGGGCCAAGACCGGGGCGCTCTTCACCGCCGCGACCCGCATGGGCGCGATCGCCGCCGGCCATGACCCCGAGCCGTGGACGGAACTCGGCGCGCGGATCGGCGAGGCGTTCCAGGTTGCCGACGACCTGCTGGACGCGACACAGACCGAGATGCAGACCGGCAAGCCCATGGGGCAGGATGCCCTGCACGACCGCCCGTCGGCCGTCGGGCAGCTTGGCATTCCGGGTGCCATCCGCCGGCTGGAGGACATCCTGTCGGGAGCCATCGCCTCTATTCCCGCCTGTCCGGGCGAGGCGATGCTGGCGGCAATGGTCCGGAAGACGGCGGAACGGCTGACCCCCGTCCATCACAGGACGCCGGCCGAGTGACCCTGGCCGACGCGGCGCCCCCGAAGCGCGGGTGGTCTATCGCGCATCTCATCGCCTCGCCCCGGTTCCAGTCCAGTGTGGCGCGCATCCCGGTGCTCAGACGACTGGCGCGACGCGACGGCGATGCGCTTATGGATCTCGTCGCGGGATTCGTTCACTCCCAGATCCTGCTCGCCGTGGTGGAGCTTCAGTTGCTGCACAGGCTGATGGACGGTCCGGCCGATGCCCCTGATCTGGCCGCCGGCACGGGCATCGATGCGCGACGCATCGCGATCCTCTGCGACGGAGCGGTGGCCCTCGGTCTGATGCGGCGGGCCCGTCGCGGCTATCGGATCGCAAGGCGCGGCGCGGCTCTCTTGGGTGTGCCCGGGCTGGAAGGGATGATACGTCATCACCCCGTCCTCTATCGGGACATGGCCGATCCGCTCGCGCTTCTGCGCGGGGGCGAGACGGAACTCAGCCGCTTCTGGCCCTACGTCTTCGGGGCGGGGGCCGCGGAGGATCCCGCCACGGCCGAGCGGTATAGCCGCCTCATGTCCGACAGCCAGATCCTGGTCGCCGAGGAAACCCTGGCCCGGATCGACCTGTCCGATGCGACCGAAGTGCTGGATGTCGGGGGTGGTACGGGCGCGTTCCTGGCCGCCCTCGGGCAGCGGCATCCGCATCCCCGGTTGCACCTCTTCGATCTGCCGGCCGTGGTCGCGCAGGCAGAGGCACGGCTGGCGCATGCAGGACTGGCGGGCCGGGCGCACGTCACCGCCGGCAGCTTCAGGGACGACCCGCTGCCGAAAGGTGCCGATACGATCACCCTCAACCGCGTCCTCTACGATCATGCGGACGAGACGGTGGCGGCGCTCCTCTCCGCCATTCGTGCCGCCCTGCCGCCCGGCGGCCGAGTCGTCGTAAGCGAACCCATGACCGGCGGAGTATCGCCGAACCGATCGGGCAATGCGTATTTCGCCTTCTACACGCTCGCGATGGGAACGGGGCGGGCCCGTAGCCCGGACGAGATCGCCAAGCTTTTGAAAGCGGCGGGTTTCGAAGCAGTACGCGATCATGGGACGTCACGGCCATTCGTGACGCACGTCCTGTCCGCCCGCCGCAAAGACTGACAATCAAACTGTAAGGTTGAATTGACAATCAGGCTTGTCTCGATAGAGTGACAGGCAAGGTGGACGCAACGTCCGCTTGTGGGAGGCGGAATGCAGACGACTGCGATCACATTGTCAGGTCCGCGTGATATCGCGCCGAAGGTCCTGACATTGACCGCCCCGACGGCCGGCGATGTCGTGGTCGCGATCCGTCATTCCGCAATCTCGACAGGGACCGAGCGTCTGCTCTGGTCCGGCGAGATGCCGCCCTTTCCCGGCATGGGTTACCCGCTTGTCCCCGGTTACGAGGCCGTGGGCGAAGTGGTCGAGGACGGGGGCGGCCTGAAGGTCGGCGAGACGGTCTTCGTTCCGGGGTCGGACGGGTTCGAGGGCGCGCGGGGCCTTTTCGGCGCGGCCGCCAGCCACGTCGTCACGTCGGCCGACCGCGTGGCCCGAATCGATGCGGGCCATGGGGCGAACGGTGCGCTTCTGGCTCTCGCGGCCACCGCCCGCCACGCCATCGCCGGCATCCACACCGCATTGCCTGACTTGATCGTTGGCCATGGGACCTTCGGGCGACTGCTGGCCCGTCTGACGGTCGCTGCGGGGGGCGCTCCGACGGTCTGGGAAGTTGACCCGGCTCGTCGCGACGGCGCGGACGGCTATACCGTCATCGACCCTGCGGGCGACGAGGCGAAGTATGCCGCGATCTACGACGCGTCAGGTGCCGACGGCATCCTGAACACCGTGATCCCCCGCCTCGCAAAGGGCGGAGAGATCGTGCTGGCCGGCTTCTACGCCAAGCCGCTCTCCTTCGCCTATCCCCCCGCATTCATGGCCGAAGCCCGTCTGCGCGTCAGCGCGGAATGGACCCGCGACGACCTCATAGCGACGCGGGATCTGGTCGAGGCGGGCATCCTGTCGCTCGACGGGCTGGTCACGCACCGGGCGGATGCCGGCGACGCGACGGCGGCCTATGCCACCGCCTTCGACGATCCCGCCTGCCTCAAGATGATTTTGGACTGGGAGACCATCCAGTGAAGGATATCCCCGATCTCAGGGACTTCTCGAACCGCCTCCGCGACGAGGCGAACGAGGATCTAGCCGACGTCATTCCGACCGAGGCCACCAAGAAGACGCAGATCATCGCGATCTACGGCAAGGGCGGGATCGGCAAGTCGTTCACGCTGGCCAACCTGAGCCACATGATGGCCGAGCAAGGCAAGCGCGTCCTGCTGATCGGCTGCGATCCGAAATCCGACACAACCAGCTTGCTCTTCGGCGGCAAGGCCTGCCCGACGATCATCGAGACGTCGACCCGCAAGAAGCTGGCCGGCGAAGAGGTGAAGATCGGCGACGTCTGCTTCAAGCGTGGCGGCGTCTTCGCGATGGAGCTGGGCGGCCCCGAAGTCGGACGCGGTTGCGGCGGACGTGGCATCATCCACGGATTCGAACTGCTCGAGAAGCTGGGCTTCCACGATTGGGATTTCGACTACGTGCTGCTCGACTTCCTGGGCGATGTGGTCTGCGGCGGTTTCGGCCTGCCGATCGCGCGGGACATGGCGCAGAAAGTGATCCTTGTGGCGTCCAACGACCTGCAATCGCTGTATGTCGCCAACAATGTCTGCTCGGCGGTGGAGTACTTCCGCAAGTTGGGCGGCAATGTCGGCGTCGCGGGCCTCGTGGTGAACAAGGACGATGACTCTGGCGAGGCGCAGGCCTTCGCCGAAGCGGCCGGCATCCCTATCCTGGCCTCGATTCCGCAGGATGACGACCTGCGCAAGAAGTCCGCAAACTATCAGATCGTCGGCACCGCCGAGAGCCAGTGGGGCGCCTTGTTCGCCGGACTGGGCGAGGAGGTCGCCGCCGCGCCACCCGTGCGGCCCACGCCGCTCGATCAGGACGGCTTGTTGGAGCTCTTCGACGGATCCGAGACCGGCGCCAGCGTGACGCTGGAACCCGCGACCGATGCCGACATGCGCGGCAAGCACTATGCTCCCGTTCCGTCCCTGGAGGTCGTCTACGACGATGCCTGAGGACCTGGGGCATATGGAGGCTCCGGCCTGCTCCTCCGCCGAGACGATGGAGGAGGCGGCGCGCCGTGCGGGACAGGGGTCCTTGCTGGACCGCTACAAGGCGGATTACCCGGTCGGCCCTCATGACAAGCCGCAGAGCATGTGCCCCGCCTTCGGATCACTGCGCACGGGTTTGCGGATGCGCAGGGTCGCGACCGTCCTGTCCGGCAGCGCTTGCTGCGTCTACGGCCTGACCTTCGTCAGCCACTTCTACGGTGCGCGCCGGTCGGTTGGATACGTCCCCTTCGACAGTGAGACGCTGGTGACCGGCAAGCTCTTCGAAGATATCCGGGAGGCGGTCCACAAGTTGGCCGATCCGGCGAAATACGATGCGATCGTCGTGACGAACCTGTGCGTTCCCACGGCGTCGGGCGTGCCGCTGCGGCTCTTGCCCGACGAGATCGACGGGGTCCGGATCGTGGGCATCGACGTGCCCGGCTTCGGCATCCCCACCCATGCGGAGGCGAAGGACGTCCTCGCATCCGCCATGCTCTCCTATGCCCGTCGCGAGGTGGCCGCCGGTCCGGTGCCCGCACCTGCTTCGGGTGTCGAGGCTCGTCCCACGGTTACGCTGTTGGGCGAGATGTTTCCCGCCGATCCCATCGGGATAGGCGGGATGCTCGCGCCACTCGGTCTGGCGGCAGGTCCGGTCGTTCCCTGCCGTGAGTGGCGCGAGCTATATTCCGCTCTGGATTGCGGGGCGGTCGCCGCGATCCATCCGTTCTACACCGCGAGCATCCGCGAGTTCGAGGCCGCCGGGCGGCCGATCCTGCCCTCTGCGCCCGTGGGCGTGGACGGGACGAACGCATGGCTGGAGGCGGTAGGCGACGCGTTCGGGTTGCCGCAAGGCAAGGTAGAAGCGGCGCAGAACGCCGTTCTCCCCGCCATGCGCGGAGCGTTCGACGCGGCCCGGATCGACGGGACGATCACCGTATCGGGCTACGAGGGATCGGAGCTTCTGGTGGCGCGGCTTCTGATCGAGAGCGGGGCGAAAGTTCCTTACGTGGGAACGGCTTGCGCCAAGACGCCCTGGTCCGCGCCTGATGTGGAATGGCTGGCGGCCCATGACTGCGAAGTGCGGTTCCGAGCGTCGCTGGAGGACGATCTGGCCGTGGTCGAAGGGCTCCGCCCTGACCTCGCCATCGGAACGACGCCGGTGGTGCAGAAGGCCAAAGAGCTGGGGGTGCCGAGCCTCTATTTCACGAACCTCATTTCCGCCCGACCCCTGATGGGGATCGCCGGGGCCGGGAGCCTGCAACAGGTCGTCTCTGCCGCCATGGGCAATCGGGACCGGATGGGCCGGATGCGCGCGTTCTTCGACGGCGTGGGGCATGGCGACACGGCCGGGATCTGGGAAGGGGACCCCAATCTGAGACCCGATTTCCGCGAGACCAATGCCAAGAAGATGGGCAAGCGAGAACGTGCGAAAAATGCGGAGGCGATGATCTGATGCGCCTCTTTCGTGCAGAAATGCCGATGCACCCCCTGTGCACCCCCTGTGCACCCCCCGTCTGCACGGCGAGCGCCAGCGGAGACCGTAGGAGCGAGGGGCCGACCCCTCGCGCTCCCCGGAGTATTTCGGCCGAGAAGAAGGCAGACTCGTGGGGTCGCCCATGCTGATCCAGGATCACGATCGTGCTGGCGGCTATTGGGGGGCGGTCTATGCCTTCTGTGCCGTGAAGGGACTTCAGGTGGTCATCGACGGGCCGGTGGGATGCGAGAACCTGCCCGTGACCTCCGTGTTGCATTACACCGACGCACTGCCACCGCATGAATTGCCCATCGTCACGACCGGCCTCGGTGAAGAGGAGTTGGGGCGCGACGGGACTGAAGGCGCGATGAAGCGCGCCTGGGGTACATTGGACCCGGCCCTGCCCGCCGTGGTCGTCACCGGATCCATCGCCGAGATGATCGGCGGGGGCGTCACGCCCGAAGGGACCGGTATCCAGAGATTCCTGCCGCGCACCATCGACGAGGACCAGTGGCAGGCCGCCGACCGGGCGATTACCTGGCTCTTCACCGAATGGGGCATGACCAAGGGCCGGATGCCGAAAGAGGTCAAGCGGCCCGACGGCGCGAAGCCCCGCGTGAACATCCTCGGGCCGATGTACGGCACCTTCAACATGCCCAGCGACCTGGCCGAGATCCGGCGTCTGATCGAAGGCATCGGCGCCGAGGTCAACATGGTGATGCCGCTGGGCGCCCATCTGGCCGAGATGCGCAACCTGGTGAATGCGGATGTGAATGTGTGCCTGTACCGCGAGTTCGGGCGCGGCCTGTGCGAGGTGCTGGGTAAGCCCTACCTGCAGGCCCCCATCGGGGTGGAGAGCACCACGCTGTTCCTGCGCAAGCTGGGCGAGTTGACCGGGCTGGACCCCGAGCCCTTCATCGAGCGCGAGAAGCATTCCACGCTCAAGCCGGTCTGGGACCTGTGGCGCAGCGTGACGCAGGATTTCTTTGCCACCGCCGGCTTCGGGATCGTCGCGAACGAGACCTATACGCGCGGGATCCGGAAATATCTCGAGGACGATCTGGGCCTGCCCTGCGTCATCGCGACGGCGCGCGTCGCCGGGACCAAGACGGACAACGACGCCGTGCGGGCGGATATCCAGTCCAAGCGCCCGCTGATCCTGATGGGCTCGATCAACGAGAAGATGTACCTGGCCGAGATGGCCGGCGGCCACGGGCCGAAGCCCGCCTTCATCCCCGCGGGGTTCCCCGGCGCTGCGATCCGGCGGGCCACGGGGACGCCCTTCATGGGCTATGCAGGCGCGACCTACCTGCTGCAGGAGATCTGCAACGGGCTTTTCGACGCGCTCTTCCACATCCTGCCCCTGGGCAGCGATCTGGACGACGCCGCCGCCACGCCCGCGCAACTCAAGCGCGACATGCCATGGGAACCGGAGGCCCAGGCCCTTCTGGACCGCATCGTCGCGGATCACCCCATCCTGACCCGTATCTCGGCCGCCAAGTCGCTGCGCGACGCCGCCGAGCGCGCCGCGCTGGACGCCGGCGCCGAACGGGTCGTCACGGATCACATCGCGCCCCTGGCGCCCAAAGAGGAGGACGCCTGATGGCAGACATCACCTCACAGCTTCCGTCCACGCGGCAATCGCGCGGGCGTGGCCCGGAATACTGGGCCTATTTCGCCCCCGTCTTCGTGCTGAGCGTGCCCTTGGCCGCGATGCGCGCGGCGCGGGCGGTCGTCACCTCGGAGGCGGCGCCGCGTCAGGGGGTCCTGCGGGATGCCTGGTCGCGCGCCCATGAGGTCACGGCGACCATCTGCTCGGTCTAGACCGCCGCGCAGTAATCAGATCAGGCACGACGCCCCTGGCCGGGGGGCAGGTGCCGCAGGGTTCGTTCCCCAACCGAGGTCCGTCAGGGCCGGGGGACGGATGGCCGGTGGGGGAATGAGCCCGCACCGGGGCCCGGCCGCAGGGTGTGCGGCGTCAGTCCTACGGAGGTTTTCCAATGGCTGACAGAACGGACCTGTCCTTTACAGGTTTGACCGACGAGCAGGCCCAGGAACTGCATGCGGTGTATTTGAGCGGGCTCTGGCTGTTTTCGGCCGTGGCCGTCGTCGCTCATCTGCTCACGTATATCGTGTTCCCGTGGTTCAGCTTCGGGTGATCGCAGATGGCTAAGTTCTATAAGATCTGGCTGGTCTTCGACCCCCGGCGGGTTTTCGTGGCGCAGGGCGTGTTCCTGTTCCTCCTCGCCGTCATGATCCACCTCGTCCTGCTCTCCTATGACGGATTCAACTGGTTCGAACTGAGCAACGGCGCGCTGCCGGGTGCTCGGGCCGGCGAGTGATCCGCACGTAGAGCCTTGGCCGCGGGCGGGATGCCTGCCCGCGGCCCACCTTCCACCCGACGGCCCCCGCGCCCCTGTGCTGCGCGCCGTCCCGAAAACGCGGAGGCCGACTGATGGCGGTTCTGAGCTTCGAGAGAAAATACCGCGTCCGTGGCGGGACGCTGATCGGGGGCGACCTGTTCGACTTCTGGGTCGGGCCATTCTACGTCGGGTTCTTCGGCGTCGTCGGCGCCTTCTTCACGCTGCTGGGCGTGATCCTGATCTTCATCGGCGCGATGTGGCAGGGGACTTACAACCCCTGGATCATCCACATCCAGGCGCCGGACCTGTCCTACGGATTGGGCATGGCGCCCCTGCGCGAGGGCGGGCTCTGGCAGATCATCACCATATGTGCGGTCGGGTCCTTTACCTGCTGGGCCCTGCGCGAGGTCGAGATCTGCCGGAAGCTGGCCATGGGGTACCATGTGCCTGTCGCCTTCGGCGTCGCGATCTTCGCGTTCGTGACGCTGAACGTGTTCCGTCCGGTCCTGATGGGGGCCTGGGGCCACGCCTTTCCCTACGGGATCTTCAGCCACCTCGATTGGGTGTCGAACACGGGCTACGCCTACCTGCACTTCCACTACAACCCGGCGCACATGCTGGCGGTGACGCTGTTCTTCACCACCACGCTGGCGCTGGCGCTGCACGGAGCTCTGATCCTGTCGGCCGCCAACCCCGAGAAGGGCGAGGAAGCCAAGACACCGGATCACGAGGACACCTTCTTCCGCGACTTCATCGGCTACTCGATCGGCACTCTGGGCATCCACCGCCTGGGCTACCTGCTGGCGATCAATGCCGGCTTCTGGAGCGCGGTCTGCATCATCATCTCGGGTCCGCTCTGGACCCGCGGCTGGCCCGAATGGTGGAACTGGTGGCTCGAGCTGCCGATCTGGCCGGGCGTCTGAGGGAGGATTGGGATCATGAGCTGGCTTCCCGAATACCAGAACATCTTCACCCAGGTACAGGTGGCCGGTCCGCCCGAGATGGGGATGGACAACGAAAACCGCATGGCCCGCGAGCGGACCAAGGGCGCGTCGTTCTCGACCCTTCTGGGGCTCCTGGGCAACGCGCAGCTGGGCCCGATCTATCTGGGCGCCTACGGGGTGGTCAGCCTGATCACCGGTACGCTGTGGCTGAACATCATCGGCTTCAACATGCTGGCCCAGGTCGGCTGGAGCATCCCGGAATTCATCCGGCAGCTCTTCTGGCTGTCGCTGGAGCCGCCGTCGCCGGAATACGGCCTGACGATGCCGCCGCTGCATGACGGCGGATGGTTCATGATCGCCAGCTTCTTCCTGCTGGTCTCGGTCATGTCGTGGTGGGCCCGGTCCTACAGCCTCGCCAAGCAGCACAAGATGGGCAAGCACGTCGCCTGGGCCTTCCTGGCCGCGATCTGGCTGTTCCTGGTGCTGGGCCTGTTCCGCCCGATCCTGATGGGATCGTGGTCCGAGATGGTGCCCTACGGAATCTTCCCGCACCTCGATTGGACGACGGCCTTCTCGATCCGCTACGGCAACCTCTACTACAACCCGTTCCACTGCCTGAGCATCGTGTTCCTGTATGGCTCCGTCCTGCTCTTCGCCATGCATGGCGGCACGATCCTCGCGGTCACGCGCTACGGCGGCGACCGGGAACTGGAGCAGATCTACGACCGCGGCACCGCGACCGAGCGCGCCTCGCTGTTCTGGCGCTGGACCATGGGGTTCAACGCCACGATGGAGGGCATCCACCGCTGGGCCTGGTGGTTCGCCGTGCTGACCCCGATCACGGGCGGCATCGGCATCCTGCTGACCGGCACGGTCGTCGACAACTGGTTCATCTGGGCGCAGGAGCACAACTTCGCCCCCACCTACCTGGAGCCCTACGGCTACGAAGCCTACGGCGACGGGACCTATCCGGGAGGCCAATGAGATGTTGCCCAAGTGGTTCAACGACTGGAACAACGGCAACCCGACCAACATCTTCGGGCCTGCCATCCTGGTGGGAGCGCTGGGGGCCGCCGTCTTCGTCGCCGCGATGCTGGTGACCTGGGGGCAGCCCTATCAGCTGACCTCGATCCAGACCGGTCCTCCGGGGATCGGCATGGCCGTGGTCGAGCGGGAGAACCGTCCCGCCGACCCCACCATCGACGAGTACTATACCGAGGCGCCCTATGCCCCCGAACCCGGGGAGCCGCTGGCCGGCGAGGTCTACGAGAACGTTCAGGTGCTGGGCGACGTAACCGAAGCCAACTTCCTGCGGCTGATGAACGCCATCACGCTTTGGGTCGCGCCGGAAGAGGGTTGCGCCTACTGCCATGCCGGCGCGGACGAGGGCATCTATGCCGATGACAGCCTCTATACCAAGGTCGTCGGGCGCCGGATGATCCAGATGACCCAGGTCATCAACGAGGAGTGGGACGCACACGTCAACTACAACGCCCAGGTCGGTGTGAACTGCTACACCTGCCACCGCGGCCAGAACGTCCCCAGCGAGATCTGGTTCAGGATCGACCCGACCGTCGAGGTCATGGAGGGCTGGGGCGGAGTGCAGAACCTGGTGACGCCGCAATCGCAGTTCACCTCGCTGCCCTCGGATGCGCTCTACCGCTATCTCTACGAGGACAACCGCATCACCGTTCACGATCTGGCCAGCCGCGTGGGCGACGTGCCGTCGGACCCGATGAGCCCGACCTGGCAGGACACGGAGCGGACCTACAGCCTGATGAACTACTTCTCGAACTCGCTGGGGGTGAACTGCGTCTTCTGCCACAACAGCCGGGCGTTCTACGATCCGACCCAGTTCACGCCGCAATGGGCAAATGCCTCTCTCGCGATCGAGATGGTGCGCGATCTGAACAACCTGCATCTGGAGCCGCTGCGCGACGTCTACCCGCCGGAGCGTCTGGGACCGATCTACGCCGACGCCCCCAAGGGCGCCTGCAAGACCTGCCACAAGGGGTACAACAAGCCCATGCAGGGTCTGAACGTGATCGCGGACTGGCCCGAACTGGCGACCACCGGAGAGCCTGACTACTCCGCCGTCACGCAGTGACCGCCTGGCATCGCGGGACCGGGGGCCGACACCGGCCTCCGGTTCCGGTCGTTGCCGCGAATTATTTCGGTATTACAAAAATTTGGGACCGGCGCGCCGGGCGCCTGCCGTTGCCAATAGCTGCAAGCCCGTGTTAACGTTAGTGAAAGAGCCGTTCATCTTTCCATCGGCTCTTCTCCTTCCGTGACGAGGCCGAGGCGATGAAGACACTGGTTCAGATCCGCACGCTCGTCCTGGTCTTCGGGCTTGCGGCGTTGCTGTTTTCGGTCGGATCGCTGGTCTTCGGATGGCATCTGGACGTTCAGGCATTGGTCCGCTTCCGGCCCGGGCAGCCCGCGATGGTGCCGAGCACGGCCCTCTGCATCGCGCTTCTGGCTGCCGCCGTCGTCATCGGTCCCGGCTTCGGACAGGCCCGCATGGCCAAGCGTCTGGCCGTCGTCGCAGTCGTCGTTGCGTTGGGCAATCTGCTGATTCGGACCCTGGTCGATGATCGCGGCTTCGAGTCGCTCCTTCCCTATTCGCTGGATACGTTCGACAAGATGTCGAACATCACGATCACCGGTGCCGTTCTGGCGGGGATCTCCGTAATCCAGTGTGCAAGAGACGCCGAACGGGACCGCGCGCCCGACCTTGCTTACTATCCGTCGATCGCCGGCCTGTCGCTTTTCGGCGGGCTTCTTCTCGGTCATTCCTTCGACCCGACCTCGATCCGCCATCTGCCGCAGGCCTCGGGCCTGTCTTTCTACACGGCGCTGATGTTCGCGGCGATCTTCCTGTGCCTGATCCTCGCGCCGCAAGCCGGCCACTGGCAGGACGCCTCGGACGCGGAACCCGAGTAAACCCGACGGGGCCGATTTGTCGGTCGGGTAGGGAACCCGTAGCTTCGCGCATCGCCGTCTCAGGCTAGGCTTCCGGGCATTGGCACGGCCTTCGAAAGGGTGCGATATGGCGACCGTCTGGGCGCCGTATCATGCGGACGGGATCGGAACCTACCACGACCGGGCCTATGCGTCGGGTTGGAGTCATACGATCCATCACCACGGTTTCTACAATCTCACCCGGCAGATGGCCGAGCGGAACCTGGAGCGCAGCGTCACGCGGCTGGGCATCGTGGCGCATGGCGACACGAGCGGTGTCATCCAGCTCGGGCGGGTCTCCCCGGACCGACCCGAGCGGGACCCACAGGAACAACGGCGTAACCTGACCGTCCTGACGCTGGACAGTTTCGCCAAGGAGATCGGCGATCTGCAGGACTTCCTGACCGCGCGGGCGGAGCTGATCTTCTATTCCTGCGCCGCAGGGGCCCAAGCCGCGGGAGACCGGCTGCTCGAAGGTATCTCGCGCCTGTTGCCGGGCCGGACGGTCGTCGGCTTCACCGTCTACGCGGCCGGGGCTTCATCGAACGACCTGTCGGGCCTGTCACCGATGACACCGGGCGCCCTTTTCCCGAGCATGGGCCTGCGGGGCATGAGGATCGAGGGGCACGGGACGGTCGATCCCCATGACGTGTTCGCGAAATGGGCGCGAGACGGGCGGATCGTGCGCCGTCCTCCGGTCGAGCGCGATGCGCAGGGGCGATGCGCCAACCCGCGTTGTCCGGGCCACGCGGACCTGACGCATCATTGCTTGGGCTGGCCCTGACGCCGCAGCCGGTCAGCCGTCAGGCGGCGAGGCCCACGATCTGATCGAGATGGTCGCCGACATAGATGCGCATCCAGGCGGTGAAGCTGTCCGGGTTCTCCGCCACGTCGCGGCGCAGGGCGGACAGGTCCACCCAGCGCGTGGCCTGCACCTCGTCCGGGTCGGGCGAGATCGTCAGCGTCGCCGGGGCAAGTGCCGTGAAGACCTCGACCACCTCGTGCTCGATCATGTCGGGGCCGACACGGGCCTTGTACTCGATTCCCGGACGGGGGGTCAGGGTCAGGCCCTCGATACCCAACTCCTGCTGCAGGCGGCGGGCGGCGCAGGCCGCGCCGTCCTCGCCCCATTCGGGATGGGTGCAGCAGGTATTCGCCCAGAGGCCCGGTGAGTGATACTTGCCCGCCGCGCGCTGCTGGATCAGCGTCGCGCCGTCGCGGATCACGAAGACCGACACCGCCTTGTGGCGCAGGCCCCGGCGGTGCACCTCCAGCTTCTCGACCGGCGTCAGGATCCCGCCGTCCCAGGCCGGGATCAGGACGCTCACAGGGCGGGACGGGCCGGAACGAGGCCCATCAGGTGGGCGACGTTCTTGATCCCGATCTTGATGTGGGCCAGCGGGCGGGCGTGGACCAGTTCCTTGTTCATGTAGGCCTCGAAGGTCAGGCGCTGGACGTCGATGTCGTGGCAGAGCGTCACGAAGCGTTCGCGCCGCTCGTCCGACTTGTAATAGGCGTCCTGCATGGCGCCAAGGATGCGGAACACGGCCTTGTGCTGCTTCATGAACGTCTTGCGCGCCATGCGCAGATCGCGCGGATTGTCCGACAGCAGGACGCATTCGCAGGCCTCGGCCGCAGCCCTGCCCCCGGCCATGGCGTAGAAGATCCCTTCGCCCGAGGAGGGCGCCACCACACCCGCCGCATCGCCGGCCAGGACCACGTCGCGGCCGTTGTCCCAGCGGTCGAGCGGGCGCAGCGGGATCGGCGCGCCTTCCTTGCGGATGGTCGGCGCGTCGGCGAGGCCCGCCGCCTCGCGCAGGGCGGCGGTTGCGGCCTTGAGGTCGACGCCGTCGACGCCCGTGCCCATCCCCACCGAGCAATGCGCCCCATGGGGGAAGACCCAGCCGTAGAAGTCCGGCGAGATGCGGCCGTCATAGACCACGTCGCAGCGATGGGGGTCGTAGGTCGCGGTGCGGCCGGGGGCTGCGATGATCTCGTGGTAGGCGATCACGTAGGGGATCTCGCGCCCCCCGGGCACCTCGGCCCGCGCAACGGCGGAGCGGGCGCCGTCGGCGCCGATCACGAGGCGGGTCCGGAGGGCGCGCTCCTCTCCGGTGGCCTTGTCGCGGTAGCGGACCACAGGACGGCCGTCCGGGCGGTCGATGGAGAGGAAGGTGCCGGTCAGGCGGGTGGCCCCGGCGCGGGCGGCGCGATCGCGCAGGAACTCGTCGAAATGTTCCCGGTCGACCATGCCGACATAGCCGTTCTCGATGGGGATATCGACCTGACGCCCGGTCGGAGAGATCATCCGCGCGGTGTCGATCTTGGCCACGAGCTGCTCGTCGGGGATGTCGAAGTCGCGGATCAGGCGGGGCGGCACGGCACCGCCGCAGGGCTTTATCCGGCCCGCCTTGTCCAGAAGGACGACCGACAGGCCCGCGCGGGCCAGGTCTTCGGCGGCGGTCGCTCCGCAGGGGCCGCCTCCGACGACGACGACATCATGTTCCATGGTCATTCCCCCGGAATGGCGGCGGGCGCGCGGCCCGCGAGGATGCGCGCCGCGACCAGCGCGGCGGCGATGAAGAGCGCAGCTTCCAGCGTGAAGAGTGCCCCATAGGCAGTCGCGTCGGGCAGGGCGAGGCGCAGCAGGTCCAGCATGCCCGTCGCCAGCAGACCGGCGAGACCCGCGGCGATGGCCTGCGCGGCGCCGAACACTCCCATGCGCGTACCCGTGGCGCCCGCCCGTTGCGAGGCGAGGCGCATCATCGACCCGATGGCGCCAACCACGAAGAGACCGTTGCCGAGGCCCAGCGTCACCGTCGCGGGCACCAGCGGTGCGCCTGCGCCCAGCGCAAGGAGGCCGAGGGCCGAGACGACGCAGCCGGTCACGGCCCACATGCGCAGATCGCCCATCCGCAGCGTTGCGAGCGCCCCGGCCGCGATCATGCCCAGCAGCGCGGCGCCGTCCTTGGCGCCCGACAGCTTGGTCGATGCCTCGGGCGGCAGGCCGTGGACATGGCCGGCGAAGGGCTCGAAGATCAGCTCCGACAGGTAGAAGGCCAGGATCGACAGGAAGACGAAGCCGGTGAAGCGCCGCGCGGCCGGATCGGCCCAGGTTTCGGCCAGCGCCGCGCGGAGCGGTTGCGGGCGGGAGGGCGCGACGGTCGGGGCCCGCCGTTCGATCCCGACGGTGGCAATGGCGGAGAGAAGCCAGGCGATGGCGGCGACGGTGATCACCACCAGCGTCAGACGTTGTGGCGAATAGGGCTCCAGCGCGATGCCGGTGCCGATGGAGGCGGCGATGGCGCCCGCGATCAGCATCAGCCAGGCGAGCGTCGCGGCGGCGCCGCGCTTCGTGTCCGGGGCGGCCGTGGCCAGCAGCGCGAGGAACGAAGTACCCGCGGCGCCGATCCCCAGCCCGATGACCGTATAGGCGATCACCCAGACCGCCAGCGCCGCCGGCGTCGGCAGCGAGACGGCCCAGGCCGCAGCCACCGTGCCGAACCCCAGGACGCCCATCCCCCACAGGATCACCGGCGTCCGGCGGCCCGCCGTGTCGGAGCGGTGGCCCCAGACCGGGCGCGTAAGCTGGACCGCGTAATGCAGCGCGACCAGCAGGCCCGGCAGCAGCGCGGGCAACGCCAATTCCACAGTCATCAGGCGGTTGAACAGGTTCACGGGCAGAGCGGCCATGCCGCCGATGGCCGCGTTCACGAGGCAGAGACGTGCGATGTTCCCCCAGCCCAGCATCCTACAGCCCCCTCAGCGCGTGGGCGGCCACCATCATGCCGCCGACGGACAGGGCGACGCCCGTCCCGTTGAACCACGGCGCCAGCCCCTTGGGATCGCGCAGCACCCGCGCCATCGCCCAGAGCTGCGCCAGAACCAGCGCGCCCACCACGGCGGCGTGGACCGGTCGGCCCCAGGCCAGCAGCGCGGCGATCACGCCCAGTTGCGGCACCAGCATCACCGCGCAGGCGACGCGCGCCGCGCGCTCCGGGCCCAGCGTCACCGGCAGCGAGTTCACGCCCATCGCCCGGTCGCCTTCCAGCGCCTTGAAGTCGTTGAAGGTCATGATCCCGTGCGCCCCGATCCCGTAGAGCACCGCGACCAGTACGATGCGCGGATCCGGCGCGCCCGCCGATAGGACGACGGCCCCGGTGATCCAGGGCAGCGTCTCGTAGGACAGGCCGACGAGGCCGGGGCCCCAGAGGCCAGAGCGTTTCAGGCGCACAGGCTCTGCGGAATAGGCCCAGGCGGCGAGGCAGGCCAGCGCGGTCGCGCCCCAGCCCCACGGACCCAGTCGGGTGGCGAGCAGGAGCGCCAGCGCCGTCATCGCCAGCGCGACCCACAGGCCCCAGCGGCCCGGCACGCGCCCCGACGGGATCGGCCGGTCGGGTTCGTTGATCGCGTCCACGTGGCGGTCGCACCAATCGTTGGCCGCCTGACTCATGCCGCAGACGATGGGTCCGGCCAGCAGGACACCCAGCGCCACGGCCACCGGATCGGCCGACAGCGCCACGCCCGAAGAGACCACGCCGCAGAGATAGGCCCACATCGGGGGGAACCACGTCACCGGCTTGATGAGGCGCAGAAGCGCCGCCGGTTCCGGGAATCGTCTGGATGGCAGAAGGTCGGTCGCCGTCATGGGTGTATCGTAGCAGATACACTTCGCATGTCACGCACTGTCAGATGAAGTTTACGACTCGTCCCTCTGGAGCAGCCCGAACTTGCGGAGCTTGACGTAGAGGCTCTGCCGCGACAGACCGAGCATGTCGGCGGCGGCGACGCGGTTGTTGTCGGTGAGTTCGATCGCGGCCTCGATGCATTCCTTTTCGACCACGTCGGTCATGGAGGAGATGATGTCGCGCAGCGGGGCCGCACCGACGAGGGCGCGCGCGTTCTGCGCGGCGCGGTCCGGTGCCTGTTCGGGCCCTGCTTCATCGCGGAGCGGTTGCGCGATGGCCGTTTCGCGGATGACGAAGCCGGTACCCCCGTCGGCGAGGTCGACCGGTGCGATCTCGACCGGGACGGGGGTGCCGTAAGCGGAGATCAGCCGCGTCGCGTGGAGGCGGGGGCGATCCTCGCCGGTCAGCATCTTCAGGTCGATGCCGCCGCGACCCAGAAAGTCGATCAGGCTTCGTCCGCGCAGATCGCCCGGGTTGTCCATATCGACCAGCGACAGGAAGGCATCATTGGCCCGCGTCACCCGGCCCTCGGTGTCGATCAGCGCAATCGCATCGGGCGCGTGGTCGAAGAACTCGGCCATTTGGGGGGATGTGGCGGGCCGGTGCGATTCGTCCGTCGCGATCCGGCACAGGATCGCGCGGTCCCCGCCCGCCCGGAAGGCGTGCGGCAGAAGGCGCAGCATGGCGCCGCCACGGGCCGTCCGCACCTCGACTGACGTCCCGGCGGCGCCGGCACGGGCAAGCTCGTCCAGGAATTCGCTGCGGCGGCGACCGTCGAATTCGGCGGTGAAGGCGGCGCCGCGCAGGGCGTCGAGGCTGGTGCCCAGAAGACTGGCGGCGCGGTCGTTCGCCTCCTGCACGCGCCCGGTGGTGGCGTCGATCAGAACGGTACCCTCGGACATTTCGGCCAGAAGGACGCGGAAGCGGGTCTCGTGCACGCGCTGGGCCTCGAAGTCGCGCTCGAGGGCGGCTTGCGTGCGGACCAGCCGCTGTTGGAGGTCGGCAAGCGGCCTCAGGTCCCGCCCGAGCAGCAGGATGCGCCCGTCCTGCCCGGTCGGATGCAGCGTATACCGCATCGGCGCGGTCCAGTTCGCGCCGTCGACATGATTCACTTCCATCGGAGGGGTCGGGACTGCCGGATCGAGATCCTGCAAGCGGCGCAGCACCTTCTCGCGGCTGTCTAGGGCCAGGAAATCGCCGATATTCCGGCCGACCCAGTGATCGACCTTGCCGAAGCTGCTGTTGAGCGGGTTGGCGACGACGTCGTGGATCGTGCCGCTTTCGCCGACGATCAGGGCAAGGTCGGCGGCGGTTGCGAGGATGTGGCTGAGATGCTCGGGCGCGATCCGCGGGACCGCCCGTTCGTTCCAGAAGTCTTTCTCTCGCGTGGCCATGCTACCCGTTCCGCCTGCTCAACCCCCGTCGTTCTTTCAGCCCGGTGCGTCTCCGAGGTCGTCGAATCGCAGGCCACATGCCTCGAGCGCCGCGACGGGGTCCTTCCGTTCGCGACTATGGAGCGGCCTAGGACCTGTGTCCATCTCTGCGGGTCCCCCGGTCAGGATGGGGACAGGAGAGCGCAAACACGACCCCAAGGAAGAAACGTATGCCGGCAGCCGGGCACGTCCAGGCGAGCCGCTGCAGGAGACAAGGATGGCCGGGGCCTGCCTGACGACCGGCATCGCCGCAGCCTGCGCCGGAGACAGACCGGTCAGGACGGGGGCGCGTCGGCCGCGCCGCGCAAGCCGCAACGCGGCGAGATGGGCGGCGAGGACATGCTGTTCCCAGGGCGGAACCAGGATCGGGATCGCGGGCCCTGCGGCCCGGCGCATCGTCTGGCCGGCAAGCTGCCGCAGCGCATCCTGCAGGCGCGATGACCCGATGGATACGTCCACGAAGGAGAGCCGGTCCTGCATCCAATCGTCGCCGAGATCGGCGGCGGCAGGCGCGATCGCGTCGAGCAGCCGATCACCGAACCCTTCGCGCGCCGCCTGCCGCACGAAAGCGCGCCATGGCATCTCGCTCTCGTCCAAAAGAAGCGGTCTGAATTCGACCGCGAGGCGCGCGTCGGCGCGCGCACCGCGGATATTTTCACGAAGGGCAGCGAGAGAGCGCAGCGCGATCGGTGGCGGTCGGTCGTCCCAAGTCAGGTCGTACATCGTCCGGACCTCCCACATCGGCTGCGTGAACGATTGGTGATATCCAGTAAAATGTCAACTCAGATTGACATTCGGATTGCAGATCCAGCGACACGCCGCCCAGAGCAGGTGTAAATGAAAATTGACATCTGGCGCGTAAAGGGGATGATACCTCCAATGATTGGGGGGAGTCGTCGTGATGGACGCGCCAGGCCGAACCCGCGCCGAAGCCCGGCTCTACACGCCGGCAGAGCGCGCCCGGAGGGACGCCACGGTCTGGACCACGGTCCAGGGCGTTCTGGCTCCGTTGCAGTTCCTCATCTTCCTGATTTCGCTCGCACTCGTGGTGCGGTTCCTGCTGACCGGTGCGGGCTACGAGGCGGCCACCGCGTCGATCGTGCTCAAGACCGGCATCCTGCTGACGATCATGGTGACGGGTTCGATCTGGGAGAAGGTCGTCTTCGGCCACTGGCTCTTCGCCCCCTCTTTCTTCTGGGAGGATGTCGTCAGCTTCGGCGTCATCGCGTTGCACCTGGCCTATGTCTGGATGCTGATGTCCGGCGGATTCTCGCCGGTGGCCGAGATGGCCTGCGCCCTGGCGGCCTACGCCGCCTACGTCGTCAATGCCGGGCAGTTCCTGCTGAAGCTGCGCGCCGCGCGGCTGGAGGCGGCATGACCGGCTGCGCGCAAGCCCCCGTCCTTCGCGAGCGCGGGCAGCACGAGGTATTCTGCGGGTTGACCGGCATCGTCTGGCTGCACCGCAAGATGCCCGATGCGTTCTTCCTCGTCGTCGGCTCGCGCACTTGCGCGCATCTGCTGCAATCGGCCGCCGGGGTCATGATCTTCGCCGAGCCGCGCTTTGCCACCGCCATCCTGGAGGAGGGCGACCTCGCCGGGCTCAAGGACGCCAACGAGGAACTGGATCGCACGGTCGCCCAACTGCTCGAACGGCGGCCCGACGTGCGGCGGCTGTTCCTCGTCGGCTCCTGCCCGTCGGAGGTCATCAAGCTGGATCTGGCGCGCGCCGCCGAGCGCCTGAACGCCGCCCACGCGCCCCATACGGCGGTGCTGAACTATTCCGGCTCGGGTATCGAGACGACCTTCACCCAAGGCGAGGATGCCTGCCTCGCCGCGATGGTTCCCGCGCTGGAGCGGACCGACGATGCGAACCTCGTCCTTGTCGGCGCGCTGCCGGACGTGGTCGAGGATCAGGCGCTGGCGCTCCTCTCGGCCATGGGCATCGCCGCGCAGGTCCTGCCCGCCCGCCGCGCGGGCGAAGCGCCGCGCGTGGGCCCGAACACCCGCTACGCCCTGCTCCAACCGTTTCTTGGCGACACCGCCGCCGCGCTCGACCGCGCCGGCGCCACACGCATCGCGGCGCCGTTCCCCTTTGGCGAAGAGGGGACGACCGCCTGGCTGCGCGCGGTGGCCGACGCCCACGGGGTCGATGACGCGACCTTCGCCCGCGCAACCGACGCGCCCCGTGCCCGCGCCCGCAAGGCCGTTTCCACCGTGGCCGAGACGCTGTCGGGCAAGCGGATCAGCTTCCTGCCCGACAGCCAGATGGAGCCGAGCCTCGCCCGCTTCCTGGCCCGCGAATGCGGAATGGAACCGGTCGAAGTCGGCACCCCATACCTGCATTCCGCCATCATGGCCGAGGAACTGGCGCTGCTCCCCGAATGCCGTCTCTCGGAGGGTCAGGACGTCGAGCGTCAACTCGACCGCCTGCGCGCGGATGCGCCCGACCTGACGGTCTGCGGCCTTGGCCTCGCCAATCCGCTGGAGGCTGAGGGGCTGACCACCAAGTGGGCCATCGAACTGGTCTTCACGCCGGTCCATTTCTACGAGCAGGCGGCCGATCTGGCCGCGCTCTTCGCGCGGCCCCTGCGCCGCAAGGGTCTTCTTCTCGGCTCAAATACTCCACGGGGGTCCGGGGGTGTGAAACCCCCGGTCCTGGCGGCCGAATGAAGCTGGCCGTCTGGACATACGAGGGTCCGCCCCATGTGGGCGCCATGCGCGTCGCCACCGCGATGAAGGGCGTCCACTACGTCCTGCATGCGCCTCAGGGTGACACCTATGCGGACCTGCTCTTCACCATGATCGAGCGGAGGGATCATCGCCCGCCGGTCACCTACACGACGTTCCAGGCGCGCGATCTGGGCTCGGACACGGCGACGCTGTTCAAGGACGCCGCCCTCGCGGCCTACGAGCGGTTCGAGCCGCAGGCGATGATCGTCGGCGCGTCCTGCACGGCAGAGCTGATCCAGGACGATCCCGGCGGCCTGACCGAGGCGCTGGGCCTGCCGGTGCCGGTCGTGGCGCTCGACCTGCCCAGCTATACCCGCAAGGAGCTGTTCGGGACGGACGAGACCTTCTATCAGCTCGTGCGGCATCTCGCCCGGCCGATCCAGCGGACGGAGCGGGTGAGTTGCAACATCCTCGGGCCGTTGGCCCTGGGTTTCCGCCACCGCGACGATCTGGTCGAGGTGAAGGCGCTGCTTGCCGGAATGGGGATCGACGTGAACGTCGTCGCGCCGCTGGGCGCGGCGCCCGCCGATCTGGCACGGCTGGGGGCGGCGCATTTCAACGTCGTCCTCTACCCCGAACATGCCGAAGCCGCCGCCCGCTGGCTGGAGCGCGAGCATGACCAGCCCTGGACGAAGACGATCCCGCTCGGCGCGGGCGCGACCCGCGACTTCGTAGCCGAGGTGGCGCGACTGGCCGGGATCGAGGCCCGGCTGGACGAGGATCGCCTGCGCCAGCCCTGGTGGTCGGCCTCGGTCGACAGCACCTACCTGACGGGCAAGCGCGTCTTCCTGTTCGGCGACGCGACCCATGTCCGCGCGCTGGCCCGTGTGGCGCGCGACGAGATGGGCTTCGAGGTGGTGGGCCTTGGGTGCTACAACCGCGAATTCGCCCGCGACATCCGCTCGCTCGCCAGGGACTACGGCGTCGAGGCACTGATCACGGACGACTACCTGGAGGTCGAGGCCCGCATCGCCGAGCTCGCGCCGGAGCTGATCCTGGGCACCCAGATGGAGCGGCATATCGGCAAGCGGCTGGGGATTCCCTGCGCGGTGATCTCCTCGCCCGTCCACGTGCAGGACTTCCCGGCGCGGCACTCGCCATTCATGGGCGTCGAGGGCGCAAACGTCCTGTTCGACACGCTGGTTCATCCGCTGGTCATGGGGCTGGAGGAGCATCTTCTGGCGATGTTCCGTGACGATCCGGAATTCTCGGATGCGGCTGGCCCGTCGCATCACGGACATCTGGCCCCCGCCGGGAGCGCCGGGGGCCAGTCCCCGCACCCTCCGGCCCTGCACTCTCCGGCCCTGCACCCACCGGCCATGTCCGGCAGGATGAGGGACGGGCATGACGCGTCGCCCGCGGCGCTCATCTGGCTCGACGGGGCCGAGCGGGAGCTTCGGAAAGTGCCGTTCTTCGTGCGCGGAAAGGCGCGGCGGAATACCGAGAAGTTCGCCCAGGATCAGGGTCTTGCGGAGATCTCGGTCGAGACGCTCTACGAGGCGAAGGCGCATTATGCGCGGTGACGGGCCCTTCCCCGGGCCTCGGCCCTACCGGGTGGCGATCGTCACGCTGGACGCCCATGCGGCGGGGCCGGTAGGGCGCGTGGGCGCGCGGCTCGCGGGCGAGTTTCCGGGGCTGGAGGTCAGCGTCCATGCCGCCGCCGAATGGCATGAGCGACCCGAGGCGCTCGACGCAGCCAGAAGCGCGGTCGATGCGGCCGATATCGTGGTCTGCGGGCTCTTGTTCATCGACGAACATATCCAGGCGATCCTGCCGAACCTGACGGCGCGGCGTGACGGGCTGGACGCCATCGTCGGCATGGTCAGCGATCCGGCCATCGTCAGGCTGACGCGGATGGGCGACTTGGACATGGCGGAGCCGTCGTCGGCGGCGGTGCAGCTCTTGAAGAAGCTGCGCGGCTCGAAGGCGCCGTCGGGCACGTCGGGCGAAAAGCAGATGCGCATGCTGCGCCGCCTGCCGAAGCTGTTGAAGTACGTCCCCGGCAAGGCGCAGGATCTGCGCGCCTGGTTCTTGTGCATGCAATACTGGCTGGGTGGGTCGGACGACAATTTCGAGGGGCTGTTGCGGCACCTGCTGGGTCGGTACGCGCCGGGGTTCGACACCGAGGCCCGCGCGCCGGTCGAATATCCGGAGGTCGGCCTCTACCACCCCGATCACGGGATCACCGCCGAGGTGCCGCCCGAGCGGGACGGGACCACCGTCGGGCTTTTGTTGATGCGATCCTATGTCCTGGCGGGCGATACGGCGCATTACGACGCGGTCATCCGGGCCTTCGAGGCGAAGGGCGTGCGCGTGATGGCGGCTTTCGCTGGGGGCCTCGACGGCCGACCGGCGATCGACGCCTTCTTCTCGGACGGCCGGATCGACGCGCTGGTGTCGCTGAGCGGATTCAGCCTCGTCGGCGGGCCGGCCTACAACGACAGCCCGGCGGCGGTCGCGGCGCTGGCCGCGCTGGACGTGCCCTATATCGCCGCCCATCCGCTGGAGTTCCAAACGCTGGGCCAGTGGGGCCGGGATGCGCGGGGGCTGGGACCGGTCGAAACGACCATGCTGATCGCCCTGCCCGAGATCGACGGTGCGACCAACCCGACCGTCTTTGCCGGGCGCCACGATGCGGGCGGCTGCGACGGCTGCCCGTTGAGATGCCGGGGTGACGACAGCCGCGCCATGGCCCCCTGCCACGAGCGGGTCGAGCGGCTGGTGGCGCGCGCCACACGGCTGGCGAGCCTGCGGAGGTCCGAGGTCGCGGAGCGCCGGATCGCGATCACGCTGTTCAACTTCCCGCCCAATGCCGGAGGCGCCGGGACGGCGGCCTACCTGGCGGTCTGGGAAAGCCTGCTTAACACCCTGCGCCGCATGGCGGCCGAGGGCTACGACGTGAACGTCCCCGAAGACGTCGACGCCTTGCGCAGCGCCGTGCTGGAGGGCAACGCCGCACGCTTCGGCCAGGAGGCCAACGTGGCCGCCCATATCCCCGCCGACCGTCTGGTGGCCGAAGATCCCTATCTCGCCGAGACCGAGGCCGCTTGGGGCCCCGCGCCGGGCCGCGTGCAGACCGACGGACGCGGCGTCTTCGTGCTGGGCGCGCAACTGGGCCGCGTCTTCGTCGGGCTGCAGCCGGCCTTCGGCTACGAGGGCGACCCGATGCGCCTGCTCTTCGAGACGGGCTTTGCGCCGACCCATGCATTCGGCGCTTTCTATCGCTGGATCCGCGACGATTTCGGCGCCGATGCGGTGCTGCATTTCGGGATGCACGGGGCGCTGGAATTCATGCCGGGCCGTCAGGCCGGAATGGGAGCGACCGACTGGCCGGACCGGCTGATCCGGGATCTGCCGAACGTCTATCTCTACGCGTCCAACAACCCGTCCGAGGCGACGCTGGCCAAGCGCAGATCGGGTGCGGTGACGGTGACGCACGTGACTCCGCCTCTGGCGGCGTCGGGGCTCTACAAGGGGCTGGCGGCGCTCAAGGAGTCGCTGACGCGCTGGCGCGGCGGCGACCGGTCCGAGACGCTGGCCGACCTGATCGCCGATCAGGCGGCGGCCGTCGATCTGGAGGGGCGTCCCGACGGGCTGTGGCTGACCCTGCTCGAGACGGAAGAGGCGCTGATCACCGACGGGCTGCATGTCGTCGGGGCAGCCCCCGAGGCGGGGCAGGTCGACGCCTATCTGGCGCATCTGCCCGAAGCGGCGCGGGAAGAGGCGGGGGCCGCGTTGCGGTCCGGTGCCGAACTCGACGGGCTGATGGCGGCGCTGTCTGGTCGGTTCATCGCGCCGGTGCCGGGGGGCGACCTGATCCGGTCGCCCGAGGTCCTGCCGGCGGGGCGCAACATCCACGCCTTCGACCCGTTCCGGATGCCGACCGAATACGCGATGCGCGACGGTGCCGCGCAGGCGGCGCTGCTGCTGCAGACCCACGACACGCTGCCGCGATCCGTGGCGCTGGTCCTGTGGGGGTCGGACAACATCAAGTCGGACGGCGTGCCGGTGGCGCAGGCGATGGCGCTGTTGGGGGCAAGGCCGCGCTTCGATCATTACGGGCGGCTTTGCGGGGCCGAGTTGATCCCGCTGGGCGAACTGGGCCGGGCGCGCGTGGATGTGGTGATGACGCTGAGCGGGATCTTCCGCGACCTCCTGCCGCTCCAGACCCGGATGCTGGCCGAGGCGGCGTTTCTTGCGGCCGCGGCCGACGAGCCCGAGGCGATGAACCCCGTCGCGGCCCACGCGCGCGCTCAGATGGCGGCGACCGGCTGCGATCTGGAGGAAGCGGCGCTGCGCGTCTTCTCGAACGCCGAAGGGGCCTACGGGTCGAACGTCAACATGCTGGTCGACTCAGGTGCCTGGGACGACGAGGGCGAGTTGGCCGACGCCTACGAGGCGCGCAAGGGCTATGCCTACGGGCGCGACGGCAAGGCGGCGCGCAACCCGGATGCATTGCAGGCGAATCTCGCGCGGGTCGATCTGGCCTACCAGAACCTCGAATCGGTCGAGTTGGGGGTCACGACGGTGGACCACTATTTCGACACGCTGGGCGGGATAAGCCGCGCGGTGACGCGGGCGCGCGGAGAGGAACCGGCGGTCTATATCGGCGACGCGACGACAGGGTCGGCCAAGGTGCGGACGTTGCGCGATCAGGTGGCGCTGGAGACCCGGTCGCGCAGCCTGAACCCCAAGTGGTTCGAGGGCCTGCTCAGGCACGGCGCCGAGGGCGTCCGCATGATCGAGGCCTCTGTCACCAACACGCTGGGCTGGTCGGCCACGACCGGCGCGGTGGACCCGTGGGTCTATCAGCGCATCAGCGAGACATTCGTGCTGGACGAGGAGATGCGACGCCGCCTGGCGGAGCTGAACCCCAAGGCCAGCGCGCGCATGGCGAACCGGCTGCTGGAGGCGGGCGACCGCGACTTCTGGCAGCCCGACGCTGAAACACTTGCCGCGCTTCAGGACGCCGCGGACGAGCTGGAAGACCGGCTCGAAGGCGTCATCGCGGCGGAATAGGAGACGAGATGCCCAAGGATATCCCCACGCTGAAAGGTCTCGACGGAGAGGGATCGGTGCAGGTGCATCAGGATCCAGCCGCCAAGATCGAGGGGGCCAAGGTCTTCTCGGTCTACGGCAAGGGCGGGATCGGCAAGTCGACCACGAGTTCGAACCTGTCGGCGGCGTTTGCGCAGATGGGCAAGCGGGTGCTGCAGATCGGATGCGACCCCAAGCACGACTCGACCTTCACCCTGACCGGCAAGCTGCAATCGACGGTGATCGACACGTTGAAGGATGTCGACTTCCACGCCGAGGAGCTGCGGCCAGAGGATTTCGTCACCGAAGGCTGGGGCGGCGTGCAATGCGTCGAGGCGGGCGGACCGCCCGCGGGCACCGGCTGCGGCGGCTACGTCGTGGGGCAGACGGTCAAGTTGCTCAAGCAGCACCACATGCTGGAGGACACCGATGTCGTGATCTTCGACGTCTTGGGCGACGTGGTCTGCGGAGGCTTCGCGGCGCCGCTGCAACATGCCGACCGGGCGGTCATCGTGACAGCGAACGATTTCGACTCGATCTACGCGATGAACCGGATCATCGCCGCCGTTCAGGCCAAGTCGAAGAACTACAAGGTGCGCCTGGCGGGCTGCGTCGCCAACCGGTCGCGCGACACCGACGAGGTGGACCGTTACTGCGGCACGGTTGGGTTCAAGCGCATCGCGCACATGCCCGACGTGGATGCGATCCGCCGGTCGCGGCTGAAGAAGAAGACCCTGTTCGAGATGGACGACGACGAGGACATCGTCCGCTGCCGCGCCGAATATGTCCGGCTGGCCGAGACGCTGTGGCGCGGGACCGACCCGCTGGCTCCCGCGCCGATGGAGGACCGGGACATCTTCGAGCTTCTGGGGTTCGACTGATGGACTACGCCGCCACCCGTTCCCGCGTCGAAGGCTATTTCGACCGCTCGGCCACAAAGGTCTGGGCGGATCTGACCTCCGACGCGCCGGTCAGCCGGGTGCGCGCCACCGTGCGCGCCGGACGGGAGCGGATGCGCGACGTGATCCTGTCGCGCCTGCCGGACGATCTGTCGGGCATGCGGGTGCTGGATGCGGGCTGCGGCACCGGGGCCAAGGCGGCCGCCATGGCCGCCCGGGGTGCCGAGGTGGTTGCGGTGGACGTGGCCCCGAAACTGCTCGAGATCGCGGCCCAGCGGCTGGACCCTGCGCTACGCGGACGGGTGACGTTCGCAGCGCGCGACATGTTCGATGGCGGCCTGGGCCGGTTCGACGCGATCGTGGCACAGGATTCGATGATCTATTACGGCGCGGGCGATCTGAAGGCGAAGCTGGATGCGCTGCGCGGCCGCGCGCCGCTGATCGTGACCAGCCTGGCGCCGCGCACGCGCCTGCTGACGGTGATGTTCCTGGCGGGCAAGGCCTTTCCCCGCTCCGACCGTAGCCCGGCGATGGTGCCTCATGACGTCGATCGGATGGCGCGGGATCTGGACGGCTCCGTGATCGAGCGGGTCACGAGCGGGTTCTACATCTCGACCGCGATGGAGCTGCGGGCGTGACGGCCTTGCGCCATATCGCGCTGCGGCTTCTGCCGTTCGGCGATGCGGGGTCCGAAGGCCTGCCGCTGCGTCAGCTGCTGCGGCTGTCGCTGTTCCAGGTCTCGGTCGGCATGGCGGCGGTGATGCTGCTGGGGACGCTGAACCGCGTCATGATCGTCGAGCTGGGCCTGTCGGCGGCGCTGGTCGCGACGATGATCGCGCTGCCGGTGCTGGTGGCGCCGTTCCGGGCGCTGCTGGGATTCCGCAGCGATACGCACAAGTCGGCACTGGGCTGGCGGCGATTGCCCTATCTGTGGTTCGGCGCGCTCTGGCAGTTCGGCGGGTTGGCGATCATGCCCTTCGCCCTGCTGATCCTGTCGGGCTACGACCGGATCCACATCCCCTTCGTCGGCGAGCTGTTCGCCGCGCTGGCCTTCGTGATGACGGGGCTTGGGATGCACATGACCCAGACGGCCGGGCTGGCGCTGGCCGCCGACCGGGCGGACGACGAGACCCGTCCGAGGGTGGTCGCGCTGCTCTATGTGGCGTTCCTGATGGGGATGCTGGTCAGCGCGGTGCTGATCGGGTGGCTGCTGCGGGACTTCACGCCGGTCAAGCTGATCCAGGTGGTGCAGGGCACCGCGGTCGCCACGCTGGCGCTGAACGTCATCGCGCTCTGGCGGCAGGAGGGGCTGCGCAGTCTCTCGGCCGAGGAGCGCGCTCGGCCGCGTCCCCCTTTCGCGGAGGCCTGGGCCGATCTGGCGCGGGGCGGCACCGCCGGCCGCCTGCTGGCGGCGGTCTTTCTGGGCACGATGGCCTTCGCCATGCAGGACGTCCTGCTGGAGCCCTATGGCGGCGAGATCCTGGGCCTGAGCGTGTCGTCCACGACCTATCTGACGGCGACATGGGCGCTGGGCGCGCTGGGCGCCTTCGCTCTGGCGGCGCGGTGGCTGGCGCGGGGCATGAATCCGACCCGGATGGCGGCGGCCGGCGTGCTGGCCGGGGTTGCCTCTTTCTGCGCGGTGATCTTCGCCGCGCCCTTCGACAACGCCGCGCTGTTCTTCGCGGGCAGCTTCGGCATTGGCTTCGGCGGTGGGCTGTTCGCAGTGGCGACGCTGACCACGGCCATGACGCTGCCAGTCACCGACATCGCCGGGCGCGGCCTCGCGCTGGGCGCCTGGGGCGCCGCGCAGGCGACGGCGCAGGGGTTGGCGACCGCGCTGGGCGGCGGCCTGCGCGATGCCGTTGACGCGGCGGCCATGTCGGGCGCGCTGGGGCCTGCGCTGAACGATCCCTCTACCGGCTACTCGGTCGTCTACCACGTCGAGATCGGCCTTCTCTTCCTCACCCTCGTGGCCCTCGGCCCGTTGGTGCGGCGCACAGACACAACGCAATCGAAGGAGGCCAGGATCGGACTGGCCGACTTCCCGACCTGAACAGGAGCATCCCATGCAACAGACGGAAGCCTTCTTCGCGCAATTCGATCTGGCCAGCCTCAGTCTCTGGCTCTTCTACCTCTTCTTCGCGCTGCTGATCTTCTATCTGCAGACGGAAAACATGCGCGAAGGCTACCCGCTGGAGAACGACGACGGGACGCTGGCGCCGAACCAGGGGCCGTTCCCGCTGCCGGGACAGAAGACCTTCGTGCTGCCCCACGGGCGCGGCACGGTCACGGTGCCCAACATGTCGCCGGAGGGGCGGGAGATCGCGATGTTCAAGACCGCGACGCCCAACGGCTTTCCGTTCGAGCCGACGGGGGATCCCATGGTGGACGGGGTGGGGGCCGCCAGTTGGGCGCCGCGCCGCGACGTGCCGGAACTGGACGGTCACGGCCATCCGAAGATCGTGCCGATGCGCGGCAAGCCCGACTTCCGCGTGACCGCCGGACGCGATCCGCGCGGCCTGGAGGTGCGCGGCGGCGACGATCTGCCGGGCGCCGTCGTGACCGACATGTGGCTGGACGCGCCCGAACAGCTCGTCCGCTTTCTGGAAGTCGAGGCGCCCGGTGGCAGCAAGCACCTGATCCCGATCCAGCTGGTCCGCATCTTCGAGGACCATGTGGAGGTCAAGGCTCTGTACCAGCGGCACTTCCCGATGATCCCGACCACCAAGTCCGACAGCCAGGTCACCCTGCTGGAGGAAGAGAAGATCATGGCCTTCGTCGGCGGCGGCAAGCTCTATGCCGCGCCCGACCGGCAGGAGCCGCAACTCTGAAGACGCGATGAGGGCCGCCAGACCCGGCCCGAGGAGGACCAGATGGACCACGACGACTTCGACCAGGAACCGATCCGCGGCCTGCCGCAGGCCCTACCCGCAGGAGAGCGGATCCTGTGGCAGGGGGCGCCTTCGGTATGGGCGCTGGCGCGCGACGCGCTGAAGGTGCGATGGGTCGCGGCCTATTTCGTCCTGTTCTTCCTGGGGTCCGGCACGGCGCGGCTGACCGAAATGGGGGTTTTGGCCGCCTTTGGGGGCGCGGCGTTCTATCTGGTGTTGGGCGCTGCGGCCTGCGCCCTGCTCTGGGTGATCGCGTGGTGCCAGGCCAAGGCGACGGTCTACACGATCACCGATGCGCGCGTGGTGCTGCGCGTGGGCGCGGCGCTGACGATGTCGCTGCAATTCCCCTATCGCTGGATCGGCGCCGCCGATCTGACACTGGCGGGGGACGGCACCGGCACGATCGCGCTGCGGACGCTGGGCAAGACGCGGTTCAGCTATCTGCTGCTCTGGCCCCATGCGCGGCCGTGGCGCTTCAACCCGCCGCAGCCTGCGTTGCGCTGCATCCCGGACGCGGCCTCGGTCGCGCGGATGCTGGCAGAGGCCGCGCAGGTCCAGGCGAGCCTACCGCAGGTCGAAATCGCGCAGACGCAACCCACGGGCGCCACGCCCGTCCCGGCGGAGTAGACGCGATGATGCCAGAACAACGCCTTGCGGCCCGTGACCGTGAGATGGTGCCCACGACGCTGATCCGCGCCCTTGGGGTGCTGGTGGTCTGCGCGCTCTTTATCGTGACCTATGCCCGCCTCACCGATCGGCCGTTGGAAGCGATGCCGGTCATGGAGGGCGAGGCCGGCATCCTGCGCGAGCGGACGATCTTTCTGGATGCGGACGGCTCGACCGGGGCAGCGCGTGTGCTGGATACGAACGGGACGGTGATCGCGCAGCTTGATCCATCTCAGGGCGGTTTCGTCGCGGGCGTGCATCGTGCTCTGAAGTTCGAGCGGGAGCGGCGGGGGGCAGACATGTCCCAACCCGTCCGCCTGATCGAGTTCGAGACGGGGCAGCTTAGCCTACGGGACGACGTGACCGGATGGCGTGCCGAGCTGATCGGGTTCGGCGCCAAGAACGCAGCCGCCTTCGCGGCGCTGCTCAACTGAGAGGGGGAACGACCAATGCCCATCTTCACGAAAACCACAGAACGCGTGCCCTGTACCGTCGAGGTCAGTCACCGTTTCGAAGAGTTGTCGGCGCATGTGCGCTTCGACGACGGATCGGTCGTACATCCCGGCGACGTCGTCGAGGTGCTGGGGCCGGAGATCATGGCCCCCTTCGGCGAGGTCGTCTGCGAGAACCGCGAGGCGGTCATCACGCGGGCGAGCGGACTCGAGCGGTGGTGGACGCGGATGACCGGAGATGCCGAATTCATGGAGCTCTGCGAGTTCAGCTTCTCGGGCGAGCCGCTGGAGGTGCGGCCATGAACGCGCCTCTCAAGCACACCGCCGACGCCACGACGGCCGAGGAAGGCCTCGCCGCCGAGAACATGCACGCGCCCGTTGACAGCAAGACCGCCACCGAGGTGGCGATGCGCAACACGCTGCTGACACCGCGCTTCTACACTACCGATTTCGACGAGATGGACGCGATCGACGTGACCCCCGTGCGCAAGGACTGGGACGAGTTGATCGCACAGATGAAGGCGGATCCCAACAAGGGTCATTTCCGCAAGAACGAGGATTGGGACCACATCGACTGGGACGGCATGGAGCCTGAGCTTCGCGCCGAGTTCATCGACTTCCTGATCTCGTCCTGCACGGCCGAGTTCTCCGGCTGCGTCCTCTACAAGGAGATGAAGCGCCGCGGGTCCAACAGCGACATCACCACGCTGTTCCAGCTGATGGCGCGGGACGAGGCGCGTCATGCGGGCTTCATCAACGACGCGCTGCGCGAAGCGGGGATCGCGGTGAACCTGGGCTTCCTGACGCAGAAGAAGAAGTACACCTACTTCCGTCCCAAGTTCATCTACTACGCGACCTACCTGTCCGAGAAGATCGGTTACGCCCGGTACATCACCATCTACCGCCACCTGGAGAAGCATCCGGAACATCGGTTCCACCCGATCTTCAAGTGGTTCAAGGAATGGTGCAACGACGAGTTCAGCCATGGCGAGGCCTTCGCCCTGCTGATGAAGACCGATCCCAAGCTGACCAGCGGGCGCAACGTCTGGTGGATCAAGTTCTTCCTGACGGCGGTCTACGGCACGATGTTCGTGCGCGACCACCAGCGGCCGGCCTTCCACGCCGCGCTGGGCGTCGATCCCGAGGAATATGCCCAGTCCGTCTTCGAGAAGACCTCGGCCCTGTCCGAGCAGGTCTTCCCGATCACGCTGGACATCGACCATCCCGCCTGGCTGCCGACGCTGCGCAAGCTGCAGGCCGCCAACGAGCAGATCGCCGAGGGTGATCGGCAGGGAGGTCTGGGCGGCAGGCTCAAGCGGCTGGCCGGGTCGGCCAAGGCCGCCGCGGCCTTCGCCCGGCTCTACGCGATCCCGGCCAAGCGGCACGAGGTGCCCGTCCAGACCCGTTTGGAGCCGTGCTACTGAGCCCCTGGATAGCGGGCGCGGTCGCGCTGGTCGCCTGGTGGGTCTCCACCGGGGCGATCCTCTGGGCCGTGCGCCGCGCCGACCTGCGGGGCCGGCACGTGGCGCTGACGTTGGGGACGCTGCCGATACTGGGGCTGGGCTTCTGGGGTCTCTGGGCCACGCGGGGCGTTCTGGATCCGGCGGAGGTCTACCTCGCCGCAGCTTCGGCGCTGGCGGTGTGGGGCTGGATCGAGCTGGCCTTTCTGACCGGCATGATCACCGGCCCCAACACCCGGCCCGCGCGGCCGGGCGTCCCGGGTTGGGAGCGGTTCATCCGCGCCTGGGGCACGGTCGCCTATCACGAGATGACGCTGACGGCGGCGCTGATCGCCATCATCGCGTTGACGCATGACGCGGCCAACACGTTCGGCTTGTGGATCTTCGCGGTGCTCTACGCCGCGCGGATCAGCGCCAAGCTGAACCTCTATCTGGGCGTGCGTAAGGTGAACACCGAGTTCATCCCGAGCAGCCTGCGTCATCTGCCCAGCCATTTCGGCGCGGCGCGGATGAACTGGCTGTTCCCGACATCGGTCACGGCGCTGACATTCGCCGTGGCCTGCTGGCTGGAGCGTCTGATCGCCGCCCCCGCCCCGGCGCAAGAGGTGGGGTTCGCCTTACTGGCGGCCCTGACCGCGCTCGCGTTATTGGAACACTGGTTCATGGTCGTCCCGCTGCCGGACGAAAAACTCTGGCGGTGGATGCTGCCTGACAAGCAGGAGGAGGGAACGGATGCCGTTCGATAAGATGTTCGAGAGCCAGTTGCAGGCTCTCAAGGACGAGGGCAACTACCGTTACTTCGCCGACCTGACGCGGCGCTGCGGTCAGCATCCCCGCGCGCTGAACCACCACGACGGAGAGACCCGCGAGATCACCGTCTGGTGTTCGAACGATTATCTGGGCATGGGCCAGCATCCCGACGTGGTCGAGGCGATGGCCTCGACGGCGCGCGAATGCGGCACCGGGGCGGGCGGGACGCGCAACATCAGCGGCACCCAGCATCAGCATCTGGAACTGGAGGCGGAACTCGCCGACCTGCACGGCAAGGAAGCGGCCCTGGTCTTCTCCTCGGGCTACGTCTCGAACTGGGCGACTCTCAGCACGCTGGGAGCACGGTTGCCCAACGCCGTGATCCTGTCGGATGCGCTGAACCACGCCTCCATGATCGAGGGCATCCGCCACGCCCGCTGCGACAAGACCATCTGGAAGCACAACGACCCAGCGGATCTCGACGCCAAGCTGTCCCGTCTGCCGGCAAATGCGACCAAGATCGTCGCCTTCGAGAGCGTCTATTCCATGGACGGCGACATCGCCCCCATCGACGAGATCTGCGACGTCGCCGAGAAGCATGGCGCGCTGACCTATCTCGACGAGGTCCATGCGGTCGGCATGTACGGACCCCGCGGCGGCGGCGTCGCCGAGGAGATGGGGCTTATGGACCGCGTCACCATCATCGAGGGGACGCTGGGCAAGGCCTATGGCACGATGGGCGGCTATATCGCCGGTTCGGCCGCGATGTGCGACTTCGTGCGCAGCTTCGCCAGCGGCTTCATCTTCACCACCGCTCTGCCGCCCGCTATCGCGGCCGCCGCGACGACGTCGATCCGGCACTTGAAGGTCAGCGATATCGAACGCGCGCAGCAGCGCCGGCAGGTCGCCCGCCTGCGCGCCCGCCTCGATGCCGAGGGCATCCCGCACGAGCGCAATCCGAGCCACATCATCCCGGTGATGGTGAAGGACCCGGTCAAATGCCGGATGCTGTCGGACTACCTGATGGATCAGTTCGGGATCTACGTGCAGCCGATCAACTATCCCACGGTGCCCAAGGGGACGGAGCGCCTGCGCTTCACCCCGGGCCCGCGCCATACCGTCGACGATATCGACCATCTGGTGCGCGCGCTGTCGTCATTGTGGAAGCAGTGCGCCCTCGCACGGGCCAGCGCCTGACCTGACGGCGTAGCGGGATCGTCCCCGCTTCAGGCGGGGCCCGGTCCGGGCCGGGAAATTCCGGCTCCCATTCCGGCACGGCCAGCGCGCTCGCGTGCAGGAGGTTCGATCGCGGCTGGCCATGGCGGAGATCGCTCAGCTCTCGCGTCATGTCGCGGACGATCCCTTCGAGAATCAGGATCCGAAAGCACGGATCCCATGTCGGGTCCGAACCAAATCCGCGGGCGAAGGCCGCGACGTCACGCGGATCGTGGATCGGATCGTCCGGGCCGCGGCCCCGGTCGCCGTGATGATCCGGGCGCGCGTGGCCGCTCGGCCCCGTCCAGCACGTCGGTCAGGCACTGCCCCTCGACCATCGTCATCGCGAGACGTTGCGACGGGCTGTCTTCCCGGAGGAGACGCGGAACGAAGAAACTGCGGGTCAGTCGAGGCCTCGCGGACAGCCGCTTCAGTGCCGGACGCTCGCGGTGGAACCGCCGGTCCGCGGCAGGCCCGACGAACCGTCTGACGTAAGCGTCGGGCTCTGGGTGCCGGCGGATACGCAGAACCACGTTGCCCGCTGCGGGGTCCGGGCTCACGCAATCTGCGGTCCCGATGGTGCCGTCGAGCCACGCCGCATCTCCACTGCGGGTGTCTTCTGCTTCCGCATTCATCTTCCGGACCTTCCGGTTATTGCATGACCGCCTCTGCCGGCTGGACCTCCCGGGTGGTGAAGCTATCATCTGATCCGGACTCAGGAGGAGTAAACTGCATGATCCGCACAACAGCCATCGCAGCGGCTTTGCTGGCCGCGGGACCCGCCTTTGCGGATGCCCACACCGAAATCGACCTGACCGCGACCGGCGACGCCGCCGCGGGCGAAAGCGCGTTCCGTCAGTGCCAGTCCTGCCACGTGGTCGCCGACCCTGACGGCGAGGTCTTGGCCGGCCGCGCGGCGCGCACCGGGCCGAACCTCTATGGCGTCGTCGGCCGCGTTGCCGGCGTGGTCGAGGATTTCCGGTATTCGGACATCATCGTGACGGCGGGTGAGGGCGGCCTCGTCTGGGACGAAGCCAACATGGTCGCGTACCTGCTCGATCCAACCGGCCATCTGCAGGAAGTCACCGGCGAGAACGGTCGCGGCAAGATGTCCTACCGTGTCCGCGCCGAGGATGACGCCCTGAACCTCTATGCCTTCCTCGCGCAGTTCACCGCGCCCGAGGGCACTGGCGAAGAAACTAACTGAAGCCGGCGGTGCCGCTCAGGCACCGTGTTTCTTCAGAAAGCTCTCGATGGCCCCCGCCACCCGGTCGGGGGCCTCTTCATGTGCGAGGTGGCCCAAGCCGTCCAGCATTTCGAGCCGAGCGTCGGGCAAACGCCCGGCCATGTCGCGGCTGACGCGGGGCGGGACGGTGCCGTCCTTCGACCCGGCGAGCAGCAGGACCGGGGCGTGGGTCTCGGGGGCGGCCCGGTTCAGCCGTTCCAGGCGCCAGTTCGCCATCTTGGCAAGGGTGCCCGCCACATGCTCTCCGTCGCGGATCAGCGGGCCGTACCAGCGCAGCGTGTCGTCGTCGATGCGGCTGCCGGTCTGTTCCAGGAGGCGGCGGATGCGAGTGTCGGTTGCCGTCGCGGTGAAGAACGGCACGGTCAGCGGGTTCAGGGCGAGCGCCTTGGCCATGACCGGGAAGAGCCATCCGGCAAAGCCCTCGAACATGGCGAAGGCCCCGTTGATCGACACCACGGGTCGGGGTCTCTCCTGCGCCATGCGCAGCGCGATCGCCGCCCCGGCGGAATGGCCGATCATCGCGGCGGGGACGATTTCGAGCGCGTCCAGCAACGCGTGGACGTCGTCGCGCATCGCGTCGAGCGTGGACCGGCCCGCAACGCGCGACGTGAACCCGTGACCCGGCAGGTCCATCGCTGTGATGCGGTGGTTCTGCGCCAGGAGCGGGCCCAATCCGCGCCAGCTATGTGTCGCAGCCCCGGCACCATGGAGCAGGACGAGATCGGGCCCTTGCCCGTATTGCTGAACGTGCCAGCGATAGGGGCGCACATCGACGAAGCGCGAATGCTCGGCCTGAGGCCAGCGGTCCGACCATTGCGCCCAGTTCAAAGCGCGGCGGCCACGGCGCGGCCCAGAGCGTGGGCGTCGGCGCGGGGCAGGGCCAGGCAGGTCGCCCCCATGTCGCGTGCGAGATCGGCAAGCGCCGGGGACGCACGATTGCCGGTGTCGATGACCAGCCCGTCGATCCGGTCGGCGCGCAGACGGCGGGCCATGGCTTCTGCGTCGCTCCGGGCCTGTTGACGGCCGGGCTGGCCAGCCAGCGTGATATTCGGTCGGCCATCGGTCAGAACGACAAGAGCCGGGGCCATGCCGTGCAGCCGTGCGCGGTGGGCCATCGCCGCCCCGGCATGAAGTCCGGCGGCAAGCGGGGTCCCACCGCCGCCGGGAAGGCCGGCGAGCTGCCGTTTCGTGCGGACCAGGCTGCGCGTCGGCTCGAGCAGGATCTCGGCGCCGGTTCCGCGAAATCCGATGAGGGCGACGTGGTCGCGGCGGGCATAGGCCTCGCCCAGCAGAATCTCAACGGCGCCCTTGGCTTCGGCCAGTCGGGCGGCGGCAGCGGACCCGCTGGCATCGACGGCAAAGATCACCAGCCGGTCGGAGCGATGCTCGTGGCGGCGCAGGCGGATATCCGAAACCCGCAGGCGCGGGCGCATGCCGGGTTCGGCGCCGCGCAGCCTCTGCCACGGCGCGGCGGTTCGCAGGGTGGCCACCAGATCCACGCGCGCCCGTCCGCCGGGCCGTCCGGGACGTGCGGGCAGTGGGCGGCCGCGCCGGTTGCCGCGCGTCTTGTCGCCCGCGCCGTCGCCGCCCGCCTTCGCCGCGCGTCCGAGACCGGCCAACAGGTCGGCCGGAAGGGCGGGGCGCACGGCATCCAGCACGCGATCCTCGAGCTGGCCTTTGCCATCGGTCGGATCGGGCGTCGTGCTCTCGCGCCGCGTGTCCTCCTCTTCCTCCGGAGGGGCGGGGAGGCGGGTCGCACGGGGGGCAAGCGTCAGCTCGACGGCGCGGGTCAGACTTGCCTCGGTCGATCCGAGGGTCCGGGTCAGCCGCAGGGCCGCGAGGGGCGCGCGGGACCCGGGCACACCGAGACTGTCGGCCAAAGCGATCAGCGCGGGCGCGGGATCCCCGACCGTGTCGCCTGCCGTCTCTGCCGAGCCAGTCATGTCGGCGAGCGCGATGCCGTCCAGATCGACGACGAGGCCCAGCCTGTCTGTCAGGACGGCGGGCGGCGCCTCGCCCTCCAGACCCTCGTCGAGGGCGATCAGGCCGTGGCGCCCCGCATCCAGCACCTGCGCCAACCGGCCCGCCTGGTCGGGGGGGCATCGCTCGGCGGAAGGGAGGATCAGCGGCGACGTGTCCGCCACCAGACCGGCGTGGTAAACCGGCCGTCCGCCCGCAAGCGTGGCCGCGACGTCGAGTCCGCCGAACAGGGCGTCATCATCGGCCCCGACCGGGATCTTGCGCAGGGGCCCCACCAGTTCCAGCCAGGCATCCCGCACGGGCCCGGCGCGGGCGCGGAGCCAGACGCAGAGCGTGGGATCGTCGCGGAACGCGCGCGCCGCAAGGACGGCGACGGGCCACGGCGTCACGCGAGCACCTCCTCCACCGCGCGGCCAACGCGGATCGTCGATCCGGCCTCGTCCAGGGGGTCGCGACGGAGGCGATGGCGGAGCGCAAGGGGCGCGACGCGGCGCAGTTGGTCCCGCGTGGCCTGGGCCGCGCCCTCGAAGGCAGCCAAGGCGCGGGATGCGCGCAGCAGCGTCAGTTCGCCCCGCAGCCCGTCCGAGCCGAGCGCAAGGCAGAGGGCGGCACAATCGTGCAGAACGTCGTCCCCCGCCTCGGTCGCAGGCAGGGCCGAGCGGCCGGCGACGATCCGGGCGCGCAGGTCGTTCTGGGCATCGGCCCACTTGTCGGCGAACGCCGCCGGGTCGCGGTCGTAGGCGTCGCGCCGGCGGATGACCTCGATCCGGTCGGAGATCTCGGACGGAGAGCCGACCTCGACCGACAGGCCGAAGCGATCCAGAAGCTGGGGCCGCAACTCCCCTTCTTCTGGGTTGCCGGAGCCGACGAGGACGAAGCGGGCGGGATGTCGGATCGACAGCCCCTCCCGTTCGACCACGTTCTCGCCGGATTGCGCGACATCGAGCAGCAGGTCGACGACGTGATCCTCCAGCAGGTTGATCTCGTCGATATAGAGGTAGCCCCGGTTGGCGCGGGCCAGCAGGCCGGGCTGGAACGCCTTCTCGCCGCGGGTAAGCGCCGTCTCGATATCCAGCGCGCCGGTCACGCGATCCTCGGTCACACCCAGGGGCAGATCGACCACGGGCGTCGGCCGGGAAACGATCTTGTCGTCCGCCAGCGTCACCCAATCGGGGACCGCGTCTGCGCTGGCCGAGTTGCAGGGGCAGCCGGCGACCATGTTCAGAGGGGGCAGCAGGGCGCCCAACGCACGCACGGCGGTGGACTTTCCCGTTCCACGGTCGCCGAACACCAGGACCCCGCCGATCCCCGGATCGACCGCGGTCAGGATCATGGCCAGCTTCATCTCGTCCTGTCCGACGATGGCGGCAAAGGGATAGGTCATGCGGCCAGAGCCTCCTGCATGGGTCGTCCGTGCCAGGTTCCCGCGGCTTCCCGCACTTCGAAGCGGGCGTAGAGTTCTTCCCGGAACCAGTCTTCCTCGCGCACGGCGCGGATGGCTTCGGCGTGGGGTCCCGCCTCGCGCGCGAAACGCGTCATGGCCGCCGTGTCCGGCCAGATCGAAAAGGTGACCTGATGCAGCCAGGGCACCTCGCCCACGCCGATCTTGAGCATGACATGGGGGTCGGCGCCGATCCGCGAAGAGATGTCGGGCACACGCTTCCAGAATCGAAGCGCCTTCGCCGGATGGAGCGTCGCCCGCGTCAGGACCGCGACCGGGCCCGGCACGGGTCGGGCGCCGGGAAGGAAGGGCGCCACGCCGCCCCAGGCTCCGCGCGCAGAGATCGTCGTCAGCGACAGGCGGCAGCTTTCCGCCGCCCGTGCCGTCCAGGTCGCATGGACGCCGTTCTGCAAACCTTTCGCCGCCGAGTCGGCATCGTGCCACACTGCGAGTATCGCCCAGACGGCCGTGTTCGGGAAGGGCGTAAACCCTTCGCCCGTGCCGCTACCCATTAGGCGAAAGAATTCCAGACCGGGCGTCGCACGCAGAGACGGACGTGCAAGGCCCATTTGGGCAAAGGCCCAGGCACGGTCGCGTATCCCGTCGAAACGGCAGAGGGTGAGGGTGACGGTCTGGATTGTCCTATCCTCCTGACACTAAGTTTGCACGGATATCCTTACATTGGAATAGCCATGACGACGCACCCTGTGTAAACTAGACTGGACATGCGAGATCTTCAGAACGAATACGACACCCATTCCGGCCAGTCCGGCCGCGCAGTGGTCATCGGCGCGGGCCTCGGTGGTCTGGCAGCTGCAATGCGCCTTGGAGCCAAGGGCTGGAACGTCACCGTTCTGGACCGTCTCGACATGCCCGGCGGCCGGGCGTCGTCGATCACGTCGCGGGGGCACCGATTCGATCTGGGCCCCACCATCGTCACCGCGCCCAGCGTGTTCCGGCGGCTCTGGTCCGATTGTGGTGAGGACTTCGACCGCGATGTCGACCTGCGCCCGCTCGATCCGTTCTATCGCATCACCTGGCCCGACGGATCCCATTTCGACGCGTTCGCGCAGCACGACGCCGCCGAAGCCGAGATCGCGCGGCTGGCGCCGGACGACGTCAAGGGATGGCACCGCTTCCTGCGGGATGCCCACGCGCGCTATGTCACCGGCTACGAGGGGATGCTGATCGAGCCGATGCACCGGGCCTGGTCGACGATCCGCGTCCTTCCGCGCTTCGCGATGCTGCGGGCCGACCGGTCGATCCTGTCGCTGGCCCGCGCCAGGGTAAAGGACGAACGGCTGCGCATGGCTCTGTCTTTCCATCCGCTCTTCATCGGCGGCGATCCGGCGCGGGTCACGTCGATGTACGCGCTCGTCAGTCACCTGGAGGCGAAGGAAGGCGTTCATTACGCGATGGGCGGCGTCGGCGCGATGGCCGAAGAGATGGCCCGGATCGTCGAGCGGCAGGGCGGACAGATCCGCCAGCGGACCGAGGTCGCCGAAGTCCTGACGAGGGGAAAGCGCGCCGCAGGCGTCCGGCTCAGCGACGGAGAGAAGATCCCTGCCGACATAGTCGTCTCCAATGCGGATGCCGGGCATACCTATTCGCGACTCCTGCCCGGGCGAAGGCGCTGGACCAAGCGGAAGCTAAGCCGGACGCGTCTGTCGATGGGACTCTTCGTCTGGTATTTCGGCACCGAGGAGACCCGGCACATTTGGCCCGAGGTCGGCCACCACACGATTCTGTCCGGGCCGCGGTACGAGGGGCTTCTGGCCGACGTCTTCCGCAAAGGCCATCTGGCCGACGACATGAGTCTCTACGTCCACCGTCCCTCGGTCACGGATCCGAGTTGCGCACCGGCGGGAGGAGATACGTTCTATGCGTTGTCGCCGGTGCCGCATCTGGGACATCGCGACCCGGTCCGCTGGTCCGAGATCGCCGAAAGCTATAGGGCCCGCGTTCAGGCGGTCCTCGAAGAGCGGTTGCTGCCGGGTCTGGGCGACCACGTCACGGCCTCGATGTGCTTCACGCCCGAGGATTTCCGCGACCGGTATCTCTCGCCCTATGGGGCCGGGTTTTCGATCGAGCCTCGCATCCTGCAATCGGCCTGGTTCCGTCCGCATAACGTCTCCGAAGAAGTTCCGGGCCTGTTTCTCGTGGGCGCCGGCACCCATCCCGGGGCCGGGCTTCCGGGCGTCGTCGCCTCGGCCGAGGTGCTGGAAAGGGTCGTTCCGCCCCTTCCGGTCGTGACGGCCGATCCAATGCAGCAGGCGGCCGAGTGAACGCTGAGACGGATCTGGAAGCATGCCGCGCGGCGATCCGGACGGGGTCTCACTCGTTTCATGCGGCATCGCGTCTCTTGCCGGCACGGGTCCGGGATCCGGCGCTCGCGCTCTATGCGTTCTGCCGGCTGGCCGACGACGCCGTGGACGAGGTGGCCGACAAGGGTCCGGCCGTGCTGCGCCTGCGCGACCGGCTGGCGGCGATCTACAACGGCTTCCCCTTCGATGCGCCTGCCGATCGGGCCTTTGCCCGCGTGGTAGAGCGCTTCGACATGCCCCGCGCTCTGCCCGAGGCGCTGCTCGAAGGCTTTGCCTGGGATGCGCAGGATCGGCGGTACGCCACCCTGTCGGACCTGCGCGCCTATTCGGCCCGGGTCGCCAGTACCGTCGGCGCCATGATGTGCGTCCTGATGGAAGTGCGGGATCGCGACGCGCTCGCCCGCGCCTGCGATCTGGGCGTCGCGATGCAACTGACGAACATCGCCCGCGATGTCGGGGAGGACGCGCGGGCAGGACGGCTCTACCTGCCGACCGAGTGGCTGGACGAAGCCGGATTGGCGTCAGACGCGTTCCTGTCCGAGCCGACAGCCTCGCCTGCCGTCCGCGCGATGACGCGGCGCCTGCTGGGCGAGGCAACGCGGCTTTATCATCGTTCAGAGGCGGGGGTCGCGGCGCTGCCGCTCGCGGCCCGGCCCGGCATCCTCGCTGCGCGGCACGCCTATGCCGGGATCGGTACGGCCGTGGCCCGGTCCGGCCATGACAGCGTAACCAGCCGGGCTGTCACTTCATCGGCAGCCAAGCTGCGGTGGCTGGGTCTTTCGCTAGTCCAATCCGCCTGGATCACGACGATGCCGCGATCGCCGATCCTCCATGCGGCACCTTTGGCCGAGACAGCTTTCCTCGTCGAAGCCGCCGCGGATCCGCGCCCAGCGCGCAGTGGCTGGGGTGAGAGCCTGATCTCTGCTCTCGCTCAGCTCGAAGCGACGGATCGGGAACATGGTCCGGATGTTGCAGCGCCCTAACTGATCTTCATGGACTGGGTTCTGTTTCTCATCTTTCTTGCCGCCTGTGGGGCGGCCGCCACGACCGGGGCGGTCTTTCCGCCGGGCGACTGGTACAAACGCCTCGACAAGCCGTCCTGGACGCCGCCCGACTGGCTGTTTCCCGTGGCCTGGACCTTGCTCTACCTGTCTCTCGCTTACGTGGGCGCCCGGATCGCGACGCAGGAGGGGGCCGCCTACGCATTGGCCTTCTGGGCGATGCAGATCGCCTTCAACACGCTCTGGACGCCGATTTTCTTCGGCCTGCGCAAGATCGGCCCTGCGCTGATCGTCATCGCGGGTCTCTGGATCGCTGTCCTCGGCCTCGTCTGGTCGCTCTGGCCGCTCGACACGCTCGCGTTCTGGCTCACGGTGCCCTACCTCATATGGGTCAGCTACGCGGCCGCGCTCAACGCCGATATCTGGAGACGCAACAGGGGCTTCGTGCCGGTCGCGCGGTAAGCACCGGCTCTCTCATCCTGCTCGAAATATCCCGTGGCGCGCGAGGGGCTGGCCCCTCGCTCTGGACCGTGCCGCAAGCGGCGCGGAATGAAGAAGGGGCGCCCCGCGGGACGCCCCTCTTGCTTTCGTTCGACCCGGATCAGGCCAACGAGCGTTCGACTTCCTCGCGCTCGAAGATCTCGATCACGTCGCCCTGACGGATGTCGTCGTAATTCTCGAACGCCATACCGCATTCCTGGCCCGACTGGACTTCCTTCACTTCGTCCTTGAAGCGCTTGAGCGTCTTCAACGTGCCTTCGTGGATCACGACGTTGTCGCGCAGCAAGCGCACCCCGGCCGAGCGGCGCGCGACGCCTTCGGTAACGAGACAGCCCGCCACGTTTCCGACGCCGGTGACGCGGAACGTTTCCTTGATCTCGGCGTAGCCGATGAAGTTTTCCTTGATCTCCGCCGAGAGCAGGCCGCTGGCGGCCGCCTTCACGTCGTCCACCAGGTCGTAGATCACCGAGTAGTAGCGGATCTCCACGCCCTTCTGGTTCGCCGCGGCCCGCGCGGGCGCGTTGGCACGGACATTGAAGCCGATGACGGGCGCCTTCGACGCCTCGGCAAGGCCGATATCGCTTTCGGTGATCGCGCCGACGCCGGAATGGAGCACGCGGACGCGCACCTCGTCGTTGCCGATCTTCTCCATCGCCTGGATGATCGCCTCGGCCGAGCCCTGCACGTCGGCCTTGACCAGAACCGGCAACTCGCTGACGTCCTCGTCGGCCTTCGCCTGCGCCAGAAGCTGGTCCAGTGTCGTCGCGGCACCGAGCGCGGCGCGCTTGTCCTTGGCCTGCTGGGCGCGGAACTCGGCGATTTCGCGGGCCTGCGCCTCGGACTGCACGACGTTCAGGACGTCGCCCGCCTCGGGCGTGCCGTTGATGCCCAGCACCTCGACCGGAACGGACGGACCGGCTTCATTGACGCGCTTGCCCTGGTCGTTTTCCATCGCGCGAACCTTGCCCCACTGCTCGCCGACGACGAAGATGTCGCCTTGCTTCAGGGTGCCGTTCTGGACGAGGACGGTGGCGACTGGGCCGCGGCCCACGTCGAGCTGCGCCTCGATCACGGCGCCTTGGGCGGCCCGGTCGGGATTGGCCTTGAGTTCGAGGATCTCGGCCTGCAGCGCGATCGCTTCCAGCAACTGGTCCAGACCCTGTCCGGTCTGGGCCGAGACCTCGACGTCCTGCACTTCGCCGGACATCTTCTCGACGATGACCTCGTGCTGCAGCAGATCCGTCCGCACCTTGTCGGGATCTGCCGCCGGCAGGTCGACCTTGTTGATCGCGACGATCATCGGGACTTCAGCCGCCTTGGCGTGGTTGATCGCCTCGACCGTCTGCGGCATCACCGCATCGTCCGCGGCCACGACGAGCACGACGATATCCGTCACCTGCGCGCCGCGCGCCCGCATCGACGTAAAGGCCGCGTGGCCCGGTGTGTCGAGGAAGGTCAGCGTCGCGTCGCCCTGCTTCACCTGATAGGCGCCGATATGCTGCGTGATGCCGCCCGCTTCGCCCGCGACGACGCGCGCGTTGCGGATCGCGTCCAGCAGCGACGTCTTGCCGTGGTCGACATGGCCCATGATCGTGATCACGGGTGCGCGGGCCTTCAGATCCTCGTCCTTGTCCTCGGCGACGTCGATCACCTGTTCGACATCCGCATCAGAGACGCGCTGCACCTTGTGGCCGAATTCCTCGATGATGAGTTCGGCGGTGTCGGCGTCGATCGACTGGGTCTGGGTCGCCATGATGCCGTTCTGCATCAGCGCCTTGACCACGTCGGCGACACGCTCGGTCATGCGGTTCGCCAGCTCGCTGACTGTGATGGCCTCGGGAAGCTGAACGGTCCGGATCACCTTTTCCTGCGGTCCGGAACTGCCGCCCTTCTGGCGCTGACGCTCTTGCTTGCGGCGCATCGAGGCGAGGCTGCGCTGGCGGCCTTCGCCGCCCCGCAAGGCCTGGTTCACCGTCAGCTTTCCGCTGCGACGGCTGTCGCCGCCCTTCGGCTTGCCCGAATCGTCGTCACGCCGACGCGGAGCATCCCGCCCGCCCGGCTTGGCGTCGGGGCCCAGATTGCGGGACCGGTCCGGCTTGTCGGCAGCCGGCGCATCGGCGACGGCAGCCGCGGGACGGTTGCGCGCCTCTTCGGCTTCGCGCTTGCGACGCTCGTCTTCCTCGGCCTTCTGACGGAGCAACTCTTCGCGCTCGCGTTCCTCGCGCTCCTTGGCCTCCAACTCGGCGCGACGGCGCTCGCGCTCCTGCGCGCGCTCCTCTTCCTCACGCTTGCGGCGCTCATCCTCTTCGGCCTCGCGGGCCTTCGCGGCCTGGAGGGCCTTGAGGCGACGCTCCATCTCGGCGTCGGTGACGCCCGCCTTGCCCTTGGAGCCTGACGCCGATTGCTGTGCGGCGGTCTGCGTCCCCGGTTTGGGGGCGACCACGCGCTTGCGCTTCGTTTCGACCACAACGTTCTTCGTCCGGCCACGCGCGAAGCTCTGCTTCACCTGGCCCGAGCGGGCGCCGCCCGAGAGGCCGAGGGGTTTCTTGCCGTCCGTATCGCTCATGCGCTTCTATCGTCCTTCCCGGAGGCCGTATCGCCCCCGTCAAATCCGCGTATGCCTTTCAGCTTCGCGGCTTCCTCTACAACTCTTCTTCCAAGTGTGCCAGCCGCGACAACGGCATGGATCACACGGTCGCGCCCGAAGGCGCGGCCAAGTTCGTCGGCACTCAGATGGCCGATCCAGCGGGCACCCTCGGGCGTCCACAGCTTTCCCTTGCCGCGCTCGGATCCGTCGGCGGCCTGCAACAGCGCCGCGACGCGCCAATCTCCAAGGGCGGATTTCACCTTCTCGTAGCCACAGACAGCGTCGCCCGCCTTTCGAGCCAATGCGATCGTGTCCTGAACCCGGCGCAGAAGCCCCGCTTCGAGCCCGCCCACCAGACCGTCCGGAATGACGACCTGCCGCTTCGCCCCTTTCGAGAATATGCGCTTTTCGACCGCTTTTTCCAAGGCCTCGCGCTCGGCCGAGACGTAAATGCCCCGGCCGGGCAACTTGCCCGACAGGTCCGGGACGATCATGTCGTCCGGCCCGACCACGAAGCGGATCAGCCCCGCCTTGGGGCCGGTCTCTCCGGTGACGATGCAGCGCCGTTCTGGCTCGCTGCTATGTTTCGTCCTGCCGCCGCGGCTCAGGGAGACGATCCGGGGCGATCACGCCCCGGCCTCCTCGGTCTCGGTGGCTTCCTCGCCTTCGGCGGCTTCTTCGTCGCCCTGGCCCAGTGCCTCTTCGGGGGTGACCCAGCCCAGCATGACTCGGGCGGTCATTACAAGTTCGCGAGCTTCTTCCAGTTCCAGACCGAACTTCTCAAGCAAGCCGTCATCCTTGACGCGCTCGCCGTCGATCGTCGTCCAGCCGCCCGCCAGTTCCCAGTCGGCGCAGGTGGCGAACTCTTCCAGCGTTTTGACGCCGTCCTCAGTCAATGCCTCCAGCATCTGTGGCGACAGACCCTCGAAATTGGCGAGGTCGTCCTGCAAGCCAAGCTCGCGGGCATGCTCCATCGCCTTGCGGTTCTGCTCCTCGATGTGGTCGCGGGCCCGGGCCTGAAGCTCGTTGGCCGTGTCCTCGTCGACGCCGTCGATCACAAGAAGCTCATCGACTTCGACATAGGCGACCTCTTCGAGGTTGGTGAACCCTTCGGAGACAAGAAGCTGGGCGAAGAACTCGTCCAGGTCGAGCGTGTCCATGAACAACTTGGTGCGCTCTTCGAACTCGGCCTGACGGCGCTTCGACTCCTCCTCCTCGGTGAGGATGTCGATTTCCAGCCCGGTGAGTTGCGAGGCGAGGCGCACGTTCTGGCCGCGCCGACCGATGGCGAGCGAAAGCTGCTCTTCGGGAACGACGACCTCGATCCGCTCGGCATCGTCGTCGAGCACGACCTTCGAGACCTCGGCCGGTTGCAGCGCGTTCACCAGGAAGGTGGGCGCGTCATCGTTCCAGGGGATGATGTCGATCTTCTCGCCCTGAAGCTCGTTGACGACGGCCTGAACGCGGCTGCCGCGCATGCCGACGCAGGCGCCAACCGGGTCGACGCCCGAATCGTAGCTGATGACGGCGATCTTGGCGCGGGACCCCGGATCGCGGGCACAGGCCTTGATCTCGATGACGCCGTCATAGATCTCCGGCACCTCCATCTTGAACAGCTCTTCCATGAATTCGGGCGCGGTGCGCGACAGGAAGATCTGGGGCCCGCGCGGCTCCCGGCGGACGTCCTTGATGTAGACGCGGATCCGGTCTCCGGGGCGATACGCCTCGCGCCCGATCTTCTCGTTGCGGCGCAGGACGGCTTCGCCGGCACCGATATCGATGATGATGTTGCCGTATTCCTCGCGCTTGACGAGACCGTTGATGATCGTGCCGGCGCGGTCCTTGAACTCTTCGTACTGGCGCTCACGCTCTGCTTCGCGGACCTTCTGCAGGATGACCTGCTTGGCGGATTGCGCGGCGATCCGGCCCATATCGACGGGCGGCACCTCGTCGACGATGGTATCGCCCGGCTTGGGGTCGGCGAGGTATTGGCGCGCCTGATCGGGCGTCAATTGCGCCTTCTCGTTTTCAAGCTCTTCTTCCTCGGGATCGATCACGGTGCGGACCCGAGTGAAAGTCGCCTGGCCGGTCTTGCGGTCGATGGACACGCGGATGTCCATGTCGGCGCCGTAGCGGGACTTGGCGGCCCGGGCGAGAGATTCCTCCATGGCCTCGATCACGAGGCCGGGATCGATCATCTTCTCGCGCGCGACCGCGTCGGCGATCTGGAGCAGCTCCAGCTGGTTGGCGGATGTGATGGCCATCTACTCGTCCTCTCCGTCCATCTCGATGATTTCGTCGTATTGGGACTGGTCGATCTGTCCCGCGTCCTTGCGTTTCTTCAGCGTGGCGCGCACCAGCTCGTCCGTCAGGATCAGCTTGGCGTCGGCCAGCAGGTCGAAGGTCAGCCCGATCGTCACGGCGCCGCCGGGGCGGTCGATCTCCAGCAGGATCTCTTCGCCCTCGGTCCCGCGAATGATGCCGCGAAAGCGTTTCTGCCCGTCGATAGGCTCGACCGTTTCGACCTTGGCGTCATAGCCGTCCCATGTCTCGAAGTCCTTGAGGCGGGTCAGCGGGCGGTCGATGCCGGGGCTGCCGACTTCCAGCGTGTATTCGCCGTCGATCGGGTCCTCGACGTCAAGCGTCGCGGACAGCATCGTGTTGATCTCGCCCAGCATGTCGATCTCGATGCCGTCTTCGGTGTCGGCCATGATCTCCAGCTTGGGAGTCTTGCCACCCTGCATGCGCAGGCGAACCAACTCGGCGCCCATGTCCTCCACGACGGGGCGCACGATCTCTACCAGGCGGCGGTCGAGGGCGGTCTTGGCGACCAGATCGGACATGGATGCCTCTAGAAACGAAAAAGCGGGCCGTGCGGCCCGCTGAGAGTGTCGGTGGAGCCCCGCGGGGCGCCGCTGTTGAGGGTCATATAGGCGGGACGTCCGGACGGCGCAAGCCTTCGTCTCGCCTGCGCGCGGTCCGGCGCTATCTGACCGGACGATCCGCCTGCACGGATCCGCCCGCAAGGAGAGACCCATGCCCGAACACGACGTCGCCGCCCTGTCCGACATTCCCGACGGGCTTTCGAAGGTCGAAGCGGGTGATCGCGCGATGCTGTTGGTCCGGCAAGGCGACGACGTGCGGGCCTTTACGCACGAATGCCCGCATCTCGGCCTGCCCCTGTCCAAGGGCGTGCTGCGCGATGGCACCGTGATCTGCCCGTTCCACCATGCCTGTTTCGATGCCGCGACCGGCCAGCAGGCCGAGCCGCCGGGTCATGGCGATCTGGCGCGATTCGCCGTTGCCCTGCGCGACGGGCGTGTACTCGTGGACGTGCCGGACGGGATCGACCCCCATCCGCTGCCGGACACCGCGACCCCGGGTCCGGACGCCCGCCGGATGGTCGTCGTCGGCGCAGGGGCCGCTGCCCATGCCTGCGTCGCGGCCCTGCGCGAAGAGGGCTTCGATGGCGCGATCGAGATGATCGCACCGAACGGGCCGCCCCTGGACCGCACCATGCTGTCCAAGGCCGTCCTGACCGGAGGCAAGCAGGTCGAGGACCTGACACTGCGTCCCACGATCAAGGGTCTCAATGTCGTCCATGTCGAAGATCGCGTGACGGCTGTCTCCGAAGGTCGGTTGACACTTGCTTCCGGCGGGACGCGAGCGTTCGACGGATTGCTCGTCGCGCCCGGCGGTCTGCCCCGCGGGTTGGACCTGCCCGGAGAGGATCTGCCCGGCATCTACCGCTTGCGGGACGGCGATCAGGCGACCGCTCTGGCCGAGGCGGCCGAGGGCGCCAGCCGCGCGGTGGTCATCGGCGGCGGCTTCATCGGGCTGGAAGCGGCGCTGAGCCTGTCGAAGCGCGGCGTGAAGGTAACGCTGGCCACCCGCGAGGCCCTGCCGCTGGCCCGCATCGTCGGAGAAGAGATCGCCCGCTTGATTCTGTCCGAGGTCAAGGAAGCCGGCATCCACCACACGCCCCGTACCGAAGCGCGCCTCTTTCACGGTACGGATCGCGTGACCGCCGTCGAATTGAAGGATGGTGGCCGGACCGAGACGGATCTCGTGCTCGTCGCCGTCGGCGTGTCTCCCGCGACGGCCGGGATCGAGGGGTTGCCGCTGGACGACGATGGCGGCGTCAGCGTCGGACCGGACCTGTCGGTGCCCGGCTTGGCCGGCGTGCATGTCGCCGGTGACTGCGCCAGCACGCCCACGCCCTTCGGCCCCGCCCGGATCGAGCATTGGCGCGTCGCCTGCCAGCACGGCAAGCGCGCCGCCCGCGCGATGCTGGGTCACCGTGCAGACCCTGCCGATATCCCGTTTTTCTGGACGGCGCTCGCCCGCCAGTACCGATATCTGGGCCACGCGACCGACTGGGACGAGATCCGCATCGACGGCGATCCCTCCGGCCCTTTCATGGCCCGGTATGTGAAGGAGGGTCAGGTCATCGCCGCGCTGACGGCTGGACGCGATGCCGATCTCGCCGATCTGCATCTGCAAATGCGGGCGGCAGGCGGTCCCGTTCCCGCCTGATCGGCGGGCAGGCCGAGAACCTGCCTATCGGGACGGCTTGACGCGACGGCCCCTCTGGGCGCCCATGGGCGCCACACGACAGGGGGAAGAACCATGCTCATCTCACTCACTCGCCGCGCGGTCCTCGCTGCGGCCGCATCCCTGCTAGCCCTGCCCGCCACCGCGCAGGACGCGCCTCTGCAGGTCGCTGGCATCTATACCGTCCCGGTCGAGCAGCAATGGGTCAGCCGCATCCATCAAGCTGCCCTCGCCGCGCAGGACGCCGGCCAGATCGAATACACCTTCAGCGAGAACGTCTCGAACACCGACTACGCCCGCGTCATGCGCGAATATGCCGAAGGCGGGAACGACCTGATCATCGGAGAGATCTTCGCCGTCGAGGACGAGGCCCGAGAGGTGGCGGCCGATTATCCCGAGACCGCCTTCCTGATGGGCTCCAGCTTCCTGCACGACCCGGCGCTGCCCAACCTCGCCGTCTTCGACAACTACATTCAGGATGCCAGCTACCTGACCGGCCTGATCGCGGGGGCCATGACCGAGTCGAACAATATCGGCATGGTCGGCGGCTTTCCCATCCCCGAGGTGAACCGCCTGATGCACGCCTTCATGGCCGGCGCGCGAGAGACGAATCCGGAGGTCGAGTTCCAGGTCGCCTTCATCGGATCCTGGTTCGATCCGCCCAAGGCCAAGGAGACGGCCTTCGCCATGATCGAGAACGGGGCGGACATGCTTTATGCCGAACGCTTCGGGGTCTCGGACGCCGCGCAGGAACGCGGGCTTCTCGCCATCGGCAACGTGATCGACACCCAGGCCGACTATCCCGAAACCGTCGTCGCGTCGGCCATCTGGCATTTCGAGCCGACGCTGCAGGCCGCCATCGCCGCCGTGAACGACGGCAGCTTCACCGCAGACAATTACGGGGTCTATTCATACATGAAGGAAGGCGGCTCCAGCCTCGCGCCGCTGGGCACGTTCGAGGGTCGCGTTCCGGAAGAGACGATGGCCCTGGTCCGCGAACGCGAAGCCGCGATCAAGGCCGGCGAATTCGAGGTGGAGATCGACGACTCGGAGCCGGTCTCGAATTGACCTCCCCCGAGACCGGGGCGCAGGCTTCCGCTGACGCGGAGGTCCTGCGCCTTGACGGCATCACCAAACGCTTTGGCGAGGTGACCGCGAACGAGGACGTGTCCCTGACGCTCCGCGCCGGAGAGATCGTGGCCCTGCTGGGTGAGAACGGGGCCGGCAAGACGACCCTGATGAACATCCTCTTCGGCCACTACGCCGCCGATGCCGGAGAGGTGCGCGTGATGGGGCGCCGCCTGCCGCCCGGGCAGCCGCGGGCCGCGATCGAGGCCGGGGTCGGCATGGTGCACCAGCATTTCACCCTCGCGGACGCCCTGACCGTGCAGGAAAACGTGACGCTCGGGACCCGTCCCTGGTGGAGGCCGGGCGGCCGCGCCGCCGCGCGCGCGCGGATCGAGGACCTCGCCCGCGATTACGGGCTTCAGGTCGACCCCGACGCCGCAATTGCCGATCTGACCGTCGGCCAGCGCCAGCGGGTCGAAATCCTCAAGGCGCTTTATGGCGATGCGCGCGTCCTGATCCTCGATGAGCCGACCGCCGTGCTGACACCGCAAGAGGCGCGCGCCCTGTTCGACACCCTGCGCCGGGCGACGGCACGCGGACTGGCAGTCATCCTCATCTCCCACAAGTTGCACGAAGTCATGGCGACGGCCGACCGGATCGTCGTCCTGCGCCATGGCCGTGTGGTCGGCGAACGCGCGACCGCGGCCACGGATCCGGCCGATCTCGCGCGTCTTATGGTCGGCGCAGACATCGCGGAACCCAAGGCCATGCCGGCCGAACCGGGCGAGGTTCTGCTACGCCTCGACGCCGTCTCTACGCCGCCTGGCGCGACCCAGGGCGCGGCGCTCGATCGCGCGTCTCTGGATCTGCGCGCGGGGCAGATCAAGGGGATCGCGGGCGTTTCCGGCAACGGCCAATCCGCATTGGCCGGATTGCTGGAAGGGCTGATCCGACCAGCCTCGGGCACCCTGACGCTGGGCAACGCGGCGCCCGCCGACTGGTCGCCCCGGATCGCGGTGGCGGCCGGGATCGGACGCATTCCCGAAGATCGCCACCATACCGGCACGATCGCCGATTTCACCCTGACCGAGAACGCGATCCTCGAAACCTACCGCGACGCCCCGTTCGCGCGCGGACCCCTGATCGACTGGTCTGCCGCCCGCGCCCATGCCGAGGACCTGATCGAGGCGAACGACGTGCGCTGCCCCGGCCCCGACGCGGCGATCCGGCTTCTGTCGGGCGGCAACATGCAAAAGCTGATCCTGGCCCGCGCCCTGCATGGCGCCCCCAGGATCATTCTGGCCAATCAGCCGGTCCGGGGGCTCGATATAGGGGCTGTCACCTATCTCCAGTCTCGCCTTTTGGCGGCGCGAGACGCAGGTGCGGCGATCCTGCTGATCTCCGAGGATCTGGACGAGATCCTGGCCCTGTCCGATGTGATCCACACGATCCATGCGGGCCGTCTATCGCCCCCCGTCCCGCGCGAGCGGGCGGAGGTCGAGGCGCTGGGCCTTGCCATGGCTGGCGGAGGCGCTGATGCGGCTTGAGGCCATCGCCCGCCCCGGTCCGGCCCGCACCTTCGGCCCGCCGCTGATTGCGCTGGGTGCGACGCTGGGCGTCGGGATGGCGCTGGCCCTGATCGCGGGGGCCGCTCCCCTTGCCGTCTTCGGACAGATCGTGACGGGGGCGGTCGGTTCCCGCTTCGCTCTGCTCGAGACGCTGAACCGCGCCACGCCGCTCATCTTCACAGGCCTTGCCGTCGCCGTCGCTTTCCGTGCGAAACTCTGGAACATCGGAGCCGAGGCGCAACTCTATGCCGGTGCGCTGATGACGGTCGTCCTGGGCACCGGAGCATTGGGCTGGCCCGCCTGGGCATTGCTGCCGACGCTCGCGCTGGCGTCGATGCTGGCTGGCGCGCTCTGCCTCGTCTGGGCCGCCTGGGCCAAGCTGCGCCTCGGCGTGGACGAGGTGGTGACGACGCTCCTGTTCAATTTCGTGATGCTGCTCTTCGTGTCGATGTTACTCGAAGGTCCTCTGAAGGATCCGATGGGCATGGGCTGGCCCAAATCGGAGCGTCTGGTCGCCGAGGCCCGTCTGCCGCGCATCGCCGAAGGTCTGCGCCTGCACTGGGGCTTTGCCTTGGCCGTGATCTCGGCGGGGCTGGTCTGGCTGGTGCAGTCGCGCACGACCTGGGGATTCGAGATGCGGGCCGTCGGCGCGGGCCTTCCGGCGGCCCGCTTCGCCGGAATGCCGGTGAATGCCACGATCCTGCGCGTGGCGCTGCTGTCCGGCGGACTCGCCGCGCTGGCCGGTTTTTCCGAGGTGTCTGGGGCGAAAGGCTCGCTGACGCTCGATCTGTCGCCGGGCTATGGCTACACCGGCATCATCGTGGCGATGCTCGCGCTGTTGCACCCCCTTGGCGTTGTCATTGCCGCCCTGTTCGTGGCGGGCGTTTTCGTCGGCGCGGATGCGATGTCCCGCACTGCGGGCGTGCCGTCGTATGTGGCCGACATCCTGCTGGCGACGGCGCTGCTGACGATGGTTCTGGCGCTTCTCTTCACGCGGTTCCGGGTCCGGCGGGAATGAGATCACGTCCGATGCATATGCGCCGCCGGACATTCGTGGCCAACCGGTTCGGCCTCGGGCTCCCGGTTCGGTCCCTTGCCGCGTCGACTGTGATACGACCGCTCCGTCATCCTGCCGCAGATATTCCGGGGTCCGGGGCAAAGCCCCGGTCCTGCTTCGTCCGCCGATCCCTTCCCCTACCATGACAGAGCTCTTCGAAATCCTCCTCTCGGCCAGCTTCTGGGCTGCGGTCCTGCGCATCGCATCGCCCCTGATCCTCGCCACGATGGGAGAGCTGATCTGCGAACGCGCCGGTGTTCTGAACCTGGGGATAGAAGGGATCATGGTCGCGGGCGCCTTCGCCGGGTGGATCGCCGCCTATGCGGGCCTGCCGCTTTGGCCGGCGGTCGTCGTCGCGTTCCTGACCGGCGCCGGCTTTGGCCTGATCCACGGCGCGCTGACGGTTCCGTTCGGGCTGTCGCAGCATGTGGTCGGCCTGGGGATCACGCTGCTCGCCACTTCGGCCACCTACTTCGCGTACCGTGTCGCTTTGCCCGAAGTGTCCTCGCCGCCCCGTATCGAGCCGTTTCAGCCGCTTGATCTGCCGGGCGCGCTCGCCCAGACGCCCCTGACCTATGCCGCATTCGCCATCGCAGGACTGACGGCGCTTGTACTCTATCGCACCCCGCTCGGCCTCTCGCTGCGCGCCGTCGGCGAGAACCCGGCCGCCGTCGAGGCGCAGGGCGGCAACGTGACCGCCTTGCGGATGGGCGCAGTGATCGCCGGATCAGGCCTGATGGCGGTGGGCGGCGCCTTCCTGACGCTGTCGGCCTTCAACTCGTTCTTCTTCGAGATGGTCAACGGACGCGGCTGGATCTGCATCGCGCTGGTCGTCTTCGGGGCCTGGCGTCCGGGAAAGGCGGTTCTCGGCGCGCTGCTGTTCGCCGCGTTCGACGCGCTCCAGATCCGTCTGCAACAGACCGATCTGGGTGCGGTACTTCCCTACCAGGTCTTCCTGATGACCCCTTACATCCTGTCGATTCTCGCACTGGTCGCCATGTCGCGCAGCGCGCGCGTCCCGGCGGCGCTGATGGTTCCGTATCGGAAAGGCACGCGATGAATTTCGACCTGATCGTTCGCGGCGGCACCCTGCCGGACGGGACCGTCACCGACATCGGTATCCGCGGGGACCGCATCGCCGCTCTCGACGACCTGTCGCAGGCCGATGCCGCGGAGACCGTCGATGCGAGTGGCGATCTGGTTTCACCCCCATTCGTCGACCCGCACTTCCACATGGATGCCACGCTCAGCTACGGGCTGCCCCGCCTCAACGAGAGCGGCACCCTTCTGGAGGGCATCGCGCTCTGGGGGGAGTTGCGAGAGATCGCGACCGTGGACGAGATGGTGGACCGCGCGCTGCGCTATTGCGACTGGGCGGTCAGCCTGGGCCTGCTCACCATCCGGACTCATGTCGACACGACTCCCGACCATCTGCGCGGGGTCGAGGCGATGCTCGAGGTCAAGCGCCGCGTCTCGCCCTACCTGGACGTGCAACTCGTCGCCTTTCCGCAAGACGGGCTGTTCCGGGCGCCGAACGGAGAGGCCAATCTGGTCCGTGCCCTCGACATGGGCTGCGATGTGGTCGGCGGCATCCCGCATTTCGAGCGCACGATGGAGGACGGACGCGCCTCTGTCGTGCGCCTGTGCGAGATCGCTGCCGAACGCGGCTTGCCCGTCGACCTTCATTGCGACGAGACCGACGATCCGATGTCGCGCCATATCGAGACGCTCGCGGCCGAGACGATCCGCCGTGGTCTTCAGGGCAGGGTCGTCGGTTCGCACCTGACGTCGATGCATTCGATGGACAATTACTACGTGTCCAAGTTGCTACCCCTGATGGCCGAGGCACAGGTCGCGGCGATCCCCAATCCGATCATCAACATCACGCTCCAGGGCCGCCACGATACCTATCCCAAGCGCCGGGGCCTGACCCGCGTGCGCGAGATGCGCGCCGAGGGGATCGCGGTCGGCTGGGGGCAGGATTGCGTCCGCGACCCTTGGTACTCTCTTGGCACGGGCGACATGCTCGACGTGGCTTTCATGGGGCTGCACGTCGCCCAAATGACCGCACCCGGCGAGATGGTCGCCTGCTTCGAGATGGTCACGGACACCAATGCCGCAATTGTCGGGGCACAGGATTACGGTCTGCGCGTCGGGGCGATGGCCTCGCTTGTCGTTCTGGATGCCGGCGACCCGGTCGAAGCCGTCCGTCTGCGTCCGGCCCGGCTCGCGGTCGTATCGAAGGGGCGGATCGTCTCGCGCCAGCCGCGTGGGGATGCCACGCTGGATCTGCCCGGTCGGCCCGACCGCGTCCGATGTCGCCACACCCCGGGGCACCTGACAAAATGAAAACGCCCCCGCCGGGGGGGCGGGGGCGTTTTGCTGCAGGCGCGCGGGAGGGGGCGCGCACAGAAAGGGGATTAGTCTTCGGCGTCGATCTGCTCGAAGATGTCGGAGCCGAAGGCCGGCTCACCCGACACGAGCGTCGGGGTGGCGGTGATGACCTCGTTGCCCGACAGCGACGCATTGAAGCGGTCGATCACGTTGCTCTTCAGCTCCGAGCGGGTGGAAACGATTTCCGTGTCCACGACGCTCAGCGTCACGACGTCGTTACCTTCGAGCGACTGGTTGAAGTGCATGATCGCGCCTTCGGGGCCTGCATCGACCTGAGCGATGGCCGGAGCGGCGAGGGTGGCGATCAGGGCGGTGGTCATGAGCGTCTTCATTTTCGATCTCCTTCTAATTTCAGCCCGGATCCAGTTCCGGTGGTTCGTGCGGTCAGAACTGATCCGCGTTGGATGGGATACATCTGGGGAAGATCCGGCGTCCTTCAACGCACCCCGATCAGGTTTCTTGGCTTTCAACGTTCGTCAATGCACACTCACTCGTCCGCTTTGCACGAAGCTCACCAAATGGGTCCCGCGCGATCACAAGCCTGTCATTCGGAGCGACCGACAGGGAACAAATGGCCTTTTCGGTGCATCGGGTTGATCAGCTTTTACTGGGGTCCAAGCGTGCGGACGCCTTAGCCGCCGGGCAGCCACGCGGTCGCTTCGACCTCGACCAGAAACTCTTCCCGGGTGAAGCCCGACACGATCAACAGGGTCGAAGCGGGTCGAACCGCAACTCCGGCCGCATCGAGCCATGCGTCGCGGGCGGCCATGTAATCGAGGAAATGCGCGCGGTCCGTCACATAGGCGTTCAGTCGGATGATATGACGGGGCCCGGCCCCTGCTTCCGCGAGGATCGCCGCGATATTCGACAGGCAGAGGTCGGCTTGACGTCGCGCATCGTCAGGGACGGTTCCGTCCGTGGCCAGGGCCAACTGACCCGATGTGACGACCAGATGTCCGCCCGCAGGCGCGAGTATACCGTGCGAGTAGGCGCCGAAGGGCGGGGCGATGTCGGAAGGAGTGAGAGGTGTCATTGGATCAGGCTGTCCCGGAAGAACGATCCAGTCCAGCCGGGCGGGCGCGTTTCGCAATCTGCCGACAAACGCGCCCGCACAGTGAGCATCTGCTCAAGAAATGGGCAGACTCCGCGGGCGGCGGCCGTTAACCTTCCCCAACGTCTTTCCATCGCCGGAACCGCGCCGACCTTGTCACGCGGCCCGCGTTGGGCCCGACAGTCCCGGAGGAGTCCCCATGTCCCGATCCTTTGCTCTGACCCTCGCCGCAGCCTTGGTGCCCGGTGCCGCACTGGCCGACGCCCATGCCGTACCCGTGACGTTTGGCACCAACTGGCTGGCCCAGGCGGAGCATGGCGGCTTCTATCAGTCCGTCGCCGACGGCACCTACGAAGCTTGCGGGCTGGACGTCACGATCATCTCGGGCGGGCCGCAGGTCAACAATCGCGCCCTCCTGCTGGCGGGACGGATCGACTACCATATGGGCGGCGACATGCTTCAGGCCTTCAATGCCGTCGCCGAAGGCATCCCGGTCGTGGCCGTCATGGCCACCTTCCAGAAACACCCGCAGGTCATCGTGGCCCATCCGGACGTGGAAAGCTGGGAGGACCTGAAGGACCGGACCCTGCTGATCGGCGACAACGGCTTCACCAGCTATTACCAGTGGATGATCGCCGAGCACGGCTTCACCGTGGAACAGCGCCAGCCTTACACCTTCAACCCCGCGCCGTTCCTGGCCGACACGAACCTGGCGATGCAGGGCTACCTTTCCTCCGAGCCGTATCTGATCCAGACCGAGGGCGGCATCACGCCGAACGTCTTCCTGATCGCGGATAACGGGTACTCCTCCTACGCGACGACGGTCGAGACGATGCAGGCGACCATCGACGAGAAACCCGATGAAGTGGCCTGCTTCGTCGAGGGGTCGATCACGGGCTGGTACAACTATCTCTACGGCGACTCGTCGGCGGCCGACGCGCTGATCCTGGAAGCCAACCCCGACATGACCCAGGACAAGATCGACTTCGCAAAGAACATGATGCGCGAGGAGGGCATCGTCGACTCGGGCGACGCGCTCGAACTGGGCATCGGAGCCATGACCGACGAGGTGATCGGCGGCTTCTTCGACAAGATGGTCGCTGCTGGCGTCATCGAGGAGAATGTCGACTGGCAGGCGAGCTATACGCTCGATTTCGTCAACGAGGGCGTCGGCATGGACCTGAAGCCGGCCGAATGAACCGGGAGCGCCGCGAACTGCTTCACGTGTCCGGCGTCGACAAGGTCTTCGCCGGCAATGTAGAGGCCCTGCGCGGACTGGACCTGACGGTCCGGCAAGAGGATTTCATCTCTCTGCTGGGTCCGTCCGGGTGCGGCAAGTCGACAGCGCTCCGCCTGATCGCGGGACTATCCACGCCCACTTCCGGCAAGATCGAATGGCGGGGCGATCACGGGGCCGGCGATATCGGAGTCGTGTTCCAGGAACCGACACTGATGCCGTGGGCTACGGTTTCGCAAAACGTCTATCTGCCGTTCAGACTGGTCGGCAAATCGTACAACTCGGTCCGCGACGAGGTCCTCGAGGCGCTCAAGCTGGTGGGCCTCGAGAAGTTCCAGAACGCCTATCCCCGAGAATTGTCCGGCGGCATGAAGATGCGCGTTTCCATCGCCCGCGCCATGGTCACGCGCCCCCGCCTGATCCTGATGGACGAACCCTTCGCCGCGCTCGACGAGATCACGCGCTTCAAGTTGAACAACGACCTGCTGGAACTGAAGGCCCAGATTGGGTGCACGGTGATCTTCGTCACCCATTCCGTTTTCGAGAGCGTGTTCCTGTCCGATCGCATCGTCGTGATGGCCGCCCGTCCAGGGCGCGTCACCGAAGAACTTCGGGTGGACGAACCCTACCCGCGTCCCGAGAGCTTTCGTACCTCCGCGGCCTTTGCCGATCATGCCCGACGCGCCAGCGAGGCGCTGGAAACCGCGATGGAGGCCGCATGACCGACGCGCCGATGACCGACGCCGCAACGCGCGCCCCCGTGGTCGACGCCGAAGAGGCCCGTCGCGCCAAAAGCCGCAAGATCGAGGCGACGGCGCGGTATACGCTGCCGGTCCTCTGCATGGTCTTGGCCATCTTCGCCTGGGACCGGATCGTCGCCATAAACGAGATTCCGCACTACATCCTGCCGGCCCCGGGACTGGTCTGGGCCTATCTGGTCGAGAATTGGGGCAACCTGACCGATGCCGCCCTATTGACGGGGCGCATCACACTGATGGCGCTGCTCGTCGCGGTGATCGGTGGCGCGGGGCTTGCCATCCTGTTCAACCAGTCGCGCATGGTCGAGTTGTCGTTCTACCCCTACGCGGTGATCCTACAGGTGACGCCGGTCGTCGCGATCGCGCCGCTGATCTTCATCTACGTCGAATCCAAGACGGTGGGCATGTTGCTCTGCGCTTGGATCGTCGCGTTCTTTCCCGTCCTGTCCTCCACGACGCTGGGCCTGAATTCGGTCGACCGGAACTTGCGGGATCTCTTTGCGATCTACCGTGCCTCGCGCTGGCAGCGTTTGATCCACCTGCAACTGCCCTCGGCCCTGCCCTACTTTCTGGGCGGCCTCCGCATCGCCGGAGGCCTCAGCCTGATCGGCGCCGTCGTGGCCGAACTGGTCGCCGGTACCGGCGGCGTCGGCCTCGGGTTGGCCGGTCGCATCCAGGAGGCCGGATACCGCCTCAACATCGCGGGGATGTTCGCGTCGCTGTCGCTGATCGCCGCGATGGGCGTGTTCATCTTCGCCGCGCTGTCGCTCCTGTCGCATCTGCTGCTGCGCAAGTGGCACGAATCCGCCCTCAAGCGGGAGGGCTGATGGACTTTCGCGCCCTGCCCAGCGGCCCGATCACCTTGTCTGACGTCACGATCCCGGCCTGCCTCGCAGGGCGGACCGGTGGCCTGATCCGCACCGACCTCCATCTGCGCGATGGGCGCCTCTCGAAAGAACCGGGCGAGACCGTCGCCATGGATGGGGCGATGGTTCTGCCCTGTTTCACCGACATGCACACCCATCTGGACAAGGGACACATCTGGCCCCGTGCGTCGAACCCCGACGGGACCTTCATGGGCGCACTGGAGACCGTCCGCGCCGATCACGCGAACTGGTCGGCGGACGACCTTGCCCCGCGGATGGAGTTCTCGCTGACCTGCGCCCATGCCCACGGCACCCGTGCGATCCGGACGCATCTGGATTCGATGAACGGCCAGGACGCGATCTCCTGGCCGGTCTGGGCCGAGATGCGCGACCGCTGGGCCGGCCGGATCGAGATGCAGGCTGTCTGTCTGGTGCCGATCGACGCGGTGGATGATGCCTTTGCGGGCACCGCCGATATCGTGGGCGAACATGGCGGTCTGCTGGGCGCCGTGACCTATCCGGTGGACGACCTGAGACCGCGATTACGCCTCTTCTTCGAGATGGCGAGCGCACGCGGGTTGTCGGCCGATTTCCACGTTGACGAGACGCTCGACCCGACCTCCGAGACGCTGCGCGCGATCGCCGAAACGGTGATCGAGACAGGCTTCGACGCGCCGGTCGTTGTGGGCCATTGCTGCTCGCTTTCCTCGCAGGATGAGGCGCGGGCCCTCGACACGCTGGATCTGGTGGCCCGGGCCGGACTGAACGTCGTCAGTTTGCCGATGTGCAACCTCTACCTTCAGGACCGCCAGGCGGGCCGGACACCCAGGATGCGGGGCATCACCCTCGTCCACGAGATGCGAGAGCGGGGGATCCCGGTCGCCTTCGCCTCGGACAATACGCGCGATCCGTTCTATGCCTATGGCGACATGGATATGCTGGAGGTCTGGCGCGAGGCGACGCGCATCGGTCATCTGGACCATGCGCGCGACGACTGGGTTACGTCGGTGACGACGGAGCCGTCTGCGATCTGCGGCTTCGGTCGTTCCGATCTGTCCCCCGGCGCGCCGGCCGATCTGGTGATCTTCCGCGTGCGCACCTGGACGGAGTTGCTGGCCCGGCCCCAATCCGACCGCATCGTGCTGCGCGACGGCATCGCTATCGACCGCACCTTGCCCGACTACCGTGACCTCGACCGAATGGTGAGCCCATGAGACCGAACGTACAGGCCGCGAAAGACGCGCTGGCCCATCTGGATATCGAGACGTCGGATGCCGCGATCCGCGCGAAGTCCCGCGACTTCTTCTGGTATTCGCCGGTGCTGAAGGACCGGCTGGACCATATCGAAGCGGATTTCGTGGTGTCGCCGAAATCCGAAGCCGAAGTGATCGAGGTGCTGCGCACCTGCTACGAACACGATTGCCCGGTGACGACGCGCGGCGCCGGGACCGGAAATTACGGACAGGCGATGCCGCTGGCGGGCGGATGCGTGATGCACCTGCAGCGCATGAACGCCGTGAAGAAGATCGCACCGGGCCGCGTCGTGACCGAGCCGGGGGTCCTGCTCAAGGACCTTGATGCCGCCTGCAAGGAGCATTCGGGTCAGGAGATCCGGATGTTCAGCAGCACCTGGGCCACGGCTACGATCGGCGGCTTCATCGCCGGCGGGTCGGGGGGCGTGGGCTCTTGCACCTGGGGCAGTCTGCGCGATCTGGGGAACATCATCCGCCTCCGCGTCGTCACCATGGAAGCGGAGCCCCGCGTGGTCGAGTTCCGCGGAGAGGAACTGGCCCGCGTCAGTCACGCCTACGGGACGAACGGGATCATCACCGAAATCGAGATGCCATTGGCGCCCGCCTACGATTGGGTCGGCATGTTCATCGAGACCGACGACTTCATGGACGCCGCGCGCTTCGCCGAGGAGCTTGCGAACGAGGACGGCATTCTGATCAAGCTGGCCACCGTGTTCGAGGCTCCGGTGGCCCATGACTACTTCCAGCGGGTCAAGCCGTACGTGTCGCCGGGTTCGAACCTCGTCGGCCTGATGGTCGCCCCGCATTCGATGGACGGGTTCCTGACCTTCCTGGGCCGCCGCCCCGAGGCCAAGCTCATCTATCGCAGCGATGATCACGCCTGGGCGCGCGATCCCGGCCCCGTCTTCGAATATGGCTGGAATCACACGACCTTGCGGGCGCTGAAGGTCGATCCGTCGATCACCTATCTGCAGGTCCGCTACGGCTTTCCCGAGCACCTGAACCTGATCGAGCGCATGCGGAACGAGCTTTCGCCCGAGGTCCTGCAGCATCTGGAGGTCCTGCGCGAGAACGGAAAGGTCATGTTCGCGGGCCTGAGCCTCGTGAAGTTCACCTCCGAGGAGCGGCTGGACGAGATCGTGCGCCTGCACGAAGAGGCGGGCGCAATGATCTTCAATCCCCACCGCTACACGCTGGAGGAGGGCGGTCGCCAATCGGTCGACGACCGCCAACTGGCCTTCAAGCGCGAGGCGGATCCGAAGGGATTGCTGAACCCCGGCAAGATGATCGCCTGGGACGATCCGGACTGGGATTACAAGGCGATGTACGCCTACCCGAAGATGCAGGCGGCGGAGTGATCGGATGCGGCGAGGGCGAGGGGCCAGCCCCTCGCGCTCCCCGGGATATTTGAAAAGCGAAGAAGGGGAGAGACTTGGTTCGCGCACTGGTACTCGCAGCGCATCCCGTGCCCGACAGCTACGGGGCGGCGCTGCGCGACGCGACGGCGGGCGCCCTGCGCGGGCGGGGCTGGGATGTGGACCTGTGCGACCTCTACGCCGAGCGGTTCGACCCCGTGCTCAGCGAGGCGGAGCGGCGCGGATATCACGAGGTGCCGGCGAACCGAGGCCCGGTCGAGAGCTACGTGGCACGGGTCGAGGCCGCCGACGCGCTGGTGATGGTCTTTCCGGTCTGGAACTTCGGCTATCCCGCGATCCTGAAGGGGTTCCTGGACCGGGTGTTCCTGCCGGGCGTCTCGTTCCTGATCCGGGACGGAAAGCTGGCGCCAAACCTGACGCGGGTCCGCCGTCTCGCGGCGGTGACGACATATGGCGGGACGCGGATGCGGGCGATGCTGTGCGGCGACCCGCCCCGCCGATGCGTCACGCGCGCGGTCCGGTTCGTCTGCCAGCCGCGGACCATGCGGTATCTCGCGCTCTACGACATGAACCGGGCGAGCGACGCGCGGCGAGGGGCGTTCCTCAAGCGGGTCGAAGCCGAGATGGGGTCCTTCTGAATGCGCGCCCTGATCGTCTTCTCCCATCCCAAGGAGGACAGCTTCTCCGCCGCGATCCTGACCACCGTGAAGGAGCGACTGGAGGCCGCCGGGGTCGAGTACCGCATCCGCGACCTCTACCGGTCCAACTTCTCGCCCGTTCTGACCGCCCATGAGCTGGACATCTATCTCGACGAGGCCGCCAATACCGAGCCGGTGGCCCAGGACGTGGCCGATCTGCGATGGGCGGATACGCTGATCTTCGTCTATCCGACGTGGTGGTACGGGCTGCCCGCGATGTTGAAAGGGTGGCTGGACCGCGTGCTGGTGCCCGGCGTCGCCTTCCTGATGCCGAAAGCCGAGGGAGAGGACATCCGTCCTGGCCTGACCAACATCAAACGTCTGGCCATCTTCACGACCTGCGGCGCGTCCTGGTGGCTGACGCAGGTGATCGGCGCACCCGGCAAGCGGACCCTGACCCGCGGCGTTCGCGCGATCTGCGCCAAGGGCTGCCGGACCTACTACGCCGCCCATCACCTGATGGACAGCTCCACCCCCGAGACCCGCGCCAGGCATCTGCGCGCCGTGGCCGCCAAAGTCGATCGGATGACCGCATGATCCCCATCCTGTCCCTGCCCGAGCTATCCACCGATGACGGCCTCGCGGAACTGGGCGTCGCGGTGCGCGAGACGGGGTTCTTCCTGCTGCGCGATCACGGAGTGCCAGCCGACCTTCAGGCAGAGGTGTTGCGGCAGGCCGATCTCTTCTTCGACCTGCCCGTCGCCTCCAAAGCCGAAGTCGCCATCGAGAAGACGCCCCACTATCGCGGCTGGGCCCGCGCAGGGCTTGAAAGCCTGGATGAGACGCGGCCCGAAGTGGACACGAAGGAAAGCTTCAATATCGGCTACGACCTTGCCGCTGACGACCCCCGCGTCGTTGCAGGCGAGCCATTCCGCGGCGTGAACCAGTGGCCCGATCTGCCCGGCTTTCGCGAGACCATGCTGGCCTATTATGACGCCTGCCAGGGTCTGGGATTGCGGGTCCTGTCGGCGCTGGCGCGCGATCTGGGCCTGCCGGCGGACCATTTCGACGCTCTCTTCGAAGAGCCGCTTTCCGCGCTGCGGGTCCTGCGCTATCCGCCCGCCAGTGGAGCGCAGGGTGAGATCGGGGCCGGCGCGCATACGGATTACGGGGCGATCACGCTGCTGCTTACGGATGGCGAAGGCGGGTTGCAGGTCCGGCCCCGTGGCGGCGACTGGGCCGATGTGCCCCACATAGAAGGTGCCTATGTCGTGAATATCGGCGATTGTCTGATGCGGTGGACGAACGACATCTACGTCTCAACCCCCCATCGCGTGCTTCCGCCCAAACGGGTCCGCCGATCCGTCGCGTTCTTCACCGAGGCCAATCCGGATGCCGTCGTCGCGGCTTTGCCGGGCACCGGAGAACCGAAATACCCGCCGATCCGCGCGGCCGATTACCTCGCCTCCAGGCTCAAGGCGACCTACGCGCCGAAGGCGTCATGAGCGCGCGCGACTGGGCCGACCTGCGTGCGCCGGATTTCGAGGCGCTGGCTCCGATGCGGACGATCGCCGTCCTGCCGACGGCCGCGATCGAACAACACGGGCCGCACCTGCCTGTCGGCACGGATACGTACATCGCCGAGGGCATGCTTGATGAAGTGCGCGCCACTTGTCCGGATGATCTGGACCTGCTGATCTTGCCGGTCCAGGCCGTGGGCAAGTCGAACGAGCACCTCTGGGCGGCCGGGACGCTGACGCTCACGGCCGAGACGGCTTTGCGCGCCTGGGGTGAGATCGGCGACAGCCTTGCCCGTGCGGGGATCCGAAAGGTGATCCTCGTGAATTCACATGGGGGAAATCTGGATCTGGTGTCGATCCTGTCGCGCGAGTTGCGCGTGAAGCATGACATGCTGGCGGTGAAGTGCCAGTGGATGAGTTTTGGCGCACCGGACGGGATGTTCGGCGCGCAAGAGGCGCAGTTCGGGATCCATGGCGGCGACCGGGAGACGTCGCTGATGCTGGCGTTCCGGCCCGAGACGGTAGAGATGGGCGCGGCACGCGATTTCCGCTCGACCGCCGAGGATGCGCCGATCCCGCCGATCGGACCGGTTTCGTTGGGTTGGGTCGCATCGGACCTGTCTCCCGACGGTGTCGTGGGCGAGGCGCATCTGGCGACGGCCGAGAAGGGTCACGCACTGGCCCGTCACCAGGCGCGGGGTTTCCTTGAGTTGGCGCGGGCTTTGGCGGAACACCGGCTGCCGGGTTGACGCAACGGTCCGGGCGGGATGACAACCGGCCCATGTCAGACTTCGAAATCCACGATCCCGCCTTCGCCCGCTACGTTCTCGGCAACGCCCCGCTGAAGCGCCTCGCCACCGGCTTCGACTGGGTGGAGGGACCTGTCTGGTTCGGCGACGCCGGTTGCCTGCTGTTCTCGGATATCCCGAACAACCGCATCCTCCGCTGGACGCCGGATCGCGGCACGGGGCCGGACGAATTGGGCGTCGTCACCACCCACCGCGCGCCGTCGAATTACGCGAACGGCCATACGCGGGACCGGCAGGGCCGGCTGGTGAGTTGCGAGCACGGCGCGCGCCGGGTCACCCGGACGGAACATGACGGAACGATCACCGTCCTGGCCGATCGCTTCGACGGCAAGCCCCTGAACTCTCCGAACGATGTCATCGTCGCGTCGGACGGGGCGGTGTGGTTCAGCGATCCCCATTACGGGATCATGATGGATTACGAAGGCGCGCGGGCCGAGCAGGAGAACCCTTGCGTCGTCTACCGTATCCCCCCCGAGGGCGGCGTGCCCGAGCCCATGGTCACCGACATGAACTGCCCCAACGGGCTGGCCTTCTCGCCTGACGAGACTCTGCTTTATGTGGCCGATACCGGGCGTATGTGGTCCAACGATCCGCAGCATATCCGGGTCTACGACATGGAGGACGGCCGTCCCGTGAACGGTCGCCTCTTCGCCAAGCCGGATGCGGGGATCGCGGACGGGTTCCGGCTGGACGAGGACGGCAACCTCTGGACCAGCGCGGGGGACGGCGTGCACTGCTTCGCGCCCGACGGGCGGCTGCTCGGCAAGATCAGGGTGCCCGAAACGGTCTCGAACGTCTGCTTCGGCGGGCGGGCGAAGCACGTCCTCTACATCACCGCGACCACGAGCCTCTATTCCGTGGCTCTGGCGCGGCGGGGGGTGCAGCGGCCCTGAACTCAGGGCCGCCGCTGATCCGGCCTCACTTCAGATCGAAGCGATCCAGTTCCATCACCTTCGTCCACGCGGCGACGAAGTCGTCGACGAACTTCCGAGACGCATCGTCCTGGGCATAGACCTCGGCCAGGGCGCGTAGCTGCGAATTCGATCCGAAGACCAGATCGCAGCGCGTCGCGCTCCACTTCGTCTCTCCGGTGGAGCGGTCGCCGCCGATGAAGACGTTCGCCTCGTCCGAAGACGGTTTCCAGACGACGTTCATGTCCAGCAGATTGCGGAACACGTCGTTGGACAGCACGCCCGGCCGATCCGTCAACACGCCGTGCTTGCTGCCGCCGGTATTGGCGTCGAGGCTGCGCAGACCGCCGACCAGAACCGTCATCTCGGGCGCTGTCAGGGTCAGAAGCTGGGCGCGATCGACCATCAACTCCTCCGGCGAGACGTTGAAATCCGCTGCCTGGAAGTTGCGGAAGCCGTCGGCATGGGGCTCCAGCGGCTCGAAGCTGTCGGCGTCGGTCTGCTCGTCGGTCGCATCCATGCGGCCCGGCGTGAACGGGACCGTGACATCGTGCCCGCCGTCCTTGGCCGCCTTCTCGACGGCGGCGCAACCGCCCAGCACGATGAGGTCGGCGAGGCTGATCTTCTTCGGCGCGTTGGCGCCATCGAAGTCGGCCTTGATGCCTTCAAGCCTGTTCAGCACCTTTGCCAGAACCGCAGGCTGGTTCGCCTCCCAGTCCTTCTGCGGGGCAAGACGGATGCGCGCGCCATTGGCGCCGCCGCGTCTGTCCGACCCGCGGAAGGTCGAGGCCGAGGCCCATGCGGTGCCGACCAGTTCCGCGATGCTGAGACCGCTGTCGAGCAGCTTTGCCTTCAGGGTCGCGATGTCCGCATCATCGACCAGCGGGTGGTCGACGGCCGGGATCGGATCCTGCCAGATCAGGTCCTCGGCAGGGACTTCGGGCCCTTTGTAGAGGATCTTGGGACCCATATCCCGGTGCGTCAGCTTGAACCATGCGCGGGCGAAAGCGTCGGCGAACTTGTCGGGGTTCGCATGAAAATCCTTCGAGATGCGCAGATAGTCCGGGTCGGTCCGCATCGCCATGTCGGCGGTGGACATCATCGGCGCGTGGGTCTTCGACGGGTCGTGTGCGTCCGGTACCATATGCTCCGGCTTGGGATTCTTGGGCCGCCATTGCTGCGCGCCGGCGGGGGATTTGTGCAGCTCCCACTCATCGTCGTCATAGCCCAGCAGGACGTCGAAATAGCTCATGTCCCACTTGGTCGGCGTCGGCGTCCAGGCACCTTCGAGGCCGGAGGTGATGGTATGGCCGCCATGCCCGGTCTCCCAGGTATTGGTCCAGCCGAGGCCCATGCTTTCCATCGGGGCGCCTTCGGGCTCTGCGCCGACATGGCCTGGATCGCCAGCGCCATGGGCCTTGCCGAACGTATGGCCTCCGGCGGTCAGGGCGACGGTCTCTTCGTCGTTCATGGCCATCCGGGCGAAGGTGTCGCGGATGTCGTAGGCCGAGGCCATCGGGTCCGGCTTTCCGTTGGGGCCTTCGGGGTTCACGTAGATCAGGCCCATCTGAACGGCGGCCAGCGGGTTTTCGAGGAACCGGCCCTTGCCATCCTCGCCCTTGTCGTAGCGGGCATCGCCCAGCCACTCGTCTTCCATGCCCCAGTAAATGTCTTCCTCGGGCTCGTAGATGTCGGCGCGGCCTCCGCCGAAGCCGAACGTCTTGAAGCCCATCGACTCGAGCGCGACGTTTCCGGTCAGGACGAACAGGTCCGCCCAGCTGATCGCGTCGCCGTATTTCTGCTTGATCGGCCAGAGCAGACGGCGCGCCTTGTCGAGGTTGCCGTTGTCGGGCCAGGAATTGAGCGGCGCGAAGCGCTGATTGCCGGTCGACGCCCCGCCGCGCCCGTCGGCTGTCCGGTAGGTGCCCGCCGCGTGCCAGGCCATGCGGATGAAGAAGGGCCCGTAATGCCCGTAATCCGCCGGCCACCAGGACTGACTGTCGGTCATCAGCGCGGTCAGGTCGGCCTTCAGAGCCTCGTAGTCCAGCCCCTCGAATTTCTTGACGTAGTCGAACTCCGGCCCGTGCGGCTGCGAAGCGGGCTGGTTCTGGTGCAGGATGCGCAGGTTGATCTGGTTCGGCCACCAGTCCTTGTTGCCGCGGCCGCGGTTCGTGACGTGAAGCGTGGCGCCGTGAACGACGGGGCACTTGCCGGCGGAGCTGTCGGTTCCGTCCATCGGATCCTCCCGGAAGAAATGTAGGTGGGGGCCGGTCGTCCGGCCTTTGTGGAATCGTTCTAACCTTTCCCGCCAATAGGGGAAAGTTGCAAATTCCAATCCAAACGATAGGACTGGATTATGGCAATCACGCTCAGGCAGCTGCATTACTTCGAAGCCCTCGCGCGGCATGGGCATTTCGGTCGCGCGGCCGAGGCGTCGGCGGTCTCTCAGCCCGCGCTTTCGGTTCAGATCCGTGAGCTGGAATCCGCCCTCGGCACCGACCTCTTCGAGCGCGGCCCCCGCCAGGCCCGCCTCACCCCTTTCGGCGAACGGGCCGCCCCTCGGATCGCCGCGATCCTGCGCGGGGTCGAGGAATTGTCGGAACTGGCGCGCGCCGCGGGGGGCGACCTGTCCGGCCGGTTGCGCCTCGGCTTGATTCCGACCGTTGCCCCCTACCTCGTGCCGCGCCTCGTCCGGGCGGTCGCCGAGGCGCGTCCGGGTCTCGACCTCGATATCCGGGAGACGGTCACGCCCCGCCTTCTGGAGGAGCTCGGCGAGGGCCGGCTGGACGCCGCGATCGTGGCGCTGCCCCTCGGGGAGCCGACGCTGGTCGAAGCGCCCCTCCTGTCGGAGACCTTCGTTCTCGTCCGGCCGGAGGCCGAGGCCGGAATGCCGATCCCGGACCGCGAAACCCTGGGCGAGCGGAGGTTGCTGCTGCTGGAGGAGGGGCATTGCTTCCGGGATCAGGCGCTGTCGTTCTGCGCGCTCCGCCCCTCCCGCCCGGGGGCCGGTCTGGACGGGGCGTCGCTGGCCACTCTCGTGCGGATGGTGGGGGCGGGGCTGGGCGTGACGCTGATCCCCGAAATGGCCGTCGAGGCCGAAACCCGCGCCGCCCCTGTCGCCACCGCCCGCTTTCCCGAGCCGCAACCCCGGCGTGAGATCGGCATGGTCTGGCGCCGGACCACGCCGCTCGCGCCTCGTCTAGGCGACCTCGCCGAAGACTTGCGCGCGGCGCTGGCGGGCTAGGCACAGGGGTGGTCCGGCCGCCTAGGGTGCCACTCTCCGCAACGTCCCCCCTTCGATCAGGCGGCATTCCAGCCGGGTGACGCGGGGCGGCGTCACGCCGTTGAGGCGGGCCAGCAGATGCGCCGCCGCCATTTGGCCGATCTGCCGCCTGGGCGTTTCTAGCGTGGTCAGGGGGCGGGACAGGACCCGGGTCAGGTCGAGACGGTTGAAGCCGACGACACCGATATCGCCTGGCACGTCGAGCCCCGCCGCCTCGGCCGCCATAAGGCCACCGAACGCCGTGTTGTCGTTGTGGAAGAACACGGCGTCCCGCTTCTCCCCCGACAGGACCTGCGCCATGCCGCGATGACCGGCGACGAAGGCGCTGTCCTCTTCGGCCACGATCCGGGCCAGCGGAGCGATCCCCGCGAAGGCCATGGCGATCCCCTCGGCCCGCTGGTCGGCCCGTCGATCCCGCCCGGGACGGGGGCCGACGAAAGCCGGCGCGCGATAGCCCAGCGACAGGGCGTGCCGGCCCAGCGTCTCACCCGCCGCGAGGTGATCCACCCCGACGCAGAAGTCGATCGGATCGGTGCGCACGTCCCAGACCTCGGCCACGGGCAGGCGGGCCCGCGTCAGGATGGGGGCCAGCCCGGGATCGTGGTCGCAGCCCGTCAGGACCAGCGCGGCGGGACGCCAGACCGTCATGCGCTCCACCCAGTCCAGCTCTCTCGACGGGTCGTAATCGGTCGTGTCGATGATGCTCGGATGACCCGCCAGGTGCAGCGCGCGACGCATCCCGCCCAGAATGTCGGCGAAGACATCGTTGAAGAGGTTGGGGACCGAGATCCCGATCAGGCGGGTCTCGCCCACGGCCAGCGCGCGGGCGGTGCCGTCGGGGACGTACCCCATCTCGGCGGCGAGGCTCGCGATGCGCTGACGCGTCGCCTCTGACACCCCGTCGATGCCGCGCAACGCCCGGCTGACGGTCATCGCCGAAACGCCGGCGGCCACCGCGACGTCGCGCACGCCGACGGCGCCCGATCCCTTCCGCATCCCTCTGGCCCTCTTGACGTTACCGGTAACGCTGATCCGGCTTTTCTCATCTTCCCGCGCGACCGTCCACGGGCAAAGCTGCATCCCGGGAGGAAGGGAATGCCGGAAATCGTCTTGGACGGCGTCGAGAAGCGATATGGCCGCACGCAGGTGCTGCCGCCGCTGGACCTGACGTTGGAGGACGGCGAATTCACCGTGCTCGTCGGCCCGTCCGGATGCGGAAAGTCCACGACATTGCGCCTGCTCGCCGGGCTGGAGACCTTGTCCGGCGGAGAGATCACCTTTGACGGCCGCCCCATCAGCAAGCTGGAACCCAAGGCGCGGGACGTGGCGATGGTCTTTCAGGACTATGCGCTCTACCCGCATATGAACGTCGCCAAGAACATGAGCTTCGCGCTGCGCCTGTCGCGCGTGCCAAAGGACGAGATCGATCGCAGGGTCGCCGCGGCCGCGGAAATGCTGGGCATCGACCACCTTCTGGACCGCAAGCCCGCGGCCCTGTCCGGCGGGCAGCGCCAGCGGGTCGCGATGGGCCGCGCGCTGGTGCGGGATGCGGGTGTGTTCCTCTTCGACGAGCCGCTCTCGAACCTCGATGCCAAGCTGCGCGCCCGGATGCGGACCGAGTTGGCCGAGATGCGCAACTCCATCGACAAGAACATGATCTACGTGACCCACGATCAGGTCGAGGCGATGACGCTGGGCGACCGGATCGTCGTGATGAATGCCGGCCGCATCCAGCAGCAGGGCACGCCCGAGGATCTGTTCGAGCGGCCGGTCAACAAGTTCGTCGCGGGCTTCATCGGCGCGCCGACCATGAATTTCCTGCCCGCGCGCGCCGAGGGGGACCGGCTGGTGGGCGAGGGCTTCGACCTGCCGCATCCGCCCGGCCTGCCCGTGCCGCAGGGCGCGGTCGAGATCGGCATCCGCCCTTCCGCCATCACGGTCGATCACGGCGCCCCGCTGGAGTTGCGCGTGGTCGTGGCCGAGTATCTGGGCGCGCAATCGGTCCTCGTGACACGGTGCGGCCCCCACGAAGTGCTGGCGGAAGTCGAGAGCGCAACCCGCGCGAAACCCGGAGAGACCGTGCGCTTCGCCGTCGATCCGGCCGAGATCATGATCTTCGATCCGGAGACGGGCACCCGCCTTGTCCCGGACGGCGAGGGATAATCCATGGGAGGAGACGACATGCTGAAGAGACTAGGATCGGGGGCTGCCGCGGCGGCCTTGCTGGCGGGGACCGCGTTCGCCAACCCCTACGAGCCCTATCAGGACACGACGCTGGTCGTGATGTTCCCGGCGCATCCCCACTACGACGCCGCCATCGAGGTGCTGGACCAGTTCACCGAACAGACCGGTATCGAGGTCGAGGTGGACCAGCTCCAGTATCTGCGGATGCGGGAGCGTCAGACGCTGGAGCTGACCAAGGACGAGGGCGATTACGACCTGATCTCCTTCGTGGTGTTCTCGAAGGCGGACTACGTCTATGCCGACCAGCTCGAGAACCTGGCCAAGTATTTCATGAACCCGGCCCTGGCCGATCCGACCTACGACCAGGGCGACCTGATCGACGGGTACGTCCAGAACATCGGCGTGGCCGGCGGCACCAAGGGCTATCTGCCAGGCCAGCTCGGCAGCGCCTTCGGGGTGCCGTTCGGGTCCGAAACCAGCGTTCTGGCCTATCGCCGCGACATCTTCGAGAAGCACGGGATCGAAGCGCCCGAGACCTACGAGGAGTTGCTCGACATCGCATGCCGGATCCCCGAACTGGAACCGGGCATGGGGGGGATGGCCTCGCGCGCGGCGTCGGGGCATCAGGCGAGCCATGCCTTCCTGCTGCATCTTGCGCCTCTGGGCGGTCAGGTCTTCGACGACAATTGGGAGCCGATCATCAACAACGAAGCGGGGGTCGAGGCGGCCAACGCATTGAAGACGATCGTTGATTGCGGCCCCGAGGGTGGCACGACCTTCGGCCCGTCCGAAGCGGCGGCGGCGTTCAAGTCGGGTCAGGCGGCGATGTTCCTCGACTCGATCGCCTTTGCGGCCGGGTTCGAGGATCCGAGCGAGAGCCAGGTCGCTGGAAACGTCGGCTATGCGCTGCATCCGATGGGGGTCGAGCGGGCCAGCCAGACAGGCGGTTTCGGGCTGGCCATCCCGGCGAACGCGCCCAACAAGGAGGCGGCGTTCCTGCTGCTGCAATGGCTGACCTCGAAGGAGGGCGACAAGGCCGTGGCGATGGCCGGCGGCAATCCCTCGCGCTTCTCGACCTATGCCGATCCCGAGGTGCAGGCGAAGTATCCCTACTCGGAAACCTTTGGTGAAGCTCTGAAATATGCGGATCCCGACTGGCGGCCGATCATCCCGGTCTGGGGGCAGATCAACTCGGATATCGGGACGACGATGAGCCAGGTCCTGACCGAAGGGCTGGACCCTCAGGAGGCGCTGGACGGGGTCGCGGAGCGGACCCGCGCGCTGATGGAGGAGTCGGGTTACTACACCTGGCAGGCCGCCGAGTGAGGGACGCGGCCCGCCCCCGCGGCGGGCCGTCTGTGACCGATCGGCAACGCGAGTGTTGCCGAAAGTCCAGTACACCCCCCGTGCACCCCCCGTCTGCACAACCGGCACGGATTGCGGCGGACGGAGGCACGGGGAGACGGATCGGACTGGGCATCGAGCCCCGACCGATCCGGGCTTCCGGCGGGAGTATTTGGGCCGAGAAGAAGCCGGGGGCACGCCCCCACCGAAGAGGGAGGGTCGACATGCTGGCGAACGTGAACCGCGCGACGCCCTACCTGTTCCTGGCGCCGGCCGTCCTGGTGATGGCGGTCGCGCTGCTCTACCCGATCGGGTACATGATCTGGGCCTCGTTCCTGGACTGGAATCCCAGCCAGCGGATCGGGGAGGCCGAGTTCGTGGGCCTTCGCAACTACATCTACCTGCTGGGCGACGCGGCCTTCCGCGAGAGCTTCTGGGTGACGATCCGGTTCGCGGCGATCGTGGTCACCGTCGAGATGGTGCTGGGCGTGGGGCTGGCCCTTCTGCTTGACCGCAAATTGCGGGGCATGACCGTGCTGCGGACGATCTTCATCCTGCCGATGATGATCGCGCCCATCGTGGTGGGCCTGATGTGGCGCTACATGTACCATCCCACCGTCGGCACGCTGAACCGGATGCTGGAGAGCGTGGGTCTGCCTTCGGCGCCCTGGCTGTCGGACGGAACCTGGGCGTTCGCCTCGATCGTGATCGCCGACATCTGGCAATGGACGCCCTTCATCTTCATCCTCGCGCTGGCGGCGCTGCAATCGCTGCCGCAATCGGCGATGGAGGCGGCAAGGATCGACGGCGCTTCGGGCTGGCAACTGATCTGGCACGTCAAGCTGCCACTGATGCTGCCGGTGCTGATCGTCACCGCGCTCTTGCGGCTGATCGACGCCTTCAAGGTGCTTGAGGTGATCCTGGTCCTGACCAATGGGGGGCCGGGCCTGTCGACCGAAATCGTCGCGCTGCGGATCGCGCGGACGGCGCAGGAATTCCAGGATCTGGGCACGGCGGCGGCGATGTCGAACCTGCTGCTGATCCTGCTGCTGGTTCTGACAATCCTGATGTTCGGCTATACCCGTCTGACCGAGCGGCGTGCCGCCCGGCTGGCGGCGGCCCGCGAGGCGGAGATCACCTGATGGAGCGCCGCGCCAACCCCGCCTTCTATGCCTTGCTGGTGGCGCTGGTCCTGATGGCCGTGGGGCCGATCTGGCTGATGCTGGCCACGTCGCTGAAGCTGAACGTGGATATCATCTCGGGCACATCGGCTCTGTTCTTCGTGCCGACGCTGAACAACTATGAGACCGTTCTGTGCGACTACCTCTGGTACGAGCCGGAGCATGTGCGCCGCTGCGACCGGACCTTCGGGCGGGCGCTGGTGAACTCGCTGATCGTGTCGACGGTCGCGACTTTCCTGACGCTGATCCTGGGCTGCATGGCGGCCTATGCGCTGGTGCGGTTCCGGTTCATGGGGCGCGGGGTGACCAGCCTGACGACGCTGCTGGTGCGGATGGTGCCGCCGGCCGTCCTGCTGGTGCCGGTCTTCGGGATCTGGACGTTCCAGTACGGGCTGGACGGCTCGCGCGCCGGTCTGGTGCTGGTCTACGTGGCGATGAACCTGCCCTTCGTGATCTGGATCCTGCAGAGCTTCATCGTGCAGGTGCCGATCCAACTGGAAGAGGCGGCGCGGATGGACGGCGCGGGGCCGTTCCGCACCTTCTTTCTGGTGGTGCTGCCGCTGATCAAGCCGGGGCTGGCGGCGGCGGCGATCTTCACCTTCCGCATCGCCTGGAACGAGTTCCTGCTGGCCAACGCGCTGGCGGACCGCAACACGCGGACGGTGCCCGTCGTGATTGTGAATTCGATCACCGAGTACGACATCGATTGGGGGGTCATCATGGCGACCGGCATGTTGCTGGCGATCCCTCCGATCCTGTTCACTCTGGTGGCCAGCCGGCAGATCATCACCGGCATGACCGCAGGGGCGGTGAAGGGGTGATCCGGTGTCCGCCCTCGGCGGCGATCGATCCGGTGGATCGATCGGGCGGATCACGGGCGCAGCCCTGGGCGACCCACGGACCGGCGAAGCCGGCGAAAGGTCCAGTGGACCTTTCGAGGGGATCGCAAGCGACGTGCCGGAGGAAGACCGCCCCCGTCCGTGCGCCGATGACCGGAGGCGTTCCCGAGGGGGCTCCGTCGTGATCGACTGGCTGCTGGCCCCCATCGACCTGACCCGGCCCCACGATGTCGGCGCGCTCCATGCCTGGCACGGACGGCTGATGGTGCTGGCCTGGGGCGTGCTCGTACCGCTTGGCGTCATCATCGCGCGGTTCTTCAAGGTCCTGCCGCGACAGCGTTTTCCCGAAGTGGTCGAGAACCTGTTCTGGTGGCGCACCCATCTGGCGGCGCAGGGCGGGGCGCTGGTCCTGATGGCGGTCGGCCTCGTGCTGGTGCTGTGGACCGGGCCGGGGGTCTCGGCCACGGCGGGGGCATGGGTCCATCACTGGCTGGGCTGGGCGATCCTGGCGCTGGGCGCGGCGCAGGGGATGTCGGGCCTGTTGCGCGGCACGAAGGGCGGGCCGACCGACCCCCGCGGCAGCCTGCGGGGCGACCATTACGACATGACGCGCCGCCGCCTTGTCTTCGAGCGGGTGCACAAGACGCTGGGCTATGCGGCGCTGGCCCTGTCGCTTGCCGCCGTCATGACGGGGCTGTGGCAGGCGAACGCGCCGCGCTGGATGTGGATGAGCCTGTCGTTCTGGTGGGGCGGGCTGGCGGCGGCCTTCGTGATCTTCCAGCGCCGAGGGATGGTCGTGGACACCTATGTCGCGCTGTGGGGGCCGGACCCCTCGCATCCAGGCAATGCGCGCCGGGTCAGCCGCAATAGAGACGGGTGATCGTGCCCTCGGCGTCGGTCTCGATGTTGAGGCGGTCGGGGACGAAATCGGTGGTCGCAATGCCGCCGGGGGCCAGGATGCGGTGGTTCAGGTCCGCCGGCAGCGTCACCGCCGCCACGTTCGTCCCCACCAGCGAGGCGTAACCCTCGGCGCCGCAGGGATCGTCGCTGTCGTTGCAGGCCATCAGGAGCACCGGGATCAGGAGGGCGAGACGTCGCATGGCCCACAGCATCACCGGGTGCGCGGCGATTGCAAGTGGACCGTCGCCGCGCCACGGTGATCGGCAGGATCAGGGAGGACGCGATGCGCACGAGAGCGGCGGTGGCACTGGAGGCGGGCAAGCCGCTGGAAGTGATGGACGTGGAGCTGGACGGCCCCAAGGCCGGAGAGGTGATGGTCGAGATCAAGGCGACCGGCATCTGCCATACGGACGAGTTCACCCTGTCGGGCGCCGACCCCGAGGGGCTGTTCCCCGCCATCCTCGGCCACGAGGGCGCGGGCGTGGTGGTGGAGGTCGGCGAGGGCGTGACCTCGCTGGAAGTCGGGGACCATGTGATCCCGCTCTACACGCCGGAATGCCGGGAATGCGACTATTGCCTGAACCCCAAGACGAACCTGTGCCAGGCGATCCGCTCGACGCAGGGCCAGGGGGTGATGCCGGACGGAACGAGCCGGTTCCGCATGACGGACGGCACGCCGATCCTGCATTACATGGGCTGCTCGACCTTCGCGAACCATACGGTGATGCCCGAGATCGCTTTGGCCAAGGTGCGGCGCGACGCGCCCTTCGAGAAGATCTGCTATATCGGCTGCGGCGTGACCACGGGGATCGGCGCCGTCATCAACACCGCCAAGGTGGAGATCGGGTCCCGCGCCGTGGTCTTCGGGCTGGGCGGCATCGGACTGAACGTGATCCAGGGGCTGCGGCTGGCGGGCGCCGACCAGATCGTGGGCGTGGATCTGAACCCGGACAAGCGCGCGATGGCCGAGCGGTTCGGCATGACCGACTTCGTGAACCCCGGGGACGTCAGTGGCGACATGGTGGCCCATCTGGTCGAGCTGACGGGCGGGGGCGCGGATTACACCTTCGACGCCACGGGCAACGTGGACGTGATGCGCACCGCGCTGGAAGCCGCGCACAAGGGCTGGGGCGAGAGCGTCATCATCGGCGTCGCGCCGGCGGGCGCGGAGATCGCGACGCGGCCCTTCCAGCTTGTCACGGGCCGCGTTTGGCGGGGCACGGCCTTCGGAGGGGCGCGGGGTCGGACCGACGTGCCGCGCATCGTGGACTGGTACATGGACGGCAAGATCGAGATCGATCCGATGATCACCCACACCTTGTCGCTCGAGAACATCAACGAAGGGTTCGACCTGATGCATCGCGGCGAGAGCATCCGCAGCGTGGTGGTCTATTGAGGGCTCCGCTCGCCGGTCTGGCACTGCTGGCGGGCGCTGCACAGGCCGGGGAGGCGTTCGTCCTGTCGGCGGGTCCGGAAGAGGCGGTCTTTACCGGCGCCGAGGTGGCGGATGCCGTCATCGCGCAGGGGCAGCAGGGCGGGCCGGTCGTCTTCGTCACTCTGTCGGAGAATGGCGCGCGACGTCTGGCGGCGTTCACCACCCCGCTGGTGGGCGAAGTGGTGGAACTTTCGCGCTGCGGCGAGGTGCTTGTGGCACCGCGACTGATGACGCCGATCTACAGCGGCAATATCCAGATCCCCGCGCCCGTCGATCCCGGATCGGCAGAGGCGCTGGCGGCCGCGATCCGCGAAGGGACAGAGTGCCCAGGAGGGTGAGCGCAGCGCTTACACGGGGCCTAGGGACAGGTTTGCAGGTCCTGGAGCGCGTGGCGACCCGGTTCGCCCGCTTAGGCCTGCGACATCGCGCGACCCGTCTTTCCCGCCGCGCGCCGCCATGGAAGGAAGGGCCACCCGGGTCCGCCGTCAGGAAAGGCCACTCCGATGTCCGATCATTACCTGTTCCACATCCGCTTCGACGTCCGTCACGACGCGCCGGCGGCCCTGCACCGGGCGCTGACCGTGCTGTCCGAAGGGAATGCGCCGACGGACGCGGAGCTGGACGGCTTGCCTGGCATCGTGAAGGATTACCTGCGCGGCAATACGGGGGCGCCCGGCGACGGCGTCCATCTCTACTGGCATTACGGTCCCAAGCGCGTCTACCGCGGCGGTGAGCTGGTCGAAGCCCCAAGGGAGCCGCATGAGGGCAGCCATGCCCTGCGCATGACGCAGACCTTCCATGACGACGAGTATTTCAACGGCGGCATCTACTTTCCCTATTGGCTGTTCCAGTTCGCCGCCCATGACGGGCCCGTCGCGACGATGCAGCAGACGAACGGGAACGAGTTGCCCTCGGTGGTCACCAAGCATGGCGACCGGCTGATCGAGACGTCGCTTGCCTACAACCCGGATCGGTTCTGGCCCATCGGGAACGAGCGGCCCCCAGAGCAGGGAAACCCGGTCGTCATCAAGGAGAACCGCGAGATGTCCCTGTCCGAGACGCTGGAGGGACTTTCGGTGTTCCGCGACGGGTTCGCCTGGGAATGACCGGCGACGCGGTCACGATCCGGGAGATCGGACCCGGCGAGATGGACGATACCGTCTGGGCCATGCTGGAGCCGGTCTTTCGGGCGGGCGACACCTATGCCGTCGATAGCGGGATCCCGCGCGAGGCGGCTTTGGCCTACTGGTTCGCGGAACGGGTCTGGGTGGCGTCGCTGGAGGGCGCGCCCGTGGGCACGTTCTACATCCGCGAGAACCAGAAGGGCGGCGGGGCGCATCTGTGCAATGCGGGTTTCGTCACCGACCCGGCGGCGCGAGGACGCGGCGTGGCGCGGGCGATGCTGGATCACGCGCTGTCGGAGGCGCGCGCGCTGGGCTTTCGCGGCATGGTCTTCAACTTCGTCGTGGCCACGAATACGCGCGCCATCGACACCTGGCGCCGTGCGGGGTTCGAAGAGGTGGGCCGGGTGCCCGGCGCTTTTCGACACCCGAGCGAGGGCTTCGTCGACGCGCTGATCCTGTATCGGCTTCTGTGACCGTCCTGGACGATCTGGCCCGATCCGTCCGTGGGCGCCTCGCCCATGCGGCTCTGGCGGTCGGGCGCGCCGACGAGACGCAGGTCTTCGGGATCTCTGCCGCGCCGGACGCGCCGCCGATGGGGCCGGACGCACCGATCCGCGTGGCCTCGATCTCGAAGGTGGTGACGGGGCAGGTGGTGCGTGCGGCGGCGGCGCCCGGCGCAACGGTGGATGTGGCGGGGCGGCGGATCGCGCTGGACGCGTTGCTGGGTCACGTAAGCGGGCTGCGCGACGGCGCGGGGCTGGTGCCTGCGGATGGCCGGTCGCCGGTGCAGATGGCCGGGGACGCGGAATGGGGGCCGCCGGTCTTCGACTATTGCAATCTGGGCTATGCCCTCGCGGCGGACGCGGTGCTGGGCGCTGGGTTCGGAGAGGCGGCCTCGGCCTGGCTGGCCGCGTGGGGCATCGAGGGCGGGTTCAACTGGTCCGGCGTTCCCGATGAAGCATGGGCGCGGGCCGTCCCCTGCCTGCGCCGGACGGACCGGAGCTTCGTCGCGCAGATCGACGGGGCCGGTCCGGCGCCCGCGCCGAAAGCCGCGGGCGCGGGGGCTTTCTCGCCGCAGGGCGGGTTGCGGACCTCGCTGCGGGGCTGTCTTGCACTGGCGCGCGCGATTCCCGCCATGGATCGGACGGTGCTGCACGATCCGGGGCCAGCCCGGCCCACCGACCTCTTCGACCGCTACGGGCCGGGCCTGATGATCCTGCGCCGGCCCGCCTTCTACCCCCGGGCTCTGATCGGGCATTTCGCCAACGCATACGGGCTGTGCGGCGGGATCTGGCACGACGCCGAGGCCGGTCTGTCCTTCGCCTATCTGCTCAACGGCCTGCCGGAGGGCGACGAGGACGATGCCCTGCGCCCGGTCGAGCGAGAGATCTTTGGCGCGATGGCCGCGATTGCGGTGGGCGGCGGCGGAAAACTCGCCTAGCTTACGGGGATGCCCAATCGCGACAGACCCCTTCTCGCCGTCCTCATCGACGCCGACAACATCCCCGCCAAGTACGCCGAAGCCATCCTCGAAGAGATCACGGGGCTGGGAGAGCCCGGCCTGCGCCGGGTCTACGGCGACTGGTCCAGCGACCGGCTGAAGCCCTGGGCCGGTAAGGTGCGCGACCTGGGCCTGGTCGCCCATCAGGAGACGGCGAACACAAAGGGCAAGAATGCCAGCGATATCGGGCTGGTGATCGACGCGATGGACATCCTGCATACGGGGCGGTTCGACGGCTTCGTGCTGGTCAGTTCGGACAGCGACTTCACCCGTCTGGCGAGCCGGATCCGCGAGGATGGGCTGGACGTGATCGGCATCGGCGAAGGCAAGGCCCCCGAGGCGCTACGCAATGTCTGCAACAGGTTCATCATGATCGAGAACCTGACCGACGAGCGGGTCGATGACGGCCCCTCGAAGCGCAAGCCGCAGGACGCGCTGCCGGTTATCCTGCGCGCGATGGAGCGGATGGACCCGGATGGCGACTGGTACGCTTTGGGCGCGCTGGGCAGCCAGATCGTCGCGGTGGCCCCCGATTTCGACACCCGGACCTACGGGCGCCGCAAGCTGAGCGACCTGATCGCCGAGATCAAGCGGCTGGAGACCCGCAAGGACGGCACGCAGATCATGGTGCGGCGGCGGGACTAGGGCGGACGGGCCTAGTCTTCGCCCGCGCCGAAGCGGGTGCGCAACTCGCGCAGGACGGGGATGGCGGTACGGATGCGGGCCTCGCCGATTTCCTGGACGGCCGCGGTCATGATCGGGCGGATCGCGGCAAGGGCCGCCTCGCGCGCCTTTTGGCCCGCCGGGCTGATGGCCACGCGCTTGCGGCGGGCATCGTCCCAGTCGGGGCGGATATGGACATGCCCGGCCCATTCCAGACGGTTGAGCGTGTTGGTCATCGCCCCCCGCGTCAGGTGGAACGTGCGGGCCAGATCAGCAGGGGACCGTTCCTGCCGGTGCTGCGCGAGGTAGTTCAGGACGACGAAATGGCTCAGCTCCATCCCCTTGGGCAAGGCCTTGGACAGGCGCGCGCGGATGAGCTGGTCCGCGGTCAGCACCTCGGAAAAGAGCGCGACGGCGAGGCGGTCGGCTTCCTCGGTCATGGGCCGTCCCAACGGCGGTCGGCATGGATGGCGGGCACACGGGCGCGCGCCGCTTCGACTTCGGCCAGGTCGATATCGCAGAGATGGACGCCCGGATGCGTGCCCGCATCCAGCAGCACCTCGCCCCAGGGCGCGACGACCATGGAATGCCCGTGGGTCCGGCGTGTCCGTCCGACGCTGGCCTCGTGCTGTCCGGTCTGGGCGGGCGCCAGGACGAAGCAGCCCGTCTCGATGGCGCGGGCGCGCAGCAACACCTCCCAATGGGCGGCGCCGGTGACCGGCGAGAAAGCGGCCGGCACCGACAGCATGACGGCCCCCGCCTGCGCCAGCATCCGGTGCAGGTGCCCGAAGCGCACGTCGTAGCAGACCGTCATGCCCAGCCCACCCCACGGCGTCTGCGCCACGGTCGCGCGGGCGCCCGGGCGATAGGCGGCGGATTCGCGGAACGTCTCGGTGTCCGAGACGTCGACGTCGAACATGTGGATCTTGTCGTAACGCGCCGCGATGGCGCCCGACGGGTCGATCAGGATCGAGCGGTTGGCAAAGCGGCCCTGCGGGTCGGCGGTCCGCAACGCGAGGCTGCCGATGAGGATCCAGCGCTGGTGCCGCGCCGCCGCCGCGCGCATCGCGGAGAGCGTCGGGTCGCGCGGTTCCGGCCGCAGGACGGCCTTCTGATGCTCGCGCGAGGAAGAGACGCAGTTCGTGACTTCGGGTGTCAGGATCAGGTCTGCGCCCTCTGCCGCGGCCTCGTCCACGTAGGCGAGCGTCCTGGGCAGATTGGCCTCTGGGTCGTCGGAGGCGGTGAGTTGGAGGAGGGCGGCCCTCATCCCCGCAGGAGCGGGTCGAGTTTGCCCGCCCGTTCCAGCGCGTAGAGGTCGTCGCAGCCGCCCACATGCGTGTCTCCCACGAAAATCTGCGGCGTGGTGCGGCGCCCGTTCGCGCGCTGGGTCATGTCGGCCCGCGCGCCGGGCGTGCTGGCGACGTCGATCTCTTCGATCTGGGCGCCCTTGTCGCGCAACAGGCGGATGGCGGCGGTGCAGAAGCCGCAAAGCGGCTGGGTATAGACGGTGACGGGCTGCATCCGGGACACTCCTGTGGGGTGTGCCCGATATAGACGCTCAGCGGTCCTTCGCAACGCGCGCCAGCATGAGCGCGGTGATCGGCCCCGCCCTGGCGGCGCGCAGGACGTCGGCACAGGCGGCCATCGTCGCCCCCGAGGTCATCACATCGTCCACCAGCGCGACCGGCGCGCCGTTCAAATCCAGGCCCGGCGCCGGCGCGATGGCGCCGCGGATGTTCTCGAACCGGTCGGGGCGGGAGCGGTGGTCCTGGCTGAGCGTCGCGCGGGTCCGGAGCAGGCCCTGCGGCAGGCACGGCCCGCCCGTGCGCGCGGCGAGGGCGCGCGCGATCTCGGCCGACTGGTTGTAGCGGCGGCGGAACAGGCGCCAGCGGTGCAGCGGCACCGGTACGATGACGGTGTCCGGGGTCAACCGGTCGCGGGCCCTGCGGTGCAGCCAAAGCGCCGCCGCCTGGGCCAGTTCGGTCCGGTCGGCGTGCTTGAGTTGCAGGACGAGCGCGCGGGCGCGGCCCGCATAGACCAGCGCGGCGCGCCCCGCCTCCCACGGTCGGGGGACGGTCAGGCATTCATCGCAGCGCCCGCCCTCTGCCGTTTCGGTTCCCGGCAGGGGCGTCCCGCACAGGTCGCAGGCCGGATCTGACACGAAGGGCGTCTCTCGCCAGCATTCGGGGCAGAGGCCCGGCGCCTCGACCCGCGCGTCGCACATCAGGCAGGTGAGCGGAAAGATCGCGTCGCGCAACGCCATTCCACCCCGGAGGGTCAGGTTTGCCACCCTTTGCATCGCATCCGACATGTCCTACCTGCCTTTCGATGGCCGAGACACCGACCCTGACCGACCGCCGCGCATTGGAGGCGGCCCGTGCCCGCGCCCGCCGGATCGCGGATGACGGTGCTTGGGCGCTGCATCGCGAAGCTGCGGACGAGGTGCAGGAAAGGCTCAGAGACGTTAACAGAACGTTTACCGCGCCTGCGGTCGTGACGGCATTTCCGGACCTTTTCGCCGATCTCCTGCCCGGCGCCGTCGTGGTGCTGGACGCGCCCGTTCTGGCGCTGGAGCCGGGCGCGCACGACCTGGTGGTGCATTTCATGTGCCTTCATTGGGCCGACGACCCGGTGGGCCAGCTGATCCAGTGCCGCCGGGCGCTGAGGCCCGACGGGTTGCTGATCGCCTGCGCCATGGGGGGCGATACGCTGGCCGAGGCGCGCGCCGCCTTCGCCGAGGCGGAGGCGCGCATCTCGGGCGGTCTGTCGCCACGCGTCGCTCCGATGGGCGAAGTGCGCGATCTGGGCGCCCTGTTGCAGCGGGCGGGACTGGCCCTTCCGGTGGCCGACACCCAACCGCGGCGGGTCCGCTATCGCGATTTGCGTCATCTGGTCGGGGATCTGCGCGCCACCGGGGAAACCAACGCCCTGGCCGCGCGCCACCGCGTCACCCCGCCGCGTGAACTGTTTTCCGAGGCCGAGCGTATCTATAAGGCTGCCTACCCGGACGGGGACGGCATCGGCGCGACGTTCGAGACGATCTTCCTGACCGGATGGGCGCCGTCGGACGACCAGCCGAAGCCGCTGAGGCCGGGATCGGCGACCGCCCGGCTGGCGGATGCGCTGGGCGTGCCTGAACTGGGCGAAGAGGGGACGAGGACATGATGACCGATCACACGCCGCTGCCGCACGCGCCCGAGGACCACCCGAAGGTGAAGATGGGCCGGATCGGCGTCCTGCTGGCCAATCTGGGCACGCCCGACGGGCACGATTACTGGTCCATGCGGCGCTACCTGAACGAATTCCTGTCGGATCGGCGGGTCATCGACTACTCGCCCTGGCTCTGGCAGCCGCTGCTGCAGGGGATCATCCTGACCAAGCGGCCGTTCTCGTCCGGGGCGGCCTACCGCTCGATCTGGAACGACGAAAAAGGCGAAAGCCCGCTGGCCACGATCACCAAGGCCCAGACCGCAAAGATGGCCGAGCGGATGCAGGACCGGTACGGCGACCGCGTGGTGGTCGATTACTGCATGCGCTACGGCAATCCCTCCACCACCTCGAAGGTGGAGCAGATGAAGGCCGCCGGCTGCGACCGGATCGTGTTCTTCCCGCTCTACCCGCATTATGCTGGCGCGACCTCGGCCACGGCCTGCGACCAGTTCTTCCGCGCGCTCATGAAGATGAAGTGGCAGCCCAACGTGCGCACCGTCCCCGCCTATTACGAGGATACCCGCTATATCGACGCGCTCGCGCAGTCGGTCGAGCGCGCCTATGCCGGGCTAGAGCGCGAGCCGGACATCCTCGTCTGTTCCTATCACGGGGTGCCGAAGCGATATTTGCTGGAGGGCGATCCGTATCACTGCCAGTGCCAGAAGACGACGCGCCTGTTGCGCGAGCGGCTTGGCTGGGCCGAGGACAGGATCGTCACCACCTTCCAGTCCCGGTTCGGCCCCGAGGAATGGCTCAAGCCCTATACCGTCGAAGAGGTCGCGCGCCTGGCCGAAGAGGACGGCAAGAAGAACATCGCCGTCATCGCGCCCGCCTTCTCGGCCGACTGCATCGAAACGCTCGAAGAGATCAACGAGGAGATCAAGGAGAGCTTCGAGGAGGCGGGGGGCGAGCATTTCACCTATATCCCCTGTCTCAACGAGGACGACGCCCATATGGACGCGCTGGCCGCCATCGTCGACGAGAACCTCGCCGGCTGGATCCAGCCGGACCGGGCCGCGGTGGCGCAGGCGGCGGAGTAATCCGGCGGACCGCCTGACGGCCGGTTTCTTCCTGAAGTGTGCCGGGGCTCTGCCCCTGACCCCGGGATATTTCCGAAGCGAAGAAGGAACCTCGCTCCTCATCCCGATCGAGCATGGGCCGGACGGCCGCGACCTGCGTGCGTCTTCTTCGCTTTTCAAGTATCCCGGGGGTCCGGGGGCAGCGCCCCCGGCAGTCGGCCGGCAAGCCCGCCGCTAGAGCCAGTCGCGCAGGATCGGGATGAGGGGGATGTCCGCGGGCGGCATCGGATAGTCTCGCAGACGGGCGGGGGCGACCCATTTCAGGGTCTGTCCCTCTCTGGGGCGGGGCGCGCCCTCCCACTTGCGGCAGGTGAAGAGCGGCATCAGCAGGTGAAAGCCCCCCTCGTCCGGGCCGTAGCTATGGGACGCGAAGGTCAGGGGAGCGAGGCAGCTAGCCCAGGTGTCGATGCCCAACTCCTCGTGCAGTTCGCGGATCAGGGCGGCTTCGGGCGTCTCGCCGGCTTCGACCTTGCCACCCGGAAACTCCCACAGGCCGGCCATCGACTTCCCTTCGGGCCGCTGCGCCAGAAGCAGGCGGCCATCCGGGTCGATCAGCGCCACCGCCGAGACGAGGACGGTCTTCACGCGCGCGGCCCTGTCTTGCGGCTCAAGAGCGGTAATCCGCGTTGATGTCGATGTAGCGATGGGTCAGGTCGCAGGTCCACATGACGTCGGATGCCTCGCCCAGGCCCAGATCGACGGTGATCGCGATTTCGGCGCGGGTCATGTAGCTGGCGGCGGTCTCCTCGTCGTAATCGTCGGCACGCCGGCCGTCGCGGGCGACTTCGATCTCACCGAAACGGATGGACAGGCGATCCCGGTCGGCCCGGGCGCCGGACTTGCCGACCGCCATGACGATGCGGCCCCAGTTCGGGTCCTCTCCGGCGATGGCGGTCTTGACCAGGGGTGAGTTGGCGATGGCCGAGGCGACGCGGCGGGCGTCCTGCGCGTTGGCGGCACCCTCGACGCGGATCTCCACCAGCTTGGTCGCGCCCTCGCCGTCGCGCACGATCTGCAATGCCAGATCCTGCAGAACCTCGTGCAGCGCCGCCTTGAGGTCACGCCCCGCGCGCGTGCGGGCCGAGGCGATGGCGGGGCCCGCCTTCTGCGTCGCCGCCAGCAGCACCGTGTCCGAGGTGGAAGTGTCGCCGTCGACGGTGATCGCGTTGAACGTCTTGTCGGCGAGATCCCGCAGCGTCGAGGCCAGCATCCCCGCGCCGGCCCGCGCATCGGTGAAGACGTAAGCCAGCATCGTGGCCATGTCGGGGGCGATCATGCCGGATCCCTTGGCGAAGCCGGCGACGGTCACGGTCTCGCCCTCTATCTCGACTGTCCGGGTGGCGGCCTTGGGGAAGGTGTCGGTCGTCATGATCGCGCGCGCCGCGTCTTCCATGCCGCCGGGCGACAGTGCTTCGCCCAGTCCGGGAAGCGCTTCGGCGATCTTTTCGGGGGGCAGCGGTTCGCCGATGACGCCGGTCGAAGAGGTCAGGACGCGGGTGGCGGGCAGGCCTGTCGCCTGCGCGACCGCCTGCGTGATCGCGGCGACCGAATCGACGCCCGCCTGACCGGTGAAGGCGTTGGCATTGCCCGAATTGACGAGGATCGCCCAGCCTGCCTTGCCCTTGGCCCCCTTCAGCTTGGCTTCGACATCGAGGACCGAGGCGGAGCGTGTAGCCGACCGCGTCGTCACGCCCGCCATCGTCGTGCCCGGGTCGCAGACCGCCAGCATCAGGTCGGTGCGGCCCTTGTAGCGGATGCCTGCCGAAGCCGTCGCGAAGCGCACGCCATCCACGACCGGGAGATCGGGCATGTCGACGGCGAGGGGCGAGACTTGTGGCGTCGACATGGCGGTCGTTGCCGCGACCTGATCGGCGGCCGCTGCCGTCGCTTTCTTCGCACGGGACTTGAGCTTCTTGACCTTGGCCTTCAGCTTCTTGATTTTCTTGTCCTTGGCTTTCTTGGCCATGTTTTGGACCCTCCCTGCCGGCGTGGCTGGCAGGGAGGGAACATCATTTTCCGGTCAGAGGAAAGATCGGGATCAGTCGATCAGCTCCGGATCGCGGATCACCGACGGCTCGATGTCGATCTCGGCCCGTTCCACCTGCGCTTCGCCCGCGATCCGCTCGATTTCGGCTTGAACGGTACTCTCGCGCAAGGCGTTCTCGATCTGGGGGCGGACCTGCTCCAGCGGCGGAGCATCCTTCTGGCGGGTCTCGTTCAGCTTGACGACATGCCAGCCGAACTGCGTCTGCACGGGGTCCGAGACCTGACCGGCCTCAAGGCTTTCCACCGCCTGCTGGAACTCGGGCACCATCTGGCCCGCGCCGAACCAGCCCAGAAGACCGCCATTGGGGCCAGAAGGACCGGTGGAATTCTCGCGCGCCAGTTCGGCGAAGTCGGCGCCTTCGTCGGCCTGGGCCTTGAGCGCACGGGCCTCTTCCTCGGTTTCCACGAGGATGTGGCTGGCATTCCATTCGGTTTCCGGCTCGGCAGAGCCGAACTGCTCCTTGTAGGCCTCCTCGATGGCGGACTCGTCGAGCGGCTCTTCGGCCAGACGGCCGATCATCCGGGAGGCCAGGAAGGCGCGGCGCTCGTTCTCTAGGCTCAGCTCGTCGGCCCGGTTCAGATCGTCTCCGATCACGTCGTTGAGGGCCTGCTGCTGGATCAACTGGTCCAGAAGACCCTGATACAGCACGTCATCGGGCAGTTGCTGGTATTCGGCGGGAAGACGCTCCCGCAGGGCGATGACATGGCCCAGCGTGATGTCGGTGCCGTTGACGGTCGCCAGCACGGTCGACGCGTCCTGCGCGAGGGCGGGCATCGGCGCGGCGAGGGCACCGACGAGAAGAAGGGGTCGGATCATGAGGTCTGGTCCTTTCCGGCGCGTCCTGCGCCGCTCGGGTTCGTTGACACCCCGGGGGGCCGGTCTTAGGTGACGGCGAACGGATTTCCCCACCCGCCGAGTTGATCCCCGCCCACCTATGGGGCCTCGGGCGGGGCGGCAAGGGCGAGGCTGGAATGCTCGGACTAGGCAAGATCACGAAGGCGGTGTTCGGAACCGCCAATGACCGCAAGGTGAAGGCGGAGCGCAAGACGGTCGAGGCGATCAACGCGCTCGAGCCGGAATTCGAGGCGCTCAGCGACGAACAGATCAAGGAACGCACCGAGGCGCTGGCCCAGCGGGCCATGAAGGGCGAGAGCCTGGACGACCTGTTGCCGGAGGCCTTCGCCAATTGCCGCGAGGCGGCGCGGCGCGCTCTGGGTCTGCGGGCCTTCGACACGCAGCTTCTGGGCGGGATCTTCCTGCACCAGGGCAACATCGCCGAAATGAAGACGGGCGAGGGCAAGACGCTGGTCGCGACCTTCCCGGCCTATCTGAACGCGCTGACCGGCAAGGGCGTTCATATCGTCACCGTGAACGACTACCTGGCGCGGCGCGACGCCGAATGGATGGGCAAGGTTTACGAGGCGCTGGGCCTGACGGTCGGAGTTGTGGTGCCGCAGCAGCCCGATGACGAAAAGCGTGCCGCCTATGCCGCCGATGTCACCTACGCCACGAACAACGAGCTGGGCTTCGACTATCTGCGCGACAACATGCGCGCGACGATCAAGGACATGGCCCAGCGCGGTCACAACTACGCGATCGTCGACGAGGTGGACTCGATCCTGATCGACGAGGCGCGCACGCCGCTGATCATTTCGGGCCCCTCGGAGGATCGTAGCGACCTCTACGTGACGGTCGACCGGATCATCCCGGAAGTGCTGGACGAGCACTATACGCTGGACGAGAAGACCCGCCAGGTCACCTTCACCGACGAAGGCAACGAGTGGCTCGAGAACCGGCTGGACGCGGCGGGCCTGCTGCCCGAGGACCAGTCGCTGTACGATCCGGAATCCACGACGCTGGTCCATCACGTCAATCAGGGCCTGAGGGCCCACAAGTTGTTCCTTAAGGACCAGCACTACATCGTGCGCAATGGCGAGGTCGTCCTGATCGACGAGTTCACCGGCCGGATGATGCCGGGCCGCCGTCTCTCGGACGGTCTGCATCAGGCGATCGAGGCCAAGGAAGGCGTCGCGATCCAGCCCGAGAACGTCACCTTGGCCAGCGTCACGTTCCAGAACTATTTCCGCCTCTACGACAAGCTGTCCGGCATGACCGGCACCGCGGCGACGGAGGCCGATGAATTCGCGTCGATCTATGGGCTTGGCGTGGTCGAAGTGCCGACCAACAAGCCCATCGCGCGCCAGGACGAGGACGACGCCGTCTACCGGACCGCGACCGAGAAATACGCGGCCATCGTCGAGCAGATCAAGGAAGCCAACGAGAAGGGCCAGCCGGTCCTGGTCGGTACGACCTCGATCGAGAAGTCCGAAATGCTGTCCAAGATGCTGGACGAGGCGGGCGTGACCCATAACGTCCTGAACGCCCGTCAGCACGAGAAAGAGGCCAAGATCGTGGCCGAGGCGGGCCGTCTGGGCGCCGTGACCATCGCGACGAACATGGCCGGGCGCGGCACGGACATCCAGCTTGGCGGCAATGTCGAGATGCGCGTCCTCGAAGCGCTGGCCGAGGCGCCGGAGGCCGAGCCCGCCGAGATCCGCGCACGGATCGAAGCGGAAGTCGCCGACGAGAAGGCCAAGGTTCTGGAGGCGGGAGGCCTGTTCGTGCTCGCCACCGAGCGTCACGAGAGCCGCCGCATCGACAACCAGTTGCGCGGCCGGTCGGGCCGTCAGGGCGATCCGGGCCGCTCGTCCTTCTTCCTGTCGCTGGAAGACGACCTGATGCGGATCTTCGGGTCCGAGCGTCTGGACAAGATGCTGTCGACGCTGGGCATGAAGGAGGGCGAGGCGATCGTCCATCCGTGGGTCAACAAGTCGCTCGAACGGGCGCAGGCCAAGGTGGAGGGACGCAACTTCGACGTCCGCAAGCAACTCCTGAAATTCGACGACGTGATGAACGACCAGCGCAAGGCGGTGTTCGAGCAGCGTCTCGAGATCATGGAGGCCGAGGATATCGGCGAGATCGCGCAAGACATGCGGCACCAGGTGATCGACGATCTGGTCGACCAGTACTTGCCCCCCAAGAGCTATTCCGACCAGTGGAACGCCGAGGGGCTGTACGCCGCGGTCATCGACGGGCTTTCGGTCGATGTCCCGATCCTGGAATGGGCCGAGGAAGACGGCGTCGATCAGGAGGTCATGCGCGAGCGCCTCTACGAGGCGACCGACAAGATGATGGCCGAGAAGGAAAAGGCGTTCGGGACCGAACAGCTCCGCTCGATCGAGAAGCAGGTGCTGTTGCAGACCATCGACGCGAAGTGGCGCGAGCATCTTCTGACGCTGGAACATTTGCGTTCGGTGGTGGGCTTCCGTGGCTACGCGCAGCGCGATCCGCTGAACGAGTACAAGACCGAGGGCTTCCAGCTCTTCGAGGGGATGCTCGACAGCCTGCGCGCCGACGTCACGCAGAAGCTGGCGCAGATCCGGCCGCTGTCCGAGGAAGAGCGCAAGAAGATGCTGGCGCAGCTCGTCGCGCAGCAGCGTGCCGTCGCGGACCGGCAGGCCGCCGCCCAGCCCCAGCCGGTGACGGAACCGGCCGCCGCGGGCCAGCCCGCCGAGGGCTTCGTCGAGGACGATCCAAGCACCTGGGGCGATCCCGGCCGGAATGACCCGTGTCCCTGCGGGTCGGGCAAGAAGTTCAAGCACTGCCACGGCGCCTACTAGGCGCCGTGCGCGCGCGGGCGCCCGGGCGACCGGGACGCGCATTTGCCTCGTTTCTGTCGATTTGACGCTCTAGACGGGCCTGCGGGGCCGGGCCCGTGCGCAGGCTCCGTCGTCATTCGAGCGAATGAGAAGGATTGCGCGTGGAAGTTCTGCTCGGCATCGTCGCCTTTGCCTTCATCGTCGGGTTTCCGGTCGCGGTCATCGTTCTGATGGTGCAGGTCGCGCGCCAACGCCGCCGGCTCACCGATCTGGAGGCGCGGGTCGCGGCACTTGCCCCGATCCCACAGTCTGCGTCACGGCCGGTCCGGTCGCCCGATCCCGCACCGACCATCGCGGAGGCCGAGGTCGACGAGGCGGCTGAAACGCCGGCTGGCCCCTGGCGCGCCGCGTCCCAAGAGCCGGATCGCGTTATCCGCTCCGAGCCGGCCTCGGAGCCCGCGCCGGAGGCGACGGCATCGCGCCAGATGGATTCGGCACCACAGGTAGAGGCATGTACAACGGCTCCGCAGGGTCCTGGCTTGTGGCAACGCCTGACCGACTGGTTGTCCCGGAACTGGTTCCTGGCCGCCGCCGCGGCGTCGCTGGGCCTCGCCGGGATCTTCCTCGTCCAGTACGGCGCGGAGCGGGGCGTCTTTCCGCCGGTCGTCCGCGTGCTCTCGGCGCTGGCTTTCGGCACCGCGCTCGTCATCGTCGGAGAGGTGGTCCGACGCCGCTACGGAGACGGGACCGAGGAGGGTGCGACGCTGACCGCGTCCATCCCCTCGGTGCTGTCCGGGGCCGGATTGGTCACCGCCTACGCCGCAATCCTGGGGGCGATCCACCTCTACGGGCTGATCGGTCCGGGTCCGGGGCTCGCGGGCATCGTGGCCGTCTCGCTCTTGTCGGTCCTGCTGGGCTGGTTCCACGGCCCGGTGCTCGTGGCGACGGGGCTATTGGGGGGCGCGCTCTCTCCGTTCGTGTTCGGAGGGGCGTCTGACGACCTCTCGCTGCTCCATGGCTATTACGCGGCGCTCACAATGATCGGGCTGGGCGTGGATGCCGTGCGGCGTTGGTCGGGGCGCTGGGTCTCGTGGCTCGCGCTGGCTGTGGGCCTTGGCGGCACGGCGCTGATTCACGCCGCCGACCCGGATGCCGCGCCGGCCTACGCGATCGCGCTGGGCGTGATCGTCCTCTTGGCGCTGTGCTTCCCGGACGGGCGCATCGTGCCGGCGCATCGCGGCCGGATGGTGCTGGAATGGACGGCGCGGCGGCAGAGGATGCGGCGGCCCGGACCGCCCGTCCTGATGGCCTTCGTCGCCGTGGCCGTCGCCTCCGGTGCCAGCTTCTGGCTCGCGGACAGGATGCTGATGCTGGGCGCGGGGCTGGCCTTCGTCCTCTACCTCATGGTCGCGCTCTATGGCCGGGAGGCCCGCGCGCTGCAGGACATGGCTCTGCTGCCGGTCGCCGCCCTGATCGCGATGGTGACGCATATGCGCGTCCCCGTCGTTCTGCCGCCTGCCGATCCCGCCATGCCGCTGCAGGGCTGGGCGCCCGGGACAGGTCAGATGGCCGCGCTCCTGGCGCTGGCGGCCCTGGTTTCGGCGGCGGCCTTCCGCCGGTCGCTCGACCGGTTCCCGACCTGGCCGCTGCCCTGGGCCATCGGCGCCGTGGTCACGCTGCCCGCGATGGGGCTGGCGTTGCATCTGGAGGCCGACGCACCACGGGTGATGGGCGCCTTCACCTGGGCCCTGATCGCCATGGGCGCGGCGGCGGCGGCGACCGCGATGGCGCTTCTCTGGGCCCGTGCGCCTGCCTTCCCCGACCGGCGAGAGGATCGGCTGCGGGTCGCGCTCGCGGGCCTCATGGCGCTGGCGCTGATCGGCTACGGGCTGGGCTGGCTGGTGGGCGAGACGGCCCTGACGATCTCGGTCGCGGGCCTCGCCTTCGGGTCCGCCTGGATCGCCCGGCGGCAGGACCTGCCCGAGATGGGCTGGTTCGTCATCCTGTCGGCCCCCTTCATCGGCTGGCGCCTGACCGTCGATCCGGGCGTCTTCTGGCATCTGGACGGCCCGCTGATCGAGGTGCTGGTCTCGATGTTCGGCGTGGCCATCCTGTTCGGGCTCGCCCGGCAGCAGCTTGCCGGCGGGCGCCCGAAGACCAGCGCCGCCTTCGACGTGGCCGAGACGTCAGCGCTGGCTTTCCTGGGCTATGCGGTGGGGATGTCGCTGCTGCGGGTGCTGAGAGAGGTCGATTCCGACGGCGGCCATGCGTCCCTGGGCATTCTGGCGACGGTTCTGCTTCTCTTTGCCGCCGCGCAGATCGAACTACTGCGCCGGGGCGCGGGTCTGCGTTTTCTGCGGATCGCCATGGCGGGTGCCTTCGCGCTTGCAGGGTTCGCTATGCTGGTCTTCGGGTTGACCGTGTCATCGCCGCTAACCAGCCGGTTCGCCTTGGTGGCCGGACCCCCGATCCTGAATACGCTGCTGCCCGCCTATCTCCTGCCCGGGCTGCTGCTGATCGGGGCGGGACGCCGCTTTGGCTGGCGCATCCTGACCGGGGCCGGCGCCGTGCTTGCGGGCTTCTGGGCGATTCTCACCCTGCGCCACGCGATCAGGGGCAGCGCGGCGATGGAGATCGGGTCCGGCATCTCCTCCGCCGAGATGGTGGTCTACACCGCGGCGCTGATCGTCCTGGGTGCGGTGCTGTTCTGGTACGGCCTCGCCCGGCAATCGCCGGGCCTGCGCCGTGCGGGCAGCGTGGCGATCGGCCTGACCATCGCCAAGGTCTTCCTGATCGACGCCGCGGCGCTGGGCGGCCTGTTCCGGGTGTTTGCGTTCCTCGCGCTGGGCGTCGCGCTGATTGGTCTGACTTGGCTGGACCGCTGGGCGACCGCGCGGCTGGGTCCCCGCGGTGACGATCCCGGCTGACGCGCATCGCCGGGCCGCGCGGTCCGTTGTGGCCGCGCCGCCCGCGCGCTAGGCGCAGGCCAGACCAGCCCGGAGACCGCGATGCCCCTCACCCCGACCCAGTCCGACGCCATGGTCGACGCGATCCGCGCCGTCGCCGCCGACGAGATCCGCCCGAGGTTCCGCAACCTGCCGCCCGACGCGGTGGACGAAAAGCGCGCCTTCGACGATCTGGTGACCGTGGCCGACCGCGCCGCGGAAGAGGCCCTGACCAGGCGGGTTCGCGCCATTCTGCCCGGCGACGCCGTCATCGGAGAGGAGTCGATCTCCGATGGCACTGCGAGCCTCGACGCGGTGGCGGGCGGCCGCTGCGTGGTGATCGACCCGATCGACGGGACGTGGAACTTCGCCCATGGCCTTGCCAATCACGGCGTGATCGTCGCCGTGGTCGAGGATGGGCAGACGGTCTGGGGCTGTCTCTACGATCCGGGCTTCGACGATTGGGTTCTCGCGACGCGGGGCGGCGGCTGCCACTTCCACAGGAACGGCACCGCGCGGCGCCTCAGCACGACCGCCGAGGCGGGGCCGAAGGACAGGATGCGCGGCAATCTGGGCGAGTACTTCTACGGCGAGCCCGGACGCACCCGGCTTGCGGCGCTGACGCCGGGCCTGCGGCGCAACACCAATCTCGGCGCCAGCGTCCATGAATACCGCCTGCTCTGCCTCGGCGGCTCCGACTTCGTGGTCAATGGCGGGATCAACGTCTGGGATCATGCGGCCGGCGTCCTGTGTCTGCGGGAGGCGGGAGGACGGTCGGGCCTGCTGGACGGGCGGGACTACGCGCCGACGATGACGGATGCCGACCTGGCGGGAAGCGCGCTCTTCAACGCGCGCTCCTCCGCCGTGTGGGAGATGATGGCCCCTCAGCTCGCCGAGGCATTGTCGTAGGCGACGACCTCGATCTCCAGCCCGTCGGGCCCGTCGAAGTAGAACCGCCGTCCGGGCTCGTAATCGGCATGGCTGCGCGGAACGAAACCGGCATCGCGCACCAGCGCTTCGCTGGCATCCAGATCGTCCACGACGATGCCCACATGGTTCAGGCACCGCTGCAAGCCGTAGCTGCTGGGCCCGTCCGCCACCTCCCCGGCCGGGGTGTAGAGCGCGAGATAGGCCTCGTCGTCACCGACATGGACGCTGCGCCCGCCGCCGATGGCGTCGCCCGACCAGCGGATTCGCCAGCCGAACAGGTCGCAGAGGGTCGCGGCGGCGGCCTCGGCGTCGCGGACGGTGATGTTTGCATGTTCGAGATGGGCCATGGCGGCCTCCTTTCACGATTGACCCGCCTCTGATCGGACCTCAACCATGGTCGAGGTCAAGAGGAGTCTCGTCATGCGTCTTCCCCGCGAACTGTCTATCGGCCAGGTCGCCGACCGGACCGGTCTCAGCATCAGCCAGATCCGCTTCTACGAAGGCGAGGGCCTGATCTCTCCACCCCGAGACGGCGGGGGCCGCCGCCGCTTTCCCCGGGCCGAGTTGCGGCGCCTGTCCTTCATCCGCGTCGCCCAGAGGCTGGGCCTGCCCCTGCGCCGCATCCGCGCGGCACTGGCCGGCATTCCCGGGGGTCGTCCGCCCACGCCTTCCGATTGGGAGAGGATCGCCGAGGATCTGCACGACGACCTGACGCAACGGATCGAGGAACTCACCCGACTCCGCGACCGCCTGACGGGGTGCATCGGATGCGGCTGCCTGTCGATGAAGACCTGCCCGCTCTATAACCCGGACGACCAGAAGGCCGCAGAGGGCCCGGGCGCACGCCTGGTCGAGCGCGGATGAGGCCCGCTGGCCCACTCGCCCAGGCTGCCGCCTCGGGGACCGCAGACCGACGAACGCGCAGGTTGACGCATCGCGCGAGACAGTTTCGCCCCTGCGATGCGCTCACTTGGATGTCCCGATCTATTCCCGCGTCTCTCCGGGGCTGACGCCCCACAGCATCGCCTGCTGGGCCCAGCCTTCGGCATCCTCCACCTCGACGGCGCACCATCCGTCGCGGCATTCGCCCAGCCATGCCACCACGCCCTTGGCCAGCCGGGCCGAGACCGGCGCGTCCGGCGCGGGCCGCCGCCTCAGATGCAGCTCTTCGGGCTCGATGATGACGGTCCGGTTCCCCGACAGCAGCGAGTAATGCATCCAGCCCCCCGCGCCCTCGCGATCCTGGACCCGGCGCCAGTGCCCGTACTCGTCCACCACGCGCAGTGGCATGTGGCGCCGCACGAAGACCCAGTCGATCCGATGGGTGCTGGACGGGCCGCGCCGCGCATAGCCCTCGGACGCCTTCATCGACACGTAGCGCGGGATCGGAAGGTTGGTGACAGACCCCCTCTGAGCGTCGGCCAGCGCCGACAAGGGGAGAAGTGCGGCAAGCGCCGCGAAGAGAACCGTTTTCATACTGACTGCCCGTCAATGTCCTGGCGGGGTCTTGCGCCCCTTTGCCTTGCAGCGCGAGGATGCCATGATCGGAGCGCCCGCGCAAAAGGGGAGGGGACCCGCCATGGCGAAAGCGCCGCTGAGTGTTGTCGTCACGCGACGCCTGCCGCCCGCCATCGAGGCGCGCATGGACGAGCTGTTCGCCGTCACCCGCCCCGAGGGCGACGCTTTCACCCGCGACGAGGTGCTGGCCCGGCTTCGCGATGCCGACGTGCTGGTGCCGACGCTGTCCGATCCGGTCGACGCGCCCATGCTGGCGGCCTCCGACCGGCTGCGGCTGGTGGCGAATTACGGCGCGGGCGTGGATCACATCGACGTGGCCACCGCCCGGCAGCGCGGCGTGCTGGTCTCGAACACCCCAGGCGTGCAGACCGAGGATACGGCCGACATGACCATGGCGCTGATCCTCGCCGTCATCCGCCGGATGCCCGAGGGCATGGCCAAGATGCAGCAGGGCGACTGGGAGGGATGGGCGCCCGAGGCGATGCTGGGCGGCCGCCTGCGGGGGCGCAAGCTGGGTATCCTGGGCATGGGCCGCATCGGCCAGGCCGTCGCGCGGCGCGCCTCGGCATTCGGGATGGAAGTCTCGTACCACAACCGCCGCCGTCTTCATTCCGGCATCGAGGACCCGCTTGGCGCGACCTATCTCGAGAGCCTGGACCGGATGGTCGCCCAGTCCGACGTGCTTTCGGTCAATTGCCCGCACACGCCCGCCACGTTCCACCTGATGAACGCGCGCCGCTTGCGATTGATGAAGCCCACGGCCGTGATCGTGAACACGTCCCGCGGCGAGGTCATCGACGAGAACGCCCTGACCCGGATGCTGCGCGGCGGAGACCTGGCCGGCGCGGGTCTCGACGTCTACGAGCGCGGGCGCGGCGTGAACCCCCGCCTGCGCGCGCTGCCGAACGTGGTACTGACGCCGCATATCGCTTCGGCCACCCGCGAGGCGCGGCACGAGATGGGCGAACGGGTCATCGTCAACATGCAAACCTTTGCCGACGGCCACCGCCCGCCGGATCAGGTCGTGCCGGCGATGCTCTGAATGGCCGATGGCGCGGCGTCACCCGACCCGACCGCCAAGGCGCGGTCCCGGTCGCTGCGGGTGCTAATCCTGGGCGGCGCGGGGGTCTTCGGATCTCGCCTGGCCGCAGGTCTTCTGTCGGACGGACATCGCGTGACGGTCGCCGGACGCACCCGGGCCGCCCTCGACCTCGTGGTCGCGGCGCATAGAGGCGCGGCGCTTGCCCTCGACCGGGATGCACCAGACCTCGCCGCCCGCCTCGCCGGGTTCGACGCGGTGGTCGACGCCGCCGGACCGTTCCAGTCCTACGCCTCGCCCTCGCGGCGATCGCGGCGGGAGTGCCCTATCTCGACCTGTCCGACGACGCGGCCTTCACCGCGGCGATCGCCGATCTCGATGACCGGGCGAAAGCGGCAAGCATCCCGGTCCTGTCGGGCGTCTCCTCGGTGCCCGCGCTGTCTTCGGTGGCGGCGGATGCGCTTGTCGAGGGGCTCGACCGCGTCGAATTGGTCGAGGCGGCGATCCTGCCCGGTAATCGTGCCCCGAGGGGTCTGTCGGTCATGCACGCCATTCTGGCCCAGGCGGGCCGCCCCCTTCGGCTCTGGCGCGGGGGCCGCTGGACGACGCGGTCCGGCTGGTCGCGTCTCGACCGCATCACGCTGCGCAGCGACACTACGGCTTTGCCGTCCCGCCGACCGGCTAGAACGCTTCGGCTCCGACCGGGGCGGCATGGTGGTGCGCGTCCTGGGCTGGCGGGACGGCGTTGCGCTGGATCGGTGCTGGACCCTGATCGCCGAGGGTGGCGACGGCCCGCACATCCCGGCCCTGCCCGCCCGCATCCTGATCGCGCGCCTCGCCCGCGGCACCGTCTCTCCGGGCCTACGCCCGGCCCTGGGCGCCTTCACGCTGGACGAGGTCCGCGAGGCGGCCGCCCCGCTTGCCGTCAGCTTCGGCCGGTCCGAGCGACAGGCGCCCCCGCTCTTCGCCCGCACCCTCGGCCCGGCCTTCGCGACATTGCCGCCGGAGGTCCGCGCGCTCCACGACGTGCTGCATGTGCGCCGCTGGCAGGGCCGCGCCCGGATAGAGCGGGGCGGCTCCGTCCTGTCGCGCCTCGTCTGCGCCGTCTTCCGCTTTCCGCGCGCGGCCCCGGACGTGCCCGTCGAAGTCGAAATGGAAAGCCACGGCGAAAGTGAGACCTGGATCCGGACCTTCGGCCGCGACAGCTTCCGCAGCCACCTGCGCCCGCGCGGCGACCGGATGACGGAACGCTTCGGCCTCCTGACCTTCGAGCTGGACCTGACCGCCGATGACGAAGGCCTGCACTATCCTGTCCGCCGTGGCTGGGCACTGGGGATCCCGATCCCGCGCGCGCTGCTGCCCCGGTCGGAGACGCGGGAATTCGCCCGCGACGCACGGGTCGAATTCGACGTCCGCCTCTCGGCGCCCCTCGCCGGGCTGCTGGTGCACTATCGCGGTTGGCTGACGCCCGCAGACGACACGACGGCGCCCGGGCCGCCGCCTAGCTGATCGGCACCGGCGCGTCCCCACAGGGCAATTCGGCGCCCAACTGTCCGTCCGGCGTCAGGAACTCCAGCACGTTCAGGCCGGACCACGCCCGGATCGCGCGCCCGCGGTTGTCCATCCCGCGCCCGATCACCGTGCCGGTCACGTTGTCCTGGGTGTAGTAGACGATATCGGCTTCGGTCCCGTCGTCGCAGACCAGATCGGCGATCCCGGTCCCCAGCGGGCCGTCCGACGACCATCGTCCCACGCAGGCCGCCCCATCCGACAATTCTCCGCTCAGCGTCCCGGCATCCCAGCCTCGCGCCATGCCGTCGAAATGAACCCCTTCGGTCCCAAGGCAGGCCAGCGCACGCACGCAGTTCGCCTGATCGAACGGAACGTTCTCGCAGGTCTGCAACAGCCCATCCGCCAAGGCCGTGCCGGAGATGCCCACAACGACGAGGCTCGATGCCAAGGCGATCCGCTGCACCCGTTCCCCTCCTTTGTCTCGGTCCAACTACTCCGGGGGGCGCGCCGCAGGCGCGCATCGGGGGCAGAGCCCCCGGACCGCGGGGATCCGGCCGTCAGGCCGTCCGCCGGATCACTCTCCCAGAACGGCGTGCAATTCGTCCAGATCGACTTCGCCCAGCGGCAGCTTGTTGCCGGGGTGCTCGAAATCGTAGCGGAAGAGCTGGAAGTCGCGGTGATAGATTTCCCAGACGAGGTGCATCGACAGATCGTCGAAATAGTCCTCGACCGGGTGCAGCCGCTTGGGACCGTGCCCTTCGGATTCGTTGAAACGCGGCACCTGCGCCAGATCGACCGGAACCGGCGTCTCGATCGCGTCCAGGACCGCCTGCATCCCGTCGTTGAACGCCTCGGTAAAGATCACCCGGTCGTAGCGCCCGCCATTGGCCACGAAGGTCGCCACATGGCCCGACACGGCCGACCAGTGGATGTCGGGATCCATCGGCTTGCGAAACCGGATCGTATCGCGCGCGAACAGCAGGAATCGGCGGAAGCTGGCGATCTGGTCGAATTCGAACCCGTTTTCGGGGCTACCGACGTCGATCCCGTATTTCTGCGCCAGCATGGGCACCAGGTTGCCCCGATACCGCCGCCCATTACGCTGAATGCCCGCGATCTTGTCGAAGAAGGACGACAGGATCCGGGTATAGGGGTTGCGCACGCAGGTGAACGCATAGGAGCGGTGGGACTGCACGTTCTCGGTGATGACGGGCTGACTGTGGTCCTGCGCCCATTTGTGCAGGCCCTCGGTCGCGTCGTGGATGTCGCCGTCGAAGAACCGGCCGTGATCCGAATAATACATGATCTGCCCGATGGACGAGCAGGCGCATTTCGGCACCACGCGGTAGACCACGCTTTCGCTTTCCGTCATCCACGTGCCGGGAAAACCCATCTGGACCGAACCCTCTTGTACCCGACACGCACTTAAGCGCCTCGGGGCGGTTCCTTCAACGGCACACGGAAGCTAAGACAGTCTCCTGTCGGGAAACGAACCTCGGACGCCCATGGCCCGCATCGCCTTCATCCTGCTCTGCCACAAGGATCCCGACGTCGTCGTCGCCCAGGCGCGCGAGCTGTCGGCCGCGGGCGACTACGTGGCGATCCATTTCGACGGACGCGCGCCCGCATCGCAATTCGCCGCCATCGAGCGCGGGATCGCCGGCGAGCCAAACATCGTCGTCACCAAGCCACGCGTGAAATGCGGCTGGGGCGAATGGAGCCTCGTCGAGGCCACGCTGAACACGTTGCGCAAGGCCGTCGATGCATTCCCGCGGGCCAGCCATTTCTACATGATCTCGGGCGATTGCCGGGCGATCAAGTCGGCGCGCCACGCCCATGCGATGCTGGATTCCCGCGACGTCGACTACATCGAGAGCGTCGATTTCTTCGACAGCGACTGGATCAAGACCGGCATGAAGGAAGAACGGCTGATCTACCGCCACCTCGTCAACGAGCGGCGGCACAAGCGCACCTTCTATGCCCTGCTCGAGATGCAGCGCCGCCTGGGCCTGTCGCGGTCCATCCCTCCCGACATCGAGGTGATGATCGGCAGCCAGTGGTGGTGCCTGCGCCGCCCGACCGTCGAGAAGGTTCTGGCCTTCATCGACCGGCGCCGCGACGTCGTGCGCTTCTTCCGCACCACCTGGATCCCGGACGAGACCTTCTTCCAGACCCTCGTGCGCCACCTCGTGCCCCGAGCCGAGATCGAGAGTCGGACGCTGACCTTCCTGATGTTCACGGATTACGGGATGCCGGCGACCTTCCACGACGATCATCACGACCTGCTTCTGGCGCAGGACTACCTCTTCGCCCGCAAAATCTCGCCCGAGGCGCATGGTCTGCTCGAACGGCTCGGCGCGCTCTGGTCCTCGGACCGGACGGATTTTCCCATCGCGGGCGACGGGCGCCGCCTGTTCGAGTTCCTCACCCAGCGCGGCCGCGTGGGCCGCCGCTTCGCCCAGCGGTTCTGGGAGCGCGAAAGCAGCCTGGGCCGCGAGCGCGAGCTGATCGTGATCGTCTGCAAGAAGTGGCACGTCGCCAAGCGTCTGGCGGCCACCGCGCGCGAGGCGCTGTCGATCCCGGTCGTCGAGTACCTTTTCGACGAGGAGGAGACGGCGCTGCCCGATCTGGGTGGCATCGACCGGACGCTGGCAAAGCGTCACCGCCACCGGCGCGCGGTCCTGCGGATGCTCTACAACCGGTTCGAGGCCGACCGGCTGGTGATCTGCCTCGATCCGGCGCGCCACGATCTCGTGGCCGATTTCGCCGCCGACCGGTCGCTGACCCGCGTCCTGCTGGTCGAATGCGACACCGACGACGCCTATCTGCGCGGCCACGCCGAACGGATCGGCCTGATCGGTGACAGCACGCCCGATTCGACCATCCGGCAGATTCTGCCCACGCTGACGCAGGACGTGGTCGCCGAGTTCGAACAGATCCGGGCCATCGACCTCGAACATCTCTACCGCATCGACGAGGGCATGGACGAAGCGACCCTCGTCGCCACGCTCACCCGCGTCTTCACCTGCGACGAGGAGACGGCCGCCCTCATCGCCCGCACGCCGCACCTGTTCGACGATTGACGCCGTGCCCCTCCGCTTTCCTGCCGGTGGGGAGTGGCTGGAGAAGGGGAGCATGGCACGAAGGGGGGGCTTGCGTGCTCGGTTTGAGCCCTGGTCTCCCGAATGCTAAAGAAAAATCAACGGCAGCCGAGGATTATGCGACCGCCATCTCCAAAAGGGGATTGCGGGTCAATTCGCGAGCCATCGTCGTGATGAGTGTCAGATGATCTCGTCCTCGTCGAACATTGGATCATCCGAGAGCTGGCTCGAATGATCATCCATTGCATCTTCGGCCTTCTCTACAGACTGCACGCGCGCCAGGTGGAACACGGCATCGCCTTCGTTGACGACCGGCAGCACGGCTCGACCTACGATAATGCCGTCAAATGGTGCCACCACGTCCGTTTCGTCTTCTCCAAACGGATCAGACACCACACCTAAGACGTCTTTTCTGCGCACCGCGTCTCCGTCAGCCTTCAGGCTTCGAAAGAGACCTCCCATCGGTGCGCGCAACCATTTGCTCGAAGAACAAATCTGCGGTGGAGCTTTGGCGGCGGCGACGCCCCGACCCGATATCATCTGCAATGATTTCATGACCCTCAGGATTCCGACCTGACCTGAGCGCACGGACACCTCATCGAATCGCAGGCCTTCACCCGCCTCGAAGAGCAAAACCGTCTTTCCCATGTCCTTCGCCGAGCGTCGCAATGAGCCCTGCCTGATCGGAGACTCCATGATGATCGGCGCGCCAAATTCTTCCGCGAGCGCTCGTGCCGGCGAGTCATCTGGAGAGACGCGAACCTGAGGGTAATTGATCCTATGGATCGCCGCTGAATGCAGGTCGACTCCGATGTCCGAGCGGGACACGATTTCATTTAGGAAAAGATGGGCGAGTCTCGCTGCAAGCGATCCGCCTTCGTTTCCAGGGAAGGATCGGTTCAGGTCACGTCGATCCGGCAGATACCTGGAGCGATTTATAAACCCGAAGGAATTCACGATAGGAACGACAATCAACGTACCTCTCAGGCCTCGCAAGGCCGGAGACTTCAAGAGACGGCGCACGATTTCGATCCCGATCACCTCGTCGCCATGCACTCCGGCGCTGACGAAGAGAACAGGGCCATCACCCTTGCCGTGGACAATATGGGCCGACATGTTGACCGGCGTGTGGTCAGACAACGAACTCACGGGAAGGTCGATCGTTCGGCGCTGTCCCGGCAAGACTTCTTCTCCGCCGATCTCGAAGCCGGGGCGTTTCCGCATCAGCCTTTGCCCTTGGTCCCTGTCTTGCCAGGCTTGGCATTTTTCTCGAGAAACTCGATCATTTTTCCTGCAACATCGAGCCCGGTCGCCTTTTCGACGCCTTCTAGTCCCGGAGAGGAATTGACCTCCATCACGACGGCTCCGTGATTGGCCCGCAGCATATCGACACCGCAGGCATTCAGCCCCATGGCCTTGGCTGCCCTTACGGCTGTGGACCGCTCCTCGGGCGTGAGCTTGACCAACTGGGCTGAACCTCCCCGGTGGAGGTTCGAGCGGAATTCGCCTTCAGCTCCCGTACGCTTCATGGCGGCAATCACTTTCCCGCCGATCACGATGGCTCGAATGTCCGTGCCGCCCGCCTCTTTGATGAATTCTTGGATCAGGATGTTTGTCCCGGATGCTCGGAAAGCCTCGACGACGGATTTCGCCGAACGGTTCGTATCGGCGAGAACGACTCCGAGGCCCTGCGTCCCTTCGAGGAGCTTGATTACAAGCGGTGCCTCGCCAGCAACCTCCAGAACTTCCTCTGTCTGCTTCGGGTCGTGGGCGAAGGTCGTCACTGGCAGACCGACCCCATCGCGCGCCAGAAGCTGCATCGAGCGCAGCTTGTCCCGCGACCGGCCAATCGCGACAGACTCGTTCAGCGGATAGACACCTTGCATCTCGAATTGACGCAGCACTGCCATCCCGTAGAAAGTGACAGACGCGCCGATCCGGGGGATCACGGCATCGTATTTCGGAAGCTTCTCGCCGTTGTAATAGATCTCAGGCCTACGCGAGGCGATGTTCATGTAGCAGCGCAGCGTGTTGATGATGTCGAGTTCGTGGCCGCGCTCTTCGGCGGCTTCCTTGAGGCGCTTATGTGAGTAGAGCTCCGCGTTACGGGCCAGCATCGCGATCTTCATGTGAAACTCTCTCTTTAATGGTTGGGTTTTGCAGGTGCGAGTGTTGTCAGGTTGCGTTTGCCAGGATCTACGAGAATCGAATGACCACGGAGAGCCGTTCGGCCGATGATCATCCGAAACTTCATCTCGGTCCTTTCGGTCAGAGATAAGTCGATTCTCCAGAGCCGATTGGAAATCCGAAACTTTGTTCGGATCACATATCGTCTTTCTGGAACCCCGCTTGTATTCGTGATCTCGCGTTGATCATGAATGGGGCATTCGACATCCGTGTCACGGGCGTCGTCGTCGAAGCGCGTATGGAAGTGAACCCATCGACTTCCATCACGTTCGAATGCCACAATGTCGGTGGCGTGCAGGGCGGATGTGCGCGCACCCGTGTCGATCTTCGCCTTCAGATTCGTAAGCCCGAGAAGCGGGAGATCGACCCGCTCCTGCCAGCCGACAACGAGCATCAAAGTCGTCTCCAGTTTTCTTGGCTCAGGATGTTATGGCATCGGTCGGGAGAGAAGCCAAATGTCGAGCCTTGGATGTAGAAGCAGGGGTTTGTCTGAAACGTCCACGGCCGGCTCCGGCTCCCCCCTGCTGCCGCTCGCAACGAGCCCCGAATTCGTCGGATGGCATCCGACAAGAACACACCGCTGACGAAAAACACCCGGCCGTCTCCGACCGGGCGTAGCTCTCGCGCGAGGCGACGCTCAGTTCGGGATCTCGGCGTCGATGCCCTCGACGTAGAAATCCATCGAGGCCAGCGCGCCGTCATCGGCGACTTCGCCGTCCTCCAGCCAGACCGAACCGTCGGCCTTGTCGATGGGGCCGGTGAACGGGTGGTACTCGCCCGCGGTGATGGCTTCGATCATCGCCTCGGCCTCGGCCTTGACCTCGGCGGGCACGGCATCGGTGATCTCGCCGATCACGACCTCGCCCTCGGGCATCCCGCCCCAATGGGCCGCCTGCTCCCATGTGCCGTCGATCACCGCCTGCACCCGCTCGATGTAGTAGGGCGACCATTCGTCGATGATCGAGGCGACGCGCGGGGTCGGCTTGAACTCGGCCATGTCGCTGGCCTGCCCGAAGGTGAAGACGCGGCCCCCGTTCTCGTTCGCCTCGGCGGCTGCGGCCTGGGGCGCGGTCGAGTCGGTGTGCTGCAGGATCACGTCGACGCCCTGGTCGATCAGAGCCTTCGCGGCATCGGCCTCCTTGGCGGGGTCGAACCAGGTGTAGACCCAGACCACGTTCATCTCGACATCCGGATTCACCTTCTGCGCGTGCAGGAACGAGCTGTTGATGCCCTGGATCACCTCGGGGATCGGGAAGGACGCGATGTAGCCGATCTGGTCCGTCTCGGTCAGGTGGCCCGCGATGGTCCCGATCACGGCGCGGCCCTCGTAGAAGCGCGCGTCATAGGTCGAGACGTTCGGATGCTCGCGCTTGTAGCCGGTGGCGTGCTCGAACTTCACATCCGGGAACTGGGCGGCGACGGCATTGGTCGCGTCCATGTAGCCGAATGAGGTGGTGAAGATGATGTCCGCCCCCTGCAGCGCCATCTGGGTGATGACCCGCTCGGCATCGGCGCCTTCGGGCACGCTCTCCTGGTAGACGGTCTCGACGGCGTCGCCGAAATGCTCCTCGACGGCCAGACGGCCCTGGTCGTGCTGATAGGTCCAGCCGCCGTCGCCGATCGGCCCGACATAGACGAAGCCGACCTTCACCGGATCGTCCTGCGCCAGCGCCGGCGCGGCCGCCAGCAGCGTGGCGGCCAGAAGTGCCTTCAGTTTCATGTATCTCTCCCCAGTTTCCCCGTTATCGGGTCGATTGGCCCCCGGTCCCGCGGACAGTCACGCGGAGGCATGGAACGGCTTGGCGAGATCGGCGGGCGCGTCGCCCCCCCTCTCGCGGCGCCGCGATATGAGCACCAGCACGAGGATGGTGACAAGGTAGGGCGATGCGCTCAGCAGCTCGACGGGAATATCCGCGCCCGCCGCCTGCAAGTTGAGCTGCAGCACGCTGATCCCGCCGAAGAGATAGGCACCGACCAGCGCGCGTTCCGGCCGCCACGAGGCGAAGACCACGATGGCCAGCGCGATCCAGCCCGCCCCGGCCGTCAGCCCGTCGGTCCATTGCGGCACTCGCACGAGGCTCAGATAGGCGCCGCCCAGCCCGGCGCAGGCGCCCCCGAAGGCGATGGCCGCCAGCCGCACCGCGCGCACCGGATAGCCCAGCGCGTGGGCGGCCTCGGCGCTCTCACCCACGGCGCGCAGGACCAGCCCGGCGCGGGAGCGGTTGAGGAACAGCCAGACCCCCACGACCAGCGCCAGCGACAGGTAGACGATCGGATCGTGGCGGAACAGAGCAACCCCCACCCCGGGCAGGTCCGACAGGATCGGGACGTCCAGCCGGTCCACGCCCGGCCCCTTGATGCCGACCCAGGACTGGCCCAGCAGGCTGGCCAGCCCCAGCCCGAACAACGTCAGCGCCAGACCCGTCGCGACCTGGTTCGACAGGAAGACCTGCGTCAGCACCCCGAAGATCAGCGCCAGCCCCGCGCCGCCCAGGATGGCGGCCAGAAAACCCAACCAGACCGATCCGCTGGTGGCCGCGGCGATGAAGCCGACGACGGCGCCCCCGATCATCATCCCCTCGACGCCCAGATTCAGGACGCCGGCCTTCTCCACCACCAACTCGCCCAGCGCGGCCAGTAGGATCGGGGTGGAGGCGACCATCAGCGACGCGATCAGCAATGCCGGATCGATGGAGCCGATCATGGCAAAGCCCTCCGGATCGCGACTGGAAGGTGCACCCGATTCTGTCGGGACGGTCTTCCGCCACGCGGCTGGTACCGAGGTTCCTCAGGCAAAGCTCGCCCCCCCGATCAGCATCGTGCAGATCAAGCCGCCCGCCGCCACCGCCGCGATCAGCCAGATGGCCAGCCCCGGCAGAGGCCAGCGCCCCCGCCACAGTCTCAGCCCGCCAAGCGCCGCCAGTGTCAGGATGCCGACAAAGGCGACGCCAATTCCCACTTCCGGCCCCCGCATCGCCAACGAAACCACGATGCACCCGACCATCGACATCGCCGTCGTCAGCGCGACCGCGATCAGCTTCAGGGTGAAGACCAGATCGCGTCCTATGTCGGGTCCGCTGCTCATGCACCCTCCGCGCCGGACCAGAGGAGGGGTGGAAGCCCGGCCAGGACCCAGTCGTCGAGGACGGCCCAGATCATCGCGGCGAAATGCCCGAACAACGTCCAGCCCGCCCAGAATCGGGCGACGTCCCACCGGCTGCCCCGCGCGAAGGTGCCGTTCACCAGCGGGCGGACGGGCTTGAGGCTCATGGCCAGCCCGGGCGCGAACACCAGAAACAGGTCGACCCCGCCATACCCCTCCAGCCCGCCCAGCGCGTCGAAACAGAACGCGGCCCAGACATAGCCCGCGACCGCCAACGCCACCGCGATCAACCGCTCCCGCGGGGTGGAGATGAGAAAGCCCTTCATGCGGCCACCCTCCCCACCCGCACCCGGAAGTTCGCCAGAACGTCGACCGCCAGCAGGAAGAACAGGAGCATCCCCTGGAACGCGCTGATCGCCGCGACCGGCAGGCCGAGATTCGAGGCCGCATTGTCCCCGCCCACATAGGTCAGCGCCATTAGCAGCCCCGCCACCAGAATGCCCAGGGGCTGCAACCGCCCGAGGAACGCGACGATGATCGCCGTGAATCCGTAGCCCGACGCGAAGTCGATGCTGATCTGTCCCGCCGGTCCCGTCACCTCGAACAGTCCCGCCATGCCAGCCAGCGCGCCCGCGATGCCGAAGCACATCAGCACCATGCGCCCCGGCACCACGCCCGCGAACCGAGCGGCACGCGGGGCCTGTCCCGAAACCTCGATCTGGAAGCCGGCCAGATGCCGCGTCAGAATCACATGGGCGGCGACGACGATCAGGATCGCGGTCAGAACGCCCCAGTGGGCACCGGTCCCGGCGATGAGTTCGGGATTTGCGCTCGCCTCCCACCGGCTCAGGTTGCGCGAGCCGGGAAAGCCCACCGCGTCGGGATTGCGCAGCCATCCGACGGCGGCCGAGGCCAACAGGTTCTCGGCCACGTAGACCAGCATCAGAGAGGTCAGGATCTCGTTCGCCCCGAATCGGACACGCAGCAGCGCCGGGATCATCGCCCAGGCCAGCCCGCCCAGCAGGCCGCAGAGCACCATGAAGGGGAAGATCAGCCGCGTCTCCGCCGAGTAGAAGGCCAATCCCGCCGCTGCGCCCGCCAGCGCGCCGACGATGTATTGCCCCTCCGCGCCGATGTTCCAGACCCCGGCCCGGAACCCCAGCGCCAGCCCGGTCGCGATCAGGACCAGCGGCGCCGCCTTCACCAAAAGCTGGCCTCGGAAATACCAGGCGAACTCTCCGAAGACCGGATCCCAGAAGATCGCCCGCAAGGCCGCGACGGGATCGGTGCCTAGGGCCGCGAACATCAACCCGCCCGCGATCAGCGTTAGGATCACAGCGACGACCGGCGCCGCCGCCGACCATCCGCGCGACGGCGCGGCCCGCCTCTCCAGCCGGATCACGCGCGCGCCTCCGTCCGCCCGGCCGGGGGACGCCCCCCGGACCCCCGCCGTCCGATGTCCGGGAGTGGGGACCGGTCTGGGCAAGTCTTCCGAAGATGGCTCTCCGGATCTTCTCTGCTTCTCAAATATCCCCGCCGGAGGCCCGGATCGGACGGGGCTCGATCCC
>NZ_JYFE01000059.1 GCF_000877395.1 Jannaschia aquimarina | reverse complement strand
GGCTGGGGGATTTCTCGGCGGCGGGCGTCGTCGAGGCGCCGATGCCCGGTCTGGTGCGGGAGGTGCTGGTCGCGGCAGGCGATGCGGTTTCGGCCGGCGACCGGCTGGCCGTACTCGAGGCGATGAAGATGGAGCACGCATTGCGGGCGCCGCGGGACGGCACGGTCGCCGAGGTGCTGGCGGCGGCGGGCAGTCAGGTGGAGGCCGGGGCGGCGCTGATCCGGCTGGAGGAAGAGGCTTGATCCGTCTGCACCACGTTCCGGCCTCGCGCTCCTTCCGCGTGCTCTGGATGCTGGAGGAGCTGGGGCTTGAGGCCGAGATCGTGACTTATGCGATCGGGGACGGGTCGCTTCGCGCGCCGGAGGTGCTGGCGCTGACCCCGGCGGGGCGTGTGCCCGCCCTGGAGATCGACGGGCAGGCCCTGTTCGAAAGCGGGGCCATCGTCGAATACCTCGCCGAGACGCGGGCGGAGGCGGGGCTGGGCCGACCGGTCGGGCATCCGGACCGGGGCCGTTACCTGCAATGCCTGCATTTCGCCGAGACGCAGGCATCGCTGATCGAGAACCTCAATCTGTCGCATATCTTCCTGCGCCCCCCGGCGCGGCCCTCGATACCCGTGCTCAAGATCACCACGGCACGGCTGAAGGCGACGCTGGGGGCGCTGGAACGGTTGCTGGAGTGGCGCGACCACCTGCTGGGGGATTTCTCGGCGGCGGACGTCATGCTGGGCTTCAACCTGTGGGCCGCGCCGCGCTACGTGCGGATGGCGCCGTTCCCCGCGCTGGCCGCCTACCGGGACCGTCTGGCGGCGCGGCCCGCCTTCGTCGCGGCGCGTGCGAAGGATGGCGAGCAGGATTTCTACGACCGGGAGTTCTACGAGATCCTGGATGTCTGACGCGAATGCGACAATGCGGACGGCCGGGGCCGCGCGGGCGCGGGTCACGGAGGAGCGGTGAATGGTGTCCGACGCGGTCGAGATCTTCGAGGTGGGTCCCCGAGACGGGCTGCAGAACGAGGCGCGCGACGTGCCGACGGACGAGAAGGTCGCGTTGGTCGACGCGCTGTCGGCCAGCGGGTTCCGGCGCATCGAGGTCGGCAGCTTCGTCAGCCCCAGATGGGTGCCGCGCATGGCGGATTCCGGCGACGTCTTCGCCGCCATCCGGCGCGCGCCGGGCGTGCGCTACGCCGCCCTGACGCCGAACATGAAGGGATACGCGGCGGCGCGTGCTGCGGGCGCGGACGAGGTCGCGATCTTCGCGTCCGCCTCGGAGGGCTTCTCCAAGGCCAACCTGAACGCCACGATCGAAGAAAGCCTCACCCGCTTCGCCCCCGTCGCGGAGGCGGCGCGGGCCGACGGGGTACCGGTGCGGGGCTACGTCTCCTGCGTGGTGGAATGCCCCTATGACGGCGCCGTCGATCCGGCCGATACCGCCCGCGTCGCGGCCGCCCTGCGGGATATGGGCTGCTACGAGATCAGCCTCGGCGACACGATCGGGCGCGGCGCGCCGGAGGCGGTGGACGCGATGCTCGCCGCCGTTCTGGACGAGATCCCGGCCGGGCGGCTGGCGGGTCATTTCCACGATACCGGCGGCCGGGCCTTGGCCAACGTGGATGTCTCGCTCGCACGCGGCCTGCGGGTGTTCGACGCCGCGGTGGGCGGTCTGGGCGGGTGTCCCTATGCGCCCGGTGCGGCCGGGAATGTCGCCACCGAAGCCCTGCTGGCACATCTGGAGGCCGCGGGCTACCGCACCGGCCTGGACACAGATGCCGTCGCGCGTGCGGCGGGGTTGGCGCGGGCGATACGGTCCGCCCCCTGAACGCCCTCATTTCGGCTTCGGCAGGCCCTTGTCCCTCGTTAACCCTTCCCCGGGGCGAGGAGGTGTGCGTGACGAACGAAACGAGTGGCCCCACGATCATCCGGGGAAGCGTTGACCCAAGAAAACTGACACCCGCCCTGGTCGCGTTGCCGACCATCGCGGGCGCGATCTGGTTCGGCCTGTCCGGCGGCCCGGCCCTGGGCCTGACGGAGCCCCTGGCGCAACTGGTCGCCGCGGCGGGCGTGCTGGCGGTGGGTGTGTCGCTGGCGATCACCGGGCCCAAGCGCCGATCGGTTCCGGTCCCGGTGGCCGAGCCCTACAGGCTCAGCGTCGGAGACAGGCAGCTGGTGCGCGACCGCGACTGCGCCGTCCATGCGTCGGATTTCGGGGTGATCTCGCTGATGCTGTCCCGCGCCCATGACCATCTTCGCGAGGAGATCGCGGCGCTCGACGGGGCGGCTTGGCTGTCGCTGACACCGGGCGATCCGAGGGTCGCAGCGGTGCTGAACACGATCTACGACCGCCTGACCGAACTGGCCGACCTTGCCGTGGATGGCTACGCGCCGCGCGAGGCGATCCTGCTGGCCGACCTTCACGCGGACCTGCGGGCCAGCGTCGGCACGCTGGCGGCCCCGGTTCCCACCCATGCGCTGCCGAGCGCGCGGGTGCACTAGGCGTCCGGGGGCCGGACCTCGCCCTTCAGTGCATCGGTGACGCGAGAGACGATCTGGAGCGGGGTGAGCGTCAGGTCGACGGGGATCACCCGTTCGTCGGGGCCGGGCATCTCCAAGGTGGCCAGTTGGCTGTCGAGCAGGGAAAGCGGCATGAAATGCCCGTCCCTCTGCGCCATCCGTTCGGCGATGACTTCGCGGGGGCCGTGCAGATGGACGAAGACCAGGTCCGGCGCATCCGCGCGGAGCCGGTCGCGATAGGCCCGTTTCAGGGCGGAGCAGGCGATGACGCAGGGCCGCTCGGCCAGGACCGCGCCGATCCGGGCCAGCCAGGGGGCGCGGTCGGTGTCGTCCAGGGGCTCTCCTCGGGCCATCTTGTCCACGTTCCGCTGCGGATGTAGGTCGTCCCCGTCGATGAAGGGCACGTTCAGCGCGCGCGCCAGATTGGCCCCCGTCAGGCTTTTGCCGGTCGAGGTCACGCCCATGACGACGAGGCGCGTCACAGCGAGGCCGTAATGCCGCCGTCCACGAACAGCGTCGTTCCGTTGACGAAGCTCGAGGCCTCGGACGACAGGAAGATGCAGGCGCCGACCAGTTCCTCCACCTTGCCCCAGCGGCCCGCCGGCGTGCGCTTGGACAGCCAGTCGGTGAAATCGGGATCGTCCACGAGCGCCTGGTTCAGCGGCGTCTCGAAATAGCCCGGCGCCAGCCCGTTGCATTGCAGGCCGTATCTGGCCCAATCCGTCGCCATCCCCTTGGTCAGGTTCGCGACCGCGCCCTTGGTCGCCGTGTAGGGAGCGATGCCGGGCCGGGCCAGCGCCGTCTGGACCGAGCATATGTTGACGATCTTGCCACGTCCGCGTCCGATCATGTGGCGCGCGACGGCCTGCCCGACATGGAACACGCTGGCGATATTGGTCTGAAGCAGCCGTTCGAACGCATCGGCTGGAAACTCTTCGAGGGGCGTGCGGTGCTGCATCCCCGCATTGTTGACCAGAATGTCGATCGCGACGCCCTCGGCCTCCAGCCCGTCCACCGCGGAGCGCGCCGCGTCGTGATCGGTGACGTCGAACGGCAGGGTCCGGACGGTGGCGCCTTCGTCGCGCAGGGTCTCGGCCGCGGCGTCGAGCTTGGCGGCGTCGCGCCCGTTCAGGACGATCTCGGCCCCGGCCGCCGCCATGCCTCGGGCGAGCGCGAAGCCGATCCCCTGGCCCGACCCGGTGATCAGCGCGCGGCGACCGGTCAGGTCGAACAGGGACAGGGACATCGTCAACTCCAAGCTTGGCGCGGACCGGGCCGCGTGGTCTGTTAACGCAAACACCTTTTCCGTGCCGCCGCAACCGAGGCCCGCCATGCCCCAAGCGCTCGTCCTTCATGCCCCCGGCGACCTGCGGCTCGAAGAGCGGCCGGCCGGCGATCCCGGCCCGGGTCAGGTACGCGTGCGGATGGCGGTCGGCGGGATCTGCGGATCGGACCTGCACTACTTCAATCACGGGGGCTTTGGCGCGGTCCGTCTGCGTGAGCCGATGATCCTGGGTCATGAGGTGGCGGGGCACGTGGAGGCGCTGGGGGAACGGGTCGAGGGCCTGAGCGTCGGGCAACTCGTAGCGGTGTCGCCGTCGCGTCCCTGCGGTTGCTGCGCATGGTGCCTGGAGGGGGCGCCGAACCATTGCGAGAACATGCGCTTCTACGGATCCGCGATGCCGTTTCCTCACATACAGGGCGCCTTCCGGGAGGTGCTGGTGGCCGATGCCACGCAATGCGTCCCGGCCGACGGGTTGTCCGCCGCCGAGGCCGCCATGGTCGAACCTCTGGCCGTCTGTCTGCATGCCATGCGCCGGGCCGGCGAGATGTTGGGGCGGGCGGTGCTGGTCACCGGATGCGGGCCGATCGGCATCCTGTCCATTCTCGCGGCGCGGCGGGCTGGGGCGGACCTGATCGTGGCGACCGACCTCGAGGATCTGCCATTGCGGATGGCGCGAGAGGCGGGGGCCGATGTCGCGATTCGGGCTTCCGAAGGGTTGGACGCCTATGCGGGGGGAAAGGGGCGTTTCGACGTTCTCTTCGAATGCTCCGGAGCGGAGCCCGCTCTGCGCGCCGCGATCCCGGCGATGCGCCCGCGCGGGGTCGTCGTGCAGCTGGGGCTGGGCGGCGACATGAATGTCCCGCTTCAGGCGATGACGGCGAAGGAACTGTCCTTGCGCGGCTCTTTCCGGTTCCACGAAGAATTCGCCACCGGGGTCAGTTTGATGCGCAAGGGGCTGATCGACGTCAGGCCCTATGTGACGGCGACCTACGGGATGGCAGATGCGGCGGCCGCCTTCGCGGCGGCGGGAGATCGGGCGGCGGGCATCAAGACGCAGATCGCGTTTTGAAGGCCACGCACCCGCGCCTCACCTCGGCGGTGAAAGCGGGACGTGGCGGTTGACGTCCTTGTAGAGCAGGTACCGGAAGCGTCCCGGTCCCGCGGCGACGCAGGCCTGAGGGCAGAAGGCCCGCAACCACATGTAATCCCCCGCCTCGACCTCGACCCAGTCGCGGTTCAGGCGGTAGACGGCCTTGCCTTCGAGGACGTAGAGCCCGTGCTCCATCACGTGCGTTTCGGCGAAGGGGATCGACCCGCCCGGCTCGAAGGTCACGATGTTGACGTGCATGTCGTGGCGCAGGTCGTCCGGCGCGACGAAGCGCGTGGTCGACCAGCGGCCGTCGGTGTCGGGCATCGGCGTCGGCGCCACGTCGTGGTCCGATGTGACGAAGGACGGCGGAGGGGTAAGCCCGGCGGCCGGCTGCCATCGCTTGCGGATCCAGTGGAAGCGCAGCGTCCCGGTCGCGCGAAGCGACCAGGCCGATCCGGGCGGCAGATAGGCATAGCTTCCCGGCGCGAGGTCGTGGGTGTCGTCATCCACGACCAACGTCCCCGTGCCGCCGGTCACGAACAGGACGCCCTGCGCGTCCGCGTCCGGTTCCGGCGCATCGGTGCCGCCGCCGGGCGACACCTCCATCACGTAGTGGGCGAAGGTCTCGGCAAAGCCGGAAAGCGGCCGGGCGATGATCCAGAGCCGCGTCTTCTCCCAACCCGGCAGAAAGCTCGTCACGATGTCGCGCATCGTGCCATGGGGGATGACCGCGTAGGCCTCGGTGAAGACGGCGCGGTCGGTCATCAGCTCTGTCTGGGCGGGTAGACCCCCGGGGGGGTGCGCGTAGTTCGCCATTATCCTCGTCCCGACAGGGAACGGGCGGACCTTGCCGCATTCGGCGATGCGTCGTCGGAACGGGAATGGAAGATGCGCGTCACGACGTCTCCTGAATAATAGAGCGTTTCGGTGCCCAGTAATGGACGGAACAGGGAAACGGAGGGAAGAGCAAAGGAACGCCGAAGCGCTCGATCCGTGTTCCGGCCATTCGCTCAGCCTTTGGAGCGGATGCGGACGACGTCACCGGCGCTTCGGACGCAAGCATGGAAGTGATGCCGGGCAGAGACCTTACGGCGGTCCAGAGGAGGGGCCAAGACCGATCCGAATTGGTGTGGCGGACCGCACAATCGCCGAAACGGGAACAATCCCCGATTATTTGTGGCCCACGTGAGACAGACTAACGCGAGGTGAGCGAATCGCCTTGCCCCCGTTCGGAAACGGTAAACAACTGGCCACGCCCATTCATGCCGCGTGAGCCTCATGCCGTTCCAGATCCGATCCGACTTCGCGACCCGTTCTTCCCTGCTGGGAGCGACCGCGCTTGCCGCTCTGCTCGTGACGTCGCCCGTCCTTGCCGACGACTTCAGATGGACCGGCAACACGAATTCCGACTATACTGGTGAGTCCGGAAACTGGACCGAGAGCTCCGGGTTCCCGGATCAGGGCGGCGCGTCCGGTGACGATGTCCTGATCCGTCCAATCAATTCGGGCCGGGACGCGCCGGTTCTGCGAAGCGGACAGACGGTGGACAACCGGACCGTCACCGTTCGCGGGTCGACGCTGACGATCAACGGCACCCTCAATGTCACGGATGACGACAACAGCACCGACGATTTCGTCGTCGAAGAGAGCGGCGGCGATTCCGGAACGGTGATTGTCGGCGGGACCGGAACGCTTGCGTCCGATATCTCCGTCACCGGAGGAGAACTGGACAATCGCGGTCAGGTCACCGGCGACATCACGGTGACTGGCGGCAGGCTCGAGTCCAGCGGTGCCGTCACGGGTGCGATCCGGGTGGAGTCGGGGGGACAGGCCGATATCCAGGGCGGCGGTGGAACGGCGACGGTCTCCGAAGCGGTCGTGAATGCGGGCGGGACGATGACGATCGGCGCGGCGACCATCGGAACGGTCTCTGACTCGCGGGACCTGCAAAACAGCGGGGGCGGCGAACTCACGGTCGACGGAACGACGGTCGTGACCGACGACATGCGGAACACGGATACCGGGTCGCTGATGACGATCGACAGCGGCGCGTCGCTGACGGTGGGAGGGGAATTCACGAACCGCGCGGATGCCGTTCTCGACATTGACGGGGATGTGACCGCCACGACGGTCCAGAACGAGGACGCGGTTCTGCGCGCCGGCGGCGGCACGATCACCGGCGCCCTACGCAACCAGAGCGGCGGGCAGGCGACCGTCGATGACGCGCTGACGGTGACGGACCTCGTGACCAATACCGGCTCTGGGGGCGGGACTGCATCCGACCTGACGATCGCCGAGGGCCAGACGCTGACGGCTCCGTCCGGGGTCCTGAACGAGGATGGCGCAACCCTCGATATCGACGGGACGATCCAGGGAACCGGCGGTGCGGATACGTCGGTCACCAACGACGACGCCCTGACCGAGTTCGGCTCGGGCGCCGGCGCGACGATCACCGGGACGTTGACGAACCAGAACGGCGGGCGGGTGCAGGTTCTCGGGACCGCCGAGGTTTCGGGGGCCATCACGAATACCGGCGAGAATGCCGGCGGGACGGCCTCGGAATTCGCAGTGGACGAGGGCGAGACCCTCACGGCGGGCGGCGGTATCCTGAACGAGGCCGGTGGCTTCCTCGATCTCGACGGGACTGTTCAGGGCAGCGGCGGCGCGGATACCTCGGTCACGAACGACGACGCGACGATGGAGATCGGGTCCGGCGCGGGGGCGACGCTGACCGGAACCCTCACGAACAGGAATGGCGGACAGGTCACCGTGGTCGAGGCGACCGAAGTGACGGGACTCGTGACGAATACCGGCGCGAATGGCGGAGGCACCGCCTCTGAAATTTTGGTTGACCGTGACCGGACGTTGACCGCTGGATCCGGGATCCTGAACGAGGCCGGCGCATCGCTGGACGTCAACGGGACCGTTCAGGGGACGGGCGGTGCAGCGACAACGGTCACCAACGACAACGCAAGCGTGGCCATCGGAAGCGCGCCGGGCGCAACGATCACGGGCAACGTGATCAACCAGAACGGCGGGCAGGTCTCGGCCTTTTCGAACGGGGCCGTCACGGGTGGCATAGTAAGCGGCGGTGCGGACTCCACGGTGAACATCGCAAGCGGCGCGGACCTTGCGGCGGATATCGTCAACGAGTCGTCCTCCGCGGTGGAGGTGCTCGGTCGGCTCGACGGGACGGTCACCAATCGCTTGGTTGGCAGCGCGGATATCGATGGCATCGTCACGGGTCAGGTCACGAATAATGGCGCCGGCTCGATCCTCACGGCAGGCGGCGGCACGATTGGCGATGTTCGCAACGAGGCCGGCGGACAGGCGACGATCGACGACAACCTCCAGGTCACGGGGGTCGCCCGTAACACGGGCACCGGATCATCGCTGACCATCAACAATGGTGTCACGCTGACCGGCGATGTCAGCAACGAGGCCGCCGGCCAAACCACGCAGCGCGGCGGGGTGACCGGAGCGGTCACCAACGACGCCGCCGCGTACAATCTCGATGGCGCGACGATCACGGGCACCCTGACCAACCGGAACGGCGGCACCGCGACGGTGGTCGGATCCTCGACCGTGAACGGAACCGGCACCGTGACGAATACCGGCCTGGGCACGACGCTGGCGGTGCAATCGGGCCAGACCCTGACGGCGGGCGAGGTGCGCAATCTCGACAGTGCCACGCTGGACCTGGACGGCCGCATCGACGGCGACGTCGTGAACGAATCCGCGTTCACGCTTGACGGCGGCCGGATCGACGGAACGTTGACCAACCGCAACGCCGGCGACGTCGACGTCACGGCGAACAGCAACGTGACGCGGACCGTCAACCAGGGTGCGGGATCGACCGTGGATATCTCTTCCGGGGTGACGCTGACGGGCGACCTCGACACGAGCGGGAGTGCCATCTCGACGATCGCCGGCACGCTGTCCGGCGATCTGGATACCTCTCCCGGCGGGCAGACCAACGTCGTCGGAACCGGGATCGTGACGGGGGCGACGCGCAACGAAGGCACGTTCGACTCGGACGGTGATCTGCGCGGGAACGTGACGAACACGAATGGCGGGCAGGCCAATCTCGGCAACCGGGTCGGCGGCAGCCTCCGGAACGAGGCGGGCGCGGACGTCACGGTGGACGGCCCGCTGAACGTCGTGAGCGGCGTCACCAATGCCGGAAGCGGATCGACCTTCGAGATCGGCGCGGGCGACGTGCTGACGACGACAACGCTCGAAACCGAGAATCAGGCGATCACGCGGGTCCTGAACCAGCTTGTCGGCCGTCTGGTCGGCCGTGCGACCTCTGAAACGGTCATCAACGGAACCGTGACGGGCGACGTCGTGATGGAGGGCGATCTGACCGCGACCGGTCTGATTACCGGAGAGCTCGATATTCGTGCCGGCGGGGACGCCGTCCTCAGCGGAAACCTCCAGGTCGACGGAGATACGCGCGTTCGGCAGAGCGGATCCTCTCTGACCGTCGGTGGCGGAACGACGCTGACCTCCGATGTGCGAACGGCGAATGAGGGCCTGCTGGATGTCGACGGAACGGTGTCCGGACAGGTTCGGAACGACGGAGAACTGGAGGCGCAAGGCATCATCTCCGGTCTGGTAACCAACGAGGAAGACGGCGTGGCCAGCGCGACCGGTCCCCTTGCCTTGAATGGCGGGCTCCAGAACGACGGGTCCTTCACCGTTCAGACAGGAACGACCAGCGTCACGAGCGTGACCCAGAACGCCACGGGCAGCCTTTCGGTCGAGAACGGGGCGGAGCTGTCCGTCGCGGCCGGAACGGCCGTTCTGGACAATGCGGGCGAAGTTCGGAACGCGGGAACACTGAGCGTCAGCCGGGTGGAGAACCGCGCCGGCGGGGACTTCATTCAGGAGGCGACCGGATCGACCGATACGCTGGTCAATGCGGGTGACGCGGATCTGGCGGGGACGCTCGGCACCTTCACGAACAGGAATGGCGGATCGGCAGAGACGACCGGCACCCTCACGGTCACGACCCTGACAAACGAGACGGGCGCCGAATTCACAGTGGGCAACGGCACCACGACCGCGACCACGATCACCAACACCGGAACGATCACCGTATCCGACGGAGCCGCGCTGACCCGGCCGGTCGGGTCGATAACGAATGACGGCACGCTCAATCTGTCCGGGACGGTCAACACGACCCAGTTGCTAAACCGGGGGACGTTGAACGCCACGACGACCGGGGTCGTAGCCGGCGATCTCTTGACCAGTGGCAATGCCGATCTGGCAGGGCGGGTGAATGGAGCCTTCTCAAACACCGGCACCGCGGAAACGGTCGGAAACCTGACGCTGGGCGGCACGGCCCAGAATTCCGGCGGGTTCGTGATCTCGGGCGGCGACACCGTGACGAATTCGGCCGGCGCATTCGTCAATACAGGAACGGCGACCGTCGACGGGGTGCTGACCGGGGCGCTGGACAACCGGAACGGCCTGACCCTTTCGGGCCGGGTCGGAGGCACGCTGGGCAACAGCGGCACGATCTCGGTTACCGGAGATTCGACAGTGGTGGGCGCACTTTCAAACGGCGCCTCGGGTCGGATCACGATCGACGACGGCGCGACGTTGGAGGCGCAGGCCGGGTTGGACAATGCCAACCAGCTGACGATCGACGGGACGCTGGACGGCGACCTGACGAACGCGAGCCGGACGACGCTTGCGGGTGGAGACGTCGAAGGCCGGGTGACGAACCAGGCCGGGGCGACCCTGACCAGCAGCGGCGCCTCTGCGATCACCGGACCGGTCACGAATGCCGGCACGCTGAACGTGACCGGGGGCACCCTCGAAGCGGGTAGCGGCGTGATCAACAACAACGCCTTGACGATCTCGGACGGGGCCACCCTCGACGGTGCGGTGACCAACACCTCGAACCTCACCGTCGCCGGCACCGTCGGCGCCCTGACACTGAATGGCGGCGTGGCGAATGTGACCGGAACGGTCGACGGGCAGACAACGGTGCGCAACGGCGCGCGTCTGGACGTTGCCGGCGCGGCGTTGCAGGGCGGCACGACGGTCGATGCGGGCGCGCTGGTCAATATCGACGGCGACACCAGCGTGGCGGGGTCGCTGACCAACCGCGGCACGATCGACGGGACCACGTCCGGAAGCGTGCTCAATCTGAATGTCCGCGACACCTTCACGAATGAGGGGACCGTCCGCAACGACGGCGGCAGCGAGACCTTCGTCGTCGACGCGGGAACCTTCGTGTTGAGCGACACGTCCGTCGTGAGCGGCAACGTGGAATTGCGGGGCGCAATCCGGAACGAGGGGACGATCGTCTACAACGAGGATACCGAACTGTTCGGCAATCTCGAAAACGCGCCTGGCGGCGATATCGACGTGTCCGCCGAGCTTGATGCGACCGGGCGGTTCATTTCGAACGAAGGCACGTTCGACGTGACCGGGACCGGAAGCGTGGTCGGGGTCGAAACCTTCACCACCGCCGGAAGCGGGGTCACGACCATCGCTGCAGGCGGGGTCATCGAGGGCGGCGAGGTCGTCAACCAATCCGCCGGGAGCGGCCCGATCCCCGGGCTTTCGAACGCCGGAACGATCGACGCGGATCTGTCCAACGAAGCCGGCGCCACTGCCGTCTCGACCGGGATCATCACCGGCGATGTCGCCAATGAAGGGACGTTGACGGCCGGCGGAACGATCGGCGGGCAGCTCACCGGGGCAGGGGAAACGGAACTCTCGGGCAACCTGACCGTCGCGGGCGGCGTGGCGACCGCCGGCGATCTGACGGTGGCAAGCGGCCAGACGCTGACGACGCCTTCGGTCACGATGCGGTCCGGCGGTGCCCTGAACCTGGATGGCACGGTCGCGGGATCGGTCACCGGGGAAGCGGGCTCCGGGTTGACGATCAATGATGGAACGGTGACGGGCAACCTGGTCGTTGGCGGCACGGGGGCGTTGTCCGGCAGCATCGGCGGCAATGCTACCGTCGCGACGGGCGCGGATCTCACTTTCGGAGGCGCGACTTCGATCGGCGGCGTTCTGAATACCGGTGGAACCACGACCATCGCGGCGGCCACGTCCGTTGAGAACGGTGTGACGAACAGCGGAACGCTCGCTGTTAACGCGGCCCTCGACGGAGATGTGGAAAGCGACGGCACCCTGACCTTCGGGGCCGGCTCTTCGGTGAGTGGCTCGGTCAACGTGCAAGGTGGCACCGCGGTGGCATCTGGCGACCTTTCGGTCGGGTCCGTGGTCGCGGTTGCCGCGTCGGGTGACCTGACCGTGGCGGGGGACCTGACGGGCAACCTGCTCAATACCGGCACGGCGGTCCTCGACGGGGACGTCACCGGAAACGTCACGAGCACGGGAACGACGACGTTCACCGGCCCCGCGACGGTGGACGGATCACTCGGCGTGGATAACGGGATGACGACCGGATCCGTGCTCGCCGTGACCAACGGCGTCAGCGTCGGCGCGAACGGAATGCTGACAGCGGACACGCTGCTTGGAAGCGTGACCAATGCGGGCGTGGCCGAGTTCGACGAGGTTCGGGGTGACGTCCTGAACACCGGGTCGCGGTTCGCGGCATCGACCGTGGGCGGGGACCTCATCGATCAGGCCGGGACGCTCGACTTCGACGGGGACCTCACCGTCGGTGGACGGTTGGAGACGTCGACCGACCTCGACATCGGAACCGGAGAGGTCATCCGCGCAGGCAGCGCGCTCCTCAGCGGTCAAGTCGATCTCGCCGGGCGCCTGGAGGGCGATTTCACCACGACCGGCGCTTTGAGCTTCGCGTCCGCGAGCAGCCGCGTGCAGGGTAGCCTGACCAATCGCGGCACGCTGGACGCGACGAATGGCGGCATCGTGACCGGTACGCTGGGCGGTGACGGGACGGTGGATCTGGTGGACGGAGCCGTGGGCGATGTGTTGACCGTCGGAGCCCTTGCAGGCGACGACACGCGGCTGTCCTTCGACATCGACCTTTCCGGCGACGCGGCCTCTCCGGCGGATGCGGCGGACAGGATCCAGGTCGCGACCGGCGGGATCACCGGATCGTTCATCGTGTCCCTGAATCCGGTCGGAGACCTCAATCTCGGCGATCTGGCCGAGGATGTCGTCCTGATCGAAGCCAATGGCAGCGGCCCGACGAATTACAGCTTCACGCTCGACTCCGACGGGCCGGTTCTGGATGACGGGCGGATCATCTACACCCTGAACCAGGCGTCGGATGGCAGCCTGTTGCTTGTCGACCAGATCAGCCCCCTGATCGCCGCGGTCGCCAGCAACGTCGCTCTGACCCAGTCGCTGATCGGCAGCCTCGTGAACCGGCCGACATCGCCTTATGTGGTCGGCTACGCGCTGGAGCAGGAGGATCCCTGCGGCACGGGTCTCTGGAGCCGGGCGACGGCGGGTGCCGCGGATGTGTCCGGCGACACGTCTGACTCGGTCAACCGGCTGAGTGCGGAAATCGACGTCGATTATGCCGGTATCCAGCTGGGCGGCGACTTCGCCTGTTTCCAGGGGTATTTCGGCGGATGGGATCTGGCCTTCGGCGGCATCGGCGGCCTGAACTCGGGGACGACGTCCCAGCCGGTGCTGCAGCTTTCGGGAACCACGAGCGACGGCGCTCCGGCACTGCGGACGGTGACAGAGAGCGACTTCGATCAGGCCTATCTCGGCCTCTACGTCTCGGCGGCGCGCGGACCTCTGTTCGCCGATCTGCAGATCCGCCAGGAAAAGACGGACTTCGTCTTCAACAACAATGCCGCCGAAGGCTCGCTGCTTTCGCTGGACGACGCCGAACTCGAGACGTCGTCGACGACGATCAGCGGCTCGGTCAGCAGGGCCTTCTCGCTCGGCGAGAGCGGTTGGACGGTCGTCCCGACCGGCGGCTTCTCGATCACCAAGACGGGGGGCGAGACGCTGCAATTCTCGGACGAGAACACGACCCTCGAACTGGATGACCAGACGTTGAAGCTCGGCTTCGTGGGAACGACGCTTTCTAGGACGCAGGTGGCGGAATCCGGCAAGTGGCTGGCGAACTACTTCGCCACCGGGACCTACTACAACGACTTCTCCGGATCGCTGACCTCGACCTTCGAGTCGGTCGATCAGAATGGCGATCCGTTCGTGGAAGAGCTGTCGTCCGATCCGCTGGGATCCTACGGCGAACTGAGCGTCGGCCTGAACTATGTCCGCATCCTCGACGGGACCCGTGGCAAGCAGTTCAACGCCTCGGCCCGGCTCGACGCCCGCAAGAGCGGCAATCTGAGCAGTGTCGGCCTGACGGCGCAGGCGCGCTGGCAGTTCTGACGCGACGATGCGCGCGGGTTGATCCCCGCGCGCCCACCGCCCATCATGGGCCCGAGGGGTATTCATGCCGCTTCCCCGTGCATCGGGAGGGGCGCGGACAGGGGTTCGACGAATGTCGCTTTTCAGCAAGGTCGCCTGGCGGGAGGGGCTGTTTCTGCAGCCTCATCACCTGCAACAGGCCGACCGCCACGTTCAGCACCTGCTGGACGCGCGCCTGCGGACCGTCGCGCCCTATCCCTGGGGCGTGGTCGAGATGGCGATGGACCGCGACCAGGCGCAGCAGGGTAAGGTCGGCCTGCGCCGTATCGTCGGCGTGATGCCGGACGGGACCCCGTTCGACGCACCGCATACCGGCGCCCTTCCCGTCGCGATCCCCTGTCCCGAAGATGCGGCCGGGCAATTCGTGTGGCTCACCTTGCCCGAACGGTCGCCGAACGGCCGCGACGTGGGGCCGGAAGACGAGGTGACGACGCGCTACCGCCTCGACCTCGAGACGGTGGCGGACGATGCCTCCGGCGCCCGGTCCGAACAGACGCTGGAAATCGCGGTGCCGCGTCTGGAGCTGGTCGTGCGCAAGACGCCCAAGCCCGGCTACCAGTGCCTTCGACTCGCCCGTGTGACCGAGATCCGCGATGGCGTGGTCAGCTTCGACGACATGCTGCCGCCCCCGGCGATGGTGCTGGCGGCGCATCCCGTCCTTCAGGGCTATCTCAGCCGCGTGGTCGGCTGGATCGAGGCCAAGCTGGAGACCCTGTCGCGCTACGCCTCCGACCCGTCGGCGGGCGGGGGAATGCAGGCGGCGGACTACCTGATGCTGATGACGCTCAACCGGGAAGTGGGCGTCCTCCGCCACATGGCGGGATTGCATGTGGTCCATCCCGAAGAGCTGTATCGGCGCCTCGTCGGGCTGGCCGGAGAGCTTGCGACGTTCGACAATTCCAGTCGGCTTGCCCCCGAATACGCGGCCTACGACCACGCCGAGCCGTCGAACGCCTTCAAGCCGGTCGTCCAGGACATCCAGCGGCTGCTGTCCCGCGACGTCGGCCGGGCGATCCGCCTGAACCTGCGCCAGGTCCGGCAGAACAGCTATATCGCCGAGGTGCAGGATCGGAACCTGTTCCGCGAAGCGAGCTTCATCGTCGAGGTCGAGAGCGCCAAGCCCATGACCCAGGTGCAGGGCCAGTTCCCGCAGCTCTGCAAGGTCGGCCCGAACACGCGCATGTCCGAGATCGTGCGCAACAACCTTCCGGGCGTCGGTCTCGTGCATCTGCCCAACCCGCCGCGCCACATCCGGGTCGTGCCGTCGAACGTGTACTTCCTGCTCGACAAGAAGACACCGCTCTGGACCGAGTTCTCGACGGCGCCCGCGATCGGAATGCATTTCGCCGGCGACTGGCCGGAGCTCAAGCTGGAGCTCTGGGCGATTCCGGAGTCGCTCTGAGATGGGGCGGGACGACGACCGCACGGTGATCGGCGGCCCCCTTGGTGCCGCACCCGGCGGCCGTTCCCCTGAACGGAGCGACCCGTTCGGCCGGAAACCCCAGCAAGGCGCCGGGGACCGGACCGTGATCGGTGGCGCCTTGCCGGGGCAGCCCGGTCCGGGACCGGGGGCGGGCTTGACCCCCGGCGCGCCGCCCACGCGCGGGCGAGAGGATACATGGCTTGGTGGTTCGCTTCCTCAGCCCGGCGGGCAGGCCCCGCAGGCGCCTCGCCCCGCGTCGCCCCCGCCGCAAGCGCC
>NZ_JYFE01000058.1 GCF_000877395.1 Jannaschia aquimarina | reverse complement strand
AGGATGACCTCAGACCGTAGCTTCCGTCAGTGTCCAATTTCCGGGGAGCACCTCAGATCGACGCCGTCGGCCGCCCCGGCGTCGCGGCCCCCGACATACATCTGCAGATCCCCTGCATCGAGCGGAACGCCATCTTCGAGCGTGGGATAGTAAGCTGTCTGGTTCATGCCGTTGGCAGCGAGGGCCAGCGTCGCGGTCGTCCCTTCCAGCGTATTTGGATTTCGATGAATTTCTCCGCTAGGAAATATCTCCGTCGGTTGACCATTGACCAATCCGCGAAGCGCAATCCGATCCTGTAGATCTCCCGGCATGTCGCACATAAAGAAATTCGCAGTCTGGCAGTCGCATGTCTCCTGTCCGCGCTCAAATTCGGCCATTATCTATCCTCGTAATTTGGAACGTCGTTCTGCTGCAGCCCGGGCTAGACGGGCGCGGTCCTTCTGGTGAAGCGTCCGGTCCCGCAGCAGGTGGACGGTCTCGCCATGCGTGCACGGGTCAGCGCGGAGCAAATAGGCCGCATGCGCGAAGTTCACGATGGCCGGCTCCAACCTTATCCCCGCGTCCTCGGCTGCGTCGATGACGGACCGAAGCCAATCGCCGGTCTCGTCAGCCTGTGCGGCATCGAGCGCAGGATACGCGGTCGTCAGCTCCGCAAGGAGCCTGCGGTCGAAGCGTGCATCCCGCCAAGACGACAAGGCGCGGCGATCATCAGCGTCCAGTTGGAACGGGGCGTTTACCGTTTGCTCATGATCGTTCTCCATGAGGCGCACGACCGTCGCGGTGCCGGTCCGATCCAAGACAACTATGCCCCGAATGCCGTCCGGTTTGGATCGAGCCGTGAAGGAAGCCAACTTCTGTCGCCTCGTCGCCCAGACCCGCAGCAGGCTCAAAAGGCCACCGCCCTCCCAGAACCGGAAATACACCCATCTCCCGTCCTGGTCTTGGACCTTGGTGAACTTGCGCAGGTGCTTTTTGAGGGCATCGAGCGGAGCGGTCGAGCGCAGGAATACCCCCGGCTCCGCGTCCCACATCTCCCACGGCGCGTCGCCTTGGATGAACAGCTGGCGTGTGAGTTGTTGCCCTTCCTCCAGGTGCACGAGGTAGGGCGCGACGTCCCGGTAGTCTTCGGCTGCCTCGCCCTGGAACAGGCAGGCGTGGTCGAGGCCGGAGGTCTCCAGCATCTCGGGCAGGCCCTGGACCCTGGCGGCGTCCAGCACAGCATAGGTATGGAGCGGCGGCGAGGGTGCGCTGCCCTCGTTAGGCGCTGGCTGGCCGAACAACGCCTTGCGCAATGCTGGCGGGACGGTCAGCGGCGCCGCCACGCCGAACTGATCGTTCAGCGGCTCCACGCCCTTGATGGTCTCGACGGTCAGCGCAGACGTCGGCGCACCATCCTGGGCCGAGGGGCCGAGGAGGTTCGTCCAGTAGCCGCCGTCTCCGGTGGTATGGGTCATTCGCGCCGCCTCGTGGGTTTGGGCGGAAGTCTATGCCGGGGAACGTGGCATCGGAAGGGCAGGCGCCTGGGATGCGAGTTTGCGCGCATTCCCGTTTGTTGTCGGGCGTCGCGTCGTCTTGCGTTGTCATTCATTCCCGACAATGCGCGACCAGGTGACGACACGCGCTGGAAACCGGGAATGCACGGTCGTTCGCGGGCATCCTTGCCGGACCGCTTCGACTCCACCAACGTCGCAGGTCGCGACATCTTCGTGGCAAGGGAAAGGCAACAGGCCAGGATATAAGAGGGCATTGTTGCAAATGGCCGCGCGGCCTGAGGCGGCTGGGGTTCGTCGGCCTCCTATGCTCTTACGCGGCGGCTTCACCCATCCGCCCTCTGAGACGCTCCATCGCATCCGCCATCGCGCGGGCGCAGGGCGGATCGCTCGCCCTGCGCAACCGGGCGGGCGGGGGGCTGAGGGCGGAGGTCAGGCTGCCGATCGCCTCCGCGTAGACGCGCGGAATGCAACGTGCCGGTAGGCTGCGCCCTCATGGAACGACGATGTGAAACATCCTCGCTGTTCCAAACGGGTTCGGCATTCCGTTTAAGAACAGCCATGACGCGGGTCTAGACGTAAACGGGACACCGTGTCCTCCCGGCCTCTGCCGGGTTTTCAGCTCCAGACCACGATGCCGTGGTGTGACCGGTTGAAGCCGCCGTTCTCCGCGTCTTCAAATCTCGGCGGCGGTGGTGAGGGACCAGCCACGCAGAACCAAGCGGGGTTTGACTTGCCAGGCTCCGCGTCCATGTTCGGGCGCTCAGCAGGAAAGGCAAAGTAAGGGCGCTGCATGGGTTATGCTCAACTTGCCCCCTGAGACGACGTGCCTATCTGGCCTCGCTGCGAAGACTTGCGTCCCGCAGGCGGACTTCGGGGCACCTAAGATCCGGATGGCGGACCGGATCGCTCCGGTCCGCAGCTTGGGTCAAGCGTTCGCGGTGATGCGGTCTGGACCGGTGAGGCCGCCGGCAGCACCCGCCTTCTCGCGCCACTGGACCATGACGTTGGCCACCCGGAAGCGGTCGACGGCCCGGCGGCGGATGGTCAGGCGATTCTCGCCCTTTTTCAGGAAGCCGGCCGGGATACGGTCCATCCAGAGGTTCCAGCCCTCGCGGTCGACCATATCGAAGCTGGGCAGGTGCTCGCCGTTGATGAGGATCCGATGGGTGATCGTGTCACCCTCGGCGGTAGACGAATTGCCGACATCCTCGGCCTGGATCATGATGTAGCCCTCGGCGCTCACCGACTGGCCCCGGCGACTGGCGGTCACCGGGTCGTCGTCGATCATGAAGGTCCGGGTCGCTTCCTGATTGGGTTGGGTGAACTCGGTGTCGAAATTGAGCCACGCAAAATCGGAACGTGCCATGTACTCGTCTCCTTGCTGTCTGCGGCGGAATTGCCGAGCAGGGCGGTATTGGCACATCCGACCCTCGCTAGAGATCGGTCGCTCGACTGAGCATGCACCATCTGTCCCTGCTTGCTTTCTCGCTAGCGACCGCGTGTTCCCAGTGCGTTACATATCTGGTATATTAATTTGTAACGTATTGGGTTCACAAGTTTTTGGGCGAATAACGCGGTGGCGTCGAAAGACTATCAAGCGTTCGGTGATCTCGTCCGTCAGCGCCGTCATGCTCTGGGGATGAGCCAGGAGGCGCTGGCGGCGGCAGCCTTGGGCAATGCGGATCGCAAATCCTTCGTGTCCGCAATCGAGAACAATCGGCTCGCCAAAGTCACGCCTGCCACCGCAAGAAAACTGAGCGGGCCACTCGGCCTGACCCGCGCTGACCTTCCTGCTGCCCTGCGATGGCCGTCGGCATCCGATCCGTCGCCTATGGAGGCGCGGCTGCTCGCGCTCGAAGCAGCGAACCTTGCTGCGCCCCAAGCGATCGAAGAGCAGGCAGTCGCGCGTTTTCTGAATCGGCAGCTTGGAGACGTTCTGCAAAGATCAATCTCCGAAATCTACGCCGAGAGGCTCTCGGCCGGTTTGAACGTATTGCAAACGTGGCTGGGTCGCCCCTTCAGCTTGCAGAGCCTGCTCGTTTGCTACGCCCTCGGGCTGCTTTACGTGATCTTGGCCGGCGCCGTCAGTTCCTTTCAAGGTGACATTTCCCTTGGGGAAGTGAGCCCATTCCGTACGCATGCCTGGGCCGGCGCCACCGGTGTATTTCTGTTTCCGTATCTCGGCTTCCTGCTTCTGGTCCTCGCATTGGGCCTGTGCTGGTACTTGGTGCGCCGCTTCGGTTTGGAACCGATATCGGAACGACATATCGCAATGCGCTTGGGCGGTGTCGCGGTCACAGCAGGCGTGGCCTGCGGTGTAGTCGACTACCTGGGTACCGCGTCGATTTCCGCCGCGGTACTTTTCACCGCCCCGAGTTGCGCTGCCCTTTCGACCCTGTCGCCGTCGCGTGCGGCGGCGTACGGCGCCGCGGGTGGAATCACTCTAGGCGTCTTGGCTGCAGTCAGTTCCGGCCTGTCCGATGACACAATGATCGCATTCCTGACCTCGATGAGCGAAGGGATCATTGTCGGAGGTCTTGTCGGCCTTTGTGCCGGCTTGGCGAGCGCCCTGATCGCCCGGCAAATGAACGATCTTCGTCCCCGCCAACTGGCGGCTGCCGGAGGCAGTATCGCGATCGGCGCGATGGTTGCCCTAGCCGGACTGGTTGCGGCCGGAGACTCCGCAGCTGTTTCAGGGGCAACGCTCGGATTGTTCTCCGTCTCCTGGCTGGCGCTCCCCCTTGCCAATGCGTTTCTGGACTTTCTGTCTCTTGGCACAAGTCACGCCATCGGTCGTCGCATCGTGAGGCTTGAGGTACGACCGGTTGCGATTGTCGGATTCATCACCCTGGATTTTCTTCTTGCGGTGGCGTTCATGGTCTTCGCTGTCATGATTGTCGGATTGGCGCTGACCGGCGTGGCCTTGGGGTTCGGCGTGGAGACCCGCAGTCAGGATTTCCTTGAGAGAAGCTGGGCAGATCCTTGGGGCGAGGGCCTTTGGTTGACCCTGATGGCACTTACCACGATCCTCTGGACATGGCTTCACTTCGCCGTCGTTTTGGCGCCCTTGGCCGCTGGCGCTTTGGTCAAGGCGATCATTGAACGTCCCGCACTCGACCGGCTTGCAAGGTCAAGGCAGGACAGCGGTTTCGACGTGACGGTCGGGGTCCTGGTTTTGCTCAGATACATCGTATTTTGCGTGAGTTGGGGTGCTCTGGCGCTGTCTCCAATCCTCCTGCTCGCCACATATCCGGAGACGATGCGATTGATCATAGGGTCAGGCGTGCGGACTATATGGCTCCTGACCTGACGATTTTGGTGTTGACGCAGGATCGGCTGCGACGATCCGGTGACACGGCCAGGCTCATTCGCACTGACTTCTGTGTCCGGGCTGACCATCGGCAATCACTAGATCCAACGGCCCAAACCGGACCTTCGAGCGACATACAAGATGCCGCAGTGCAGCCCGCCAAACCGGACATCCAGCACCTCCTAGTACTTCGCTCTCTCTGTCTTGCAGAAGGCGTCTTGGGGTACCAGTAATGGATACAGAAAGCCTCGACTGCCAACAAAGGATAGATCATTGGAAAGTGCATTAGAAATGGTCAGTAACTACTTCTTTGACATTGCTTCCCTGCTAATCGCGACGGCTGCGCTGGTATATGCAGCGCTCGCACTCCGCGTCGCGAAGGAAGCACTAGTATCTGGAAGGGGGTCAGACCTTGTGGCGCATAAGTTGAGGGCGCAAGAGGGGCGAGTACGAGCTGAACGTAGTATTTTAACGCTGCAAGCGGCTTGCAATGAGATGGTTGCCCAGTAGGACCTTCATCACGATCGCCACTACCCAAAAATCGGAAGCCACGACTTTCGCAACAGAGAAACACGCCACATTTCGGAAGTCGAACACCAAGGACGCAAGTTGCTCATGCCACTCGAAGTTGAGCTGTCGAGTCTCGAAGCGGGCTGTGCCGCTCTTGAGGACTAACTTCATCTAGTAGAAAGAGCGGCTGTTGAAATAGAGCAACTCACCCTTCGGCTTCTTCCCCAAAACAACTCTTCGTTTGACGGCAGGCAACTGAAATTCATCCCTGCTCGGGTAATCAAAACAGTAAGATGAGCCAAACTCTCTCCTAGTTAAGGCCGCCATTGGTTCCAAAAGCTCTAACGACGGACATGCAGCCAGATGTTGCGTTTTTTTGTCAGGTGCCCAAGATGACGCTTATATTTGATCGAACCATTCGAGATCGTCCATGTCCGATATTGCTGACGTCATGTTTTCCGGTCCGTGCGAGGCGCTTGTTGTTCTGGCGCCCGGAGTGCCCGAGGCTGAGCCTTTCATCAGCCGTGACGACCAAGCGACGTCTGCGTTCAGAGCGTGGTTGACCGACCCTTATGACACGGACCTTTCGCTTTACACCATCGTCGATGCGGGCAGCGTGTTCGGCTTGCAGGAGGTTCTGGCCAGTTCTGCGCTAGAGCATTGCTGTCTCTTCGATAATCCGGAGACATTCGACGCCGCACCGTGGCTGGTGAAGCTGGAGCCTTGCCACAGCCTGCAATTGTTTTCCCTGAACGGACGCGACGCGCCGGGACAGCTTGGGCCGTGTGATCCGGGTTTCCTACTACAGAGCGGCGCGCCGATCGACCAGCTGCGCAAGCATCTTCGCAAGTTCACGCAGCAGCAGGTCCGGGGGGAAGATCGCCGGCTCTTCGTGCGCTTCTGGATGCCGGACGCTGCGCATTTCTATTTTGATGCCGTGGCGAGCAACCCTGACAAAACAGCCGCCTGGTTCGGCACCATGATCGAACGGATCGTCGCCGCCAGTGACGGCATGGCGATGTCCTGGCGCCTCAAAGTGACGGGGACGGGCAGCGCCTCGACGGCGTCGGTGCGGCTGGACCTAAACGAGCTGGAGGCCTTCCGACAATACCGGAAGGTGCAATTCCGGCGCAACATGATCGCTCACTTTCAGAAGAAGGCGCCCGACCACGCGGAGGCGATGGGTCCGGAAGTATTGGCCGAGGTCGTTACGCGTGCAATCGAGCGGGCCCGGACCTACGGATTCACGCGCACCTCGCCGGCGCAGCTCTATATTCACCTCTGTCTGGGGCTGGGAGTTGGATTCGATAGGGACCCGCAGCATCGTTGGGCACAGGATATCCTGCGGGATACGATCGGCGACGCCTGGGACCAGCAAACGCGCGCGGACGCCCTGCGCGGGGGGCTGATCGCGTACCTTGCGCGGGTGAACGGACGAAAAGGGGAGCATCTGGCAGCCTTCGTCAAGGCGGTGGACGCGGCGCTGTCGACATTTGGGCCCCAGGTGTCTTGCCGGGAGACGAAAGCGTTCCTCGTCGCCCATTTCGTGACCAGGACGCGGGAGATCGGAGACGATACGCTGGACTGGCTGGTGGAGGACACCCGGACGGGCTGCGAGCGGCTTGGGCTGGAGGAGGGTCGCTCTGTTTTCGTGCTGACCATCCTTCGGTTCGTCTATGGCGCTGAATGCATGCGCGACCCGCGGTTTGGATGGCTTCACCGCTGTCTTTACGAGCGGCCGAAAGCTGGCACGAAGGACAGGGCACTGCAGACGATGTTCGCGAAGTTCATGGCGGACTCTGTCGCGCTGGCAGGAAAGGCGGGCTGAGGGATGTGCTGGTTTTCAGGAAGCGATGATGCCGAGGCCGAGGTCGATCCAGTCGAGCCCAGCCCAGAGGTCGATGCGGTCACGGCCCCTTGCCCGCAATGGCGCGTGCAGCTTCTGGATCTTGACGGCCAGCCGATGGGTGGGCGGGCGTATGCGCTGAAGAACGGACAGGTGACGGGGACGCTGGACGGGTCCGGGTATTCGCAGGTGCTGGACGAGCCAATCATGGAGAGTGCCGCGGACAACGGAACGACCGGCTATGTCCTGTTCCCCGATCTGAAGATCCTGCCAGATTTCGGCAGGCTCTGGAGCGGGTATCCCGCCGGGAGCAGCATTCAAACGGTTCGGGGGATTGGCGGGGAGGTCCAGAGCCTTTTCGAAGCCTCGTTGGTGGCGTCGCGGAACGGCCTGACGCCGCCGAACGAATTCACTAATACCTGCGTTGTACGCACTTCTGCTGCCTTCAACGCGGTCGGTCGGGACTTCATCCCGTTCGTCGGGTATCGCGACCTATAGGCCAGTGCGGGGAACGAGGATCGCGGCTACGGGATTCCGCGGGGCGATATCGCCGTACCGCTTTACCGTGTTGCCGGGTCCCAGAGCTGGCCCAACGGACGCCCCTATGCCTACGGCGCGCGGGTTACGGAATTCGCGCCGTTCATGCAGCACTATTTCTCGGATGCCCCGACAACGAGGGGGACGAACAATCCATCGCCCTTTCGCGGGCGCCGCGGCGTGATCTTCTTCAGCGTATCCGGCTGGCGTGATGCCAATGGCCATTTCGACATGTGGGATGGTGTGCGTGGCGAGATCCGGTACAGCGAATACTTCGCCCGGTCGACGACGGTCACGCTCTGGCAGCATGTCATCATCCGGTCGAAGGAAATCCAGCGCGCGGACGGCGTGTGCACCGCAGTTTATCAGATGGAAGGGGTCTAGCCTTGCCAGTCTTGAATGTCCGGAGGCAGGGCCTCGCCCTTGCGATGATCAGCCTAGCCACCTCTTGTGTCGCGCAGGAAACCTACGTCGAGGTGCCGTTGTCGGGCAGGTATCCCGACCTTGCGCCCTTCAGCATCATGCGCTCTGAGGTCACTATCGGGGAGTACGAGGCCTGTGTTGCCGACGGAGCTTGTGACGCCTGGATGGCCCCTGGGCCCGGGGCGATGTCGGCCGCCCCGTCGCAATACGACGAGGCACGCCTGGGCAGCGCAGAAACCCGCTATGACCCGCCGGGCGAGGGTGGCTCCGCGACCGCAGAATTTGAGGAGGGCCTTGCGTCGGGGATGCGGGCATCGCTGCCCATCACCTTCGTTTCAGCGGACCAGGCCCGGCAATTCTGCACTTGGCAGGGAGGGCGCTTGCCAGACCGGCTGGAGCGGCAGGACATGATCGCGGCCTTTGCCGATGGGCAGGAAGGCCGGTACCGTGACCTGATGCTGGCCGGTGACGAGGCAGCGCTGTGCGAGGATCTGAACCTGCCGCATCACGACGCCAGGGTCCTGATTGAGCAATTCGGCAGCAGGGCGCCCATGGCGCGGGTGGAGGACAAGGTCGTCAGGCTCTGCCGGACTGGTCCCTCCCTTGCCATCGCTAGCGCGGAAAGACCCGTGAACCTTTTGGGGTCTGTTCATGAATGGACCTTGCGCCAGGCGGACGGCCGCTTGGTATTCGCGGCAGGAGGCAGCTGGCTGAACGGCGCATTCGTCTTCGAAGGTGGCTTTGACACGCGGGTTGACGACACCGCACAGCGGGCCATCGACGTGGGATTCCGCTGCGTGAAACCGTACTAAGGGGTCTGTTCCAATAGGGGGCAGGATCGTACGTAGTGCAAGCAGCTGTTCGTGGGCGACGCGACGATTATGTCGTGTGAGCCCGAAAATCGCCGATACTGCCGCCAGCACTAATGTCGGCGTTGCGCAGGAAGCGGACACTGCAAAACTGCAAAGTTCGGCCAGCTTCGCAGGCATGCCACGGCCCAAACCTGCCGTTCATAAGCCCGGACAGTCGCTGCGGTGCGGCCCGCGAGACCGGAATTTCGCTGCGGCCGCGAAATTGAGTGGGTGGCGAACTGGCAGTCTGCGGGACAGAGCGGGCCTTCGCTGCGTCCTGAATGAAGGTCCGCTTCAATAGGCCATACTTATCCGGAACGTTGCGCAGTGGCTTGAGTCAGTTCGCTATCCGGTCCATTCGTCCGGCATGAAGGTCCCGCGCACGGTGAAGCCGCCCGCCGCGTCGGGCGTGAGGACGACGGCCTCCCCTTCTTCCAGCGCGACGCCCGCGACCTCGGCGATGTTGGAGCGGTGGGCGACGATGACGCGGTTCGTACCCGGCTCGGGCCGGGTGGTCACAAGCGTGCGCAGGAAGGCGACGCGCTCGCGGCGGCCCTCGTCGTCGGAGAGCAAGCCGATCAGGCGCATGTCTTCGGTGGCGCGGCCGAAGCTGATCCGCGCATGGTCGGCGCAGCGGGCGAAGGGCGATGCCCAGACCTCGCCGGCGGTAATGCCGAGTTCCTCCCAAGCCTCGCCGATCACGCGGGCCTGGCGCTCGCCCTCGGCGGAGAGCAGGCGCTGGCGCTCGCGGGGCCATTCGATGCGGTCGATGCCGGACCATTGCGTCGCCGCGTGCCGGAAGTAGACGACGTGGCCGCCTTCGCGCAGCGCGGGGATGACGGTGGAATGGTGGGCGCGCGCGGCGCGTGGCACGAAGGGCAGGGCGGCTGCGGCTACGAGGCCTCCTAGCAGGGCGCGGCGGGCCGGGGTCATGGCGGGCTCCGGTCTGGTGGCTTCGGTCGGTCGGAGCGGATACGCGCAGGCGGCGCGTGCGGCTCCGCGCCGGGCGCACGGGGGCTGTGCGGAGCGACGTGTCGAACCCCGCCGCTCATCCCCGCCCCATCTCAGGATAGTCGTGGAGCGGCGACCAGTCGGGCGTGAGCGGCGGGACTTCCCGCAGGTCGAGCGCGGCGAAGGGTTCGGCGGCATGGACCACCGTGCCGCCCACGGCGGTGAGGACCGATCGCAGCTTGACGATCTCGGCGTCGGTGACGGCGAAGTAGTCGCGGTCGAGGATGGCGAAGTCGGCCATCTGCCCGGGCGTGATGGCACCCTTGCGGCCGGCATCGCCGGTGAACCAAGCGCTGCCCACGGTCATCAGGCGCAGCGCCTCCTCGCGGTCCAGGAGGTTGTCGTCGCCGTACATACGCATGCCCCCGCGGCTGAGGCCGGTCGTGAGCCATTGCAGCGCGAACCATGGATTGTAGCTGGCCACGCGCGTGGCATCCGTGCCGAGGCCCACGGGGACGCCGAGGTCGAGGATGGCGCGGAAGTTGGGGGTCTGCCGCAGGACCGCCTCCCCGTGCTGGGCGACGAAGTCCTCGGCCTGGAATTGCAGGCGGTTCTGCAGGCAAATGCCGCCTCCAAGGGCTGCGATTCGTTCGAGATGCGCGGGCGTGAACGTCTCGACATGGTCGATGAACCAGCCCTCGGTCAGGCCCGCGCCCGCCGCCACGTCCTCGTAGACGGCGAGGAGGCGATCGGCGGTCTGGCCATAGGTGATGTGCTGGCGGAAGGGCCATTGCCTCTCGCCCAGGAGCGTCATGATCCGGGCTTGGATCTCCTCGGCGTCGGGGTCGATCTCGGGGACCGGCTCGCCGAAGATCTCGTAGTCGTACGAGGCCCAGCAGAGGTTTTCGCCGCCGCCCACCAGTTTGAGCATATCGTCGCCCTGCTGAGGCGTCCAGGCGTCGGTCCAGCGCTGGTAGTCGGCGTATTCCTCGCCCTTGATCTGCGGGAAGGTATGGTAGCCCGTCCGCACCGTCATGAGGCCGCGCTCGTGCAGCCAGTTGGTTACCGCATAGGCGTCGGCCTCCGGGAACTCCATGCCGCCCCCACCCGCATCCGAGACGGAGGTCAGGCCGAGGGCGTTCAATTCATCCATGTACTGGATCGAGGAGTTGATCTGGTCCTGGATCGACAGCTTCGGCGCCGCGACGAGCGTGCGGTACATCAGAAGGCCCGAAGGCGTCGCGAGCAGGCGGCCGGTGGGCGCGCCGTCCACCTTCTCGATCGTGCCGCCGGGATAGGTCGGGTGGCCGGCTTGGTCGTATCCGAAGTAGCGGATCGCGGCGTCGTTGATCAGCGTCAGCTTGTAGAGGTGGTGAACCAGCACGGGCGTGTCCGGCGCGATGGCGTTGAGCTCTGCCACGGTGGGCAGGCGTTTCTCCTTGAACTGGTGCTCCGAGAAGCCGCCGACCACGCGGACGAACTGGCCCTCGGGGGTGCGGGCGACCTGCTCGCGCAGGCGGTGCAGGCCTTCCTCCAGGCTGTCCACGTCGTCCCAGCGGACCTCGTAGGTGTAGTTGACGCCGCCCCGGATCGAATGGGTGTGGCTGTCGTTCAGGCCCGGGATCAGACGGCGCTGGCCGGCATCCACGACCGTGGTGAAGGTGCCGCGGAAAGGGGCGACGTCGGCCTCCGTCCCCACGGCGACGAACAGGCCGTCGCGTGCGGCGAGCGCGGTGGCCTCGGGGCGGGACGGGTCCATCGTCGTGATGCGGGCATTCACGACGATCAGTTCGGCGGGGGCTTCGCCCTGCTGGGCGGCGGCACCTCCGCCGGCGGCGGCCGCGCCGAGCGCGGCGGAGGCGCCGAGGAAGCGGCGGCGGTCGAGCGCGAAGCGGGGCGCGGGACGGGCTGGGATACGGGTCATCTTGGTCTCCTGCAGGGTGGAGGTTCGGATCGGGCCCGGCGGCGGGGAGGAGGCCGCCGGGCCAGCCCGCCTGCGGGGTGCGGCACCGATGGGGATCGGTCCCGCAGGCAGGAGATCAGGCGCGGACAGCATGCGTCCACGCCGCAATCTCAGTTCGTCGCCTGGACCGTGGCGAAGTAGCTCTCCAGCACGGCGCCGTATTCCGGCGTCACCAGCGAGTAGGCCTCTGCCATCACGGGCGTGTTCTGCTCATCCCATGTGTCGTGGACCTGGCTAAGGATCGAGAACGTGCTCTCGACCACCACGCCCGCCTGCTGGAGCCGGGCGATGGTCGTCTGGCTGGCCAGGTCGGAGTAGTCGCCCGACGCGTCGATGGCGGCGATGACGTGGTAGCCTTCGGCGGCCATCTCGATGGCGGGGAAGGCCACGCAGACGCTCGTCAGAATGCCTGAGATGACAATCGTGTTGCGCCCCGTCGCCTCCACGGCCTCGCGGATGCGCTCGTCGTCCCAGGCGTTGATCGGACCGGCGCGGTCGATCACGGTCGCCGAGGGAGCGTTCTCGGTCACCTCAGGGATGAGCGGGCCGTTCGGACCTTCGGGCACCGATGTGGACGCGATGACGGGGATGCCGAAGAACTCGGCCACCATACCCTTGGCCGCCACGTTGCGGCGCAGTTGCGTCGGGTCGATGTCGTTGACGATCTGCATCAGCCCCGCCTGATGGTCCAGCATCAGGAACACCGTGTCGTCACGGTCGAGAAGGCGCTGGCCGACCTCCATGGCGGGTGCGGGTGCGGGTGCGGGTGCGGAAGCGTCCTGGGCGAACGCGGTAGCGGCGAGCATCGTCGCGGCGACGGCGAGCATTGCGGCGCGAAGGCGGATCGGGAGGGGGAACGGCATGGTCGGCTCCGTCTGGCATGGGAAGAAAGATGTCCGAAGCTTGGCACGGGACCCGCTCAAGCGGATTTCATGAATGCCGGAAGGTATTGCACGAACGGCCAAACTGCGCGCGCATGGGATGACAGGTACCGCCGCGACGTCGTAACCTGCACCCATGGGAAGGCAGCGAATACCGTCTTCGCCATATGCCGCAACCGAAGTTGGCCATGTTAGACTACTACGCATTGCATGCCGTCAACGGCACCGGGTCCGCCACGAAGTACGCGGCGCCGGTCAGCCGGACATGCGACTTGCTCGGTTTGACCATCCTGGCGGTGCCGCCCGGTCGCGTGGAGATACGCGTTTCGAATGCGCCCATGACGATCAATGTCGTGCCGAGCAGTCCGGGCGGGACGTTCCATAGACATAGGATTGCCGGGGCAGACATGCGGAACAAGCTGGCCGCCACGGGTGGTGGCGGGTTCGACATGTTCTCCACTGGTCCAGACTACGAAATATCTTGCGAGAACCATGGCTGGGAATTGCTGCTCGAACTCGACGAATCCCGTCTTCACCATTTGGCCGGCGAAGCATGGAACGGCGTAGCGGACCTGCCATCCCCTCACGCCGGACGCACCGACCCCGTAACTGCCAACCTCGGGCGGTTGGCGATCCAGCACCTGCGCTTCGATACGGTCGATCCGCTCTACGTCGAAGGCCTCGCCGTCGCCCTGACCGCTCGCGCCGTGGGCTTCGCCACCGGCAAAGGCTCGTCAGTCTCGACGGCGGGGACCGACGGCCGCGTCGCCCGCGCCGTCGAGTTCATCGAGGCGAACCTGCACCGTAGCCTGTCGGTCGCCGAGATCGCCCAGGCTTCCTGTATGAGCCCGTCTTGGCTGAGTGATGCTTTCCGCGCCTCTATTGGCCGAAGCATCTGGGAGCATGTGAAGGAGCGGCGCTGCGAGCGCGCCCTGGATTTGATCTCCGATCCCAACCGATCGCTCGCCGCGGTCGCCTACGAGTGCGGCTTCGCCTCCCAAAGCCACATGACGCGCCTGTTCCAAGCACGATTCAACACCACGCCGGGACGTATGCGCCGGGGACAGTGAGGACTTGAATGGTGGTGCCCCAGTAAATTTTTCGATTGAAACGCATTCGCCATCGCAACAGGTCCTTTCTAAAATGCAAATACTCAAGCCGACGAGTTGGGGCCTACGCCGTACGTCACGCTGCGACCGCTGCGCTATCTGCCATAGCTGCCCTTCACGCTAAGCGCAGCATCTGGGGCAATGGGCTCTCTGCGGACCTCGGATGCGGCGCAGCATCTGCCTGTTCTCGGTTCACCTGGGCGTCGAGGCCGGCCCTTACCAGTCATTCATTGCCTTTAGCCCGCGCCGCACTGCAGCTTCCCGGAAGCGGCCATTCAATGGGCGTAGCAATCCATGCTATGACAGAGTCCTTTAAAGCGACGCCGTGGGGCTCTCCTTCTCCCGATAACAGGCAGTGCGGTCCCCATTTATTTCAAAATATCGAAGTTCAAAAATGGACGCCTCGTGCACGACCTGCTGCCAACTTTGGCATCCATATTGGGCAGGTAGTTGCTCGGGATACCGTTCCGCAATCCATCTGCCAGCCTCATAAACAGGTGCTCACCCATCGGTAGCCAACGTTCTATAAGCTTCTCGCAATGCCCTCACTATATCCGAGGCATTCCAATCCAATGTGTCATCGGGAGCAATTCCGTTGACTAACCAGTCTGTGAAACCTTCCGACTGCATGACATCCGACATCGCCTGCTGCAAGTTTTTCATTTCTTTGGCCCATTCACGAAGCTGTGCCAAGTTTTTGTCGATGCGGCTGTATGCGGTGACAAGGGCATCTTGCGCGCGACTGCACCCGTCCACGCTCGATATGTCATGCTGCTCGATGAAGTGGTGAACCAGATTGTTCCGAAGTCCCACCATTTCTTTAAGTTCACGCTCTGCCTGAGCAAAATCTACGTCCGAAAGAGCGACTGACGTCTGCATGTCCAACCAATTGACGTTCTCTGGAGATTTGATGGGCGTGTTTTCGATGGGACCGTTCTTCTCGACAACGACATATGTTCCAACGAGATCGCCGATCAAGGTCCCAAGCGTTTTACGTGCCGTGCCGTCAATTTGCGCGGCCCGAGCCCGCTCTACCTCAAGAATCGGCCCTGAGAATCCATGATGTGCCACCATTGCCTTGATTAGCTGCTCATACTGTTGCACCCGCAACATGCATCGCCCCAGCAATCGCTGAACTTCATATTGATATTCCCGCAGGTCACCGTCATCAAACCTCGTCATTGTAGCATCTGATCTCTATTCCGTTCACTTTGAACATGTACCGCTCCAAGACGCGATGCTGCCTATGAAATTGTCGCCCCCGAAATCATAGCAACACTCAAGTTTGGCCCATACCGGAATCTCAGCACCTTGCTTGGATGCTGCAGTTGCAGCCCGCTTTGCTGACTTTCGCCGCGAGCGCGAAATTCGGGCTTGGCTAACTCGCACATCGCTGGACGGAGTAGTCGTTTGGTTCTGTCCTGCAAAAGTCTGCCTACTAAAACTTTCTTGGCTCCCCTAGTCGTTCAGCGTCTTGTATTTCAACCATGCCCGTATCGAATTCGCCGTGTCTTGGGGCTGTAGCCACAGCGACTGTGGCACATTGACATACCTACCATTGTTTAACTTCAAAGCCATTGGAGCGCCTTTGCCCCATGTCACCGACAGAACATCGTTTTTCGCAATTCTCTGGCGCGTGATAAGCGATCTTATCTCCAGATCATCGCTCCTAAGTGTAAGACAGGAAATCTGCGCCTCTATCGCGGCAAGGTAGCCTAAAATGGCCATAAACCCCGAGACCAGCGCGTACCACAGCGAAAGACCGGCTCCAAAACTCCATACGGTAGCAATACTGAAAGCGATACCGAGTACAAAGAAAGAAATTCCCAGCCATCGAGGGTTCCGAAACTCACTTTTTGCCATATCGAACGTTGCCTACCTGTAACATCACCTGGCATGCTTGGCGTGCCAGACCGATCTCGCCCCGGGGTCCCAATGCTCACAGTCTTCCGCAGCTACGGCCCGTAAAGCAGCCCCACCTACACCACACAGTATCTGTCAACTGGGGGCTGTCTACCGCCATCGGATGCGGCGCAGCATTCTCGACAAGGCACCAATTTGCCGATCCTGAACGGCCCATAGCCGATGTTCGAGCGCGTCGCGGACGCCGCAGCGCAGCTGCCCTGAAGTGGACGTTCGTGGGTCAGATCGCCCCGACAACTTTTGGATGCTGGCTCTGCGGACGTGGCGCCGCCATTCCGGTTAAGGGCCAACATTGGCTTATCGACGCTCGACCTGCCCCGACGAAGTGGTTCGGCTTCTGTCTTAGTGCATGACGGGTCTTGGG
>NZ_JYFE01000057.1 GCF_000877395.1 Jannaschia aquimarina | reverse complement strand
GACGAGATCCAGGACTCCGCGATGCGCCCGTTCTCGATGCGGTGCACGACGATGGTCTCGAACTCGACGGGCCGTCCTGTGGCGGGGACGCCGAGAAGCTCGCCCGTATGGGTGCCGGTGATCCGTCCAAGCACAGTCACGACATCTTCGGAGACGTGGAGATCGTCCACGGAGAAGACCATGTCGCTCATGCCCTCCCGGTTGCCGTCTATCAGGCCGCGCAGTCCGTCCTGGTCCATTCCCTCCGGCCCCGCAGCAAGGCCGAATCCGGTCCAGTCCTCGGCGAGCAGGCCCATCATCTGGGCATCGTCCTGGGCGTTTAGCGCGGCGTAGTAGCGCTCGATCATGTCCATGGCCGCATTCTGCTCCAGGAGCGGCGAGGCCAGCGCGTCGGCGAAGTGGCCGACATCGGGCGAGGCCGAGCGTAGGCGCAGGTAGCCCAGCACGAGGTTGTCGCGCTTGGGGTCGATCACGAGGATCTCGCCCTCGAACACCCTGAACTGCGTCAGTTCCTCGATGTTGGTGTAATGCGAGACGATCAGCAGCGGGCCGGGCCGGTCGGGATCGCCGTCCCATGCGGAGATACGCGCCTGCAGGGGCGTGACGTCGGGGCTTCCCTGAAGCGACAGGAGCAGGTTGAGATCCGGCGTGGTTTCGACCGGCATAGCCTCGGCCGCGGCCGGATCGATCTCGGAGATGCCCTCCAGCATGGATTCGACCGTTTGTTGGTTGCGGCACCATTCCGAGGTCACGATGCGCGACGGCAGGATGCCGTTCGAGGCGAAGAGCGCGCCCATGTCGCGCATGTTGCCCCGGCCCTCCGGCGACATGACGCGCTGGTTGGCGCAGTCCGTCGGCGCCACGTTCCGCTCGTCGAGCTTGGACCAATCGGTCGGCCCGTGGCGCATCAGGAACACGAGGTCGCCGCGGGTGAAGATGTCGGCGATCTGCTGATATGGCTCGAAGCGAAGCCGGTCGTGCACCTCGCGCTCCATTCCGGCCGCGGCCTCCACGGACATGGCCATCTCGCCCATGTGGGTGGAGACTTGGCTGACATTCGGCGTCTGTTGCGCCGCCGCCTGAGCCGTCGAGACGGCTAGCGACAGGAGAGCCAGCTTCTGAATGCGTAAGAAGAGTTGCATGGGGGATCCTCCAAAGATGAATGGCGCGCGCCGAGATCGGGGGGCTCTGGCCAGGTCAGGCCGGGGCAGGAATGAAGTCGAGCGCGATGCCGTTGATGCAGTGGCGTCGGCCGGTCGGTGGGGGGCCGTCTTCAAAGACATGGCCCAGATGTCCGCCGCAATTCGCGCAGTAGATTTCGATGGCGAGGCCAAGCAACTTCGGGTCCGGACGTTCGCCAACCGCGTCATCCGACACGGCTTGAGTGAAGGACGGCCAGCCGGTGCCGCTGTCGTACTTATGCTCGGACGAATAGACGGGGTTTCCGCAGCCGGCGCAGGTATAGGTTCCCTCGCGCGTCTCGCCGTCGAGAGGCGAGGAAAAGGCACGCTCGGTTCCGCTGTCGCGGAGGATCGCATACTCCTCGTCCGTCAGGCGCGCCCGCCATTCCTCCTCGGTCAACGAGAAAGGAAAGGCGCGGTTCGGCCGGGTTCGCGATGACCGCCACCAGGCGCCGCCTCCGATAGCCAGTGCGGCCGCTGCGACACCACCGAGCAGGAGAGCGCGGCGCGACGATGAGGAGCGTGGAGCGAGCTTCACGGGTCAGCCTCTTCTCAATTCTTGCAAGGGCGCAAGAGTCCCGAGTCACGACTGCCGTTCTCGATCCTGATCGCCGTGGCCGTGGCGCGATCGAGACAGGACAGGTTGGGCGAATTGCGGATCGCACCGGACGTGCCGCCGCCCGGGACGCAGCCGCCGAGACCGACGATCAGGATGACATGAAGCAGAGAAGAGGTCGTGGCGGACATACGCATTTCCGGCTCACTCCTGTTTCACGAGAAAGACAGGGAGGGGGTGCGGCGGGACTGGAGCCCGCCGCGGAAGGCTCACTCGGAACCGGGATTGGCGATGATGACGTCGACTTGGCTTTGGGATGGGGTGCTGTCCTGGTCGAACAGCAAGCGCAACTCCGCGATCTGGCTGAGACGGAGTCCATCGAGCTGCTCGGTCGTGTATCCGTAGCTTGCGAGCTCGCTCTCCAGGGACGCGATGAGCATGTCGTAGCCCTGGCCCATCGACTGAGCGAAGGCCGGAGCGCCGGCGAGCGCGAGCGACAGGACGGCGGTGGTCATGATGGTCTTCATTGCAACGGTCTCCTTCTGGTTGGTTGCTTCGGTGCGCGCATGGGCCATCGGTGTCGGGCCAGCATTCGCGGCATGTCTCGAACGGCGCGGATCTCGCGGCCTCGTCCGGATGATCTGAGGCAGGGCCGCCGGGACCGAGCGATCAGCCGCTCGCGCCCGCGACAACCCTGCCCGGCCATGGTTCGACCGGTCGGTGCCGGCGACCGTTGCATCGTCCGCAATGACACCGGTCGGCGCGATCGCATGGCCATGCCGGGCACGCCGCGCATCGTTGGCCCGCCCGTGTCTTGTGTTGCTGCAGGACGCGCGCTGAGGGCGCGCGCTGGTCGCGTCCGGCCGGTGCTCCTCGATCTCTGCAATGGCGGCGCTCCTTCGACTTTCACGATAGGGCTGGTTCCGGGCGCGAGGCCCAGCGTGATCAAAGCGATGGAGCCTCTTCGGGATAAGCCTCGGAGCGGACGCGTTTGAGGTCTTCCATGAAACGTCCGGATCTTTGCAGATTCCGCTCGCGGCGAACGGGTCCGGCAATCGCGGGCAGCGGGCCCCGAACGGCCGTCGGCCCTTTGCAACGAGGAAGAGACGGTGTTGTTGCATCCCG
>NZ_JYFE01000056.1 GCF_000877395.1 Jannaschia aquimarina | reverse complement strand
GGGCGGCGCCGTCGCCTGCCTGATGGGTACGGCGGTTTTCCGGATCGTGGGCGAGGGTCTGGCCGTGGAAGCCGATCACCTCGGCGTCAGGGAAGCCCACCAGCAGGTCGGCATGAGCGTCCTGTACGATTTCGACGGCCTCGGCCACGCCCTCCTCTCCGGGCCAGCGGCCAAGGGCCGCGCGCAGCGTGGCCCGTTCCGCCTCGGTGTAGGCCCGGAAGGCGGACCGGCCGAATCCGTGGATCATCTCGCCATCGGTCACCAGTTCGGCGGCGTCCACCCCGTCGAGCGACGTGCCGGACATGGTACCGAGGGCACGGATCGGCTGCATGACGCTCCTTTCTCGACGGGAACAAGTGGCGGGCCGGGCGGGTTTAGCCGTTACACAACCGCACGCACAACGAAGGACGACACATGAGCGCTCCCGAAACAAATATCGAAAAGCAGGAACGCCGCCATGCCGGACCCCTGATCGGGATAACGGCATGTCTGGTCTTCGCGGCCATTATCCTCGTGGCCTATTTCGGCTTCATCGTGACCGACGATGCCGTGGTCGAGGACGGGCCGGTGGTCACCGCACCAGCGGACTAACGGTCGTGCGGCGGGACGTCGCAACGTCCCGCCGTCTGAAGCCGTCTTATTCGATGACCCGGACGTCCTGCATCACGTCCGGGTCGTCCGAAATCGCGCCATTCGCGGCGCTCGACCCCTTCTTGATCTGATCCACCACATCCATGCCGTCCGTCACGCGCCCGACGACGGTATATTGACCGTTCAGGTGCGGCGCAGCCTCGAACATGATGAAGAACTGGCTGTTGGCGCTGTTCGGGCTGGCCGAGCGGGCCATGCCGACGACGCCCCGCTCGAACGAGACGTTCGAGAACTCCGCATCCAGGTTCGGGCGGTCTGAGCCGCCGGTCCCGGCCAGAGACAGGTTCCCGCCGACCCGGCCGTGTTGCACGTCGCCCGTCTGCGCCATGAAGCCGTCGATCACGCGGTGGAACACGACGCCATCATAGGCGCCCGACTCCGCGAGTGCGGTGATCTGGGCGACATGCTCGGGCGCCACGTCTTCGAGCAGGTCGATGGTGATCGTGCCGTTCGCCTGACCGGCGACGTCGATTTCCAGCCCGGTGGCGGAGGCGGGGCCGGCCAGAAGTGCTACGAGAGCCAGACTACGCATCGGCGGCCACCTTCATGCTGACGATCTTGTCGGGGTTTGCGGGCGGCTCGCCGCGGGTGATCTTGTCGACCAGGTCCATCCCGTCGATGACACGGCCGTAGACGGTGTATTGCCTGTTCAGGAAGTGGTTGTCGGCGAAGTTGATGAAGAACTGGCTGTTGGCCGAATCCGGATTCTGGCTGCGGGCTGCGCCAAGCGTGCCGCGATCATGGGGAATGCCCGAGAATTCGGCCTTGAGGTTCGGCTTGGAGGATCCGCCGGTGCCCGCGCGCGAGGTGCTGCCACCGGCCTTGCCATGCTCCACATCACCGGTCTGGGCCATGAAGCCCTCGATCACGCGGTGGAAGACGACGTCGTCATAGGCGCCTTCGCGGGACAGTTCCTTGATGCGCTCGACATGGCCAGGGGCGACGTCGGGCAAAAGCTCGATGGTGACGGTGCCGCTTTCCAGCTCCATCAGTATGGTGTTCTCGGGGTCTTTGATGTCGGCCATCGGGGCCTCCCTTTTGGTCTTTGGCCGCACAGCTAGGACATCGGCGCGGGGAGTGAAAGGCGACGCCGCGCACTCGGCGCGTCATCGCGCCATACGGTCCCGCAGCGCATACCACGCCATGCCAGCCGCAACGGCGAGGCTGCCCACCGAGCGGGGCAGCGGCAGGTGCCAATGCCGCACGGCCGCGAAGGTGTCGAAGTCGCGCGGATCCCCGGTCAGCGCGTCCGCCAGGGCGCGGGCCAGGATGTGCGAGAGCGCGATGCCATGCCCGGAATAGCCCTGCACGTGAAGGACGTTGCCCGACCGGCCGACCTGCGGGATGCGGTTCAAGACGATGCCGTCATGGCCCGCCCAGGCATAGTCGATCCGGACGCCGCGCAGGCGCGGGAAGGTGCGCTCGATGGCTGGGCGAAGCTCTGCCTCGATATCGGGGCTGTCGCGGCCGGAATAGTTGGTGCCGCCCCCGAACATGAGCCGCCGGTCCGCGGTAAGGCGGTAATAGTCCAGCACGAACCGGCTGTCGTAGACGGCGAGGTCATGGGGGTTGATCGCGCGGGCCGTCGCCTCGTCCAGAGGCTCGGTCGCGCAATTTGCCAGCGAGGCCGGGAAGAGCTTGCCGCGCAGGCGGGGCTGGTCGAGCAGGTGGTAGGCGTTCCCCGCGATCAGCACGTGATCGGCGGTGATCCTGCCCCGCGCCGTGTGCAGGCGGGGGCGCGGTCCATGTTCGATTCGCTCGACCGGCGTACCGTCGTGGATGCTTGCGCCAAGGCTTTCGGCGGCCCGCGCCTCGCCCACGCAGAGGTCGAGCGAGTGGACGTGCATGTTCCGGCGATTCAACAGGCCGCCGACATAGAGGTCGGTCTCCAGATAGTCGCGAATCCGGTCGGCGGGGATCAGATCGACGTCGCCTTCCATGCCGCGCGCGCAGGCGGCGGCGTGGCTCGCGCGGAGGTCCTCCATCTGAGCAGACGTCAGGGCGGTCTGCATATGGCCGTGCTTCAGGTCGCAGGCGATGTCATATTTCGCCACCCGGTCGGCTATGATGGCGTGGCCACGCCAGCGCAGGTCCCAGACGTAGTCGGCGGCGGCGTCGCCCAGCGTGCGGCGGAACTCCCGCTCCATCGCCCGGTCACCGGACAGGCTGCCGGTGATCTGCCCGCCATTGCGGCCTGACGCGCCCCAGCCGATCTTGTGCGCCTCGCACAGCGCGACACGGGCGCCGCGTTCGGCCATCTCGACGGCGGTGGCCACGCCGGTGAAGCCGCCGCCGACGATGGCCACATCAACGTCCAGATCGCCGTCGAGCGGGTCGAACCCCGCACGGTCGCTGGCGGTGGCGGCGTAGTAGCTGTCGGCGTGGTCGCTCAACGTGCGGCCTTGAAGAACCGCTCCATCTCGTCGGCGAACCTGTCGGAGGTCAGCGGCGTGTCGGCCTTCGAAAGCGCGCGATCCCGGATTTCGTCGGGCAGGATCGCGGCGCGGGCGTCGATCAGTTCCTTGAGGAAAGGCGCGGTGAACTCGGGATGCGGCTGGATCGACAGCGCCCTGTCGCCGTAGACGAGGATCGCGTTCTCGCAGAAGTCCGAGGATCCCACGCGCTCCGCATCGGGGGGGAGTTCGACCACCTGGTCCTGATGGAAGGCGATGATGTCGTGATCGCCGAACCGGTCGGAGCGGTAGCGGACCGGCCCGACGGACCAACCGCCCGCAAATTTCTCGACCCGCCCGCCCAAGGCTTGCGCCAGGATCTGATGCCCGAAGCAGACACCGATGATGGGCACGGCCGCCGCATAGGCAGCGCGCAGGAAGTCTTCGAGCGGGGGGATCCAGGGATGATCCTCGTAGGCGCCATGGCGGGAGCCGGTGATGAGCCAGCCGTCACATTCATGCGCGTCGGCGGGCAGGTCCATGTCGAGCACCGCATAGGTGCGGAAATCAAAGCCCCGATCCTTGAGAAGCCGCTTGAAGAACGCGTCGTAATCCCCGTGAATGTCAGCGATTTCTTCGGGCGAGCGGCCGGTCTGCAGGATGCCGATCCTCATAGTCCGAACCTGTCCTTGAAGCCGTAATACCACGACCCGATCACCGAATAGGGCACGCGGAACATGCGCCCGCCCGGGAACGGGATCCATGGCACTTTGGCGAACACATCGAACCGAGACCGGTCGCCGTCGATGGCTTCGGCCAGGATGCGCCCGAAGGTGTGACTGCCGGTGACGCCATGGCCGGAATAGCCGTGGGCAAAGTAGGTATTGTCGTTCAGGCGGCCCAGTTGCGGCACCCGACTGAAGGACAGGGCGAAATTGCCGGACCAGGCGTGGTCGATCCGGGTGCCTGCCAGTTCGGGAAAGACGCGCAACATGTTGGGCCTGAGCTTGGCGACGACATCCTTGGGGTCGGTGCCGCCATAGACCGTGCCACCCCCGAAGAGCAGGCGGCGGTCGCCGGACAGGCGAAAATAGTCGAGGATGAAGCGGATATCCTCGACGCAGGTATCGGTGGGCAGGAGGCGCGCGGCCACCTCTGGGGCCAGGGGCTCGGTCGCCATGATCTGGGTCGAGACCGGCATGACGCGGGGCGTCAGCGCGGGCACGACATCGCCCAGATAGGCATTGCCGCAAAGGACCAGCGCCTTGCACGTGATCGAACCGTCCGCGGTGTGGACGACGGGCTGCGGCGCCTCGTGATCGACGCGGGTCACCATCGACATCTCGAAGATCGTGCCGCCCTGCCCCTCCAGCGCATCTGCTTCGCCCAGAGCGAGGTTGAGGGGGTGCATGTGACCGCCCGCATGGTCGATCATGCCTCCGACATAGGCGTCGGTGGCCACATAGTCACGGATGCGGTCCTTGCCGACCATCTCTTGCGTCTCGATCCCGTAGCCGCGCCAGAGGGCCAGCCGCTCTTCGAGTTCACGCATATGGGCAGGCGTGTAGGCCGTGAAGAGATTGGTGGGCTTCAGGTCGCAGTCGATGCCGTAGGTCTCCACCCGCTCGCGGATGATGTCGCCGCCCTCCATCACCAGCGAGGCGACGAAGCTGGCCGTGTCGCGCCCGTAGCGCCGCTCGATCGTCTGCAGAGAGGCGTTGAGGCCGTTCACGATCTGCCCGCCATTGCGCCCAGAGGCCCCCCAACCGATGCGCGCGCCCTCGACCACGGCGACCTGGTGGCCGCGCTCGGCCAGATGGAGCGCGGTAGAGAGGCCCGAATAGCCCGCTCCGACGACGCAGACGTCGAAGCTGTGATCCCCCGTCAGCGGGGGGCGCAGGCTGCGGGTATTGGCGGTGGCGGCGTAGTAGCTGCCGATATGGGCGCCGTCGCCCGCATAGGAGCGGAGGGGGGCGTTCATCACACACTCTCCCGGTAGGTGGCGTATTCGAACATGGTCACGGTCTCGAGGAACCGCTCCAGCTCCTGCCGCTTGGCGCGGGCGAAAAGGCCGCGGAACTGGGGGTGGAAGATGCGGGCCATGGTCTCTCCGGCCTCGAAAGCGTCGATGGCAGCGGCCCAGGTCAGGGGCAATTCGGGCAGGTCGGCCTCATAGGCATTGCCCTCGGTCGGGTCTGGCGGCGTGGCCCCGCGGTCGATCCCGTCGAGCGCGGCGCCCAGGATCGCGGCCAGCACCAGATAGGGGTTGGCATCGGCGCCCGCCACCCGGTGCTCGATGCGTCGCGACGCGGTGTCGCCGCCAGGCACGCGGATGGCGGCGGTGCGGTTCTCGTAGCCCCAGCCGATTCCGATCGGCGCATGCGAATTGGGGCGGATGCGGCGGTAGCTGTTATGGTGCGGAGCCAGGATCAGCGTGCTTTCGGCCATGGCGCCCACCAGCCCGCCTATGGCGTGGCGCATCGTGTCGGACCCGGCCTCCGTCCCGTCGTCGAAGACGTTGCGCCCTGTCCGGTCGAGCAGTGAGAAATGGACGTGCATCCCGCTGCCCGCGCTGTGGCCGAAGGGCTTGGCCATGAAGGTCGCGTCGTAGCCATGGGCCGAGGCGAACCCCTTCACGATCCGCTTGAACAGCACCGCGTCGTCGGCCGCGCGCAGGGCGTCGTCGCGGTGGCGCAGGTTGATCTCGTACTGCCCCCGTCCGCCTTCGGAGATGGCCGTGTCGATCGCCACGCCCTGATCGGCACAGGCGGCGTAGACGTCGTCGAAGAAGGGTGAGAGGCGTTCGAGTTCGGCCAGGCTGAGGATGTGCTCGACACGGGGCGCGACGGGGCGCGCCTCGGGGGCGGGCGTGTCGATGAGGTAGAATTCCAACTCGGTCGCCACGACCGGGGTCAGGCCTGCGGCGCGGTAGCGATCCAGCACGGCGGACAGGACCTGGCGGCTGTCGGTGGGATGGGGACTGCCATCCTCCTCCCACATCCAGACGGGCAGGAAGCCTGCGCCCTCGCCCAGCCAGGGCGACGGGTGGACGCGGTCGCCGATAGGCCGGCAGATGCCGTCGGCGTCGCCGGTGTCGAAGACCAGTTCGCTGCCCTCGATGTCGCGGCCCCAGATATCGACGGTGCAGATCGAAACGGGCATCCGGACGCCGTCGGCGCGCAGCTTGTCGAGTTGCGCCGCAGGGATCCGCTTGCCCCGGTGCACGCCGTTGATGTCGCACAATCCGACGAGGATGGAGGCGGGGTTGGAAGGGTCGTCCGTCATCAGGGGCTCCGTCGCGGGCGAGCGGAGGATGGGCGCCCGGCGGGGGGGCGAAGTCAAGGCGTCACAGACGGTCGCGGAGCGAATACCACAGCATCGCCGCAACCAGGAGCGGCTGTCGCATCAGCCGTCCGCCGGGAAAGAGCGGCGTCGGCACGGAGGCCATCACGTCGAAGCGTTCAGCCTGACCGGCGATGGCCTCCGCCGCGATCTGGCCCGACAGGGTTCCCAGCGCAACGCCGTGGCCCGAGAAGCCCGACATGGAGAGCACGTTCCCCGAGAGGCGGGCGTAATGCGGCATCCGGTTCATCGTGATCCCAAGCGTGCCGCCCCAGGCATGTGCAATTTGCACATCTTTCAGGTGCGGGAAGACCTGCACCATCGCGCGACGCACCTGTCCGGCGATATCGTGCGGGAAGCGGTAGCCATAGCTCTCGGTCCCGCCGAAGAGCAGGCGATGGTCGTCGCTGAAGCGGAAATAGTTCACCACGAACTTCGAATCGGCGACGGCGATGTTGCCGCGGATGATCTCCTCCTGACGGTCGGGCAGGGGCTCGGTGGCGAGGATATAGTTGTTGAGCGGCATGACCCGGCGAGCGACACGCGGCTCCAGATCTCCGAGGTAGCCGTTGCAGGCCAGCACGAGGTGGTCGGCGGTGATCACGGCCTTATCGGTGGTGAGGGTGACAGTCTGGCCATGGGCGATACGGCGGACACGGCTGCCTTCGTGCAGATGTGCGCCCGCATCCTGCGCAAGCCGTGCGAGGCCCAGCGCGAAGCGCAGCGGGTCCAGATGGCCGGACCACGTATCGACGGCCCCGCCATGGTAGAGGGGCGAGGCGACGGCCTCTCGCAACTCCTCACGGTTTAGGGCGCGGACATGCGGGTAGTCGTATTCTTTCCGCAGCTTGTCGACATAGGCATGGGTTGCGGGCACGTCGCGGGCGCGGTGGTCCGCATGAGCGATGCCGGGATAGAACGGCACGGCGACGCGGTCGTCCGCGGCCAGCTCGCGCACCAGATCGACGGCCTGCATGCCGATGCGCCAAAGCGCGTGGGCGTGGTCGAGGCCGACCATGCGCTCCAGATCCTCCTGATCCAATCTCTGCCCCTGCCCCACCTGCCCTCCGTTGCGGCCCGAGGCGCCGAACCCCACGCGCTGCGCTTCAAACAGGCGGACATCGTAGCCCCGCTGCGCAAGGTGCAGGGCCGTCGACAGCCCCGTGAACCCGCCGCCGACGACGCAGACGTCACAGCGCAGGTCGCCCCGGGCCGGCGCGAAGGGCGGCAACATGCGCGCCTGCGCCGCGTAGAGGCTGGGTGGATAGGTCCCGTCGCGATCGTTTGCGGTCAGCAGATCCAAATAAATGTCTCCGCAGAGATGAAATTCACGGCGGCACCCCAATCTGCGCGCTGCCACCTCTTGCACGTCCCGTGCATCTGGGAAAACCTCTGGCAAACCTCGGGGAGTAGGACATGTCTCTGAAGACCACCACGGCGCTCGCCGCCACCCTCACCGTCGCGGCCTCGCTTGCCCATGCGCAGGAAGTCCGCGTCTACAACTGGTCGGACTATATCGACGAAAGCCTGCTTGAAAAGTTCGAGCAGGAAACCGGCCTGGAGCTGATCTACGACGTCTTCGACAGCAACGAACTGCTGGAGACCAAGATGCTGGCCGGGTCGTCGGGCTACGATGTCGTGGTGCCCACGGGCGACTTCCTGCAGCGCCAGATCGCGGCGGGCGCGTTCCAGCCGCTGGACAAGTCGCAATTGCCCAACATCGAGAACACCTGGGACGTCATCAACGATCGGACGGCCCAGTACGATCCCGGCAACGAATACGCGATCACCTACCTTTGGGGCACGACCGGCATCGGCGTGAATGTCGGCGAAGTGACCGAACGGCTGGGCGAGGATGCGCCCGTCGACAGCCTCGCGCTGATCTTCGATCCCGCCAACATGGAGCAACTGGCCGATTGCGGCGTCCACTTCATCGACGCCCCGACCGAGCTAATCCCCGCCGCGCTGGCCTATCTGGGTGAGGATCCGACCAGCCAGGATCCGGACGTGATCGCCAAGGCCGAAGACGTGCTGATGGGCGTGCGGCCCTACGTGACCAAGTTCCACAGCTCGGAATATATCAACGCGCTGGCCAACGGCGATATCTGTGTGGCCTTTGGCTGGTCCGGCGACGTGCTGCAGGCGCGCGACCGTGCGGCCGAAGCCGAAAACGGGGTCGAGATCGCCTACAACGCGCCCAAGGAAGGCGCGCTGATGTGGTTCGACATGATGGCGATTCCTGCCGATGCACCGAACCCGGAAGGCGCGTTGCAGTTCATCAACTTCATCCTGGACGCGCAGAATATCGCGGCCGCGACGAACTACGTGAACTTCGCCAACGGGAACGAGGCGTCCAAGGAATTCGTCGACCCGGAGATCCTCGCGGACCCGGCGATCTACCCCGACGAGGCGACGCTCGAGAATCTCTATGTGGTCCAGCCGCTCCCGCCGCGGGTTCAGCGGACGGTCACGCGGATGTGGACCAAGATCAAGTCGGGCACCTGAGCCCGGTGCCCGGGCGGGACTTCCGCCCGGGCGACTTCGCGGGACGCGCGCCATGAGCCACACGGAGGTCTTCGCGCCCTGGGACGACCCGGAGGCGACGCCCCTCATCTCCTGTCAGGATGTCACCAAGCGTTATGGCGAATTCACCGCCATCGAGCGGTTGACGCTGGACATCTTCCCGCGGGAATTCTTCGCCCTGCTGGGCCCGTCGGGCTGTGGCAAGACCACGCTGATGCGGATGCTGGGCGGCTTCGAGGATGTCAGCGGCGGGCGCATCACCATCGACGGGCAGGACATGGCCGGCATCCCGCCGAACAAGCGGGCCGTGAACATGATGTTCCAGTCCTATGCGCTGTTCCCGCATCTGACGGTCTGGGACAATCTGGCTTTCGGGCTGAAACGCTCGGACATGGCGAAGGACCAGATCGGCGACCGGGTCGAGGCGATGCTGAAGCTGGTGCAGCTTCAGAAGTTCGCCAAGCGCAAGCCGCATCAATTGTCAGGCGGACAGAAGCAGCGCGTGGCGCTGGCCCGCGCGCTGGCGAAGGGGCCGAAGCTGCTGCTGCTCGACGAGCCGCTGGGCGCGCTGGACAAGAAGCTGCGCCAGCAGACCCAGTTCGAGCTGATGGACATCCAGGAGAAGACCGGCACCACGTTCGTCATCGTGACCCACGATCAGGAAGAGGCGATGACCGTCGCCAGCCGGATCGCGGTCATGGACGAGGGACGGATCGTACAGGTGGACACGCCGGGCCGGATCTACGAAGCGCCCAACTCGGTCTACGTGGCGGACTTCATCGGCGACGTGAACGTGATCCGTGGCCGGGTCTCTGCCCTGAACGGCGAGAGCGCCGAGCTGAACTGGGGCGAAGGCAAGCGCCCGATCCGGGCGACCGCCGGGGCCGGCGCGGTTCACGATGCGTCTGGCGCGTTCGTGATCCGGCCTGAGAAGGTCACCATCGCCACAGAGGAACCCACGGACCGCCACAACCGCGTGAAGGGCGTGGTCGAGGACATCGCCTATCTCGGCAACCTCTCGACCTTCCATGTGCGGCTGGAGAGCGGCGACCTGATTTCGGCGCAATTGGCCAACAGCCGCCGCTTCGCCAACAGGGGCATCACCTGGGAGGACCCGGTCTGGCTGTCCTGGTCGGACACGGCCGGGCTGGTCCTGGGGGATTAGGGGAATGCGCCTGTCATCCCGCCCGGTGCTGATCGGCCTGCCCTATCTCTGGCTTCTGCTTCTGTTTCTGGTGCCGTTCGGGATCGTCCTGAAGATTTCCCTGTCGGATGTCGCCATCGCGATCCCGCCCTACGTGCCCGTCCTCGACCCATCGGAGGGATGGGCCGGGATCACCGGTTTCCTGTCACAGCTCGACTTCGAGAACTACGTCTGGCTGACGCAGGACGACCTCTACTGGAAGGCGTATCTGTCCAGCGTCCGCATCGCCGCGATCTCGACCGCGCTGACGCTGCTGGTCGGCTTCCCGCTGGCCTACGCGATGGCCCGCGCGCCGGAGCAATGGCGGCCGAGCCTTCTGATGCTAGTGATCCTACCGTTCTGGACCAGCTTTCTGATCCGCGTCTACGCCTGGATCGGGATCCTGTCGAATGAGGGCTTTCTCAATCAGGCCCTGATGGGGATCGGCCTGATCGACGCGCCATTGACGATCCTGAACACGAACGCGGCGGTCTATATCGGCATCGTCTACACCTACCTGCCGTTCATGGTCCTGCCGATCTACGCGACGCTCGAAAAGATGGACGGATCGCTGCTCGAGGCGGCGGAGGATCTGGGCTGCACGCGCCTGCAGGCCTTCTGGGCGGTGACCGTGCCGCTGTCGCGGCCGGGTGTGATCGCGGGCTGCTTCCTCGTCTTCATCCCGGCGCTGGGCGAGTTCGTGATCCCGTCGCTGCTGGGCGGGTCGGATACGCTGATGATCGGCAAGGTGCTGTGGGAGGAGTTCTTCTCGAACCGCGACTGGCCCGTCGCCTCGGCGGTGGCGATCGTACTCCTGCTGATCCTGGTCGTGCCCATCGTCCTGTTCCAGCGCAACCAGGAGCGGTCGGCGTGAGGCGCCTGTCGGCTTTCAACGTCGTGTCGCTGACCTTCGGGTTCGCGTTTCTCTACATCCCGATGCTGATCCTCGTGGTCTACAGCTTCAACGCCTCGCGACTGGTCACGGTCTGGGGCGGATTCTCGACACGTTGGTACGGAGAGCTTGTGCGCAACGAAGCTTTCCTGGAGGCGGCCTGGGTCACGCTGAAGGTCGGGCTGATCTCCTCGACCATCGCGACGGTTCTGGGCACGATGGCGGCCATCGCGATGGTGCGCGGCGGGCGGTTCATGGGTCGGACCCTGTTTTCCGGCATGATCTACGCGCCCCTCGTCATGCCAGAGGTCATCACGGGCCTGTCGCTCCTGCTGCTCTTCATCTCGATCGGGCTGGAACGGGGGGTGATGACCATCGTGCTGGCCCATGCCACCTTCTCGATGTGCTACGTCTCGGTGGTCGTGTCGTCACGGTTGGCCAGCTTCGATGTCTCACTGGAAGAAGCGGCGCGCGATCTGGGCTGCACGGGTTGGGACGCGTTCCGCAGCGTGACGCTGCCGATCATCGCGCCCGCGGTCGTCTCTGGCTGGCTCCTGGCCTTCACGCTGTCGCTCGACGATCTGGTCATCGCCAGCTTCACTGCCGGACCGGCGGCGACGACGCTGCCGATCCGCATCTTCTCCTCCGTCCGGCTTGGGGTGAGCCCCGAGATCAATGCGCTGTCGACGATCATCATCGCGCTCGTCGCGACGGGGGTCATCGCAGCGTCCCTGACCACCAAGCGTGCGATCCTGCGGCGTCAGGCCGAAGAGCGTGCGGCCGCCTGACCGCACCTCGCGTCACCAAAGCTTCACTTCACCATCCCGGTCGAAGGCCGTAGGTCGCGCGGGGCATCGCGTTCAAAATCGGGTCGTGTCTGGACTCGGACGCAGCGATCGGCCTTCATGACGGAATCCCGGCCAGGCGGCGCCCCCGCCGGCCGGAGAGACAGGGAGAGAGACATGAAAAAAACCGAACTGAGCGGCGTAATCGCCGCCGCGCTGACTGCTATGGCGTTGGCCGGGCCGGCCTCTGCGCAGGACTGCCCACGGGGCGATCTGGACGACCGTTTCTGCGATGCCGATGGCGATCTGATCGCGGACATCCCCACGGATGAGAGCGAACTGGTCGATCCCGACACCCTCATCTTCGCCTATACCCCGGTCGAGGACCCCGCCGTCTACGAGACGGCCTGGAGCGACTTCCTCACACATCTAGAAGAAGCGACCGGCAAGGACGTCGTGTTCTTCCCCGTCCAGAACAATGCCGCTCAGATCGAAGCCATGCGGTCCGGCCGCCTGCACATCGCGGGCTTCAACACCGGCTCGAACCCGCTGGCGGTCAATTGCGCGGGCTTCCGTCCGTTCACCATCATGGCGGGCGAGGACGGCTCCTTCGGCTACGAGATGGAGATCATCACACATCCCGAAAGCGGCATCACCGAAGTGGCCGACATCGCGGGCGGGCAACTGGCCTTCACCTCCGAGACGTCGAATTCCGGCTTCAAGGCGCCCTCGGCGATCCTGGCCTCCGAGTTCGGCATGACCGCCGGCGACGATTTCGAACCGGTCTTCTCGGGCAAGCACGACAACTCGATCCTGGGCGTGGCCAATCAGGACTACCCCGCCGCCGCCATCGCCAACTCGGTCAAGCAGCGGATGCTGGAGCGCGAGGTCGTCTCCGACGATCAGCTCGTCACGATCTACACCTCGCAGACCTTCCCGACGACCGGGTACGGGACGGCGCACAACCTGACGCCCGAGCTGCAGCAGGCGATCCGCGATGCCTTCTTCAGCTTCGAGTGGGAGGGCACCTCGCTGGAGGAAGAATTCAGCAAGAACGGCGAGGCGCAGTTCCTCGAGATGACCTATCAGGAGTTCTGGGACGTCATCCGCAAGATCGACGCGGCCAACGGCGTCAGCTACGCTTGCGAATGAGCCGTCGATGACGGTACCGGGCCCGGCGGCACGTGTCGCCGGGCCCACGGGGGGACAGGAATGCTCAAGCTTCAAAAGCTGACCAAGACCTACAAGACGGGCGATCAGGCCCTGAAGGCCGTCGATCTGGACGTGCCGTCGGGTCAGGTGCTCGCGTTGATCGGACCATCCGGTGCGGGCAAGTCGACGCTGATCCGCTGCATCAACCGGCTGGTGGAACCGACATCGGGCAGCGTCATGCTGGGCGATGTGGACCTGACCAAACTCGGCGCCGCGGCCCTTCGGCGCGAACGCCGCCGAATGGGGATGATCTTCCAGGAATACGCCCTGGTCGAACGCCTGACGGTGATGGAGAACGTTCTGTCCGGCCGGTTGGGTTACGTGGGCTTCTGGCGGTCGCTGACGCGCCGCTACCCGCAAAGCGACGTGGACGAGGCGTTCCGACTGCTCGACCGGGTCGGGCTGGTGCACATGGCAGACAAGCGCGCCGATGAATTGTCCGGCGGGCAGCGCCAGCGCGTCGGGATTTGCCGGGCGCTGATCCAGAACCCGGCACTCTTGCTGGTGGACGAGCCGACCGCTTCGCTGGACCCCAAGACGTCACGCCAGATCATGCGCCTGATTTGCGAATTGTGCGCCGAGCGCGGGCTTGCGGCGATCATCAACATCCATGACGTGGCGCTCGCTCAGATGTTCGTGCAACGCGTCATCGGCCTGCGCTTCGGAGAGATCGTCTATGACGGCTCGCCCAACGGTCTGACTCCCGACAAGCTGACCGAGATCTACGGCGAGGAGGACTGGGAGGCGACCATCGAGAACGTCGAGGGCGAAGAGGTGGAGGCCGCGGAATGACCGACGTCACCCACCGCGAACTCGACGACCTGATCGGACGCCGCTGGCGCCGCCCGCCGCTGGTCAAACGCACATGGCTGCGCTGGACGCTCGTCATCGGCGGCGTCCTTTACCTGATCGCCGCCATCGCGTCGGTCGAAGTCAACTGGAGCCGGGTCTACGAGGGGCTGGAGCGAGGCTGGGCCTTCGTTCTGGCCTTCACGTCGCCGGATTTCACGTCGCGCGGAGACGCGATCTGGACCGGGATGGTGGAGTCGATCGTGATGACGGTCGCGGCCTCCGTCGTGGGTATCCTGATCTCCATCCCGATCGCGCTGGGCGCGGCGCGCAACATCGCGCCCCTGCCCGTCTACATGATCTGCCGCGGCATCATCGCCGTCAGCCGCGCCCTGCAGGAGATCATCGTCGCGATCCTGCTGGTCGCGATCTTCGGTTTCGGTCCTCTGGCCGGCTTCCTGACGCTGAGTTTCGCGACCATCGGCTTCCTGTCCAAGCTGCTGGCCGAGGATATCGAGGCGATGGACCGATCCCAGGCAGAGGCGATCCGGGCCACCGGCGCCCGCTGGGGACAATGGATCGATTACGGCGTGACGCCGCAGGTCCTGCCCCGCCTGATCGGGTTGTCGATCTACCGCGTCGATATCAATTTCCGGGAATCCGCGATCCTCGGCCTCGTCGGCGCGGGCGGGATCGGCGCGACGCTGAATACCGCCTTCGACCGCTACGAGTACGACACGGCGGCGGCGATCCTTATCCTGATCATCGTGATCGTGATGGCGCTTGAATACATCTCGGGGATCGTCCGGGCGAAGGTGCAATAGATGCCGGTTCTCGAAACAGAAGGCGGCGCGGTCTGGCGCAAGCGCACGACCGGTCAGGCGATGGCACGCTGGGCCATGTGGCTGCTGGGCGTGGCGATCTTCATCTGGTGCTGGCAGCGGATATCGGACGCGACGACCTGGTTCTTCGTCTGGGACGCGCCCGAGATCGCGGGCGACATCCTGGGCCGGGCGACGCCGCCGCGCTGGTCTTACATCAACACCCTGTGGGAGCCGCTCTGGGATACGCTGAACATCGCGACGCTGGGGACGCTGGCCGCGCTTGTCATGGCGGTGCCGGTCGCGTTCCTAGCGGCGCGGAACACCACCCCCTCGGCCCTCTTCGTGCGGCCCATCGCGCTGCTGATCATCGTTTCGACGCGGTCGATCAACTCGCTGATCTGGGCGCTGTTGCTGATCGCGATCATCGGACCCGGCGTCTTTGCCGGGATCGTCGCGATCGCCATCCGCTCGATCGGGTTCTGTGCCAAACTGCTCTACGAGGCCATCGAGGAGATCGACCGCACTCAGGTCGAGGCGATCACCGCCACGGGCGCCTCTCGGATGCAGGTGATGGCCTACGGGATCGTGCCCCAGATCGCGCCGGCCTTTGCGGGCATCGCGGTGTTCCGCTGGGACATCAACATCCGGGAATCCACGGTGCTGGGCCTCGTGGGCGCGGGCGGCATCGGGTTGCAGCTTCAGGCCTCGATGAACACGCTGGCCTGGCCGCAAGTCTCGTTGATCCTGCTGGTGATCCTCGCCGCAGTCGTCGTCTCCGAATGGGTGTCCGCGAAGGTGCGCGGGGCGATCATCTGAGGCCCATGTCCACGCTTCGCGAGATCTTCGACGGCTACGAGGCCGTGCGCCACCGCATGCCCGCGCGCGGCCCAGGCGGCGCGTGTGAGCGCGTGCCAGATCTCGGCGCCGTCGCGGATCGGTTCGACGTCTTTCTGCTGGACGCGTTCGGCGTGCTGAACGTGGGCGAGGCCGCCATTCCCGGCGCCGCCGAACGGGTGCGGGATCTACGCGAGCGGGGCAAGCGCGTGCTGGTCGTGTCGAACGCGGCGGGCTTGCCCCATGCGCGGCTGATGGAGAAATACGACCGGCTGGGTATGGGGTTCGCGCCCGAAGACGTGGTGACCAGCCGCGCGGCCCTTCTGACGGCCCTCGACACCGAAGCGGGGCGGCGTTGGGGGATCATGGCCGCGCCATCCTGGGGGCGGAAAGATCTGGAAGGGCTCGACCTCGTCTTCCTGGAAGACGACCCGGCGCCTTACGCAGAGGTCGACGGGTTTCTGCTTGTCGGGTCGAGCGTCTGGTCCGAGGCCCGCCAGACGATGCTGGAGGCCGCCATCGCCGCGCGGTCCCGGCCGGTCCTGGTGGGCAACCCGGACATCGCTGCACCTCAGGACGATGGCGCCTCGAAGGAGCCGGGATATTGGGCGCACCGTCTGGCGGACCGGACCGGAGTCGAGCCGCGCTTCTTCGGCAAGCCGTTCGGCAACATCTACGACCTGGCCTTTGCCCGGCTCGACGCCGGCAGTAGTGCCCGCGTCCTGATGGTCGGCGACAGCCTGCATACCGACGTGCTTGGCGCACAGACGGCCGGCATCTCGTCCGCCCTGGTGACGGGGCACGGCTTGCTGAAGGGGCTGGATATCGCGGAGTTGATCGAGACCAGCGGCCTGCGGCCCGACCTGATCCTGCCCTCGATCTAGGGGCTTCCGCCATGGCGGCGGGGATCCGCTGACGAAGACGATCGCCGGGTGGCCGGTCCAACCAGCTTTCCTTCTTTGAACCAGCGGCTTGCGGCGCTCCTGTGCGGGTCAGGCCTTTCCAGGAGCCCCGCCCGGCCCCGCACCCGCATGTGTGATCGGCCGCACGCGCCGGTGGCCGCGAAATCTGCTAGACTTATGTCTTACAGGACAGTGAGCCAGCCGGAGGCAGCCAGCATGACGATTTCCCTGAACATCAACGGCGAGACCCATGAGGTGGAGGCCGATCCGGGCACGCCGCTTCTCTGGGTGATCCGGGACGAGCTGCGTATGACGGGCACCAAGTTCGGATGCGGCGTCGCCTCCTGTGGGGCCTGCACGGTCCATCTCGACGGGCAGCCGGCGCGCTCCTGCCAGACCTATGTGGGCGATCTGGAAGGCACGGAGATCACCACGATCGAAGCGATGAGAGAGAATGAGATCGGTGCCGCCGTCCAGCAAGCCTGGATGGAGCTTGACGTCGTGCAATGCGGCTACTGCCAGTCCGGCCAGATCATGTCGGCCGTCGGTCTGCTGAGCGAGAACCCCAAGCCCTCCGCGGAAGAGATCGATAATTACATGTACGGGAACGCGTGCCGCTGCGCGACCTACCAACGGATCCGCGCGGGTATCCAGCGCGCCTCCGAGATCCTGGAGGCCTGAGCAATGACCCTTTCGACATCCCGCCGCGGCTTCCTCAAGGGGGCAACCGCCACCGGCGCCCTCCTGTTCGTCGGCCTGACCCCGCAAGGGGCGCTGGCTGCCGCTGACGGCCCCGCGATGCTGAACCCCTTCGTCAAGATCGGCTCGGACGGCACCGTCACGGCCATCGTCAAGCATTTCGAGAAGGGACAGGGCCCGGCCACGGGTCTTTCCACCCTGATCGCCGAAGAGATCGGCCTGCGCATGGATCAGATCGCCTACGAGTTCGCGCCGTCGAACCCGGAGGTCTACAACAACCTGCTCTTCGGCCCCTTCCAGGGGACGGGCGGTTCGACGGCCATGGCCAATTCGTTCATGCAGTATCGCCAGGCCGGCGCCGCGGCGCGCGAGATGCTCTTGCAGGCCGCCGCGTCGGACTGGGGCGTCGACGCCTCCGAGCTGAGCATCGAGGAAGGCATGGTCACGGGCGCGGGGAACACCGCGCCTCTGGGCGACTTCGTCGCTGCGGCCAGTGCCCTCGAAGCACCGGCCGAGCCGCGTCTGAAGGATCCGTCCGAGTTCCGTCTGATCGGCGACCCGTCGATCCGGCGTCTCGACAGCGCGATCAAGGTCGACGGGTCCGCTCAATTCGCCATCGACGTCTTCCTACCGAACCAGATGGTTGTGATGATCGCCCGGCCCGAACAACGTGGCGCGCTGGCGATGTCCTTCGATGACAGCGGAGCGCAGGGGATCCGCGGCTACATCCGATCCGCCGTGCTGCCCAATCAGGCCGGCGTCGCGGTCTACGCCGAGGACACCTGGGCCGCGCTTCAGGCCCGCAACGCCCTGGAGGTCGAGTGGGACCTGTCAGCGGCCGAAACCCGCAGCTCAGACGAGATCGAAGCAGAGATCCGCGCCGCGTTGGAGGAAGAACCGACCTATAACGTCGGCGGGCCCGATGCCGCCGCCACCCGAGCGGCCATCGACGGCGCGGCGAACGTGGTCGAGCAGACCTTCTACTTCCCGCTTCTGGCCCATGCGCCGATGGAGCCGCTCAACTGCACCATCGAGCAGACCGAGGATGGCCGCATCGTCCTACATGACGGGGCACAGATGCCGACCGGGCCGCACATGGCAATGGCCGAGATCTTCCAGTTGCCGATGGATCAGATCGAGATCCGAACGATGCTGGCAGGCGGGTCCTTCGGCCGGCGCGCGACGCCGGATGCGGATTACCAGGTCGAGGCCGCGCTGGCTTTCGTCATGACCGACCGCACGCGTCCCGTAAAGCTGGTCTGGTCGCGCGAGGACGATCTGCGGTCGGGCTATTACCGCCCTGCCTTCGGTCACAAGGTTCGCGTCGGTCTGGACGAGGACGGCGAGATCGTAGGGTGGGAGCACCGCATCGCCGGTCAGTCGATCATGAAGGGGACGCCGTTCGAATCCGTGCTCGTCCATGACGGGATCGACCACAGTTCCGTCGAAGGGACCGCCGATTCCCCCTACCAGATCCCCGGCGCGTTCTTCGGGCTGACGGACACCGAGAAGGCGACCAGCACGCTCTGGTGGCGGGCGGTCGGCCATACGCATACCGCCTACGTGATGGAGGTCATGATGGACATGGCCGCCCGCGCGGCAGGTGCGGATCCGGTGGCCTTCAGGCTGAACTATCTGACCGGCGAGGGCGCCGATCAGCGGAGGATGGCGGGGGTCCTCCGACTGGCGGCCGAACAGGCCGGTTGGGGCGCGGCGCCCGCAGACCGCAGTCAGGGGATCGCGGTTCACAAATCCTTCGGCAGCTATGTCGCCGAGGTGGTCGAGATCTCGGGCAACGCGGCGGACGGCGTGCGGATCGAGCGCGTGACCTGCGCCGTCGATTGCGGCCTTGCGGTCAACCCGGACATCGTGAAGGCGCAGATGGAGGGCGGTATCGGCTACGGGATCGGGCACAACATGCGCGACCGGATCACGCTCACGAACGGAGCGGTGGACCAGTACAACTTCCCCGACTACGAGCCTCTGCGCATCGGGGATATCCAGCGCATCGACGTCCATATCGTCCCGTCGGCGGAGGCGCCGACCGGCGTCGGCGAGCCCGGTACGCCACCCGCGGCCCCCGCTCTGGCGAATGCCATCGCGGCCGCGAGCGATCTGCGCGTCGGAACGCTGCCGATGGACGAGAACGGCGTCGCCTTCGTGTGATGCCATCGGCCGCCGCCCTTTCTAGGGG
>NZ_JYFE01000055.1 GCF_000877395.1 Jannaschia aquimarina | reverse complement strand
TTCTCCGCCCCCGGGCGGGCCGCCCAAGGCGGCGCGCAACTGGTCTGGTGCCGATTGTGCAGACAGGGGGTGCACGGGGGGTGCACAGGGGGTGCACACCGGTTTCCTCTGGTCTAGACCCCCCGGATGACCGATCCGACCCCCCTTGACCGGGCCCATTTGCGGGCCGAGGAAAGCGGCTCCGAAGACGCCCGCCGCGCCTTCTGGGAGCGGCTGGCCGAGGCCGAGCTGTCGCTTCTCCTCGCCGCCGAGACCGAGGGCGAGACAGCCGATCCGGCCATTGTCGAAGTCGAAGGGGCGCGCTTCGTGCTGGCCTTCGACCTGCCTGCGCGGCTCGTCGATTTCGCTGGAGAGACGGCACCCACGGCGACCCTTTCCGGGCGCGGCCTCGCGCGCCTCTGCGCCACGCAAGGCCTTGGTATCGCCCTGAATCTGGAAGAGCACCCCTCCGCCCAGCTCGTCCTGCCCGACGCCGTCGCGTGGCTCGCCGAAGCCACGTCCGAAGCGCCAGTGGAGGCCGCCGAACGCATCGCCGAGATCGGCCCGCCCGGCGCCCTGCCCGACGCATTCCTGACCGCCATTGACGCCAAGCTGCCGCTTATGGCCGGCCTCGCACACGGCGCGTATCTTGCCCGCGCCTCCTACGACGGCGGCACGAAGGGGCATATCCTTGCCTTCCTCGATCCGATCCCCGGGGCCGAGCCTGATCTGGCCCGCGCCATCCACGAGGCCCTGACCTTCTCGGGCCTCGACGCCGCCAGCCTGGACGTAACTTTCCTGAGTAGAAGCAACAGCTTGTCGGCCGCCCTGGCGCGCCATGGCCTTCGGATCGATCTGCCAGAGCCGCCCATGCGGAAGCCCGCAGACGGCCCACCACGCCTGCGCTAGCGGTGGCCCGCCATCGGGGCCAAGTCGACGCCGTCCGCCTCCAACGCCCCACGCACCGCTTTGGCAATGGCCAGCGCCTCCGGGCCGTCGCCATGCAGGCAGATCGAGTCGCAGGCAGCCGGTATCTCCTTGCCTTCGTTTGAAAAGATGGCCCCGGCTCGCACGAAGCGGACCACACGCTGCGCGGCTTCGTCCGGGTCGTGGACCATCGCGCCGAGTTCTCCGCGCGGGACCAGCGTCGCGTCGTCCCTGTAGCCGCGATCGGCAAAGATTTCGCCCGCCCACCGCGCGCCCAGCTCCCGCGCGACCGCCTCCTGAGCGGTACCGGCAAGGACCAGAAGGATGACATTAGGATCGACGCGCAAAGCGGCCTCATACGCCGCGCGGGCAAGGGTGGCATCCTCGGACGCCATATTCGCCAGCGCGCCATGCAACTTGAAATGCCGCACCTCTGCGCCCAGCGACGCGGCCATCCCGCGCGCGGCGCCGAACTGCCAGATGATAAGGTTTCCAATACTTTCCGGCGGCATGTTCATCCGCCTGCGCCCGAACCCCTGAAGATCCGGAAAGCCCGGATGCGCCCCGATCCCGACGCCGCGTTCCGCCGCGCGCTCCATCGTCGCGGCCATCACGTCCCAGTCGCCGGCATGGGCGCCGCAGGCGACGTTGGCGGACGTGACGACCTCCAGCAGGGCCGCGTCGTCGCCCATTTTCCAGTCGCCAAAGCTCTCGCCCATGTCGGCATTAAGATCGACCTTCATCGCCCCTCCCGTCGGTGATCCCGTCGATGAGCTGATAGCGGCCGAGGTCGGGTATGTCGCGCGGGTCCCGCACCAGCGGCTCGACACCGGGCGACCGAGGCCGGGCGGCGCGCGCGTCTTCGAGCGAAACGAAGCGGAACGACAGCGGTGCACCCGGTGGCGCCTGGAATGCGCGGGGCTGATCCGCCGCGATCACGTGGGCGATCCGGGGATATCCCCCTGTCGTCTGGCATTCCGGCCCAAGGATGTAGGGCACGCCGTCGCCGGTCATTTGCACGTCGCCCGTCAGGACGAAGTCGGAAAGCAGCGTCAACTGCTTCTCCGTTGCGAAGCCGCCCTCTCCGTCCAGCCGGATCCCCTGCCGGTTGCCGCGCCGGTCGCGAGTGAAGCTTACCGCCTCGAAACGGGCAACCTCGTCTCCAAACAGGCTTGTCTGCGGCGTGGGCACGCAGCGCAGGACACCACCACCGAACCTGTCCGGAGCAGCTGTTAGGCGCCGCTCGGGCGGCTGCGCGCGGTCTTCCACCGAAAGACGGTCGCCCGATTCCAGGGCCCGTCCGATACCGGCCGTCAGATGTGCCGAATCCGTGCCGTCCGGGCCAGTCAGCCCAATCGCGGCGATGTAGCTGTAGACCCCCTGCCCCAATGGCCGGAACCGCAACACCTCCCCCGCCCCGACACGACGAGAGGCATGCCAAGGCACGGGTCTCCCTTCGGCAGCGACCTCCATAGGCGCGCCGACGAAGGCGAGCGTAACCGCCTCCTCACATGCGATTTCCAAAGGGGAGCCCGGCGTCTCGAGCGCCCCGACCTCTTCCGGTGCGACACCCAGCAGGGCGGCCGCCTCCTGACGGGCGCGGACATCGGCGAACCCCGCGCGGGACAAACCATCGCCCATATGGCCCGGATGCCCATCTCCCTGGTGGGTGACGAGCGGACCGCAAGAGCGCAGGACAATCATGGGACCGCCTCCACAACCGCGCCGCCCATGTGTCCGGCGATCCAGTCCAGATCTGCGACTGGGTCGAAGCGAACCTCGTCCCCAGGGCGCAGGGCCACGGCGGGATCGCGTGCAGGATCGAAGCAGGGAAAGCGGGTTCGTCCGATCTGACGCCAGCCGGTCGGGGCCTCTACATCAAACAGAACGAACTGGCGGACCGCGACGACGAGTGCGCCCTTGGGCACCTTCGGCGTCAAGCCGGTCTGGCGCGGCAGATCCCAATACTCCGGCAGGAAGCCGAGATAGGGCATCCCCGGAGCGAAGCCGAGGGCGAGCACGTCGACCGGTGTCGCGGCGATCTCTTCCACGGCCTGATCCGGCGACAGCCCCGCCATCTCGGCGGCCTCGCCGAGCTGTGGGCCGGCCTCTCCGCCGAATGCACAGGGGATCGACCAGCGCCGGCGCCCCTCGATCGGCGCCTGATCCCAATCCGTCTGGCCAAGCCGGATCCGCAAGGCGCGTTCCACCTTGGCCGCATTGCCGCCGACGCGCACGAGGACCGAGGCCAGCGACGATGCCGTCTCTTCGACGTCGTCCAGCGGATCGGCCTCGAGCGCTGCGCGGAACGCGATGGCGGCATGGTTCGCCGCCGGGTCCAGTCGGTCCGCGAAGCGGACGAGCCAGGCCGCCTCTCCCAAAGGTTCGATGCGCGGAAATTCCATGGCGACAGGGGTGGGCACGGACGGACCCGAGGTCAAGTGCTGGACAGCCGCCCAAAGGACCGCCACAGATCGGATCATGCGACTGGCTTGCACCATGACCGAAGCGCGGGGCGCGCTGGACCCGCTTCTGCATGACGTGGCGCAGACCGCGATGGCCCGCGGCCTGCGGCTGGCTGGGATCGTCCAGGTCAATTCCGACAGGCCCGGCTGCGCGAAATGCGACATGGACGCCGTGGTTCTTCCCGACGGTCCTGTGATCCGCATCAGCCAGAGCCTGGGCCCGAACGCGCGGGGCTGCCGCCTCGACCCCGACGGATTGGAGCGTGCGGTGGCCGAAGCGGCGGCGCGGGTCGAGGACGGGATCGACCTACTATTGGTCAACAAGTTCGGCAAACAGGAAGCGGCCGGCAGGGGATTTCGCCCGGTCATCGCCGCGGCCCTCGAGGCCGGGGCGGATGTGCTTGTCGGCGTGAACGGACTGAATCTGCCCGCGCTGGAAGAGTTCATGGGGGAACGCCCGGACGTGCTGCCCCCCGATCAGGACAGACTTCTGGCCTGGATCTCTGCGCGCGAAGGTGTCGCGGCCGCAAACGGCTGATCCGCCACGCGACGGCCCGACCTGCGGCGAAGGGGTCCGCGCGGCTTGCGTCCCGCTCCGGCAATGCCCAAACCGGCGCCATGCGTCGTCGCCTGCCTTCCTGGAAGCTCTGGCTCTGGCCTGTGCTCTTCGTTGGGCTGGGCATCGTCATCTGGCTGCTGCCTTGGCGCGGCTATGTCGAGCCGATGCGGATCTGGATCGCCGGACAGGGTGCGACCGGTTGGGTCAGTTTCGTGGCGATCTATACGATCGTCGTCATGCTTCCGCTGCCGGCCGCCGCCATGAGCGTCGTGGGCGGACTGGTGTTCGGATGGTGGGGGTTCCCGCTGTCGATGCTGGGCTCGATCCTGGGGGCGCTGCCACCCTGGTGGCTGACACACACCTATTTCCGTGCGCCCGTCCTGCGCCGTATCGGGGGGAAGCAGGCGGAAGCCGCGGACCGCGCCGTGCGGGAAAACCCGGCCCTGTTCATCCTGCTTCTGCGATTCACGCCGATCCTTCCCTTCACGTTACAGAACTATCTTCTGGGCCTGACCGGTGTGCGCGCCTGGCCCTATATCTGGGCGACGCTCGTGGGCCTTGCCCCGGGGACGGTGGCAATGGTCTGGATCGGGACCGTCGGCGGTCTGGCCGCGGCGGGCGCCGACAAGGACGCCATCGCCTATGCGATCATCGGGCTGATCCTCTTCGGGTCGCTGATCATCTGGATGAGCGGCAAGGCCGTACGCAAGCTGCGCGAAGCTGGGTTCGAGATCGGGCGCTGAGGCGGAACCTTTGCGGCCGCTGACCGCTTGACCGTTAATGGCACGAGCTGATCAGATCACGACTTGCGACGACCCGGACCGAAGACGCCATCGGGTCATGCTGATGGGATTGGTCTGGCTGTCCGTCTATCCGTCTGTAACGCTGCTGACCTATGCGACCGCAGGCCTTCCGGCGCCGACCTGGGTCACGACCTTCATCACCACCATCCTGACCGTGCCGACCATTACATTCGTCGTGGTGCCGTTCGCCAAGAAGGCGATCGCGCGCGTCGACCCGAAAGCCTGAGCAAAGGACACCCCATGGACCTACAGATCGAGGGACGGACCGCCGTCCTGACCGGCGCGGCCGGCGATATGATGCTGGAAGCGGCGAAGATCCTCGAAGGCGAGGGCTGCAACATCGTCCTTTCCGACATCGACGAGGACGAATTGAACGAGGCCGCCGCAAAGCTGGGCGGCGGTGTCGTCACGGTGGTGGCCGACCTGACCGAACAGGATGGCGCGGACAAGATCGCGAAGGCCGTCGCCGACAAGGGGTGGGAGGCCGACATCCTGATCCACGGGGCGGGCGTCACCGGCGCCAAGGGCGACCCGCTGGACGACATCACCGAAGACGATTGGCATCACGCCTGGAACACGGACTTCATGACCGCGGTGCGCATGTCCAAGGCGCTGATCCCCGGTATGCGTGCGCGGGGTTGGGGTCGCGTCGTCTTCGTGACGTCCGAGAACGTGGCGCAGCCCTATCCCGACGAGGTGGTCTACAACGCCTCCAAGGCCGCCGTGCTCAGCTTCGCCAAGGGTATGAGCCAGGTCTACGCGCAGCAGGGCGTGTTGGTGAATTGCGTCGCGCCGGCCTTCATCGAAACCGACATGACCGACGGCATGATGGAAAAGCGCGCCGACGAAATGGGTGTCAGCTTCGAAAAGGCGGTCGAGACGTTTCTGGAGGAAGAACGACCTCATCTCGTCCTGAAGCGGCGCGGTCAGCCCGAGGAGGTCGCCTTCGTCATCGCCGCCTTGGTCAGCGCACGCGCGAGTTTCGTGAACGGGTCCAACTGGCGCGTCGATGGCGGCGCCGTGCAGGCAATCAACATCTGATGGATGCCGGCGGCTGGACCGGAGGTCCGTTTTCGGGCGCGGTTGGCCGCGATGATATCATCCGACGGATCAACTCGATCGACTTGGGAGAAACGCCCGAAGAGATGCGCGCGGGCTTCAGGAAACTCGTTTTGGGGGACACGCCCGACGCCGTCGGACCCGGCGCACCGGTCGACGTGATGGAGCAGGAGGACGGCCTGCTGGTCCGGGGTAGCGGAACCGCCGCTCCGGAAATTGTCTGGTTTCACGGTGGGGGCTATGTCTTCGGCGCACCGGAAACCCATCTGCGCCCGGCGGCCCATCTGGCGCTCGCATCGGGACGTTCCGTCTTTCTGCCACGCTACCCGCTCGCGCCCGAAAACGAATGGCCTGCGCAGCTGGACGCGGCCCTGAACGCAATAGCGAACCGGCCGCAAATTCCGATTCTGGCGGGGGACAGTGCGGGCGGTCATCTCGCGCTGGTCACCGGGCTTGCCTTCGCCCGCAGGGGAACGCCGCCGCCCGCCCTGCTGCTTTTCTCACCCAATACGGACCGGACGGGGCGCAACGAGGCGCGGGCGATCATGTCGAATCTCGACCCGATGGTCGACGACGAAGACGACGCGCGGCTTGCGCGCATGTGCTTCGGAGACGATTTCGATCCGGTGGATCCGGAGGTGTCTCCGCTGATGGATGATCTGTCTTTGTTGCCACCGACCTGGATCGAGGTCGGCATGCCCGAAGTCCTGCGTGACGACGCGGTTTTGCTTCACGAAAGGGCAAAGGCCTGCGGAGCGCGCAACGTCGGCATCGAGATCACGCCGGGCCTGCTGCATATGGGACAGCTCTGGGCGCCTTGGTGGGACGAGGCGCGGGCGTCGTTGGACCGGGCGGCAGCCTTTCTCGATCGGATGTAGCTTCAGTCCCTAAGGAACGGCGCCAGCCGCTCTCGATCGAAGGTCACGCCGATCCCGGGAAGGTCCGGAGCGACCGCGCGCCCGTCCTGCAGACGGAACGGACGTGTCGTGTAGCGGTCGATGGGAAAGGAATGCACCTCGATCATCCCTCCGTTCGATTGCCCTGCGACGAGAGACACGTGCAATTCCTGCATCCCGTGGGAACAGACCGGCAAGGCATGGGCGCGACACAGATCGGCCACGCGCAACCATCCGGTGATGCCCCCGCAATTGCTCGCATCCGGTTGCAGATAGCTGAGGCGCGCCCGCTTGGCGGCGGCGACGAACTCCGCGTGAATATGCAGGTTCTCTCCCATGGCGAGCGGGCAGCCGGTGGCCTCGGCGATCGCCGCATAGCCGTCCAGATCGTCGGGATCCGTCGGCTCCTCGAACCAGATGACGCCCATTTCCCGATAGGCGCTTGCATCGCGGATCGCGCGATCGACCGGCAGAGCGTAATTGGCATCGACCATGAAGCCCCGGTCGTCGCCCAACCGGGTCCGGACAGCCTCGGCGCGCGAAAGATCGTCGTCCCGCCCGACCTTGATCTTCACGGCTTCGAACCCCTCGGCCAGATAGCCGTCGACGCTGTCCAGCAGCTTGGGCAGGTCGTAGCCCAGGTCGATGCCACCGCGATAGGCGTCGCACCGGTCGGATGCGCCGCCTGCCGCTTCGACCAGCGACCGGCCTTGCCGTTTCAGGATCAGATCCCAAAGCGCGATGTCGCAAGCCGAGATGGCGAAGGCCGCCACACCGCCCCGGCCGACGTAATGAACATGCCAGAACATCGCCTCATGCAGCCGGACCGGATCGTCGGCGGTCTCTCCCGCAAGAAAGGGGCCCAGATCGTCGCGCAGCATGGCCAGGATCGCGGAGCCGCCCTTGCCGCCAGTATAGCTGTAGCCCGTCCCCTCGCCCCCCGCCTCGTCGCGAATGGTGCAGGTGATGAGTTGGAATTGCGTGTGGTCGCCATGTTTGGCGTCCACCAGCACTTCGTCGAGGGGGATATCGTGAAGGGCCGCCTCGACAGAGACGATCCGCGGCGCCGTGGCCGCCGCCGCGAACCCAACATCAGCCATTCAACACGCGGCATTCGGGCACCGGGGTTTCGACCGTGCCGTCCTTCTTCCATTGCAGGAGATTACGCACCGTCAGGTCTCCCATGGCCGCGCGGGTCTCCATCGTTGCGGACCCGACATGGGGGAGCAGAACCACCCTTTCAGGCATGTCCTTGAGCGCTTGCGGGATTTTTGGCTCATGCTCGAACACGTCCAGACCCGCGCCGGCGATCGTGCCGTTCTGCAAGGCCTCGATCAGCGCCGCTTCGTCGACGGTCGAGCCGCGCGACACGTTGATCAGGCAGCCCCCCTTCCCCAGCGCAGCCAGCACCTCGGCGTCGACGATATGCTGCGTCTCCGGCCCGCCGGGCGTGATCACGATCAGAACATCGACCGCCTCGCCCAGTGCGGCAGGCGTCGCGTGGTAGGTATAAGGCACGTCCTTTTTCGAGCGCGAGTGATAGTGCACCTCCGCGCGGAACGCCTTCACCATCGCGGCGATGGTCTCGCCGATCCGACCGAGGCCCAGAATGCCGACCTTCCGATCCATCGGACTGCGGGTCAGGGGAAACTCCCCTTTCTCCCACGCACCGGAGCGGGCATGGGCGTCGGCCGGAACCAGTGCGCGATAGACGGCCAGCCAGAGCGAGATCGCCGTCACCGCAACTTCATCGTTCAGAACGCCTGGCGTATGGGAGATCAGGATTCCGCGCTCGGCAAACGCGTCCGCGTCGATGGCGTCGTATCCGACCCCGTAGCTGCTCACGACTTTCAGGTTCGGTGTCGCCGCGGCGACGTCGTCGGGCACGCCGTAATGCCCGTTGGTCAGGATCGCCTCGAACTCGGCGCCCCGATCGGCCAGAAACGCCGCGCGGTCCTCCTGTTCGAGCAGCGGGAACGGAGCGAAATCGGTCTCCAGCTTGGTGGCCATATCGTCGGTGATCCCGCCGATCTGGAGGAGAGGCATCTTAGCCATCGGCGCGCACCTCCTGCCGCTGCTGGCCCAGCTTGTCGATGCCAAGCTCCATCACGTCGCCGGCCTTCAGATAGACCGGGTCGGGTTTCATCCCCATACCGACGCCGGGCGGCGTGCCGGTCGAGATCACGTCGCCCGGATGCAGGGTGAACATCTGGCTGAGATGGCTGATGCACTGCGCGACGGTGAAGATCATCGTCGAGGTGTTTCCGGTCTGCATCCGCTGGCCGTTCACATCCAGCCACATGGACAGGTTCTGCGGGTCGCCCACCTCGTCGCGGGTGACGAGCCAGGGACCGGTCGGGCCGAAGGTGTCGCAGGACTTGCCCTTGGTCCATTGGCCCGTCAGCTTTGTCTGGAAGTGCCGCTCGGAGACGTCGTTGCAGATGCAGTACCCCGCCACGTAATCGAGCGCATCTTCCTCGCTGACATACTTGCAGGCGGTGCCGATCACCACGCCCAGCTCGACCTCCCAGTCGGTCTGGGTCGAGCCGCGGGGCATGATGACGTCGTCGTTCGGTCCGTTGATGGCCGAGGTCGCCTTCATGAACAGGATCGGATGCTCGGGAATGGCCGCGCCGGTCTCGGCGGCATGGTCGGAGAAGTTCAGGCCGATGCACATGAACTTGCCGACATCGCCCACGCAGGGGCCCAAGCGCGGGTTCCCCTCGACCAGCGGCAGTTTCATCTGGTCCATCGTCCGCAGCACGTCGAGAGAGGCATCCGAGAGGATCGCCCCCGAGATGTCATCGACCTGCTCGCTCAGATCGCGGAGGTCCCCGTTATGGTCGATCATGCCGGGCTTCTCGGCGCCCGGCTCTCCGAAACGAACGAGCTTCATGGGGTAACTCCCTGTTGTATATTATTTCTCAGTGGTTGTCGCGCGGCAGGTTGCGCGCGGTCTGACGGTAGCGATCTGCGCCGCGCAGCGTCATGCCGTGGCTGAGCGGCTCGACCCGCTCGCGGAAGATCTCCTGCCAGGGGGTCTGGCTTTCGGGCGTGTAGGCAGAGGCATCGAGCTTCTCGCGCCGCGCCTCCCATTCCTCGGGATCGACCAGCGCATCGGCGGTCCCCTTACGCAGATCGATGCGAACCCGGTCGCCGGTTTGCACGAGCGCGAGTCCCCCGCCCGCCGCCGCCTCGGGCGAGGCGTTCAGGATCGAAGGACTGCCGGAGGTGCCTGATTGTCGCCCGTCGCCGATGCAGGGCAAGCTGTGGACGCCCTTGCGGATCAGGTAGGCGGGCGGCCGCATGTTCACGACTTCGGCCGCGCCGGGATATCCGATAGGCCCCGCGCCCCGCATGATGAGGATACAATTCTCATCTATACCAAGGGCTTCTTCGTCGATGTTCGCGTTGTAATCCTCTGGCCCGTCGAAGACGATAGCCCGCCCTTCAAAGGCCTCTGGGTCACCGGGATCCGAAAGGTACCGCTCCCGGAACTCTGCCGAAATCACGCTCGTCTTCATGATCGCGCTGTCGAACAGGTTGCCCTTCAGGTTCAGGAAACCCGCATCGGCGAGCATCGGCTTGGCGACGGTCTTGATGACGTCCGGAAGCTCCGACCGGCGTCCTTCGCAATTTCCGCCCATCGTTGCGCCGTTGACGGTTGCGGCATCCGGATGCGGCAGCAATCCCGCTGCCATCAACTCGCCCACGACGGCGGGCACCCCCCCGGCATGGAAATAATCCTCGCCCAGATACTCCCCTGCGGGTTGGAGGTTCACGAGGAGCGGCACGTGATGGCCGAGCTTCTGCCAGTCGTCAGGCGTGACCTCGATGCCCAGATGCCTCGCGATGCCGTTCAGGTGGATCGGCGCGTTGGTCGATCCGCCGATGGCGGAGTTGACGACGATCGCGTTCTCGAATGCCTCCCGGGTCATGATGTCCGACGGCTTGAGATCCTCGTGCACCATCTCGACGATGCGCTGGCCGGTCTGGTAGCTGATGTGGCCCCGCTGGCGGTAGGGCGCGGGGATCGCGGCTGAGCCGGGCAACTGCATCCCAAGCGCCTCGGCCAGGGAATTCATCGTGGTCGCCGTGCCCATCGTGTTGCAGTAGCCCACCGAAGGCGTTGAGCTCGCGACGATTTCCATGAACCCCGCATTGTCGATCTCTCCGGCGGCATGCATCTCGCGGGCTTTCCAGACGATGGTGCCGGACCCGGTGCGCTGCCCCTTGAACCAACCGTTCAACATCGGTCCGACCGAAAGCGCGATGGCCGGAATGTCCACGGTCGCCGCCGCCATCAAGAGCGCGGGCGTGGTCTTGTCACAGCCGATCATCAGCACGACGCCGTCCAGCGGGTAGCCGTTCAGCGTCTCGACGAGCGAGAGATAGGCAAGGTTCCGGTCCAGCGACGCGGTCGGTCTTTTCCCTGTCTCCTGAATGGGATGCACGGGAACCTGCATGGGGACGCCGCCAGCGGCGATGATGCCGTCGCGGACCCGTTTTTCCAGTTCCAGATGGTGCCGGTTGCACGGGCTGAGGTCGCTGCCGGTCTGTGCGATGGCGATGATCGGCTTGTTGCCCTGCAGTTCCTCGCGGGTGATGCCGTAGTTCAGGTACCGCTCCAGATAGAGGGCGGTCATCTCCCGATTGTCGGGGTTGTCGAACCACTTGCGGGAGCGGAGGTCGGTCATGGTGCTCGTGTTAACCCCTTGCGAAGATTGTCTTCAGGCGACTCACTGGCCGGACCAGCCGCCATCGATGATGTGCGGATGGCCGGTGGTGAACGCGCTTTCGTCGCTGCCCAGGTAGACGACCAGCGCGGCGATCTCGGCGGCAGTCGCGACCCGGCCCATCGGTTGCCGCGCGACGAAGGCTTCCATCGCCTTGTCGTAACTTCCCATTTCCTCGCCCAACGCCTTGACCCGGTCGTGCCAGGATGGGCTCTCGACCGTCCCCGGACAGATGCAGTTGCAGCGGATGCCCTGTTTGATGAAGTCGACGGCCACCGATTTGGTCAGGCCGATCACGGCGGCCTTCGTGGCGCCGTAGATGAAGCGGTTCGGCGCCCCGATCACCGAGGAGCAGGCCGAGGACATGTTGACGATGGATCCGCCGCCGCGTTCCAGCATTCCGGGCAGAGCAGCCCGGATGGTGCGGAACATGGAATGGACGTTGAGATCGAAGCCGAAGGCGAAATCGTCGTCGGTCGCGTCCAGCACGCTGCCGTGATGCACGAAGCCCGCGCAGTTGAATAAGACGTCCGGCTGCGCCCGGTCCACTCCGGCGCGGACGCTGGCATCGTCGCGCGCGTCGAGCGCGAAGGTCTCGCAGTCCAGACCGTCCAGCAACGCGAGGTCGAGATCTGTGGCGAAGACCTCTGCCCCCTCTGCCACGAAGGCCTCGGCAGTCGCGCGGCCGATGCCCTGTCCCGCCGCCGTGATCAGGGCGCGTTTGCCCTCAAGACGTCCCGGCATTGCGATCCTCCCTCGCTTCCACCCTTGTCGGCACCGCTAGGCCGTTTTTACTGTGAGCGCAAACATCGGAGAGCACGACATGACCGAAATCGCCCTTCTGGGAACCGGATTGATGGGGGCGCCCATGGCCCGCAACCTGCTGAAAGCGGGGCATTCCGTGACGGTCTGGAATCGCTCGGCCGGCAAGGCGCGGGCGCTGGAGAGCGACGGCGCGACCGTCGCTGCCGATCCGTCGGAGGCGGTGCGCGGCAAGCCGGTCGTGATCTCGATGCTGTCGGACGGCGCCGCCTCTGCCGAGGTTCAGCGCGGGGCAAGCGACGCCTTCGCCCGAGGCGCGATCTGGGTCGAGATGGGGTCGATCAAACCGTCCGAGGCACGCGACGCCCACGACCGGTTTGCCAATCTCGAAGTGTCTTATATCGACGCCCCCGTCTCGGGCGGGACCAGAGGCGCGGAAGCCGGCACGCTGGCCATCATGGTGGGCGGATCGGAGGCCGACTTCGAGCGCGTCGCCCCGATCCTGCGCGCCCTGGGAAATCCCGTGCGGGTGGGGCCCGTCGGGTCGGGCCAGTTGGCCAAGCTGGCCAATCAGGCCATCGTCGCGAACACCATCGCCTGCGTGGCCGAGGCGATGCTGCTCCTCCAAAGGGGCGGTGCCGATCCGGCCGCCGTGCGCGAGGCGCTCAAGGGCGGCTTCGCCGACAGCACAATCCTGCAACAGCACGGCGCCCGCATGACCGAGCGGGACTTTGCGCCCGGCGGTCTGGTGAAGTTTCAGATCAAGGATCTCGACAACGCATTGGAAGAGGCCGCGCGGCTGGGCGTCACGCTGCCATCCACCCAAGACGTCAACGACCGCTTCAAGCATCTGCGCGACGCCATGGAGGGCGGCGAACTGGATCATTCGGCCCTTTTCCTCGAACTGGAGGCGCGGCAGGGCTAGGTCGCGCGCCGCCATCAGAGGTGGCGATCCAGATGCGCACGGATCGCGTCGCGCAGGTCGGAGGCGACGCCCCCGACCGCCGCCGCGAGAATTGCCTGATGTTCCTCGATGATCCAGCCGACATCGCCCGCGCCGAGATCGGGCTGCTGCGCGTTGATCTGCTGACGGAACTGAAGATAGGTCCGCGTGAACGCCTCGATCAGGAGCGGCGAGCCGCATTCGGAGATGAGCGTCTCGTGGAAGTTCCGCTCCGCGTCGGACCAGAGGCCGATCAGATGCTCCGCCATGCCCTGCCGTGCGATCTGCGACTCGATGTGACTAAGCCGGTAGTGGGCGGCCGAAAGGCGTGATTCCCAGTCGATGCCACCTCGTTCCATCGACCGAACGGCGCCTTCCTGTTCGAGCATGATTCGAAAGTCAGCCACATCCCGGCGGCGCGCGGATGTGGATGGGCTGGCGCGAAACCCTCGCTGCATTTCGAACTCTACCAGCCCGCCTTTCGAAAGCTGGAGCAAGACATCGCGGACAGTGTTCGCAGAGCAGCCATAGACGCTCTGAAGTTCTCCGGGCTTGAGCTTCGTACCCGCCGCGAAGACGCCGGTGACGAGCTTGCGTTCGAGGTCATTATAGATCGCCGGCGTATCGAGGCGCCCGGCTGCGCGCAGGTCTTCGGTCATCTCCCCTCCCCGAGGATTCGCCGAGAATGTCAAAATTTGTAGCGCATCTCGGAAATATTCCAAATCTCATTTTTCGCTTGGCATCCGGTATTGGCCCCGCCTAGGCTTCGGTCAGACCGTGGCGCCCGGGAAGGGGCGGACGCGGCGAAATGGGAGGAACAGCATGATGTTCAAGAAACTGGCGGCCGTTGCCGTCGGCGCCGCCCTGATGGGCACAACCGCCATCGCGCAGCAGACGACCCTGCGCATCCAGACGCACTACGCGCCCGAGACCCCTTCGGGACAACTGGCGCAGGAATTCTTCGACAAGGTCACGGCCATGTCGAACGGCGAGATCACGATCGAGCCGTTCTTCTCGGCCTCGGTCGTCGGCCCGACCGAGACCTTCGACGCTGCCGCGAGCGGGATCCTGGATTGCGACATGACCGGTGGTGGATACCAGACCGGCAAGAACCCGGCCTTCCAATTCGTCGGCGACATCATGGGCGGCTATGACACCCCCTATCAGCAGCTGAGCTGGCTCTATTACGGCGGCGGCCTCGATGCCGCGCAGGAGCTCTATAACCAGTACGGCATGCAGTTGATCGGATGGTGGGTCTACGGGCAGGAGAGCCTTGTCTCGACCGCGCCGCTGGCGGGGATCGACGACCTGCAGAACTGGAAGTTCCGTTCGCCCCCCGGGATGGAGACGAAGATCTTCGAGAAGCTGGGCGCCTCGCCCATCGTGATGGATTTCACCGAGATCTTCACCGCGCTCGAGACCGGCATCATCGACGGCGCCGACGCGTCGGGCATCGCGAACAATGTGGGCCTCGGGCTCTACGACATCGGCAAGCACACCAACTATCCGGGCTTCCACTCGATGCCGTCAGACCACCTCGCCTGTAACAAGGAGGTCTGGGACGGCATGCCGGAGCATCATCGCGCCATCATGGAGACCGCGATGGAAAGCCTGGCCCTCCGCACCGCGCTGACCTTCGAGAAGAAGAACGCCGAGGCTGCGGCTCAGCTTCGCGAGGACGGCGTGACGATCCACGAATGGTCCGCCGAGGATCTGCAGACCTTCCGTGACGCGGCACAGGCGACCTGGCCTGAATTCGCGACGACGCCCGAGGCCGAGGCCCTGGTCGAGGCGCATCTGGAGTATCTGGGCCAGCTCGGCCTTGTCTCGGGCGGCGAGTGATCTCGGCCCGCTGACCTGCGGCCCGATCCGGGCCGTATCTGGCCCCGGCATTCGTGCCGGGGCCGTCCGTCCCGCGCCGGGGCGACGACCATGTGCACCGGGGGGAGCCTATGTCACATTCGAGCAAGACGCCGCAGGCCGCAAAGACCGCGACGGCGATCGAGTGGATCATGCCGATCGCCTTCATCCTTGTCTTCGGCTGGGTCGTCTGGAACGGCGCAAACTACCTGATCGCGGCGCCGGGCGCCGAGGCGACCGAGGCCGCGCTGATCCGGCGCTATGGCATGGCCGACATCTGGGACTGGATTGCCTTGATCCTCGCGCCGATCCTGTTTGCGCTGGGCGTCGCGACGGCGCGCCGCTCTCCGATGGAATGGGAGGATTTCAGTCTCCCGGACCGGCTGGCCGTATTCATCGGCCGGATCGCCATGATGCTCGTCGCGATCCTAGTGGGCGTGATGTTCTACGAGGTGATCGCGCGCTACGTGTTCGCGGCCCCCACGCTCTGGGCCAACGAGATGTCGCTATGGCTGGCGGTGTTCATCTTCCTGCTGGCCGGGCTCTACGCGATGCAGCAGCGGAGCCATATCCGCATCTATCTTCTCTACGACGTCTGTCCGCGCTGGGTGCAGCGGACCTTCGACGTGATCTCGACCGGGCTGATCCTGCTGTTTGCCTTCATGCTGTTCTGGGGCGGCTACAACGAGGCGCGGGACAAGTTCCTGCGCTGGGAAACGTTCGGCACGGCCTTCGACCCGCCGATCCCGGCGACGGTCAAACCACTGATCCTGGTCGTGGTCGCGCTGGTGGCGTTGCAGGCGATCTTCAACCTGATCCGCGACTGGAACCTCGCCCCGGTTGTCCACAGTGCCGCCGACGACATCGACGAGGAAGAATTGCGCCGCCTCCGCGAGCAAGTCAGCCGCGAAGGGGTCGGCGAGGAAGACGTGACCCGCGGACGAGTTCAGCAGACCCATCCACGGGCGGACGACTGACATGGATATCGCAACGATCTCTCTGGTCCTGCTGATCGCGCTGATGCTTCTGCTCGCGATCGGAATGCCGTTGGGGTTCGCCTCGGCGATCCTCGCGGTGCTGGTGCTGGTGATGCGCTTCGAGCCGGAGCTTCTGCTGGCGCCCTGGACGTTCGGCGAAGGGATGCTGACCGGGCGCTTCGGCTCGGGACCACTGAATATCCTGGCTCAAAAGGTCTATGGGACATTAACCAGTTACGTCCTGATCTCCATCCCGCTCTTCATCTTCATGGCTGCTCTGCTGGAGCGCTCCGGCATCGCCAAGGACATGTATGACAGCCTGAATGTCTGGCTCAGCCGGACGCGTGGCGGCATCGCCATCGTCACCTCGATCATGGCCGTCATCATGGCCGCCATGTCCGGCATCATCGGCGGCGAGGTGGTCCTGCTGGGCCTGATCGCCCTGCCCCAGATGCTGCGGCTCGGCTATGACCAGAACCTCGCCATCGGCACGATCTGCGCCTCGGGATCGCTGGGAACGATGATCCCGCCGTCGATCGTGCTGATCATCTACGGGCTGATCACCGAGACCTCGATCGTCGCGCTGTTCACGGCGGCCTTCGTACCTGGCTTCATGCTTGCCAGCTTTATCATCACCTACATCGTGATCCGGACGCAGCTCAATCCGTCGCTGGCACCCCTGCCTCCGGCCGATCCGAACGACCCGCCGACGCCGGAGAAGACCAAACTGTTCTTCGCCTTCCTGTCGATCCTGGGCGCGGGCTTCACGGCGGCGCTGTTCCTGCGGGCCGCATTCTTTACGCTCACCGGCCAGAACGAGGTGCGCGAGGGTGTGGACCCCATCGCCCTGGGCCAGCCGGAGCATGTCTGGCAGACGGGGATCGCGCTCGCGATCTTCCTCGGACTGATCTTCTTCGCCTTCGGTCGCACCCGATCGGCGCGCGCGTGGGGCATGGGCAAGGGGCTGGTCGCTCCCATCGTGGTGATCGGCGTCGTCATGGGCTCGATCTATGGCGGCATCTCGGGGATCACCGAGGCCGCCGCCATGGGCGTGGTCGCCGTCTTCCTCCTGTCTGTCTTCCGTGGCGAGGCCTCGTTCGACCTGGTTTGGGACAGCCTGATGCGGACGCTGAAATCGACCGGCACGATTATCTGGGTGACCATCGGTGCCGCTGCGCTGGCGGGGGCCTACACGATTGCGGGCGGGCCGACCTATGTCGCCAACCTGATCGTCCAGTCCGACCTGCCGACGATGGGCATCCTGCTGGTGATGATGCTGATCCTGCTGATCATGGGCGCCTTCATGGACTGGGTCGGCATCGTGCTGCTGATCATCCCGGTCTTCCTACCCATCGTGCAGCGTCTGCCCATCGAGGAGATCGGCGTCTTCGGCACCTTGGACCCGCGCTACCTGTCGGTCTGGTTCGGGGTTCTGTTCTGCATGAACATGCAGGTCAGCTTCCTCTCGCCCCCCTTCGGCCCGGCGGCGTTCTACCTGAAATCCGTAGCGCCGCCGCATATCTCGCTGACAGACATCTTCCGCGGCTTCCTGCCCTTCATCGGCATTCAGATCTGCGCTCTCAGCGTCCTGCTGCTCTGGCCGCCGATCATCGAGGTGCTTCTGGATTGACGGAATGGGTCCGCCTCTCGCCCGAGGATAACGTCGTCACGGCGACCCGTGCGCTGCCGCCCGGACATGCGGTCGAGGGCGTGGCGACGGCCGGTCCGATCCCGTCGGGCCACAAGATCGCGACCCGTTCCATCGCGGCGGGCGAGCGGGTCGTGAAGTACGCACAGATGATCGGGCTCGCTTCAACCGACATCGCGCCCGGCGAGCATGTGCATACCCACAATCTCGCTTTCGAGGCGACGGCGGGCGCCTACGAATTCGGCACCGATCTGCGCGACGTCGTCCCCGCCTCGGGCGACACGTTCCAGGGGTTTCGCCGCGCCGACGGGCGGGTCGGGACGCGGAACTACGTTGCGGTCGTCACATCGGTCAATTGCTCGGCCACTGCCGCGCGGCGCATCGCCGATGCCTTCGGGCCGGAAGAGTTGTCCGCCTATCCCAACGTCGATGGCGTCGTGGCCTATGTCCACGGGACAGGCTGCGGCATGGCGGGTGACGGCGAGGGGTTCGAGGCGCTGCAACGCGTGATGTGGGGCTATGCGCGCCATCCCAACCACGCGGCGGTCCTGATGGTCGGACTGGGCTGCGAGATGAACCAGATCGACTGGCTGCTAGACGCCTACGGGCTGAAGCAGGGGCCGACCTTCCGGGTGATGAACATCCAGAATGTCGCCGGATTGCGGCGGACGGTCGAGGCCGGGATCGCGCGCATTCGCGAGATGTTGCCGGCCGCGAACGAGGCGGCGCGCACCTCCTGCCCCGCCTCGGATCTGACGGTCGCGCTGCAATGCGGCGGCTCGGATGCGTGGTCAGGGATCACGGCGAACCCGGCCCTGGGCCATGCGACTGATCTGCTGGTCGCACAGGGCGGAACCGGCGTGCTGGCCGAAACGCCAGAGATCTACGGCGCCGAGCATCTCCTGACCCGCCGCGCTGTTTCAGAGGCCGTGGGCCGCCGTCTGGTCGAGCGGGTGGAGTGGTGGAAGGACTACACCGCGCGCAATCTTGGCTCGATGGACAACAACCCGTCGCCCGGCAACAAGGCGGGCGGGCTGACGACGATCCTCGAAAAGTCCCTCGGCGCCGCGGCCAAGGGCGGGACGACGCCCCTGACTGCTGTCTACAAATACGCGGAACCCGTCATGACGCGGGGTTTCACCTTCATGGACAGCCCCGGCTACGATCCTGCCAGCGTCACGGGACAGATCGCTGGGGGGTGCAACCTTGTCTGCTTCACCACCGGGCGGGGCAGTGCCTTCGGATCGAAGCCCGCGCCGACCATCAAGGTGGCCACCAACGCGGACTTGTTCGCCCGGATGCCCGAGGACATGGATATCGGCGCGGGCGAGATCCTGACCGGCGGGGCCAGCGTCGAAGAGAAGGGCCGAGAAATCTACGACACCTTCCTGCGCGTCGCCAGCGGAGAGCAAACCAGATCCGAGGCGCAAGGCCTTGGAGACTACGAGTTCGTGCCTTGGCAGATCGGGGCGGTGATGTGACCCGGCTCCTGCTGGCGGGAACCGGGCTGATCGGAATCCGGCATCTGGCGCATATCATGGCGGATCCGGCGCTGACATTGGCGGGCGTGATCGACCCGGCTCCGGCGCCGGACATGCCGGCCCCCGTCTTCCCGGACCTGGATGCCTGTGACGCGGACGCCGACGGCCTCGTGATCGCGACACCGACGGACACCCATGCGGCACTGGCGATTGCCGCCGCCGAACGCGGCCTGCACGCGCTTGTCGAAAAGCCCGTCGCCCACGATCTGCCGGCGGCGGATGCGATGATCGCGGCCCATGCGACAGCGGGCACGCATCTGCTGGTCGGCCACCACCGGCGCCACCATCCCGCCGTCGCCCGCCTGCGCGAATTGGTCACCGGAGGCGCCATCGGCCAACCCGTCGCGGCCAGCCTGATGTGGCTGATGCGCAAGCCGGACGATTACTTCCTGCCCGAATGGCGGCAGGGCCTCGACGGCGCGCCGATCAAGCAGAACCTGATCCACGACGTCGACATTTTGCGCTGGCTTCTGGGCGAGGTGACCGAGGTTGCGGGGCTGGGATCGAACGCGGTGCGGGGCACGGCCCGGCCGGAATCGGGCGGTGCGGTGCTGCGCTTCGACAGCGGTGCGATTGCGACCATCGCCTACGCGGACACCACGCCGACCCCCTGGGGGTTCGAAGCCGCGACCGGAGAGAGCCCTCACATCCCCCACTCGGCGCAGGACTACCTGCATCTTGGCGGGACGGAGGGCGCGATTTCCTTTCCGTCCCTGACGCTGTGGACGGGTGCCGCGCATTGGAACGAAGCACACCGAACAAGCCGGGAGGCGGCGCCGGAGGGGGTGCCGCTGGCCCGGCAATTGAGCCACTTCGCGGAGGTGATCGCAGGGCGGGCCGAACCGCTCTGTTCGGGCAGCGACGGGCGGGCGAATCTGGACGTGATCCTGCGGATCGAAGCGACGGCCACGAGATGACAGGCCGCGCTGCAACGATGGGGCACCGGCGATGACGACGCTTCGGATCGGCCTGATCGGCGCGCATATCGGCGCATCCCGCCTGTCCGCTGCGCTCAGGATCATGTGCGACGCGCACGATCTGACGCTGGACTTCACGCCCATCGACACCGCCGGGGACCCCGATTTCGATTTCGACGATTGCGTCGCCTCCCTGATCCTCGACGGCTGGACCGGCGTGACCGTCACCCATCCGTGGAAGCCGGCCGCCGCCATCTGGGCGGGCGAGGCGATGGTCGGCGGCGCGCGGGAACTGGGCGCCGCGAACACGCTGATCTTCGCTCCGCCGTCGGGCCACAATACGGACCATTCGGGCTTTCTGGCGGCTTGGGCCAATGTCATGGCCCGTCCGCCGGGTCGTGTCGCGGTCGCTGGCGCCGGTGGCGTGGCACGCGCCGTGGTTCCTGCGCTGATCTCGCTGGGCGCGGAGGTGACGCTCTGGGACATCCACGCGGAGGCCGCGCAGGACCTCGCGGCGCGGACAGGGGCCACGGCGATCCCGGCAAGCGACGTCGCCCATGCGATCCGAACGGCCGATGGGCTGGTCAATTGCACGGCGCTGGGCATGGGGGACGATGCCCGCTCCGCCTTCGACACCGATCTGATCGGGCCGCAATCCTGGGCTTTCGACGCCGTCTACACGCCGACCGACACCCCGTTCCTGCGGGCCTGCGTGCGTGCCGGCCTGGATTGCCTGACGGGGTTCGACCTGTTCCGCTTCATGGCGATGGACAGCTTCGCCGCCTATACCGGGATCGTCCCCGATCCCCTCGACACGTTGCCGCGGCTCGACCGCCTGCGGCCCGCCCCCATTCACACGACGGAAGGAGCCTGACATGGCACGCATCGGATTTATCGGACTGGGCCTCATGGGAGGCGCCATGGTCCAACGGCTGCTCGACAGGGGTCATGAGATGACCGTCATGGGCAACCGCGACCGCACCGGCGTCGAGGCCGCGCTGCAACGGGGCGCGACCGAGGCCGCCACTCCGCGTGAACTGGCCGAAAGCGTCGAGATCGTGATGCTCTGCATGGGCACCTCCGAACAGGTGGAAGGACGGATGCGCGGCGCCGACGGAGTGATCGCCGGCTTGCGCACGGGAAGCGTCGTTATCGACTTCGGAACCTCGCTGCCGGCATCGACCCGGACGCTTGCGGGGGAATGCGCCGAGGCGGGCGCCGCCTATCTGGACGCCCCCCTTGGCCGGACGCCCAGCCATGGCCGTGAAGGGCAGCTCAACATCATGGGCGCGGGCGACAAAGAAGCCTTCGACAAGGTGCGTCCGGTGCTGGACGATCTGGGCGAGAACGTCTTCCATTTGGGCGAAAGCGGCGCGGGGCACACGATCAAGCTGATCAACAACTTCTTCGCCATGACGACGGCGAATGCGATGGCCGAAGCCTTTGCCATGGCCGACCGCGCGGGCATCGCGCGCGCCGATCTCCATGGTGTGATGAGCGCGGGCCCCTTGCATTCCGGCATGATGGATTTCGTCAAGGCCTACGCCGTCGACGGCGATGCGCAGAAGCTGGCCTTCTCGATCCGCAACGCCGCCAAGGATGTGGGCTATTACCGGCGCATGGCCGAGGAGATGGGCGCGGCGTCGATCATGTCCGCGTGCGCCGACGATGCCTTGGGCAAGGCCGTGGAGGCCGGGCGCGGCGACGATCTGGTCCCGCAGATGGTCGATTTCTACACCGACCGCTTCGGAGGCTAGCCACGTGCCCGCCCCCGTCAGCCATCTGGCGCGCGCACGCGTCGACGATGCCGGGACGGGCATCGCGCTGATGCTGGCGGCGTGGGGGGTCTTCAGCCTGGTGGACACGTCCGTAAAATGGCTGAGCCTCGCGGGGATCCCGGCGCTGCAGCTGGCCTTCATGCGCTTCGGCGTGCATCTGGTCCTGTCGACGGGGCCGATGCTCGGGCGGGACCATTCCGGCTGGACCGCACCGCGGAGCCTGGCCCTCGCGATGCTGGCGCGGGGCGGGCTGCTGATGTGCGCGACGATCTGCAACTTCTTCGCTCTGCGCTATCTGGATCTGGCCGTCGTCGCCGCGATCACCTTCGCGGCCCCCGTCGTCGTGTGCCTTCTGTCGGTGCCCTTGCTCGGAGAGCGGGTCGGCCCGTGGAGATGGGGCGCGATCGTGCTGGGCTTTCTCGGTGTGCTGGTCGTCGTCCGTCCGTGGGGCGCAGCGTTTCATCCGGCGATGCTTCTGTCCTGCGTGGTCCCGTTTGCGCTGGGGCTGTTCTCGATCCTGACGCGGCGGCTGGCGGGGGTGGCCGCGCCGCGGACGATGCAGCTTTATGCCGGGATCGTCGGGGCGCTTTGTCTGGCACCCTTCGCAGCGGCGGTGTGGGTCAGCCCTGAAGGCCCGCTCGACTGGGCGCTGCTCTTCGCGATCGGAGCCTTCGCGTGGTTCGGTCACGACCTGTTCGGGCGGGCTCACGGTTATGCGCCGGCCTCGGTGCTGATGCCGTTCAGCTACTCCTTCCTCCTCTACATGGCGCTGACAGGCTGGCTGGTCTTCGGGACCGTGCCGGATGCCGGAACGCTGGCTGGCGCGGCGATCATCGCGGCGTCGGGCCTGATCATCTGGTGGAGGGAGCGGTGAAGGTCGGCCTGATCGGGACGGGGATGGTGGCGGGGACTCACGCGGCGGCGCTGAACGCGGCGGGGCTGGAAATCGGACCGGTCCTGGCCCGCACATCCGCCCAGGCCTTCGTGGCAGAGCATGGAGGAGAGGTGGCCACCGGCATCGCCGAGATGGCCGCCTGCGATTTCGTCCTTCTGCTGACGCCGCCGGATGCGCGGGCAGACTACGTAGACGCGCTGGCCGCGATGGGGCGGCCCGTGCTGGCCGAAAAGCCGTTGGAACGGGATCACGCCGCCGCCCTTGCCCTGGTGGAGCGGATGGGCGCCCTGCCCTTCGGCGTGACGCTGCAGCAGCGGATGCGGCCCGCCGCGTCCCGGTTGCGCGGTTGGCTGTCCCGGATCGGGACGCTGGCCAGTGTCGAGTTGCGCGTCCCCTGGTGGAGGGACCAGTCCTATTACGACGCGCCGGGCCGGGGGACCTATGCACGCGATGGCGGCGGTGTCCTCATCACGCAGGCCATCCACGCGATCGACCTGATGCTGTGGCTGGCCGGCCCGGTCGCAGAGGTGCGCGCGATGACGGCCACGACCGCCCTGCACCGGATGGAGGCCGAGGATTTCGCGGCCGCGGCGCTGCGCTTCGCCTCGGGCGCGGTCGGGTCGCTGACGGCCTCCGTCACGCATTTCCCCGGCGGGACCGAGATGCTTGTGCTCAACGGAACCGCGGGGTCGGCCGTGCTGGAAGGCGACCTGCTGACCCTGTCGCTGCATGACGGCACGAAAGAGACGTTCGGAGAAGGCGGTGGGACAGGCGGCGGTGCGGATCCGATGGCGTTCTCTCACGCCTGGCACCAGGCCGTGATCGAGGACTTCGCCGCCGCTTTGCGCCAAGGACGCGCCCCGGCGATCCCGGCCTCGGCCGCACTGCCCGCCCACGCGCTGATCGACGCGATCCGGATAAGCGCACGGGACGGCGCGGCCGTGGCACCGGCACGATGATACCCTTCGCCGTCATCGGGATCGACCACCGCCATTGCTACACGATGGCAGCCCATATCCAGTCGGCAGGAGGACGGCTTGTCGGCTGGGCCACAGACGGAGAACCGGGGACGCTGGACGGCTGGGTCCGCCGATTTCCGGATGCGCCGCGGCGCGCGGCTGCAGACCTGCTGACGGATCCGGAAGTGGCGCTGATCCTGACGGCTGCCGTGCCGTGCGATCGACCGGGGATCGCGGTCGCCGCGCTCGAGGCCGGCAAGCACGTCCTGTCGGACAAGCCCGGCGCATTGAGCCGGGCGCAACTCGACGAGATCCGCGCGGCCTGCACGCGGGCGGATCGCCACTGGGCGGTCGATTTCTCGGAACGGTTCGAGGTGCCCGGCGTCACCCGTGCGGACGCGCTGGTCCGCGACGGGGCCATCGGGGAGGTCCTCGACGTCACGCTGCTGGCCCCGCATCGCCTGAACGCCGCCACCCGGCCGGACTGGTTCTGGGACCGCGGGCGCAATGGCGGGATCCTGGCCGATATCGGCAGCCATCAGATTGACCAGGTGCTGCACTTCGCGGGGACGGACGAAGCCCAGATCGTGCTGGCCGAAGCGGATTGCCTGCTACGCCCGCCGTTCCAGGACCGGGGACGCATTGCCCTGCGCGCGGGACGGGCGACCGGGACGATCCTGCTGAACTGGTTCACGCCCGACGGCCTGCCGACATGGGGCGATGGCCGCCTGTTTTTGACCGGCACGCGGGGCACGATCGAGTTGCGCAAGTATGTCGATCCGGCGGGGCAGCCGGGGACCGACCACGTGATCCTCGTCAACGATGCCCCACCGGAGCGGATCGACGCCGCCGGAGATCCGTTGCCCTTCTTTTCAGCCTTCCTCTGCGGCCTCGACGGACCGCTGGGCCCTCATCCATTCAAGGTCACCGAACTCGCCATCCGCGCGCAGGAGATGGCCGAATGCTGACCTTCGCGGCCGCCGTCTTCTTTCTGATCGTCACGCCGGGGCCCGGCGTGCTGAGCCTGGCGGGCGTCGGTTCTGCTTTTGGCGCGAGACCGGGGATGCGATACTTGGCGGGGCTGTTCCTGGGGACGAATGCCGTCGCGCTGGCGGTAATCAGCGGCGTCGCGGCCATCGTGCTGGCAAGCCCCGTCCTGCGAACGGTCCTGTTCGCCGCCTCGACGGCCTATCTCGTCTATCTTGCTTTCCGCATCGCGACCGCCGGGGGGAAGATCGCCATCATCCCGGCGAGCCGCGCTCCCGGGATCCGGGGTGGCCTCGCACTTCAGGCGCTGAACCCCAAGGCTTACGTGGTCAACACGACGCTCTTTACCGGGTTTTCCTTCCTGCCCGGATCGCCCGCGGCCGAGATCGCGTTGAAGCTGGTGATCGTCAACGCGATCTGGCTGGTCCTTCACGTCGCATGGCTCTTTGCCGGGATCGGGCTGCGCCGTCTGGACCTGCCGCCCGGCATCCAGCGCGGGATCAACGTCGCGATGGCGGCTTCCATGCTGCTGGTGGTCGCCCTCGCCGTCTTCGCCGGCTGAGCGGGCCGCTCAGCTAGCGCGATTTCGGCGATGTGACCGGCGGTTCCGGGGGCCAGTTCTCAGGGAATTGAAGGCTGGGAAAACTGACCGCCCAAGAGGCGACGAACCCGGTGCAGACCAGCCCCCGGATGGCGGTGCGGATGCTGACGGCGAAACGATCAAGATTGTTGGACATGACGCTACTCCTCGTTAACTGGATCGAACGGATCCGGATACTTTGGTGCAGATATGATGCCATCCGCCGCAGCGCGGGGCTGTGTCGCCGCGCACATTCGTGAAGAGTTGGTTTGCGGCACGGTCCTCCCGCCTGCTCTTGGCGGATCCGGGTGACACGCCTATCACCCAGGGCAGGAGGCAGCGTCCGTCGGCGCAGGGGAGATGTCCGATGATCGAACACGATCCCTCGGAACTGGAGCGGAAGCGTGTCACCTCCGACGACACCTACCGTCTTTATCGCGCCTGGATGCGGCTTGGCGAACAGATGATATCCCGCCCGCTGGACCTCGCCGGCGGGACGGCGGCGCGGATTGCCGATGGCCTGGTGCTGGGGACGCTCGGGCACGAGGGCACCGCGCAGATGGCCCGGTCGGTCGCGCGGGACTATGCGCGTCTGGCGACCGAAATGCTGGCTGTCCCGCCCTCTGCGATCGGGGTCGCCGTGGACGAGTTCGACACCGTGACCTCACCCACGCATGACATGGTCGAACGGGCGCTCTCCGGCACCGACCCCGCGCCGAGCGTCACCGCAGTGGTGGTCGACCCCTCGCTTGCAGAGAGTCAGCGCCGCGCGCTTGCGCGGGACGCGGGCTTCGAGTCCGCCGGGGCTGACTTGTCGGTGCCGGATACCGGCCCACGCGCACCCTTTCTGCTGCCCGCCCGCGTCCGTGATGCGTCGCAGGCCTGGGCCTCGTGGTTCGTGTCCAGAGCGGACGCGGACCGCCTGATGTCCGAAGCCTGCAACAGCGGCCACCTGGCGGAGGAGGCGATCGACACCCTTGCGCCTGTCGACGTCGGCCGGGGCGGCGTGATGGTCTCTCTGGTCGCCTCGGATTACCGCGCCTCCGATTTCGGCGTCACGCAGGAGATCGGGCTCACATTGACCGTCTCGCCGCGCGGGACGCGCTTCCCCGATCCGGGCCAGATCTTCCTTCGTCTGATCGTGACCGATCCCTACTCGCTGGCCACGGCGCGCCAGATCTGGGGCATTCGCAAGGACCTGCACGACAACCGGACCCTGCCGCCCGGCTCGCGCCTCGATGTGGCCTACGGGGCGGACCGGGTCGGCTTCGGGCTGGGGGCGGCCCAGGCACTGGCCGTGTCGCGCCGAGACAAGCTGCAACTCGGCTTTCCGCGGTTCGGGACCGGGCGCAGTGATCGGGTCCCGGCGCTGGTCTACTCGACGACGCAGCCGCATGGCCCCCCTGCAGGGCCGACCGAGGCCTGCCGTGCCCTGCTGACCCGGAGCGGGGCCGGCGAGGGGATGCAGTACGGAGGCGATGTGACCCTTTCCCTGCCGGCGGACCGCGCGGCGGGCATTGCGGCCGGCTGTCTTTGCGCAGGCGGCATGGCGTGCCTTTGCGACACGTTGCGGAGCCTGGATCTGCACCGCCGGAAACCCGCGGCGAACGGCTGGACCGAGCGCATGACCTGCACGTTGGCCGAGCCGGTTACGGTTGCGGGTCAGCCGCCCGGATACTCCGTCACGAAGGATCCGCGGATCCCGTGATCCGCCTCCGAGGCGGCCTTGGCGAGGTAGGCGAAGGGGCGCGATGCCATGGCGGCGGCCCACATCTGGGCGCGCGGAATGGTGTCCGGAACGACGACAGGGACAGGCCGCCCGAGGCCCGTCTTGCGGCGCACCGCCTCGGCCGCCATCACGCCGCTCATCGCGGCGGCCTCGATGGTGACGACGTCGATGGCCGTCTGCACGAAATCTCCGGCGAGTGTCATGTTCGGGATTTCGGTCGTCGTACGCGGACGATACTCCCACGTGTCGACCGCGTTGATGAACAGCTCTTCGCCTGCATTCGTCTGCAAATGGGTCCGGCAATGCAGCAGATCGGTTTCGGGATCGAAGCGTACGTATCGCCGCATCTCGGCCAGCATCCTGTCGATGACCACCTGCACGCCGCCGGGCTTGTCGACGAACGGCATCAGCGTCTTCACGTCCGATGCGCAGACGCTGATCATGTGGGGCTTCGGATCCGGCGCGTCCTCCGTCCTCCACATCTCCGTATTGTCGTAGAGGGTCATCTCGTATTTCGACCCCAGCAGATTGATGATGCCGCGGGGCAACGGCCGCTCCAGCGGTTCGCGCAGGAAGATGTCCAGCGTGAAGATCGGCGCGCTGCCGAGCCGGGCGACATTCGCGAGCGCCGGATCCGACCCCACGAGGCAGATATCGGGGTCGGCCTTGCCGCTTTCGGCACGGGTGAAGACAAGCCCGGCGAGCTGACGGGGCGGAACCGTCAGGACGACCTGACCGTCGAAGCGCCAGACATCTCCCCCCGGGTCGATCTCGTTGCTGGCAAAGCGGTTCCGGGTGCCGCGCGAATGGTCCTGACGTTCGACGCGCAAGAGGAACTCGCCGGTATCCGGGTCGATCTCGATCCCCGTCAAGGCGCGGAGCGGCATCACCGTCAGGGACGGCATCCGCCTGCGCTCCTCCTCATCGCGCTCAAGGGCTGCGAAATGCTCGATCGCGTCCCTGAAGACGGGGCGGGTCGCCAAGACATCATCGTCGATGCGAAACGACCCCGAAAGCTCCGCCAGCTTGCAGAGCCAAGGGGTGAATATGGCTTCGGCGGTGACCCCGTCCAGAAGCCACATCGTCGGCGCAGGAAGCCGGGCGCTGTACTTGTTGAACGACTGGAACGTCCGCGCCGAAGCCATCGCGGTCGGCGCAGCGAAGGCTTTCGCCAGCACCCGGTGGCTCGCCGCGCGGGATGCCTTGGTGGTGTAGCCATGCTCCAGCAGCACGGCTTCGACGCTCATCTTGTCGAGACGCTGCCGTTCGCTGTCCGGCTTCGCCAGAAGGTCCAGCATCGACTGGTTCTGCAGGAACATGTCGGCGGGTGGGTCCACGCCCGCGAACGCGTTGTGAAGCGCCGTCCATGGCGAGCCGGGGTTCACGACGCTGAGGATGTCGGCATCGGGATCCGGAGGCTGGTGATAGATCTCGGTGATGGGCACGAAGCGGTCCATCGCGCCGATGTCCCGCATAAGCGCCCAGAAGTTGTGATACCAGTTGAGGTACATGTGGTAGCAATGCTCGTGCCAGTCGGTGGCGCGCTTGCGCTCGCAACAGGGGTCGGTGCAGACGGCGCATTTCCGGCGCCCGTACGGCCCCGCCTCGTCCGTGATCGGCGGCAGCGGGTCGATCCCGGCCGATGGATGATCGCGTTCGTCCCAGTCCTGATGCGCGCCCAGCTTGCCGCCCAGAAACGAGTCCGCTTCGAGCAGGGTGATATCATGCCCCCGCTCCAGCAGGCGATGCGCGGTCGTCAGGCCGGCGACACCGGCGCCGACAACGATGACATGCGGCCGCGTGGAGGCCGCGTCCGGATACCGCTCTTCGCCCTCGATGATCATTGCCAAGCCCCCATCCGCAGGTCAGGGTGCCAGCTAAACACGGATCATCGGGGGCCTGTCCATGACGTCGGAATACAGCCGAATGGCAACCGTGGCCCTGCGCGGCTACGTGGCCGCCATCGGCGCGACCGCCGAGACGGGAGAGCGCGCGTTGCGTGCGGCGGCGGGCGAAGCGGCGGATATCGCCAAGGCCGCAGCGGGTGTGATCCGGGCCCCCGAAGCCGAAAAGGGCCTCGCCGCCGAGCTGGCGATGCGCGTGGCATTGGAGGCGCAGCGCAGCTACCTGCACGGCCTGCGCGGGGCGACGTCGCTCTGGACCATGGCGTATCTGGAGCGGTTTGATCCCGATCCACGCGACCGGGACGGTGGCTGAAGCCGCCAGAGGGGGGACAGGATGACGAGCACGGGACCGGACCCGTTCCAGTTCGCGCGGGACGGCGGGGGACAGCAGGATCGTGGCGGCACAGAAGGGCCGGCCGGGCTGGCGGACGCCTTTGCGGGCATGCTCGAGGCCTATGCGAGAATGATGCAGCAGGTGGCTGGTCAGAGCGGCGCCGACAGGACAGGCGATCGGCCCGCCATCGGCCCGGCTGCGGCGCTGGTCGAAGCGGCGGCCATCGCCTCGGGCAGTTCCCTTCGCTACGGGCAGCGCCTGACGGAAGTCTTCGCGCGCCATCAGGCGGCTCTTTCAGAAATGGTGCCGAACGTGACGACCCCGCAAGGGACGGCACCTGGCGATGATCGCGCAAACGCCGAAGCCGTCCGCAGCTTTCTGCGCGAAGTCGGCGAGACCGCCCTGCAGGAGGCGCGTCGTCTGGATCAGGACCTCGAAAAGCTCGGGGAAGCCGTCGCGTCGGGTGCGGCCCCGTCCGACCCCGACCAGCCCCACAAGCGCCGCTGGACCCCGAAGCCTTGAATTCCGCGGCCAGCATCGACGCCACCAGCGCGTCCGTCATCGACACGCTGGGCTTCTCGGACGAGATGACCGAACTGCGCGAGCGGATCGCCGACTGGGTCGCGACCTGCGACGACGAGATGCGCGACGCGCTGGAGTGGCAGTTTCTCGGCGGGTCCAAGTATTTCCGCCCGCTCACCATCTTCGCCTGCCATCGCGCGACGCACGGCCCCGGGCCGATCCCGCCGCAGATCATGACGTCGGCTCTGGTGATCGAGTTCTTCCACAACGTCTCGCTGGTGATCGACGACATCGTGGACCGGTCCCCCGAACGCCGCGGCCGGGCGACGATGCACACGCGCTTCGGCGAGCTTTCGGCGCTGATGACGTCGGGCTACATCGTGGCCGAAGGCTATCTGCAACTTGGCGACGACCTTCAGGCGATTACGCTCTTTTCCGAACTGCTCAAGCGGCTCGGCGTGGCCGAGTGCATGCAATGGCGGCTGAGACGCCAACCGCTGGGCTACGAGGATTGGTGGCGGATCGCGGGCGAAGATACCGGGTCGATGTTCGAGATCTGCGCCTGCCTCGGTGACCGCAGCGGCCGTCTGCGGACCTTCGGCGGCCTGTTGGGCCGGCTCTATCACGGATGCGACGACGTGGCCGATGTGCGCGGCCTGCCCGCCCTGGGCGGGGGAGGCAAGGAGGATCTGCGCGACGGCATCCTGACGCTGCCCGCGTCGATCGCCATCACCGATCCGGACATCTCCGTTGCGTTCTGCCGGGCAGACCCCAGCGACGAGGATCTGGACCTCACGGCGGCGGCCTTCACCGAAGCGTTGCCCGCCGCCGAAGCGCGGCTGGACGAGATCGCCGAACAGGCCCGCGAGGAAGCACAGCTCTTCGCGAAGGCGCCGGAGATGCTCGACCCCCTGATCCTCCAGACCCGCGCGTTGAGCGGACGCTGAAGAAACCGAAGCGGATCATGGCCTTGGCCCCGCGGATTTGCGTCATATCATTTCACCTCTTGCGCCCGTCGCGCTACACCCGGTCGCATGATCGCGATCCTCTCCGTCCTGTCCGTCCTCACCCTGTCCTTCGTCATCGTCCGCGTGGGCGCCATCGCCCTGACGATGACCGGCATCAGCGATGACGTCGCCCGGTTCCAGGCGCTCTCGGCCTTCTCGGGCGCGGGCTTCACCACCGGTGAGAGCGAGAACGTCGTCAACGGCCCGGCGCGGCGGCGCATCGTCGCCTGGCTGATCCGGTTGGGCAGCGCGGGCGTCGTCACCGTGATTTCGACGCTGATGCTGTCCTTCGTCGGAGAGAGCTACCCGACCTGGGAAAAGCTGCTGGTCCTCTTCGCCGGTCTGGCAGTCCTAATCGCCCTTGCCCGGTCCGACCGGCTGGACCGCGTGTCGCGCCCCCTGATCCAGCGATTGCTGCGCAACTCCGCCACGCTGGAGTTGAGGGATTATGCGGGCCTGCTGCATCTTCGCGAGGATTGGCGGGTCAGCGAAGCCGAGATCGGTCCCACGAGTCCGCTGCTCGCCGGAACGCTGAGCCAACTTGGCCTGCACGAGAGAGGCATCCTCGTCCTCGGGATCGAGCGGGCCGACGGCAGCTTCGAAGGCGCGCCGGGCGCGCGGGCCCAACTGGCCGAAGGGGACGTCGCCATCCTCTACGGTCAAACCGAAAAGCTGCTGGAGGTCGCCCGACCGCCCGCGCCGTCAGGTGATCCAGAACCGGATGCCGTAGGCAACGGCGAGGACCACGGCGACGGACGCCAGCCATAAGGCGACGAACCAGCCAAAACGTTTCCACCACGGCCCCGCATCGTGGCCCGCCTCATCGCGAGAGTGTCGGGTCATCAGTGATATCCCTCCTCGGGATCGACCTTCCCGCGGAACACCCAATAGGCGAACCCGGTATAGGCAAGGATCATCGGGATGTTGATGGCAGCCCCGATCAGCATGAAGATCTGGCTGTTCCGCGGAGCGGCCGCCTCCCACAAGGTGATTTCGGTGGGCACGATGTAGGGGAACATGCAGAAGCCCAGGCCCACGAAGCAAAGCACGAAGATGACCAGCGCCAGCACGAAGGGCCGGTATTCGTGGTGATGGATCGTTAGCGACCGGAACATGAGCACCGCGCACAGACCCACCGCCGCCGCCACGCCCACCGCGAGCCACAAGCCCAGCGACGTCGCGAACCACCGGTTGTAGTACCCCTCCTGAAGGAACGGCGTCCAAAGGCTGACGATGCCGATGAAGACCAGCGTCGCAGCGCCCAGCGGCCAGGCCCGCTTGCGCATCCGCTGCTGCAGGTCGCCGTCGGTCTTCATGACGAGCCACGTCGCGCCAAGCAGCATGTAACCCACCATCACGGCCAATCCGACCGTCAGCGAGAAGGGCGTCAGCCAGTCCCACCAGCCCCCGGCATACTGCCGCGCCGCCTCATCCACGGTGATCCCCTGCAACAAGGCGCCCAGCGTGATCCCCTGTGTCAGCGCCGCGACGGCGGATCCGCCGATGAAGGCCATGTCCCAGACGCGCTCCCACCGTTTGGTGCGCCAGCGGAACTCGAAGGCCACGCCCCGGAAGATGAGCGCGAGGACCATGAAGATGATCGGCACGTAGAGCGCGGGCAGGATCAGCGCGTAGGCCAGCGGGAAGGCGGCGAACAGCCCCCCTCCCCCCAGCACGAGCCAGGTCTCGTTGCCGTCCCAGACCGGGGCGACAGAGTTCATCATGACGTCGCGGTTGCGCTTGTCGCGCTCGACCGCGAACAGCATCCCGAGACCCAGATCGAAGCCGTCTAGGATCACGTAGATCAGCACGGCGAAGGCGATGATGCCGCCCCAGATCAGGGTCAGGTCGAAGGAGACTCCGTCAGCGATAGGCATCCGGTCACTCCCCCGGCACGGCGGCCGGCCCCTTGTTGCGGCGGACCATCTCTTCGGAGGCGGGCGTGGTGCCCGCCGTCCGGATCGGCCCGTCGATGGTCTCCTTGATCGGCTTCTCGCCGAAGACCGGAGGCTTGGACATCATCCGCAGGATGTAGAACGTGCCCGCACCGAAGACGGCGAAGTAGATCACGATGAATGCGACCAGACTTGCCGCCACCGCGGGCGCCTCCAGCGGCGCGACGGAATCGGCCGTCGTGAGGTAGCCATAGATCGTGTAGGGCTGGCGTCCCACCTCGGTCGTGATCCACCCGGCCAGCACCGCGACCAGACCGGACGGCCCCATCGCCAAGGCGAAGCGGTGCAGCCAGACATCGTCGTTCAGCCGTCCCCGCATCCGCGCGACCAGCGACCAAGCGCCGACCGCCAGCATCAGCAGACCGATGCCCACCATAATGCGGAACGACCAGAAGACCAGCATAACCGGCGGCTGCGACTCGTCGGGGATCGTGTCCAGCCCCGCCGTCGGCGCGTTCAGGTCGCCCTTCAGAACCCAGGACGCGACCTTCGGGATGCCGATGGCATAGTCGAGACGCTGCTCTTCGTCGTTCGGGATCCCAAACAGGTAGAGCGGCGCCCCGTCGGGGTAGCTGTTGTAGTGCCCCTCCATCGCCATGACCTTCTGCGGCTGGTATTCCAGCGTGTTGAGACCATGCTCATGCCCGAGAATGATCTGGATCGGCGCCACGATGACGGCCATCCACATCGCCATAGAGAACATGGTCTTGGTGGCCTCGCTGGGCTGCTCGCCCCGGCGGCGCCGGCGCAGCAGGTGATAGGCCGCAACGCCGCCCACGATGAACGCGGTCGTCAGATAGGTCGCCGCCAGGGTGTGCGTCAGGCGATACGGGAAGGACGGGTTGAAGATCACCTGCCAGAAATCGGTCGGCAGGAACTGCCCCGTGGCGGCGTCGATCTCGAACCCGGCAGGCGTGTGCATCCAGCTGTTCACCGAAAGGATCCAGAAGGCCGACATGAACGTGCCGACGGCCACCGCGATACAGGCGGTCATATGCAGGACAGGGCCCACCCGCTCCCGTCCGAAAAGCATGATCCCGAGGAAGCCCGCCTCGAGGAAGAAGGCGCTAAGCACCTCATAGGCCATGGGTCCACCGATGACGGGCCCGGCCTTGTCGCTGAAGACCGACCAGTTGGTGCCGAACTGGTAGGACATCACGATGCCCGACACGACGCCCATGGCGAAGGCCAGGGCGAAGATCTTTACCCAGTAGCGGAAGAGATCGAGGTATTTGTGGTCCTTCGTCCAGTAATACAGCCCGTTCAGCACCGCGAGATAGCTCGCCAGACCAATGGTGAAGGCCGGGAAGATGAAGTGGAATGAGACCGTGAAGGCGAACTGAATGCGCGCCAGCAGCACGGCGTCGAAGTTCTCGAACATCGGGATCTGCTCTTTCTTTACGACTTTGGTCGACTATTTGGGCGCGTTCCTCGGCCGGACAACGGTCGCAAGGCGCGACATATCGCACCCTGCGGCAGCCTGAAGCACCTGCGCGGCAAGGCTTGCATACGTATGCAACACGTTGACCCCGGCGCGTTGCGGGGGCACCTCTCTCGGATGCGGTTTCAGCTTACCGACCTGCCCTTCGATCCCGGCGCGGACTGGCCGTTCGATCAGGTGATCGACGTCCGTGCGCCCTCGGAATTCGCAGAGGACCACGTGCCCGGCGCAGTGAACCTCCCCGTCCTCTCGGACGAGGAGCGGGCGCGGGTCGGCACGATCTATGTCCGGCAGGACCGGTTCCTTGCACGCAAGGTCGGCGCGGCGCTGGTCTCGCGGAACGCGGCGGCCCATCTCGAAGGCCCCCTCGCGGACCGTGACGGAGGGTGGCGCCCGCTGGTCTATTGCTGGCGCGGAGGGCAGCGCTCGGGCTCGTTCGCGACGATCCTCGAACAGGTGGGGTGGCGGGTCCGGGTCCTGGAGGGGGGCTATCGCAGCTATCGCCGGGCGATCAGCCGGCGGCTCTACAAGGACGCCCTGCCCCATCGCTTCGTGCTGATCGACGGCGGAACCGGGACGGCCAAGACCCGTCTTCTGCATCGGTTGGCAGCAGGTAGGGCACAGACGGTCGATCTGGAAGGCTTGGCCCGACATCGCGGATCGAATTTCGGAGGGCTGCCGGGGGGACAGCCGTCCCAGAAGATGTTCGAGTCCCGTCTTGCCGCTGCGCTGGCCGCGCTGGACCCGTCGCGGCCGGTCTTTCTCGAAGCCGAAAGCAACGCTATCGGCGCGATCCGCCTGCCGCCCTCGCTCTGGACGGCAATGGGCGGCGCGGGTGTGATCACACTCTCTGCGCCCGTCGCACTGCGCGCGCGGCATCTGATCGAGGCCTATCCCGACCTCATCCAGGATGCCGACCTCCTGGCCCGCCGCATCGACAGCCTGCGGCCCTACAACCCGCGCGACCGCATTTCGGCGTGGCACGACCTCGCGAAGAGCGGGGATTACGCCATGCTCGCCGAACAGCTGATCGAGCATCATTACGATCCCCGCTATCGCGGCGGCCTGCGCGGCGAGAGGACGGCGTTGGGGCGCCTCGATCTGGACGACCTCTCTGATGCGGCTCTGGATCGTGCCGCCGGAGACATCCTGAAGATGACCGGCTAGGCGACCCGGCCCCCGCCGGGGCGGACCCCGCCCGGCGGCCCGGATCCGGGATCCGCTAGCCCGCTCTCACGCCCGGCGCGCCTTTGGTCACCGTTCCGATCCGCGCGGCATCGTGCCCCTGCCCCCGCAAGCGCTCCACCAGGTCTTCCGCCTGCCCCGCCGGGATGGCGGCCAGCAATCCGCCGCAGGTCTGCGGATCGTGAATAAGCGCTGCGCGGGGATCGTCGCCCAGCCCCTCGATCGGCGCAGCCGCCACGTTCGAGGCGTAAAGCGACGACCGGATGCCGTCCGCCGCCAGCTCCTCCGCGCCGGGATAGAGCGGCACGGAACCGGGATCGAGCTCGACCGCCACCCCACTCGCTCGCGCGATGGACCAGAGATGCCCCCCCAGACCGAAGCCCGTCACGTCGGTCATCGCATGAGCCTCAGACAGGATTGCGGCGGCGTCGCCCTGCGGCGTCGCCATCCGCTCGAACAGGGCGACGACATCGCGCCCCTTCGCGCGCCCCTGCATCTCGGCCGCCAGAAGCGTGCCGGACCCGATCGCGCGCGTCAGGATCAGTGCGTCGTCCGGCCGGGCGCCATCGTGGCCGATGGGTTTCTCGGCGAGGCCGGTGACGGTGAAGCCATAGGTCGCCTCGGCCCCCATCGTGGTGTGGCCGCCGACGATCTCGGCTCCGGCGTCCCGAAACACCTCCGATGCGGCGCCCATGATCTCGGCCAGGGTGCGGGCCTGCAGCGGCTCGGACATGCGCGGAAGGACGAGGCTGGCCAAGGCCGCCTGCGGCGCCGCGCCCATCGCCCAGATGTCCCCCAGCGCATGCACGGCGGCGATGCGGGCCATGAGCCACGGGTCTTCGGTGAAAGCGCGCAGATGGTCGGTCGTCAGGACCTGACGCCGGCCGCCGATCGACAGCACGGCCGCGTCATCGCCCGGCCGTGACAGGATGTCGTCGCGCGTCTGTGCCGGCAGCGCCGCCAGCGCATCGCCCAGCGGGCCGCCCCCGACCTTCGATCCGCATCCCGCGCAGAGCATCGGCGCCGCCAGAGCATCTTTCGGCGCCTCGGCGGGTGGGGATGCCGCCTGCATCACGGGCAGATCGGTCAGCTTGTCCATGAACCGGCGATCGATCCGATCCTTCCACTGCCAGAGCCATCGGCCGGAGACGCTGATACCCCCCTTCTGGCCGAGGGCCGCCTTGTCACCCAGCGAGATGAGCTTGAGGTAGGTGCGCTGCGGCTCGAAGCGTTTCATCACGCCGTCCGACAGCGCGGCGCGCAGGTTGTCGTGCAGCACCGGCGCCGCACGCACGGCATAGACGCCGGCCTTGGGCCGCGGCGCATGGGTCAGGTGGGCGCAATCGCCTGCTGCGAAGAGGTTGGGCCGTCCCTCGACCTGGAGCCGGGCCGTCACGCGGATGAAGCCCTCTTCCAGCGGCAGGTCGGTCCCGGCGACCCAGCGATGCGGCCGGGCGCCCGCCGCGCCGGTAACGAAGGCAGCCGGGATCCGGCGTCCGTCTTCGAGGTCCACGGAATCGGCGTGGATCCGGGCGACGCGAGCGCCCTGTTCGACAGTGACGCCCAGGCCGTTCATCGCCGCGCGCAGATCGGCCTGGGCGCGCGGGCCGAGGCCCGACAGCGCCTCGTCCGACTCGAGCACCGAGACGCGGGGGCCGCGGTCGCGAAGGGCATGGGCCATCGCCATCGACAGCTCGACCCCGCCGACACCGCCACCGATCACGACGATATCGGGCGGGGCTTTCCCGTTCGTCGCACGGTCGCGGAAGGCGCGCCAGGCGCGCGCGAACCGGTCCAGAGGCTTGGCGCCCACGGCATGCTCGGCGAAGCCCGGGATCTCCGGCATTTCGGCGTGGATACCGATGTCGATGGAGGCCACGTCGAATGCGATCCAGCCGCGCCCCGCGACGTGGGCGCGCCCCTCTTCCAACGCGTCGACCGCGCCGTCGATGACCCGCGCCCCGGCAAAGCGTCCGAGCCGGATCAGGTCGATATCCAGCTCGTCGCGTGTGTAATGCCCGGCGACATGACCCGGCAGCATCCCCGTATAGGGCGCCGTCGGACCCGGATTGACCACCGTCACCCGCACCCCCGCCATCTGGCGCATCCCCCACGCGCGCAAGACCAGCGCGTGGGCATGCCCCCCACCGATCAGCAACAGGTCACGGGTCAGGGGAAGGGTCTGCATGGCGGCTCCGGTCTCGATTCGAACTCTGATTACCCTTTCGGCACCGGACATACCGCTCACGATTGCGTCGCCGCTCCCTCTGCCTCATTGTTCGGCCCGGGAGGACCCATGCGCACACAGGTCGCGATCATCGGGGGCGGTCCGGCGGGCCTGCTGCTGGGGCAATTGCTGCACCGGCAGGGGATCGACACGATCCTGCTGGAAAAGCGGAGCAAGGCCCACGTGCTGTCCCGCATCCGTGCGGGTCTGCTGGAACGCGGCACTTGCGACCTGCTGCACGAGGCAGGCGTCGGCGCGCGGCTGGCAGCCGAAGGGTTCCGACATCAAGGCGTCAACGTCTCCTGGGGAGAGGAGATGTTCCGCATCGACCTCGCAGGGCTGACCGGGCATGCCGTCACGGTCTATGGCCAGACTGAGGTGACGCAGGATCTCTACGACGCGCGCGAGGCGACCGACGCGCCCAGCTTCTTCGAGGTGGACGAGGTCACGATCCATGACGCCGACACCGATGCGCCCCGCGTGACGTTCACCCATGACGACGCGCCGCAGGAGATCGCCTGCGATTTCGTCGCCGGCTGCGACGGCTTCCACGGGGTCAGCCGACCGACGATCCCCGACGATGTGCGCCGCGACTACGAGAAGGTATATCCCTTCGGCTGGCTCGGCATCCTCTCCGAAACGCCGCCTGTCGAGGAGGAACTGATCTATGCCAGCGGCCCCCACGGCTTCGCGCTCTGCTCGATGCGGAACGAAGGGCTGAGCCGCTATTACGTTCAATGCGACGCCTCCGAGTCGCCTGACGCATGGTCGGACGATGCCTTCTGGGCCGAGTTGCGCCGCCGGTTGCCTCCCGCGCAGGCCGACGCGCTGGTGACGGGGCCGTCGATCGAGAAATCCATCGCGCCGCTGAGGTCCTATGTTTGCGAGCCGATGCGCTGGGGCCGTCTGTTCCTGTGCGGAGATGCGGCCCATATCGTGCCGCCGACCGGGGCGAAGGGTCTGAACACTGCCGCGGGCGACGTGCATTACCTGGCCGAGGGGGTAACGGCGCATTATCGCGGCGACGACGGCCCGCTCGACGCCTATTCCGAGCGCGCCCTCGCCCGCGTGTGGAAGAACGAGCGCTTTTCGTGGTGGTTCACCTCGCTCATGCACCTCTTTCCGCATCACTCGGATTTCGAGCGGAACATGCAGCGTGCCGAAGTCGCCTTGTTGCGGGAAAGCGAGGCGGCGCAGCGTGCCATGGCCGAAAACTATGTGGGATTGCCGCTGTGACGGACCGTTACGATCAAGGCATGAAAACCCGCCGCGCAGTGCTGGGCGATGCGCATGTGGACCGGGCCACCGCCACGACCCACGCCTTCGACGCGCCCTTTCAGCGCATGATCACCGAAGGGGCCTGGGGCACGCTCTGGGCGGACGAGACGATCCCGGCCCGTGAACGCTCCATGCTGACCCTGGCGGTGCTGGCGGCGACGGGCAATTTCGACGAGATCGCCATGCATGTCCGGGCCACGGCCCGCACAGGTGCCAGTCGAGAGGATGTGATGCAGGCGTTCCTCCATGCGGCGGTCTATGCCGGCGTGCCGCGCGCGAACCGCGCCATCGCCATCGCAAAAGAGGTCTATGCCGAGATGGACGCATGACCTTTCGCCCCCGCGATCCCGCACGCCATCCCCCGGCGCTGGCGCCTGCCTACAAGACGTCCGTGACGCGGTCGCCGCGCCTGCCCCTTCTGTCGCTCGACCCGGGCCCGACCGAGAGGACCGGTCCGGTCTTCCGGCCCGACGACCTGGGACAGATGGATGCGGACCTTCTGTCGAACTATGGCGAGGCCGCCCCGATCGGAGAGCGGATCCTGATCCACGGCCGGGTGCTGGACGGAAATGGGCGCCCCGTGCCGCACACGCTGGTCGAGGTCTGGCAGGCCAACGCATCGGGGCGCTACCGCCATGTCCGCGACGGATATGTGGGCGCGCTGGACCCGGATTTCGGCGGCTGCGGGCGCTGCCTGACCGGCGAGGACGGGACCTATGCGTTCCGCACCGTGAAGCCCGGTGCCTATCCGTGGCGCAACACCCGCAACGATTGGCGGCCCGCGCATATCCATTTCAGCGTCTTCGGAACCGCGTTCCTCCAGCGCCTCGTCACGCAGTGCTACTTCGAGGGCGACCCCCTGATCGCCCGCTGCCCCATCGCCCAGTCCATCGGCGACCCGGTCGCAGTGGATGCGCTGGTCGCAAACCTGGATATGGGCCAGACGCGGCCCTTCGACATGATCGCCTATCGCTTCGACATCGTCCTGCGCGGTCGCCGTGCCACCTGGTTCGAGACATGACCGAGCTGCCCGAAACCCCTTCGCAAACGGCGGGGCCGTTCGTCCATATCGGACTGACGCCCGGCGCGGCGCGGACCGGCCTGCTGGATCTGGGCACCGCGATCGCGGCGGAAGGCGTGCCGGGCACCCGCATCCGCATCGCCGGCACGATCCTCGACGGCACCGGCACACCCCTGCGCGACGCGCTGGTCGAGGCATGGCACGCCGATGCGCAGGGCCGTTACCCGCCCGATGCAGCGGACGGGTTTCGCGGCTGGGGCCGCGCCGCCTGCGATCCCGAGAGCGGGGAGTGGGTCTTCGACACGATCAAGCCGGGCGCGGTGGGCGATCAGGCGCCGCATGTCGCGCTCTGGATCGTCGCGCGGGGCATCAATCAGGGGCTGCATACCCGGCTCTACTTCGAGGACGAGGACAATTCGTCGGACCCCGTGCTGAACCTGATCGAACAGCCCGTGCGCCGGGACAGCCTGATCGCGCGCCGCACGGACGAGGCCTACCGCCTGACCATCCGTTTGCAGGGAGACGGAGAGACCGTCTTCTTCGACCCGTGACCGTGCCCTGCATCATCTGCGTCGCCATCACCGGCTCGCTGCCGCAGAAATCCGACAATCCTGCCGTGCCCATCACCATCGACGAGCAGGTCGAGAGCACGCAGGCCGCCTTCGAGGCAGGGGCCTCCATCCTCCACGCCCATGTCCGAAAGGAAGACGGCACCCCGACCAGCGATCCGGACCGCTTCGCCCGACTGATGGAAGGGGTGCGCAAGCACTGCCCCGGCATGATCGTGCAGTTTTCGACCGGCGGGCGTTCCGGTGCGGGACGCGAGCGCGGGGGGATGCTGCCCCTGCGCCCGGACATGGCGTCGTTGACGGTGGGCTCGAACAATTTCCCGACCCGCGTCTACGAGAACCCGCCCGATCTGGTGCAATGGCTCGCGGCCGAGATGCGCACCCACGGCGTCAAGCCCGAGATCGAGGCTTTCGATCTGAGCCACATCCTGCAGGCCCGCGCCATGGCGGATCGCGGAGAGCTGGAGGGCACGCCTTACATCCAGTTCGTGATGGGCGTGAAGAACGCCATGCCCGCCGACCGGGACGTCTTCGATTTCTACGTGGCCACGGTGCGCCGTCTCTTCGGTCCTGATGCGCCTTGGTGTGCCGCCGGCATCGGGCGGCATCAGATCGAGCTGAACGAATGGGCCATCGCCGCCGGAGGCCATGCCCGCACGGGGCTCGAGGACAATGTGAGGCTGGACCGGAACGCACTCGCCCCGTCGAATGCCGCCCTCGTCGAACGGGCGGCCGAGATCTGCGCGCGCCATGGCCGCCCCGTCGCCACGCCTGCCCAGGCGCGCGCCATTCTGGACCTTCCCGCCGCCCCCGCCTAGCGTCCGCCGCAAACGGAGGACGGGCATGCGCGCGAGACTGGGCGTCGATATCGGGGGCACCTTCACGGATGTCGTGCTGGAGCTGGACGACGCGCGGCACTCGATCAAGGTCCTGACGACCTATGCCGCCCCAGAGGATGCCATCGTTGAAGGGATGCGCCGAGTCTGCGACCGCGCCGGGATCGAGCCCGCCGCGCTGGACCAGATCATTCACGGCACGACGCTCGCGACCAATGCGCTGATCGAACGGCGGGGGGCGAAGACGGCGCTCGTCACGACGCGCGGCTTCCGCGACGTGATCGAGATGCGCACCGAAAGCCGGTTCGAGCAATATGACCTGAACCTGACGCTGCCCCAGCCGCTGCTGCCGCGGAACCGCCGCCACGTCGTGACAGAGCGGATGGATGCGGCGGGCGCCGTGCTGACGCCGCTCGATCTGGCCGAGGTCGAGGCGCTGGCCGACAGGCTCGCGGCGGCGGAATACGAAAGCGTGGCGGTGGGACTCTTGCATTCGTATGCAAACGACGCCCACGAACGCGCGATCCGCGACGTGCTGGCGGCGCGGATGCCCGGCGTGCTGGTCTCGCTCTCCTCCGAGGTCAGCCCGCAGATGCGCGAATACGAACGGTTCAACACGACCGTCGCGAACGCCTACATCCAGCCCTTGATGAAGTCCTATCTGGACCGGCTGCGCGACCGGCTCGCATCCGAGGGCGCCGCCTGCCCCGTTTTCCTGATGCATTCCGGGGGTGGGGTGATGTCGCTGGAAAGCGCCGCGGCCTTCCCCGTCCGTCTCGTCGAGAGCGGGCCCGCCGGAGGCGCCGTCTTTGCCGCCGATCTGGCGGCGCGGCACGGGCTCGACAAGGTCCTGTCGTTCGACATGGGCGGAACCACCGCCAAGATCTGCCTGATCCGCGACCGCAAGCCCAAGACGGCGCGCGTCTTCGAGGTGGCGCGCAGCTACCGGTTCAAGAAGGGGTCCGGCATGCCGATCAGCATTCCGGTCATCGACATGGTCGAGATCGGCGCGGGTGGCGGGTCGCTGGCATTGGTGGACGCGATGGGTCGGATCGCCGTAGGCCCCGAAAGCGCGGGATCCGAACCCGGCCCCGCCTGCTATGGCCGCGGGGGGACCCGGCCGGCGGTCACGGATGCGGATCTGGTGCTCGGCAAGCTGGATCCGGCGAACTTCGCCGGCGGTTCGATCCCGCTCGACCCCGACCGGGCCGAAGCGGCGCTGGCCGAGCATGTCGGGGGCCCCCTCGGGCTGGATGCGACGGATGCGGCCTTCGGAGTGGCCGAGGCAGTGGACGAGGCGATGGCCAATGCCGCCCGCGTCCATGCGGTCGAGAATGGGGAAGGCCTGTCGGACTACACCATGATCGCCTTCGGGGGCGCCGCACCTCTGCATGCGGCACGTCTGTGCGAGAAGCTGGGGATCGAGCGCTGTCTGGTCCCGGCGGGGGCCGGGGTCGGCAGCGCCATCGGCTTCCTGCGCGCGCCATTCTCGTTCGAGGCCAACAGGTCCGTCTTCACGCGCCTGTCGGAGATGGACCCGGCGCGGGTCGCGGGACTGTTCGGGGAACTCGGCACCGAAGCCGCCGATTTCGTCCGGTCCTGCGATGCCGAGGCGGAGGTCACGCTGCGCCACAGGGCCTATATGCGGTATGCCGGCCAAGGCTGGGAAATCCCGGTGGACCTGTCGGCGGACGAGGCCGCCTCGCCGGATTTGCATACCTATGCAAATGCGTTCGAGCGGACCTACCGCACATTGTTCGGCCGCGTCGTCGAAGGGCCGGAGATCGAAATCACAGTCTGGTCCGTCACCGCCGCGACCCCGGCCCCGGAGGTCGAGCGGGTGGCCCCCGTCGCAAACGCCCCAGCCCCCGCGACCCGTCCCCGCCGTCTCTACGATGCCGCGCGGGCCACGCGGATGGACGCAGTCGAGGCGGCCCGCGCCGGGATGCCGGCCGGCGCCGCCCTGCCCGGCCCCGCGCTCATCACCGAGGACGAAACCACCGTCATCGTTCCTGCATCCCGCGCTGTCCGGATGCTGGGCGACGGCACGCTGGATGTTCATGCCACCGGCGCACGGGCCGCGACGCGGGTGGGCGCCGTTCAGATGCAGGTGATGTGGACGCGCCTGATCTCGGTGGTCGAGGAACAGGCGCAGGCCCTGATCAGGACGGCCTTTTCCCCTTCCGTTCGTGAGGCGGGGGACCTGTCGGCGGGGGTCTACGATGGCGATGGCCGGATGCTGGCTCAGGCGGTCACGGGCACGCCGGGGCATGTCAATGCGATGGCCGACGCGGTCGCCCACTTCATCCGCCGCATCCCCGACATGGCGCCGGGCGACGTCTACCTGACCAACGATCCGTGGGAGGGGACGGGGCATCTGCACGATATCACCGTGGTCACCCCGGTTTTCCGCGACGGGGCCCGTGTCGGCTTCTTCGCCTGCACCGCGCACGTGACGGATATCGGCGGTCGGGGTTTCGGCGCCGATGCGGACAGCGTCTACGAGGAAGGGCTGCACCTCCCGATCATGCGCTGGACCCGTGGGGACAGCCCCGATCCGACCCTGCTGGCGCTGATCCGCTCGAACACGCGCCAACCGGATCAACTGATCGGCGATATCCACGCGCTCGCCACCTGCAACGCGATCGGCCAGGCGCGGCTGGCGGAGATGATGGACGAATTCGCCCTTCCGGATCTGAGCGATCTGGCCGAGCACATCCTGACCGCTTCGCGCGAGGCCACGCTGGAGCGGATCCGCGCCCTGCCCCCCGGAGAGGCCGCGTCGACCATGCGGATCGACGGCTACTCCGCGCCGGTCGACCTGTCCGTTCGCGTCACGATCGCACCCGACAGCGTTCACACCGACTGGACGGGGACGTCCGGCACCGATCCCAAGGGGATCAACGTCCCGCTGGTCTATACGAAGGCCTATGCCTGCTACGCGCTCAAATGCGCCATCGCGCCGGACATTCCCAACAATGCCGGCTCGCTGGCCCCGTTCACGCTCAGCGCGCCGGAAGGCAGCATCGTCAATGCACCGCATCCCGCGCCGGTCGCCCTGCGCCACGTGATCGGACACATGGTGCCCGATGCCGTCTACGGCGCGCTGGATCAATTGCTGCCCTACACCGTCCCGGCCGAGGGCGCTGGATGCCTGTGCAACTTCATGCTGTCCGTCCGGCCCAAGGGGTCCGAAGGCCGTCGGGCCGAAGTGCTGAGCTTCAATTCCGGCGGGGCCGGCGCGCGGCCGGGGCTCGACGGGCTGAACGCCACGGCCTTCCCCTCCGGCGTGATGACCATGCCGGTCGAGGCGATCGAGCAATCCGGCCCGGTCCTGATCCACCGCAAGGAACTGCGCCCCGATTCCGGAGGCGCGGGGGCTTATCGCGGGGGGTTGGGCCAGGACATGGAGGTCAGCGCCGCGCCGGGTCACGTCGCGTATTTTCAGGCGATGCTGGATCGGGTGGAGCATCCGGCACGGGGCCGCCACGGCGGGCATGCCGGCGGCGCGACCCGGATCGCGCTGGATGACGGCACACCCCTGCGCGGCAAGGGGCGCCAATCGGTGCCACAGGGTGCGCGCGTCGTGATGGCATTCCCCGGCGGCGGCGGGACGGGCCACCCTCGCGATCGCGCGCCCGGTGCCGTCGCACGGGACGTCGCGCTCGGCTATGTCAGTGCCGAGGTCGCGATCCGGGATTACGGATTGGACCCGGACGAAGTGGACGCGATCCTGAGCCGCGCGGCCCGGGGCGATACGCTCTGAGAGACGTCAGCCTGTCTAGACCGGTCGAGCGCAAACCGGTTTCCGTCTGGCCCATGTCACCTGTCGCTCTCGTCGTCGAGCGCCCGCTGCGGGTCGGACTGCCCGTCACCGGTGATCATCCGGTCGCCATCCGTGTCCAGCGAGGTCCGCGTCTCGTTGACGATATCGAGCGTCACCGTGGTCCCGCCCGCCCCGGTCGCCACGTTCAGGTCGCCGCCGAGCTGTCCGGCGAGACCGCGCACGATCCGCGCGCCCATACCCCCCGAATTGGGCCAATCGCTGTCTCCGAGGCCGCATCCGTCATCGGTGACGGTCAGTCGCACGCGGTCTCCGCCGGCCTGCTTGAGGCGAACTTCGACCAGACCCTCGGCCCGGTCGTCGAAGCCGTGCTGCATCGCATTCGACAGAACTTCGGAGACGAGCAGCCCGAGACTGGCCGCCCGGCTCGAATCCATGTGGACGGGATCGGTGTCCACGGTCAGGCGAATGCCGGAGCGCCCGTCGAGCGCCGCGACGGTGCTCGCCACGCGGCCGACATAGGCCCCGGCCGAGACCACGTCGTAGGCCCCGCCGCGGCTCCCGGTGGGCGGGCGTGCAAACTCGTCGTAGAGCGCGGCGAGGCTTTCGACCCGGCGGGACAGAAGCTTGAAGGCCGCCTCCGGCGGTGCATCGGACGTCGATTGCAGTCGGATCATCGAGGCCACCATCTGGAGATGGTTCTTCACCCGATGCTGCATCTCGCGAAGCGTGTCGGTGAAGTCGCTGGCCTCGGGCGACCCACTGTCCGCGCCGCTCTCTGTGATGACGACCTGGATCCCGACGAAGGCGAAGAGTTGGCCCTCCTCGTCGGTGACCGGGGCGATCATGAGGCGGTTCAGGAACTGCTCTCCATCGGAGCGGTAGTTGCGCAGGATGACGGTCGTCGGCTTCTGCGCCGCGACGGCCTCCCGTAGTTTGCGCACTGCGTCTTGGTCGCGATCGTCTGCCTGAAGGAACCGGCAGTTCCGCCCCACCGCATGGCTTGCCGCGTAGCCGGTCGTCTGTTCGAACGCCCTGTTGACGTAGACGATCGGATTGTCCGGACGGTTCGGGTCGGTGAGCACCATCGACAGCGGGAGGTCGGCCAGCATGTGCTTGCCCGCCTCCAGATAAAGATTGCTCGCGTCCTGATCCCTCATGCACCCCATCCCGGCGGCATTGCCCCCGAAGGGACTAGCAGGCGGAACAACCCAATGAAAAGGGTCAGTTGTTGGGCAAGAGGTCCGGGACGATCGTCACGATCTGCGGGAAGAAGTAGAGCGTCAGCAGTCCCAGCACCTGGATCAGCACGAACGGGATGACACCGCGATAGATGTGCCCCGTCGTCACCGATTTCGGCGCGACCCCCCTGAGGTAGAAGAGCGCGAACCCGAATGGCGGCGTCAGGAAAGACGTCTGCAGGTTCACCGCAACCATGATCGTCACCCATTTCGGATCCAGCGTGCCGCCATAGATGACGGGGCCGACGATGGGGATGACGATGTAGATGATCTCCAGGAAGTCGAGCACGAAGCCCAGGACGAACAGGACCAGCATCACGATCAGGAAGACCACGATCTCGTTGTCGAAGCTACGCAGGAACTGCTGGATGTAATGCTCGCCCCCGAAGGAGATCAGCACGAGGTTCAGAAGCTGCGAGCCGATCAGGATGGTGAAGACCATCGACGTCACCTTGGCCGTCTCGCGGACGACGGGTCCCAGGACGCCGGTCCGTAACAGCACGTAGCACGCGTAAAGCAGCCCCAGGAACGCGCCGTGATAGGCGATCTGCGCGATGATCAGCGCGATCCAGTCGGCGGCCGTGGTGGTCCCGAGCCCGGTGCGCAGGTCGAAGTTGATCCCGAACAGAAGCATCACGATCAGCGCCAGCGAAGCGAGCAGGATCGTGGCGCCGGTGCGGTTCTCGTCCTTCAGCTTGCGGTACGCGGCCAGCATGATCGCGCCCGACGCCCCGAGCGCGGCTGCGGGCGTGGGGTTCGTGATCCCGCCGAGGATCGAACCGAGCACGGCGACGATCAGGACCAGCGGCGGGAAGACGACCCGCAGCAGCTCGTTGTCGGCGAGACGCTTGAAGGCCGGCCAGACGCCGAAGAGCGTGATCGCCAGCGGGATCGCCATCAGGACGAATGTGGTCCCCGACGAGGTGAGCGGCCCGATCAGCGCGATGTCGATCACCAGCGCCAGCAGGATGCCCGCGGCGCCGATCAGGAGCGGCCGCGGATCGGCCAGCGGGTTCACCCCGCGCGCGACGGACAGCACGAGGCCCAGACCCAGAAACAGGATCGCGACGCCGATCCCGATAGGCGCGGCTCCGACGACGGCGGCGGCCCGAAGCTCGGCGATCTCTTCCGGCGTGAGCTCCCGGGCGAGTTGCACGCCGCCCGACGCGTCGATGGCCGCCTGCTGCGCGACGGCCGCATCCCACGCGGCCTGGCCGTGCAATTCGATCATGGCGGCCTGACACGCGGCGGACACGTTGGTCCGAAGGCTCGCCGTCTCGCCGGCCTGCGAGAAGGACCCGACATTGATCCCCTGCGCGCCGATGATGCCGAACTGGCCGAGCAGGATGGCGCCGAGGATGATTGCGATCGGGATGCCCAGGAACCAGGTCAGTGCGTCGGCGCGCGTCGTGGCACTGCCCCGCCCGCCGTCAAGCTGGACCGGCGGCGCCTTGGACGGGTTCAGCAGGGCGAAACCGAAGGCATAGGCGCCGTAGAAGAAGGCCAGCAGGATGCCCGGCAGCAGGGCCGCCTGGAACAGGGTGCCGACCGAGACCACCGCCGGTTCGCCCAGATAGGTCAGCGCGTCGGAGCATCCGACGCTGGCGGCGCGCTGCTCCTGCGCGGTGGAATAGATGTCGCCCGCCAGCGTCCCCAGCAGCACGATCACGATGGAGGGCGGGATGATCTGGCCCAACGTCCCGGATGCCGCGATGACGCCGGTCGCCAGTTCGGGCGAATAGTTGTTGCGCAGCATCGTCGGCAGGGCCAGCAGACCCATCGTGACAACCGTCGCGCCCACGATCCCGGTCGAGGCCGCGAGGAAGGCACCAACGATCACGATGGACACGGCCAGACCGCCCGGCAGCGGGCCGAAGACCCGCGCCATCGTATTCAACAGGTCGTCCGCGATGCGGGACCTCTCCAGCGTGATGCCCATCATGACGAACATCGCCACCGCCAGCAGCGTCTCGATCGACGCGCCGGCGATCACGCGTTCGTTCATGCGGTTGACGATGAAGCCGATATTGCGGTCCAGTGCCTGCTCCCAGCCGCCAGGGAACAGCGGTTCCTCGATGCGCGGAAGCTCGGGGTATCGGAAGGTCGAGATCGCGTCCCTCGCGACGCCCTCGGCCAGCAATGCGGCGTATTCCGCCGATGACGTGTCGATGGCCTGGTGGATCAGGATCCCGGCGCTATCCAGCGCGGCGATGATCCCGAAGCTGACAACACCCGCGCCCGCGATCGAGAACGCCACCGGGAAGCCCGACATGATCGCGCCGAAGAGGCAGAGGAAGACGATGATCAGGCCGACTTCGACCCCGTCCAGTCCGAAAAGCATGTATCCGTCCCCCCTGGGCTTCTTTGACCCGGTTCAGTGAATTTGCGCGGCCTTCTCGGCCGTCTCATCGCCCAGGATGTCGCGATCCAGATAGCGGCCCGCACTCATCTCGCCTTCGCGGTATTCCAGCCAGCTGCGCCAGAAGAATGCGCAGGCCTGCAACAGCGCCGTGAGCACGAAGAGCAGGATCAGGACCTTGAACAGGAAGTAGGCGTTGAACCCGTTCGGGCTGAAGCCGATGGTCTCGATATTCCAGCGGACTGCGCGCGCCTTGAGCAGCATCCGGTCGAGCGGATCGCTGGCCGAAGTGGCCGGCGTGATCATCGAGCGCCAGAAGAAGAACCAGGAATAGAGCCAGATCAGGACCAGCGCCGGCACCATGAAGACCAGTGAGCCGAACATGTCGATGGCCCGCTTGGTGCGATGCGAAACGGCGGAATAGACCAGGTCGACACGGACGTGGCCGCCCTGAATGAAGGTCCACGCCACGCAGAGGCAGACGATCATCGCGTTGTAGAGCTTCAGTTCTTCCGACCACCAGCTCAGATCGAAGCTGAAGGTGGATCCGAACGGCCCGAGGCTGATCTCGGACACCCGGAAGATCCGCTGCAGAAAGACGATCATGGTCTGCTGCAGCACCATTAGCAGACCCGCCCAGGCGGCGACGCGGCCCACGAAGTTGAGCCCGGCCTCAAGCCCGCGCACGAGGCCCCAGAGGAAGCGGCGGCTGAAATAGCCCGCGACGGTGATGATCAGAAATACGAGGAGACAGACGAAGAACAGCTCCGTCGAGGCGCCGTAATAGATGAGGCGCATCAGCGACTGCTTGATCTCGATGACCTGATCGGGATCCGCGCCCTCGGGGTTCAGGCCCCCGATCCAGGCCAGCCAGCTGCCCGGATTGAAGATCGCCTGGAACAGATGGGCGACGGCCAGCGCCAGCCCGGTGAAGAAGGCCACGATTGCGTCGAGCATGACGTCCCCCCAACGTCTGCGGGGCCTCGGCCCCGTCGGTTGGGCCCGCCCCGCAGGGGACGCGCCGGTCTTTGCACGGACGGGGACGGCCCGGTCCGGGCCATCCCCTCGCTATGTCGATCCTGTCGTCCGGGACCGAGGCCCCGGAGTGGATCCTTAGCCCATCACCCGGTCGCGCTGCGCGCGGTAGGCCGACTCGGAGCGCTGGATCCAGTTCGAGGACTTCCGCATCGAGTCGTTGTAGCTCTCGCGGATGCGGGCGAAGATCTCGTCGCCCATGTTCTCGTCCAGCGTCTCGGTGGACGCGGTCCCCATGGCGTCCCAGACGCTTTCGGGGAATTCGCGGACCGTCACGCCGGCGGATTGCAGGCGATCCAGCGCCGCGCCGTTGTTCATGAGGAACTGCGCGAGGTTCCACTGGTGGCATTCGGCCGAAGCGATCTCGATGATCTTCTGCTGGGCCGGGGTCAGGCTGTCGAAGACGTCCCGGTTCGTGGCCAGCGACAGACCCGCGCCCGGCTCGTGGAAGCCGGCGGTGTAGTAGGTCTTGGTGATCTCCTGGAAGCCGGCCTTCTCGTCGGCCCAGGGGCCGATCCACTCGGTTCCGTCGATCGCGCCGGAGGCCAGCGCCTGGTACACTTCCGCGCCAGGCAGGTTCTGGACGGAAGCGCCCATCTTGCCGAGCGCCTGGCCGCCGAGGCCGGGCATGCGGAACTTGAGGCCCTGGAAGTCCTCGGGGCCGGTCACCTCGTTGCGGAACCAGCCGCCCGCCTGGGCGCCCGTGTTGCCCGCGAGGAACGACTTCAGCCCGAAGATCTGGCCGAGTTCGTCATGCAGCTCCATGCCGCCGGCATGGTAGTACCAGTTCGACAGCTCCTGGGCGGTCATGCCGAAGGGCACGGACGTAAAGAACGCGTAGCCCGGATGCTGACCGACGAAGTAGTAGTCGGCGCCGTGATACATGTCGGCCTGACCGGAGGTCACCGCGTCGAACACCTCGAAGGCGCCGACCAGTTCGCCGGCGGCCTTGAGATCGACGGTCAGCGTGCCGTCGGTCATGGCGGTGATCGTGTCGGCAACGCGCTGCGCGGAATCGTGGACACCGGCGAGGCCACGGCCCCAGGTGGTGACCAGCGTGAGGGTCCGGTTGCCCTGCGCGTAGGCGGGTGCGGCAAGCGCGGTCGCGCCGGCAGCACCGGCACCGATGGTGGAATTCTTAAGGAATGAACGACGGTCCATTGCATCCTCCCCGTTTCTTGTTACGGCGCCCCAACCCTCCCGGTCGAAGCGCAACCTTTGTTCAGGCGTGCGCGGACCCTAGCGACCGGTGACGGCGAGTCAAATACCGTAAACTACGCAGACCCCGCGACCGCCAGCACCTGGGCGGTCCCACAGGCCAGTGATGCACCCGTCAGGCCGGTTCCGCTGGAAAATCCGGCCGGATTGATGTTCGATCGCGCGTCATGGCCCTCGCCCGCCCCTCTTACGGCACGAAGCTGCTGCTGCTCGCCGCGACGCCGCTGATCCTGGCGGCGGCTGCGATCGCGCTTCTGGTGGCGTGGCAGTCGGAACGTGTCGCCAGCCAGGAAATCGCGGCGCTGGAACAGACGCTCGTCGCCGCCAAGCGGGAGGAGTTGCGCAACTACGTCCAACTGGCCCGCAACGCGGTCGTGACGATCTACGGCAACGCCGCCCCCGACGACGAGGAGGCCAAGCTGCGCGTCACGCAGATTCTTTCGGCGATGACCTACGGCAAGGAGGGGTATTTCTTCGTCTTCGACTACGATGGCGGCAATCTGGTCGCCCCCCGGCAGACCTGGCTCATCGGCCGCAACTGGTCCGGCCTCGAGGATGCGACCGGCACGCCCGTCACCGACCGGCTGATCGAACTCTCGCGCGAGGGGTCGGGCTATCACACCTTCGTCTGGCCCAAGCCGTCGACCGGCGAGGAAGCGGCGATGCTCTCCTATGTGATGGGCCTTCAGGACTGGCGCTGGGTGATCGGCACCGGCGTCTTTCTGGACGACGTTCTGGCGCGAACGGTGACGGCACGCAGCGAGTTGCGCGAACGGGTGCGCGCCACGTTCCTCACCATCGGGGCAGTGACGGGGCTGGCCCTGCTGGGCGTGTTCCTGTCGGGCTTCCTGATCACGGTACGAGAACGCCGGCTGGCGGATGTGAAGCTGAAGGAACTGACCCAACGCGTGCTCGACACCCAAGAGGAGGAGCGCGGCCGGGTGGCCCGGGAACTCCATGACGGGATCAGCCAGATCCTCGTGGGCATCCGGTTCAAGCTGGAACTGGCCCGGCGGCTGGCAGGCAAGGGCGACCCCCGCGCCGGAGATGCGCTTGACGGAGCGGTGGACGGCCTTCAGGGGGCGATCGGCGAGGTCCGCCGCATCAGCCATGACCTGCGGCCGGGCGTCCTGGACGATCTCGGCCTGGGCCCGGCGCTCAAGGCGCTGTGCGATGCGTTCGAGGCGCGCACCGGGTTGCCCGTCGCCTTCCAGACCGTCGTCTTCCGCAACCGGCTCGATATCGAGGCGAAGACGACGCTCTACCGCATCGCGCAGGAGGCGCTGACCAATATCGAGCGCCACGCGAATGCCACCCGCGTCGAGATGCGCGTCTTCGGCCATCGCAAGGGCGCAACCCTGCGCATCGCCGATGACGGGATCGGGCTGGGCAGCCGCGCGCGGGGCGGGCTGGGCCTGCGCAACATCGCCGAGCGCATCGAGCAGCTCGACGGGACACTGGAACTGAAGTCCGGCCCCGACGGACGTGGCACCGTGATCGAGGCGACCGTGCCTCTGTCGCACCTGCTGGCGCCCGAGGCCGAGACCCCGCGCCACGCCGCGGAGTGAGCGACGCGGCGCTTGCGCCGGGCCTGTGCGCCCCGCTAAGGACGCGCGCCATGGACAGACCGATCCGCATCCTGATCGCCGACGACCACCCGATGGTCGCCGAGGGCATCCGCGCCCTCTTGGAAACCTACGACGATCTGGATGTGGTCGGCGCGGTGGGGGACGGTGCCGCCGCCGTCGCCGCCGCGGGCGAATTGCACCCGGACGTGGCGCTCTTGGATCTCAACATGCCGGGCGTCGACGGCCTGTCGGCGACCGAGATCCTGCGCGACCGCCATCCGGAGATCCGGGTTCTGATCCTGTCGATGCACGATACCCGCGAATATGTCGCCACCGCCCTGCGCCACGGCGCGGCCGGATACTGCCTCAAGGATCAGGACAGCCAAGAGATCCGGCGTGCCATCGACGTCGTCCTGTCCGGGGAGCGCTACCTCTGCCCCGGCGCCGAAAGCGCGCTGGAGCCGGCCGATGGGACCGAGCCGCTGACCTCGCGCGAGCAGACGATCCTGCTGCATCTGGCCCAGGGCCGTTCCAACAAGGAGGTGGCGGCCGCGCTCGATATCTCCGTCCGGACGGTCGAGACCCATCGCAAGAACCTCAAGCGCAAGCTGGGCATCAGCTCTACCGCCGGCCTGACGCGCTACGCGATGGAACACGGCGTGCTCCAGGGGACCGGGTTGTCGCGCTAGGGACGGTCCGCCGCCAGACGGGCCTCAAAGAACGCAAGTGCCCCGTCGAACACGGCGTCGCGGATCTCTGGCCGGTCTTCGATCATGCAATGCAGGCTGTCGGGCACCTCGACCGAGACGCAATCCCCCATCGCGCGGCAGAGCGCCTCCGACGCTTCGGTGACGACGCTGCCGTCATCCGAGGCGAGCGCCATCCAGACCGGCGTGGCGATATCCCCGGCCCGATCGCGCAGAACGTCCTGGGCCTCGAAAACCTCGGCGATCCAGCGTGCCGACGGCCCGCCCACGCGCAACCCCGGCTCGAGTGTGAAGAGCGCCTCGCGGAGATGGGCGCGGGCCGGATCGCGGGCGCAGGTCCCGCCTTCCGCCAGAGCGGCGGGGTCGTCGAAGACATCCGCCCCGTCCCACGGCCCCTGCGCCGGCGCGTAGGTGTCGGCCAGGCCGATCACCGGAAGCGCCATTGCCAGCCCCTGCGCCAGGCCGGGTGAAAACGGTTCGGTCCGGATCGCCACCATGGGAGCGACGAGGGCGTAGCCCAGGACATCGGGGCCTGCGTCGATCGCCATCCTCAGCGCGATATGGCCCCCCTTCGAGACGGCCATGACGCCGACCGGCCCATCCAGTGTCCGCACATAGGCCGCCAGATCCGCGGCCAGATGGGCCATGTCTCCCATCCATCCCATCTGCGGGTCCGGTCCACGGCGAACCGAGCGTCCCTGCCCGCGATAGCTGAAGGCGGCCACGTTCCAGCCCGCCGCCCGCAGGCGCGAGAACTCCGCCCCGTACATGTCCAGCGGCGCTGTATAGCCGGGAACGAAGACCAGCGTCCCCTTGGCGGGACCTGCAGCGGGCGCCGTTCCGACCTCCAGCGTGACGCCGGGGGCGGCCAGAAACAGGTCCCGGTCCCAGCCGTCGGGCATCGGAGCGAGGTTCTGCGCGAGATAGGCCTGTGCTGCCGCCTGTTGCGACTCGGTGGCCGCCGGAGGCGTTCCGGCCGGGCCCTGGGAGATCCGGAACCCGGCCCAGAGCCCCGCCAGGCAGGCGGCCATGAAGATCAGGACCCTCCTCACCGGCGGGTCCAGCCCCAGAGGCAGATCAGCTCCATCAGGACATGGGCCGCCGCGACGGCGGTCCCCCCGGACGGATCGTATTGCGGAGCCACCTCTACGACGTCGCCGCCGACCAGGTTGATCCCGGCGATGTCGCGCAGGATGTCCGCCGCCTGCCCGCTGGTCAGTCCACCCCAGACCGGGGTGCCCGTGCCGGGCGCGAAGGCGGGGTCCAGCCCGTCGATATCGAAGGTCAGGTAGGCCGGGTGCTGCCCCACCCGCGCCCTGATGCGCGCCGCGACCTCTGCGGTGCCCAGTTCCCGCACGTCGCGGGCGGTGATCGTCTCGACGCCCAACGGGTCGGCATTCACCGTGCGGATGCCGACCTGGATGCTCCGCTCCGGGTCGACGATGCCTGATTTCACGGCCTTGTAGAACATCGTGCCGTGGTCGATCCGGTCCATGTCGTCGTCGGGCCAGGTATCGGAATGGGCGTCGAACTGGATCAGCGCCAGAGGTCCGTATTTCTCGGCATGGGCCTGAAGGATCGGGAAGCTGACATAATGGTCGCCCCCGATCGACAGGCACCCCGCCCCCTGCGCGAGGATCCCCCGGATGTGATCACGCAAGGCGCCGGGAAACTCCGAGACCTGCGCGTAGTCGAAACCAGCATCCCCGTAATCGGCGATCGCCAGCTCCTCGAGCGGAGAGAAGCCGTCCCAGCCCCAGGGCGGGTCGAAGACCTGCAGCGTCGACGCCTCGCGGACGGCACGCGGACCGAAGCGGCTGCCGGGCCGGTGGGTGACCGCCTGATCGAAGGGCACGCCGGTGATGGCGAGGTCGTAGTCTGTCAGATCCCGCGTATACCGTCGCCGGAACGCCGATAGCGCGCCGCCGAAGGCGTTCTCCATGTCGAGGCCCTTGGACCCGCCGGTAAAGGCACGATCGACCTGATCCCGAGCGTCCTGAAGCAATGCCATTGGCGGTCCTCCTGCCACTCTCGTTAGCGCGCCTGCGGGAAGGGGTCGACACCGGCGTTGCAGGCGTTACGTGGCAGGCGATGAACGACATGCGCGACCGCTTCGTCCACGCCATGAGCCGCTGCGCGGCCAGTGTCAGCGTGGTGACCACCGATGGCCCCGCCGGGCGCGCGGGCCTGACCGTCTCGGCCATGACAAGCGTCAGCGCCGATGGCGATGCACCGACCATGCTCGTCTGCATCAATCGGGGCGCCACGGCGGCCGATCCGATCCTGGCCAACGGATGTTTCGCGATAAACGTGCTGGAAGCGCACCAGCAGGACGTGGCGGACACCTTCGCCGGCCGCACCGACGCGGCGGACCGGTTCGCCGACCTGCCCTGGGAGGTGCTCGAGACCGGCGCGCCTGTCCTGCACGGGCTGGCGGGCTTCGATTGCGAGGTTCAATCGGCGGATCTGGTGGGCACGCATCATGTCATCATAGGCGCCGTCCGGGCCGTCCGCGTCTCGGAGGACGGGACGCCGTTGATCTACGGCATGCGCAGTTACCTGCGAGCCGAGCGGGCGTAGGACGGGAGCAGGCGGAGAGCGCTGGGGGCTCTGCCCCCAGACCCCCCGGGATATTTCGGGCAGGATGAGGCAAATAGTGCGCCTCGATCCGCGTGCTTTCCTTGTATCCGTCCCTCGCAAAGCCGGCTTCAGGGTTTGCCAAGGGCCGCGCGAAGGCCGAGCGCGAGCCGGGTCTTCAACCCCGGCTCCGGCGGTGGCGGGTCGAGGACCCGGCCCGGCTCGGCGGCGATCCGGCGGAGGATGCTCTCGGCCTCGGGAAGGACCAGAAAAACCGGGCGCGCGGCGGCCGGAACCCGGGCCGCGCGGAAGCGGGCTAGCGCCTCCAGAGCCTGCGCGGCAAGCCGCTCGGCATGATCCGCGGGGTCCCCATGCGGCAGAGGGTGGCGCCCCTTCGCGACCAGAGCCGGAACGGCCTCCAGATAGCCCGCTATCCCCTGCGCCAGGCCCGCGTCGCGGGCCGTCGCCTCGTCCGGCGCCCCGGCCAGACGGGCTGCCGTCCAGAGCAGCGTGCCGGCGGTCCGGTCGACATACCGGCCGAGCGTGTCGAGATCCGCCGGCGCCTCGGCTTGCACATCCGCCTCGCGTGCGGCCACCAGATCGTCGAGCGCGCGGGCGGCCTGCGCGTCGAGCGCCGCGGCAAGGGGCGTGACCACTTCGTGGCGTCGAACCACGGCCCCGGACGCGATCTCTTCCAGAGCGTCGCGCCACCATTGCAGGCGCATGAGCGCGATCATCGGCTCCTGCGTGACCCAGGGCGCGCGGGCGACCTCCAGATTGAAAGCGTAGAGCGGAAAGAGCATCGGGCGCAGCGCGACGGGGGCCGCCATGGTCGCGCGGAAGCGCGGCGGGTCGCCCCGCGCGACGAGATCCGCGCAGGCGGCGATGTCGGCGTCGATGTCCATTCCGGTCAGCTAGGGCGCACGACCCGCAGCGCATAGCCCAACTTGTCGCGAAGCGCGCGCCATTTCTCTGCCTCGCGCCGGTTCTCGGCGACGGCCTGACGGATCGCGGGCGCCTCGCAGCGGCTCAGATCATCGCAGCGCGCCTCGACGCCGGCGTAATAGGCCTCCCACCCTTCGGAGGGCACGCGGCTGGAGGCCACCGTGCCGAAGCCCGCAGCGTGGATCGCGGCGTCGAGGCTGTCTTCGGTATCGACCTCCTGCTCCCAGAAGGCGTGCATCTCGGAGGTCGGTTCTGCCAAGTTGACCGGCGCCGAGAAGGCGACCGCGCCCCCGGGTTTCAGGGCCCCGCGCCAGCGTTTCAGCGCGGGCTCGACGCCGGTGATGTAGATCGCCCCGGCGCACCAGATCAGGTCGAATGGCCCCAGATCGACCGGGTCCGGCAGGTCGTCGGGGCCAAGCAGGACGCCTTGGGTCACCGTCACGGCATCGTCCCGCCTGTGGCGGATCGCGGCCTCGGCGACGAACCCCAGATGCTTATCGAAGGCGGTGACGTGGCCCTGCGGCGCGGCGGCGCGCAGGGCGGAGATGTCCGCCCCCGGACCACAGGCGGCATCGCAGATCGCGGCATCCGGGGCGACACAGGCCTGCGCGCAGGCCCATTCGACGTCACGCGCCGTACCCGGACCTTCGCGGTAAAGGCCGGAATGGACGGCAAAAAAGGCATCCCAATTCATCGTGCGCCCCCCTCTGCGCAAAGCTTCCAGCGGATCGCGTCGAGCAGGGCCTCGAAGCTGGCATCGACGATGTTCGCACTGACGCCGACAGTGGACCAACGACGGCCCGACGCATCTTCGTGGTCGATGATGACGCGGGTCACGGCCTCGGTCCCGCCCTGCATGATGCGAACGCGGAAGTCCTTGAGTTGCATGTCGGAAATCTGCTGTTGGAAGCGGCCGAGATCCTTGCTCAGCGCCTTCGACAGCGCATTGACCGGCCCCGCATCGGCACCCGATTCCATGCTGTCGGAGACGCTCATGCGCTTCTCCCCATCGACCTTCACGACCACCACCGCCTCGGAGAGCGAGATCATCTCGTCGCGGCGGTTCTTGCGGCGCTCGACGGTAACGCGGTATCTTTTTACCTCAAAGAAATCTGGCAGCTTTCCCAGCATCTTACGCGCAAGAAGCTCGAAACTCGCCTGGGCGCCGTCGTAGGTGTAGCCGCGGTCTTCCCTCGATTTCACCTCCGAGAGGATGCGTTGCAATTGCGCATCGCTTCCGGAGAGGCCCGCGGCGGCAAGACGTTCCCGCAGATTGGACAGCCCCGCCTGGTTCGACATCGGCACGATGCGCGCATTCCCGACGGCCGATGGGGACACATGTTCGTAGAGAGCGGGATCCTTGGCAACCGCGCTGGCATGCAGGCCCGCCTTGTGGGCGAAGGCGCTGGCGCCGACATAGGGGCTTTCGCGGCGCGGGACGCGGTTGAGAATGTCGTCAAGGCGGCGGGATATGCGCAGAAGCTCTGGCAGGGCATGTGAAGGAACGCCGGTAACATACTGGCTGCGATAGGGTTCCTTGAGCAGAAGCGTCGGGATGAGCGTCGTCAGGTTGGCGTTGCCGCACCGCTCTCCGAGGCCGTTGAGCGTACCCTGCACCTGCCGTGCGCCCGCGTCGATCGCGGCGAGCGATCCGGCGACGGCCTGACCCGTATCGTCATGGGTATGGATGCCGAGGCGGTCGCCGGGAATTCCCTTTGCGATCAAGTCGCCGACGACCTCTCCGATCTGCGCCGGCATGGTGCCGCCATTGGTGTCGCAGAGCGCGACCCAGCGGGCCCCGGCCTCGAGCGCGGTCTCGACGCAGGCGCGCGCATAGGCCGGATCGAGGGCATGACCGTCGAAGAAATGCTCCGCATCGAAGATCGCCTCGCGGCCCTGGGCGACAAGATGCGCGATGCTTTCGCGGATGTTGTCGAGGTTCTCTTCGTTTGTGATCCCAAGGGCTTGCGCGACGTGCTTCACGTGGGTCTTGCCGACGAGGCAGACCGATGGAGTGCCCGCGTTCAGGACCGCGGCGAGCGTGTCGTCATTGGCCGCGGACCGGCCCGTGCGTTTGGTCATCCCGAAGGCGACGAGGGTGGCGCGGGTCTTGGACGGGGCGTCGAAGAATTCCGAGTCCGTGGGGTTCGCGCCGGGCCAGCCGCCTTCGATATGGTCGATCCCGAGCGTATCGAGGAGGGTCGCGATCTCCCGCTTTTCGGCGGCCGAGAACTGGACCCCCTGAGTCTGCTGACCGTCCCGCAGGGTCGTGTCGAAGAGGTGGATGCGGTCGGTCATGTTGCCCGTCCGCCACGCACGTGTTGCCGAAAGTCCAGTACACCCCCTGTGCACCCCCTGTGCACCCCCCGTCTGCACAGAGGGCACCGTCCTGCTGCCCGGAGTTTCGCCCGCTTGCAGGCGGATCGGTCCACCGGAGCGATCTCTGGACGCCTGGGTGCCCCCGCGTGCCCCCGCGTCTGGAAGAACGGCACTGGCGGGAGCGAGGGGCCAGCCCCTCGCGCTCCCCGGGATATTTGGAAAGCAGAGAAGGGAGACGTCATTCGGCACCCTCCAGCTTGGTGGCGTCGAAGTCGGGGCCCGGCGAGAGCTGAATATCGGTCCTTGTCATTCGGATCTCGACACCGGCCGCCGTGAGCTGTGCCTTGATGCTGTCGACGGCGGCGAAATCCTTGGTCTCGATCGCGGCGACGCGCGCTTCGGTCAGGCGGTCGGCCCAGGCATCGAGCCCGGCCGCGGCATCGGAGGCCGCGCCTAAACGGTTCTTCAACGAGTCCCAGTCATAGAGGCCGAGAAAGACGAGGTCGCGGGCCAATTGATCGGGCGTGGCGTCATGCAGCGCCGACAGGGCTGCATGTGTATTCAGGTCGTCGCGCAAGGCGCCGAGAAGGGAGGGCGACGCAGAAAGATCGCGCGCAGCCGACAGATCGGCCGAAGCGACCCGTGCCAGATGCCGGTGGAGGAGGGTCTCTGCCTCTTTCGCCTTGGCTTCGGTCCAGTCCATCGGCTTGGAGTAATGCGTGGACAGGAAGACGTAGCGGATGACCTCGCCCGGGACGCCCTGGTCGAGCAGGTCGCGGACGGTGAAGAAGTTGCCCAGCGATTTGGACATCTTCCGCCCCTCGACCAGCAGCATCTCGTTATGCAGCCAGACCTGTGCCATGACCGAGCCATGGGCGCAGCGGGATTGGGCGATCTCGTTCTCATGGTGCGGGAACATCAGGTCGACGCCGCCGCCATGGATGTCGAACCGCTCTCCCAGAAGCTCCCGCGCCATGGCGGAGCATTCGATGTGCCAGCCGGGCCGTCCCCTGCCCCACGGGCTGTCCCAGCCAGGCTCTGCTTCGGTGGACGGCTTCCAGAGAACGAAATCCATCGGGTCGCGCTTGTAGGGCGCCACCTCGACGCGGGCGCCGGCGAACATGTCGTCGGTCGAACGGTTGGACAGGCTGCCGTAATCGGGATCGGTCGCCACCGCGAAGAGGACGTGGCCCTGCGCCTCGTAGGCGTGGCCCTTGGCGATCAGGGCGGCCGTCATCTCGATCATGCGGTCGATCCACTCGGTCGCGCGCGGCTCATGGTCGGGGGGCAGGTTGCCTAGCGCTTCCATGTCCTCGTGGTACCAGCGCAGCGTCTCGTCGGTGATCTCGCGGATCGGGCGCCCCGTCTCGGCGGCGCGGGCGTTGATCTTGTCGTCGACGTCGGTGACGTTGCGGACATAGGTCACGCGCGGGTGATCGTGGCGCAGGAGGCGCGTGAGAACGTCGAAGAGGATGACATTGCGCGCATTTCCCAGATGCGCCCGGTCATAGACGGTCGGCCCGCAGAGATAGACACGCACGTGATCGGGATCGAGCGGGGTGAACGGCTCGACCCGGCGGGTCAGCGAGTTGCGCAGGCGGATCGTCACCGGCGTCTCCTGTCATGTGGCGGGAGGGGCGTGCAGGCGTGCCCCGAGGGCCCGCCGAGTTACGCTCAGCGGGCGGGACGGATGCAGATGATGCAGGTCTTGCCCATGGGCGCGGCCTAGCACGCGCGGACGCGGCCGGGCAAGGCGCAGGTTTCGGGTTGGCGCAAGGGCGGCCCGCATGGTGGTGTCCGGCAGACCCGTTCGGCAAGACCAAGGAGACGCCCATGACCTTCCTCGAGATGCACCGCCCCGGCGCGCCCTTCGTGCTGGCCAATGCCTGGGATATCGGCAGCGCGCGGATGCTGACCGCGATGGGAGCGCAGGCGATCGCCACGACCTCGGCGGGGTTCGCCTTCACGCGCGGGGTCGGCGACGGCGGCAAGGTCGGCCGCGACGAGGCGGTCGCCCATGGCGCGGAACTGGCACGCGCGGTGAACGTGCCGGTCTTGGCCGATCTGGAGGACGGCTACGGGCCGGAGCCCGCGGATGCCGCCGAAACGGTCGCCGCGGCGGCGCGCGCGGGCCTGGCCGGGTGCAGCATCGAGGATGTCGACGGGACTGGCGCGCCTTATGGCCGCGTGGCCTCGGTCGCGCGGATCGAGGCGGCGGTGGCGGTACGGCCGGAGGGCTTCGTGCTGTGCGCGCGCGCCGACGGGGTCATGCACGGCGCCTACGATCTGGACGAGGCGATCGCCCGGCTCCAGGCCATGCGCGAGGCGGGGGCGGATGTGCTCTATGCGCCGGTTCCGGGGTCGGCGGACGATCTGGCCCGTCTGGTGCGGGAGGTGGGCGGCCGGGTGAACGCGTTGGCCGTGGGCCCCTTGGCGCAGCTGTCGCTGGCAGACTTCGCCGAGATCGGCGTGGCGCGGGTCTCGCTGGGCTCGGCGCTGTCGCGGGTGACGCATCGCGCGATCCTGGAGGCCGGGGGCGCGATGCTGGCGGGCGACTTTACCGCGAAGGGTGCGTCGGGGGCGGAGATCGACGCGCTGCTGGCGAAGGGGACGCCCTGACCCGCATCCCTCACCCGGCCGAAAATGCAGGGGACCGGTGCATGGGGGCTGGCCCCTCCGGTCCAGCCGGTGCAGCAAGCGGGCCATGGACCACGACGATCTGAACCTCTGGGCGAAGCGCGCCGCCGACTGGGTGCGCGATTATCATGCGGGCCTGCGCGACCGCCCCGTGCGCGCGCAGGTGGCGCCGGGCGACCTGCTAGCGCAACTGCCAGGTGTGGCGCCCGAGGCCGCCGAGCCCGTCGAGGAGATCTTTGCCGATTTCGAGCGGCTGATCCCCGGCGCCACGACCCATTGGCAGCATCCGCGCTTCTTCGCCTATTTCCCGGCCAACGCCTCGCCCGCCTCGATGCTGGCGGAGCAACTCGCCAACGGGATCGCGGCGCAAGGGATGCTGTGGCAGACCTCGCCCGCCGCGACCGAGCTGGAACAGGCGATGGTGGGCTGGCTGCGCGACGCGCTGGGCCTGCCGGACGACGTCACCGGCACGATCCACGACACGGCGACGACGGCGACGCTCTGCGCGGTGCTGACGATGCGGGAGCGCGCACTGGACTATGCCGGGCTGACGGAGGGGCTGTCGGGCGGGCCGCGCCTGCGTGTCTATGCCAGTGCGCAGACCCATTCGAGCGTGGACAAGGCAGTCCGCCTGGCGGGGATCGGACAGGACAACCTGGTGAAAGTCCCGGTTCGCGACGACCTGTCGATGGACCCGGACGCGCTGGCCGCCGCCATCGCGGCCGACCGCGAGGCCGGCCACCTGCCCTGCGGCGTGGTGTTCTGCGCGGGCGGAACGGGGGTCGGCGCCTTCGACGACATCGCCGCCTGCCTGCCCGCCTGCGCGGGCCTGCCGACCCATGTGGACGCCGCCTGGGCGGGATCGGCGATGGTCTGCGAGGAGTTTCGGCCGCTCTGGGCCGGGGCGGAACGCTGCGACAGCATCGTCTTCAACCCCCACAAGTGGATGGGCGCGCAGTTCGATTGCTGCGTTCAGTTCCTGCGCGATCCGGTGGCGCAGGTGAACACGCTGGGGCTGCGCCCCGATTACCTGCGCACCCTCGAGGGCGAGGACGTCACAAATTTCAACGAATGGACGGTGCCCCTGGGGCGCCGGTTCCGGGCGCTGAAACTGTGGTTCGTGCTGCGGGCCTACGGGCTGGACGGCATTCGCGGGCGTATCCGGGACCACGTCGCCTGGGCCGAGGCGCTGGCCGGGCGGTTGCGCGCCATGGAAGGTGTCGAGATTACCTCCGAGCCGCGCCTCGCCCTGTTTTCCTTCGCGCTGGAGAGCGATGCCGCCACCGAAGCCCTGCTGACCGCAATCAATGCCGAAGGCCGGGTCTACCTGACCCAGACGCGCCACCGGGGCCGCTTCGTCATCCGGGTCAGCGTGGGGTCGTGGGATTGCACCGAGGCGGACGTGATGGAAGTGGCGCAGGCGGTGGAACGGCTGCGCTGAGGGGGTGCGGGGCGGCCGGGGCATCGAGCCCCGCCCGCCCCGGGC
>NZ_JYFE01000054.1 GCF_000877395.1 Jannaschia aquimarina | reverse complement strand
CCGGCGTCGTGTCGAAGATCGTCGAGTAATCGGCGATCTGACGCGCCAGCAAGGATCGTGTCGAAGATCGTCGAGTAAGCGTGGCTCGCCCCGCGGGGGCGAACGAGCCAGAGCCGACAGCGCAAAGGCCGTCCGAAAGGGCGGCCTTTGTCGCGAGAGGAGGGCGGACGCGGAGGCGCAGGCGATCGGAGGCGCAGGCGATAGAGTGAGGAGGCAGTCAGCAAAGCTGCGCATGGCCCTCCTGTCCGGCACCCATTGGCCGATATTGCGCTTGCGTGTCCCGATGAGTGACCTTATCCGTCTCAGCGCCTGCAGGGGTATAGCTCAGTTGGTAGAGCAACGGATTCCAAATCCGTAGGTCGCGGGTTCGAATCCTGCTGCCCCTGCCAGGACGTTCCGCTCTGAAAGCCTATCTTAAGATATCACTCTTAAGCCCGGATTCATGAGCGAATCCGTCGATCCGTCCTCGCCTCCGGCTAGTTCTTCGCGGGCGTCTGATTCCGATGCGGATCCCTCTTTGGTTCGGGCGTTCTCTCGCACATTGGCCGGCCGGGGGACGCTCGCTGTGCTGGCCGTCCTCGTCCTCAGCAGCGTCGCGATGCTGTCGATCTTCACACCGTTGATGCGGTCCGCATTCATCACACAGGCTCAAGAGGATCTTCGGCATCGATCGGATCTGCTGACCCGTGCGATCACCGCGTCAGTCGTCGACGAGGGCCAGTTGACCGAGAAGGTCGCCGTCAGCTTTGCGCACGACCTGCCGCCTCAACTCATCGACATTCAAATCCGCACAAATGCCGGCAGTCCGCTCCTCGACGCCGGGCATGGCAGCGGGTCGCGGGGTGACGCTTTTGACTCTGGCGCATTATCCTCGCCTTCGGATGGAGTGTCAGAGTTCAAGGTTCGCCAGCCGGTCACAAATGAGAATGGCGACCTTTTCGGCACGGCCGAGTTTGCCTGGAACATCGGGCCTGCGCGTGCCGCCGTGGATCAATTGGTTCGGACCGCGTGGCTGATGGTCGGTATTACGATCGCGCTCGGGTCGATCCTCATCGCGTATGTGATCCATCAAACGGTTGCGCGTCCGATCCGCCAAACCGTCGAGGCGATGCAGGATCTCACGGACGACCGTCACGACGTCCCGTTGCCCGAGACCGAAATCGCCGAACTCAAGGCGATGAACCGAACGCTGACCCTGTTCCGTGTCACCTTGCTGGAACGGATCGCCTATGCGCGCAGAAGTGCCGAGGCTGAGGCACGCGCGGCCCAGCTCGAAGCGGAACGCCGTGCGGCCGAGGCAAGGGAAAGGGCCGCGTCATCGGCCGAAGAGGCTCGCTACCGCGCCTCGACCGAAGCCGCGCGGGAGGCCGAAGAGGCCCTGATCGCCGATTTGACGAGGGTTCTTGGCCGCGCCTCGAATGGCGATTTCTCAGTGAGGATGAAGCCGGCCCCCAATGGTGGCGGCGCGGATGTTCCGAACCTCGTCAACGCTTTGCTCGAAAGGGTCGAGATCGGTATTGATGATATCTCCGTCGTCCTTTCCCGTCTGGCCGAAGGCGATGTCCGTGCTCGCATGGAGGGCGAACATAAGGGGGCATTCGCTCGCCTTCAGGACGACGTGAATGCGGCGGCGACCCAGCTCGACGAGGCGCTGGCCGAAGTGTTCCGGCGCGCAACAGATGTACTTGGGGATTCGAGCGATCTCATGGTCGCAGCAACCGATCTCTCGGACCGGACGGAGCGAACCGCACGCACGGTCGCGGAGACGACCAAGGCGCTGGACGGGATGGCGCGTACGATCAAGCAGACCGCGCATCTGGCTTCCGGCGCACGGACATCGGCGTCCGAGGCGGAAGGCGATGCCAGGCAGAGCGATGCCGTTGTCCGCGACGCGATCACTGCAATGGAACAGATCAGGGATTTCTCAGAGAGGATCTCTGCGACCTTGGCAATCATCGACGACATCGCCTTTCAGACCAATCTGCTTGCCCTGAATGCCGGTGTCGAGGCCGCGCGCGCTGGCAATGCCGGGCAGGGCTTCGCGGTCGTCGCCTCCGAGATCCGCGCGCTGGCCAGGCGGGTCGCCATCTCCGCTCACGAGATCGGGGATCTCGTCCACGAAAGCTCGGCCCGGATCGAGGACGGTGTCAGCAGGGTGGACCGCACTGGCGAAACGCTCGAAGCGCTCGGCCGCCGGATCAGGACGATCGGCGGTCAGATCGACGAGATCGCCGACGCTGCCAGCGGCCAGGCCGTTAGCGCCTCGAACATGAACGAAGCGATGGTGGAGATCGACCACGCCACGCAGCAGAACGCCGCCATGTTCGAGGAGACAGCGGCTGCGAACAAGTCTTTGAAGGCGGCGGCATCGCACATGCTCGGGCTCGTATCGAAGTTCAGGACAAGCCTTCGTCAATCGGATGCCGATTGGGCGGGGCCCGCCGAGGGCGTCCAGACTGGCCGGCAAATGGTGCCGCCTTCCGCACCATGATGGTGCTGGAGCGAGAAAGATCGAGCAGAGCGGGGCATGACGTGACGACCTTTTCCTCGCGATTTACGGCATGAGCGCGCCGTCGAACTGCCTCCCGTTTCTCCCGGCCAGGCTGGCATCACCATGAAGAGCCCCAGCCCGTGTTCGGTGACATGCTTGCGCCCAACGAAGATGATCCCGCCTCGAGGTGATCACCGGCATTGCCGGACGTCGCTGTTGGCCGGTGCACAAGAAGCTGGGCATCATGGAGGAGAGCCTCGCGCCCGGCGGGTCCGTTTCGGCCGTCGTCAGGCGCAACGGCGTCGCCCCGACCCTTCTGCTCCGCTGGCGACGCCTGATGGCCGAGGGAGGCGCGATGGCTATGGAAACGATGGCCGTAGAAAAGGACGATCCGGTGGTCGACGCCTCCGAGGTCCGCATCCTTGGCGCCCCGATGTCGACTGTCCGGACGGTTTGCCCGACCTCATGCCACCAACCCAACGAAACGCGCGCAGCGCCTTGTGAAGCAAGAGCGCGGCGACTAAGTCTCCGCCGTCCACAGGCCGCGCGATCCGAAGGAACGCGGCGAGCAGCGCCGTGAAAGGAATGCCGAAGATGACGAACCCGCTTCAGTTCCTGCAACAGACCCGCGGAGAGATCGCCAAGATCACATGGCCCGGCCGGCGCGAGGTCATGCTCACATCGGTGATGGTGTTCATTCTCGCCGTCGTGGCCGCGGCGTTCTTCTTCCTCGTCGATTTCCTGATCCGGACCGGTCTGACGGCGATCCTGTCCGGGTTCTGACCCTGGTCGGAGGTGGCGCCCTTTGCGGATATGGGCGCGGGTGTCCCTTGCAAATGGGCGAATCGCGATGTAGAGGCTCGGCATTCCCGAAGTTTGGATAGCGCGCACCGATGGTTGCGCGCCGTTTCAATTTAGGGACCGAGATGCGGGATATCCCGCAAACCTGCCCGACGGGCGACGAGACGGAGCGGACCTGCGAATGGCGAAGCGGTGGTATTCGGTCAGCGTGCTGTCGAATTTCGAGAAGCGCGTGGCGGAGCAAATCCGCACGGCCGTCGAAGAGCAGGGCCTCGAAGATCAGATCGAAGAGGTGCTGGTGCCGACCGAGGAAGTGCTCGAGGTGCGGCGCGGCAAGAAGGTGACCTCCGAGCGTCGCTTCATGCCCGGATACGTGCTAGTGCGCATGGAGATGTCGGACGAGGGCTACCACCTCATCAACTCGATCAACCGTGTGACCGGTTTCCTGGGTCCGCAGGGGCGGCCGATGCCGATGCGCGACGCGGAGGTCAATCAGATCCTCAACCGTGTCCAGGAGGGCGAAGAGGCCCCCCGCAGCCTGATCACCTTCGACGTCGGCGAGAATGTCAACGTGGTCGACGGGCCGTTCGAGGGTTTCTCGGGCCAGGTCGAGGAAGTCGACGACGAGGCCCAGAGCCTGAAGGTGAGCGTTTCGATCTTCGGCCGGGCGACCCCGGTCGAGCTGAAATTCACGCAGGTCTCCAAGGCCGCGTGACATATCGGGCCCTTGCCTGCGGCAAGGGTACCGGAACCGGACGTGGGAGGGCAGCCAAGGCCAGCCCGAACCACGGCCTCAAGGCCCCTAGGGGCGTGACAGGCAGGGTGGCTCAGGTCACCGCCGAGAAAGGAGAGAGCCGATGGCGAAGAAACTCGTCGGCACGATGAAGCTGCAGATCCCCGCGGGGCAGGCGAACCCGTCGCCCCCGGTCGGTCCGGCGCTGGGTCAGCGCGGGATCAACATCATGGAATTCTGCAAGGCCTTCAACGCCAAGACGCAGGAGATGGAGCAGGGCGCCCCCTGTCCGACGGTGATCCAGTATTATCAAGACAAGTCCTTCACGATGGACATCAAGACGCCGCCCGCGTCCTACTATCTCAAGAAGGCGGCCGGCCTGAAAAACGTCGGCAAGCGCAACCGCCCGCGCGGCGCCGAAAACCCCGGCCGCGAGACCGTGGCGACCGTCACCGCCAAGCAGGTGCGCGAGATCGCCGAGGCGAAGATGAAGGATCTGTCGGCCAACGATGTCGACCAGGCGATGAAGATCATCCTTGGCTCGGCCAAGTCGATGGGCATCGAGGTGAAGTGATGGCGAAGCTCGGTAAGCGCATGAAGGCCGCCCGCGAGGCTATGCAAGGCAAGTCGAACGTCACCGTCGACGAGGCTGTGGCCCTCATCAAGGGCAACGCGAAGGCCAAGTTCGACGAGACCGTCGAGATCGCGATGAACCTGGGTGTCGATCCGCGTCACGCCGACCAGATGGTCCGCGGCGTGGTCAGCCTGCCCAACGGAACCGGCAAGGACGTCCGTGTGGCCGTCTTCGCCCGCGGTCCCAAGGCCGATGAGGCCAAGGAAGCCGGGGCGGATATCGTCGGTGCCGAAGACCTGATGGAGACGGTGCAGTCGGGCAAGATCGACTTCGACCGCTGTATCGCCACCCCCGACATGATGCCGATCGTCGGCCGGCTGGGTAAGGTGCTGGGTCCGCGCAACCTGATGCCGAACCCCAAGGTCGGCACGGTGACGATGGACGTGGCCCAGGCTGTCAAGGACGCCAAGGGCGGACAGGTCCAGTTCAAGGCCGAGAAGAACGGCGTCGTCCATGCAGGCGTCGGCAAGGCCAGTTTCGACGAAGCCAAGCTGCGCGAGAACGTGATGGCTTTCGTGGATGCCGTGTCCAAGGCGAAGCCTGCGGGCGCCAAGGGCAGCTACATGCAGAAGATCGCGCTGACCTCGACCATGGGGCCCAGCGTGACCATCGCCATCGACAGCGCGACGGGCAACGACCCGGCGGCCGAGGCGGCGGAATAGAAAACCGGGCCTCCGGGCCCGCAAGAGATCCGGACATCTCATGCAGGGATGCCGGTTGGCAGGGCGGTCCGCCGCCCTGTCCTGTCCGAGACGGAGGGCTGGGGGAGACCCCGCTAAGTCCTTCCCGAGATGGGACTGCCAAAGGATCCGACCGGCTTGACCGGGCGATCTGGCGGGGTCCCGTAAGGACCCTGAGTGGGTCGGGAAACCGGCCCGAACGAGCTGGGGGGCGACCCCCGAACTTGGAGTGAAACCGTGGATAGAGCCCAGAAGGAGAAGGTGGTCGAGGAACTCGGCCAGATCTTCGAAAGCTCTGGCGTCGTGGTGGTCAGCCGCTACGAGGGCATGACGGTCGCCGAGATGCAGGACCTCCGCTCGCGCATGCGCGAAGCGGGCGGATCCGTGCGCGTTGCCAAGAACAAGCTCGCCAAGATCGCCCTTGAAGGTAAGCCGGCCGACTCGATCAGCCAGTACCTCACGGGCATGACCGTGCTCGCCTATTCCGAGGACCCCGTCGCTGCGGCGAAGGTCATCGACGGCTATGCCAAGGACAACTCCAAGCTGGAGATCCTGGGCGGCGCCATGGGCGAGACGGCGTTGGACCCGGCCGGTGTGAAGACGGTCGCACAGATGCCCAGCCGCGAGGAGCTCATCTCGAGCATCGTCGGCTGCATCGGTGCACCCGCCTCGAACATCGCCGGTGCCATTGGCGCGCCTGCTTCGAACATCGCGAGCATCCTGTCGACCATCGAGGAGAAGGGCGAAGCCGCCTGATCCCCGCATGACTTCGTGGCGGGTTGAACCCGCGCGTCGGACACACATCTACTGATACGGAAATGAGACAATGGCTGATCTGAAAGCACTTGCTGAACAAATCGTGGGCCTGACCCTGCTGGAAGCCCAGGAACTGAAGACCATCCTCAAGGACGAGTACGGCATCGAGCCCGCCGCTGGCGGCGCGGTGATGATGGCCGGTCCGGCCGACGGCGGCGCTGCCGGCGGCGGCGAGGAGCAGACCGAATTCGACGTGATCCTGAAGGCAGCTGGCGGCAACAAGATCGCCGTCATCAAGGAAGTCCGTGGCATCACGGGCCTGGGTCTGAAGGAAGCCAAGGATCTGGTCGAAGCCGGCGGCAAGCCCGTCAAGGAAGGCGTCGACAAGGCCGAGGCCGAGGAGATCAAGGGCAAGCTCGAAGCCGCCGGCGCGGAAGTCGAGCTCAAGTAATCCCGCTTTCGCGAGGATTCTCATGGGGTGGTCCGGGGGTTTCCCGGGCCACCCGCTCCTGTCTCGGAAGAGGGCCATCGGCCCTCTTCCCGGTCAGGAGGTCAGGACGGGGGGCACGCCTGTGGGACGGCGCGCCGGAATTGTCCGACTTCGAAGACCCATTTCAGGTGGCTGGTCCGGTGCCCGACGGACCCGTCCGATGAAAATGAGAGAGAGACCACATGGCTCAGACGCAGGCGTCCTCCAAGCGCATCCGCCGCTATTTCGGCAAGATTCGCGAAGTTCTCGACATGCCCAACCTGATCGAGGTGCAGAAGTCGTCCTACGACCTGTTCCTGCGCTCCGGCGAGGCAGACACCCCCACGGATGGCGAGGGCCTGATGGGCACCTTCCAGTCGGTCTTTCCGATCAAGGATTTCAACGAGACGGCGATCCTCGAATTCGTGAAGTACGAACTCGAGAAGCCGAAATACGACGTCGAGGAATGTCAGACCCGCGACATGACCTACAGCGCGCCGCTCAAGGTGACGCTGCGCCTGATCGTGTTCGACGTGGACGAGGATACCGGCGCCAAGTCCGTCAAGGACATCAAGGAGCAGGACGTTTTCATGGGCGACATGCCACTGATGACGCCCAACGGCACCTTCATCGTCAACGGCACAGAGCGGGTCATCGTTTCCCAGATGCACCGTAGCCCCGGCGTCTTCTTCGATCATGACAAGGGCAAGACGCACAGCTCGGGCAAGCTGCTGTTCGCCTGCCGCATCATCCCCTATCGTGGCTCCTGGCTGGACTTCGAGTTCGACGCCAAGGATCTGGTGTTCTGCCGCATCGACCGTCGCCGCAAGCTGCCGGTGACGACGCTGCTCTATGCGCTCGGCATGGATCAGGAAGCGATCGTCAACACCTATTACGACACCGTCACCTACACGCAGCGCAAGGGCGAGGGCTGGGCCACCAGGTTCTTCCCCGAGCGGCTTTCGGGCAGCCGCCCGGCCATGGACGTGATCGACGCCGCGACCGGCGAGGTCGTGGTGGAGGCCGGCAAAAAGGTTACGCCCCGCCAAGTCAAGAAGCTGCGCGAAGAGGGCAAGGTCACCGAGATCCTCGTGCCCTTCGACGCGATCGTCGGCCGCTTCGTCGCCCGCGACATCATCGACGAGGAGACGGGCGCCATCTACGTCGAGGCCGGTGACGAGCTCACCTGGGAGGTCGACAAGGACGGCGAAGTCTCCGGCGGCACCTTGAAAGAGCTGATGGATGCCGGTGTGACCGAGATCCCGGTGCTCGACATCGACAACGTCACCGTCGGCCCGTACATCCGTAACACCTTGGCCGCGGACAAGAACCTCAACCGCGAGACGGCGCTGATGGACATCTACCGGGTCATGCGCCCGGGCGAGCCGCCCACCGTCGAGGCGGCGCAGACCCTGTTCGACCAGCTCTTCCGGGACAGCGAACGCTATGACCTGTCCGCCGTGGGCCGGGTCAAGATGAACATGCGCCTTGACCTCGACGCCGACGACACCGTCCGCACCCTGCGCGACGAGGACATCCTGGCCTGCATCAAGGGTCTCGTGGAACTGCGCGACGGCCGGGGCGAGATCGACGACATCGACCACCTGGGCAACCGCCGCGTTCGTTCCGTCGGCGAACTGATGGAGAACCAGTACCGCGTGGGCCTTCTGCGGATGGAGCGCGCCATCAAGGAGCGCATGTCTTCCGTCGAGATCGACACGGTCATGCCGCAGGACCTGATCAACGCGAAGCCGGCGGCCGCCGCCGTGCGCGAGTTCTTCGGCTCCTCGCAGCTCAGCCAGTTCATGGACCAGACAAACCCGCTGTCGGAAGTGACGCACAAGCGGCGTCTCTCGGCGCTCGGGCCGGGCGGCCTGACGCGCGAGCGGGCGGGCTTCGAGGTGCGGGACGTGCACCCGACCCATTACGGTCGCATGTGCCCCATCGAAACGCCGGAAGGTCCGAATATTGGCCTGATCAACTCGCTTGCCACCTTCGCGCGGGTCAACAAGTACGGCTTCATCGAGACGCCCTACCGCCGGGTGGAAGAGGCGAAGGTCACCGACGAGGTGGTCTACATGTCCGCCACCGAAGAGATGCGTCACACGGTCGCCCAGGCCAATGCGGCGCTGGACGGCGAAGGCCGCTTCCAGAACGAGCTGGTCTCGACCCGTCAGTCGGGCGATTACACGCTCGGCCCGCGCGAGAACGTGGACCTGATCGACGTCTCGCCCAAGCAGCTGGTCTCGGTCGCCGCGGCGTTGATCCCGTTCCTCGAGAACGACGACGCGAACCGCGCGCTCATGGGCTCGAACATGCAGCGCCAGGCGGTGCCGCTCCTGCAGGCCGACGCCCCATTCGTGGGTACCGGCATGGAGGCGGTCGTGGCCCGTGACAGCGGCGCGTCCATCATGGCGGCCCGCGGCGGCGTGATCGACCAGGTCGACGCCCAGCGGATCGTCGTGCGCGCCACCGAGGATCTGGAACTCGGCGATGCCGGCGTGGACATCTACCGTCTGCGCAAGTTCCAGCGCTCGAACCAGAACACCTGCATCAACCAGCGTCCGCTGGTGAAGGTGGGCGACACGGTGGCCAAGGGTCAGGTTCTGGCGGATGGCCCGTCCACCGACATGGGTGAGCTCGCGCTCGGCAAGAACGTAGTCGTCGCGTTCATGCCGTGGAATGGCTACAACTACGAGGACTCGATCCTGATCTCCGAGCGGGTCGCCCGCGACGACGTCTTCACCTCGATCCATATCGAGGAGTTCGAGGTCGCCGCCCGTGACACCAAGCTCGGGCCGGAAGAGATCACGCGCGACATCCCCAATGTCGGCGAGGAAGCCCTGCGCAACCTCGACGAGGCGGGGATCGTCTATATCGGCGCCGACGTGGAGCCGGGCGACATTCTGGTGGGCAAGATCACCCCCAAGGGCGAAAGCCCGATGACGCCCGAGGAAAAGCTGCTGCGCGCCATCTTCGGTGAAAAGGCCTCCGACGTGCGCGACACCTCGCTGCGGGTGAAGCCGGGCGACTACGGCACCGTGGTCGAGGTTCGCGTCTTCAACCGTCACGGCGTCGAGAAGGACGAGCGCGCGCTCCAGATCGAGCGCGAGGAAATCGAGCGTCTGAGCCGCGACCGCGACGACGAGCGTGAGATTCTCGATCGCAACATCTATGCCCGCCTGCGCGGCATGATCGAAGGCAAGAAGGCGGTGAAGGGGCCCAAGGGCGTCAAGGCCGGCGCGTCGATCGACGCGTCGCTGCTCGACGATCAGCTCAGCCGCGGCCAATGGTGGCAACTCGCCCTCGAGGACGAGCAGGAAGCCCGCGAGATCGAGGCCCTGAACGAGCAGTACGAGGTGCAGAAGCGCGCCATCGAGGCTCGGTTCGAGGACAAGGTCGAGAAGGTACGCCGCGGCGACGATCTGCCGCCGGGCGTGATGAAGATGGTCAAGGTCTTCATCGCCGTGAAGCGGAAGCTTCAGCCGGGCGACAAGATGGCCGGCCGTCACGGCAACAAGGGCGTCATCTCCAAGGTCGTCCCGATGGAGGACATGCCGTTCCTCGCCGACGGCACGCCGGTCGACTTCGTGCTCAACCCGCTGGGCGTTCCCTCGCGCATGAATGTGGGCCAGATCCTCGAGACCCATATGGGCTGGGCCGCGCGCGGCCTGGGCCTCCAGGTCGACGAGGCGCTTGAAGAGTATCGCCGCTCTGGCGACCTGACCCCGGTGCGCGACGCCATGAAGATCGCCTACGGAGAAGAAGCCTACGAAGAGGCCGTCGCGGCTCTCGAGGAAGGTGACCTGATCGAAAGCGCCGAGGCCGTCACGAGCGGCGTTCCGATCGCGACGCCGGTCTTCGACGGTGCGAAGGAAGCGGATGTCGACGATGCGCTCAAGCGGGCCGGCTTCGACACGTCCGGTCAGTCGGACCTGTTCGACGGCCGTTCGGGCGAGAAGTTCAGCCGTCAGGTGACCGTGGGCGTGAAGTACCTGCTCAAGCTGCACCATCTGGTGGACGACAAGATCCACGCGCGGTCGACCGGGCCGTACAGCCTCGTCACGCAGCAGCCGCTGGGCGGCAAGGCCCAGTTCGGTGGCCAGCGCTTCGGCGAGATGGAGGTCTGGGCGCTGGAAGCCTACGGCGCGGCCTACACCCTGCAGGAGATGCTGACGGTGAAGTCCGACGACGTGGCCGGCCGGACCAAGGTCTACGAGTCGATCGTCAAGGGCGAGGACAACTTCGAAGCGGGCGTCCCCGAGAGCTTCAACGTGCTCGTCAAGGAAGTCCGCGGCCTCGGCCTCAACATGGAGCTGCGCGACGCGGAGGGCGGCGAGGAATGACAGGGGACAAGAAGTTCCTCTTCGTCGCGGGCAATGCCAGGAGCGGGACCACGGCAATGGTCCGGCTCCTGAATTGTCACCGTCGCGTCATCATCCATACAGAGCGGTTCCGTCCGCTCTTCGTGAAAGGTGAGTTGAAGCGCGCGCACCTCGAGAAGGAGTCATTCCTTTCGAAGGAACATCGTCTCCCGCAGATGATCCCGACCGATCGGGCGGGCCTGCTGGCTCGTTACGACGATGCGATCTATGTCGGCGACAAGTTTCCGCTGATGTTCAAGGATTTCGACCTGATGGATCGGGAGTTTCCGGGGGTCGAAATCCTGTACATGGTGCGCAACCCCGTATCGGTCGCCAATAGCTACCAGGCCCGGTTCGAGGAGCGGGAGCAGTGGAAACGCAACGCCTTCTTCAGCGTCAAGGAATGGAGCCGCAGCGTCCGGCTCGGACTCGAGCGGATCGAAGGTGGAAAGCGTCTATCCGTCGTTCCTTACGAAGACGCCTTTGCCTCGGCCGAGAACGTCCGGACGATCTTCCGGCATCTCGGTCTCGACCCCGAAGATGCCGATTGGGATCGGATTTCGGACCTGCTCGCCGAGGCGGCGGAGTTGGAGCAGACCTTCGAGGTGCGAAATGACAAATTGCGCCAGCACATCTTCCTGAATGCGGCGATCGGGCCCTACCGCCGGCTTGTGACCGAACATTCAATCTTCAATGCCGTTGCGGCCGACGCCCCCGTTCTGGCCGACGCCCAACCTTCCGGAGTGCAGTGACATGAACCAGGAACTGACGAACAACCCGTTCAACCCCGTCGCGCCCCAGAAGGTGTTCGACGAGATCAAGGTCAGCCTCGCCTCGCCCGAGCGGATCCTTTCTTGGTCCTACGGTGAGATCAAGAAGCCGGAGACGATCAACTACCGGACGTTCAAGCCCGAGCGTGATGGCCTGTTCTGTGCGCGTATCTTCGGGCCGATCAAGGATTACGAGTGCCTCTGCGGCAAGTACAAGCGCATGAAGTATCGCGGCGTCGTCTGCGAGAAGTGCGGCGTCGAGGTGACGCTCCAGAAGGTTCGCCGCGAGCGGATGGGCCATATCGAACTGGCCTCGCCTGTCGCCCACATCTGGTTCCTGAAGTCGCTGCCCAGCCGCATCGGCCTGATGCTGGACATGACCCTGCGCGACCTCGAGCGGATCCTCTACTTCGAGAACTACGTCGTCATCGAGCCGGGCCTCACCGACCTCCAGTACGGTCAGCTCATGTCGGAGGAGGAGTTCATGGACGCCCAGGACGCCTACGGCGCCGACGCGTTCAGCGCCAATATCGGCGCCGAGGCGATCCGTGAGATGCTCGCCAATATCGACCTCGAGGCCGAAGCGGCCCAGCTGCGCGAGGATCTCAAGGAGGCGACCGGCGAGCTGAAGCCGAAGAAGATCATCAAGCGGCTCAAGATCGTCGAGAACTTCATCGAGTCGGGCAACCGTCCCGAATGGATGATCCTGACCGTGATCCCGGTCATCCCGCCGGAATTGCGCCCGCTCGTCCCGCTGGATGGCGGCCGCTTTGCGACGTCCGACCTCAACGACCTGTATCGCCGGGTGATCAACCGGAACAACCGCCTCAAGCGGCTGATCGAGTTGCGCGCGCCCGACATCATCGTCCGCAACGAAAAGCGGATGCTGCAGGAATCCGTGGACGCGCTCTTCGACAATGGCCGCCGTGGCCGCGTCATCACCGGCGCCAACAAGCGTCCGCTCAAGTCGCTGTCCGACATGCTCAAGGGCAAGCAGGGCCGGTTCCGTCAGAACCTGCTCGGCAAGCGCGTCGACTTCTCGGGCCGGTCGGTCATCGTGACCGGGCCGGAACTGAAGCTGCATCAATGCGGCCTGCCCAAGAAGATGGCGCTCGAGCTCTTCAAGCCGTTCATCTACTCGCGGCTGGAGGCCAAGGGCCTGTCCTCCACGGTCAAGCAGGCCAAGAAACTGGTCGAGAAGGAGCGTCCCGAGGTCTGGGACATCCTCGACGAGGTCATTCGTGAGCATCCGGTCCTTCTGAACCGCGCGCCCACGCTGCACCGTCTTGGCATCCAGGCCTTCGAGCCCGTGCTGATCGAAGGCAAGGCGATCCAGCTTCACCCGCTGGTCTGCTCGGCCTTCAACGCCGACTTCGATGGCGACCAGATGGCCGTGCACGTTCCCCTGAGCCTCGAGGCCCAGCTTGAAGCGCGCGTCCTGATGATGTCGACCAACAACGTGCTGTCGCCCGCCAACGGCGCGCCGATCATCGTGCCGTCGCAGGACATGGTCCTGGGCCTCTACTACGTCACGATGGAACGCGAGGGCATGAAGGGCGAGGGCAGCGTCTTCGCCTCCGTCGACGAAGTCGAGCATGCGCTCACCGCCGGCGAGGTGCACCTGCATGCCAAGGTCAAGGTCCGCATGCCGCAGATCGACCACGAGGGGCAGGAAGTCTTCCGCGTGTTCGAGACGACGCCCGGCCGGGCCCGCCTCGGCGCGCTCCTGCCGCTCAACGCCAAGGCACCGTTCGATCTGGTCAACCGCCTGCTTCGCAAGAAGGAGGTGCAGCAGGTCATCGACACCGTCTACCGCTATTGCGGCCAGAAGGAGTCGGTCATCTTCTGCGACCAGATCATGTCGCTCGGCTTCCGCGAGGCGTTCAAGGCCGGCATCTCGTTCGGCAAGGACGACATGCTGATCCCCGACACCAAGTGGACGATCGTCGACGAGACGCGCGACCAGGTTAAGGAGTTCGAGCGTCAGTACATGGACGGCCTGATCACCCAGGGCGAAAAGTACAACAAGGTCGTGGACGCCTGGTCGAAGTGCAACGACAAGGTGACCGAGGCCATGATGTCGGCGATCTCGGCCGTCCGTAAGGACGAGAACGGCGCCGAGGCGGAACCGAACTCGGTCTACATGATGGCCCATTCGGGCGCCCGGGGCTCGGTCACGCAGATGAAGCAGCTCGGCGGGATGCGCGGCCTGATGGCCAAGCCGAACGGCGACATCATCGAGACGCCGATCATCTCGAACTTCAAGGAAGGCCTCACCGTGCTGGAGTACTTCAACTCCACTCACGGCGCGCGGAAGGGTCTGTCGGACACGGCGCTCAAGACGGCGAACTCGGGTTACCTGACCCGCCGTCTGGTCGACGTGGCGCAGGACTGCATCGTCCGAGAGGAGGATTGCGGCACCGAGAACGCCATCACTGCCGCGAATGCCGTCAATGACGGCGAGGTCGTCGCCACCCTGGCCGAGCGTGTGCTGGGCCGGGTCGCGGCCGAGGACGTGACCGCGGTCGGCTCCGACGAGGTGATCGTGGCCGAGGGCGAGCTCATCGACGAACGCAAGGCCGACCTCATCGATCAGGCCAACATCCAGTCGATGCGCATCCGCTCGCCGCTGACGTGCGAAAGCGAGGATGGCGTCTGCGCCCAATGCTACGGCCGCGACCTGGCCCGGGGCACCCGGGTGAACCTGGGCGAGGCGGTGGGCATCATCGCCGCCCAGTCGATCGGCGAGCCGGGCACCCAGCTGACGATGCGGACCTTCCACATCGGCGGCGTCGCCCAGGGCGGCCAGCAATCCTTCATGGAGGCCACGGCCCCCGGCAAGGTGCGCTTCGACAACGCCAACACCCTGGTGAACGAGGCCGGCGAAACGCTGGTGATGGGCCGCAACATGCAGCTCGTCATCGTCGACGCCGACAGCGGAGAGGAGCGGACGTCCCACAAGCTGGGCTACGGCACGCGGCTCTTCGTCAAGGATGGCGCTTCGGTGGACCGGGGCGACAAGCTCTTCGAGTGGGATCCGTTCACGCTGCCGATCATCGCCGAAGCCGATGGCAAGGCGAAGTTCGTCGACCTGTTCGACGGCATCTCCGTGCGTCAGGAAACCGACGATGCGACGGGCATGACCCAGAAGATCGTCAGCGACTGGCGCTCGGCGCCCAAGGGCAGCGATCTCAAGCCCGAGATCCTGATCGTGGGCGAGGATGGCGAACCCGTGCGCAACGAGGCGGGCAACCCCGTCACCTATGCGATGTCGGTGGACGCGATCCTGTCGATCGAGGACGGCCAGCAGCTCAAGGCAGGCGACGTCGTGGCGCGGATCCCGCGGGAAGGCGCGAAGACCAAGGACATCACCGGCGGTCTGCCGCGTGTGGCCGAACTCTTCGAGGCGCGCCGTCCCAAGGACCACGCCATCATCGCCGAGATCGACGGCACCGTGCGCTTCCAGAAGGACTACAAGAACAAGCGTCGCATCCAGGTCGTCCCCTCGGACGAGACGCTGGAGCCCGCCGACTACATGGTCCCCAAGGGCAAGCACATTCCGGTCCAAGAAGGCGATTTCGTCCAGAAGGGCGACTACATCATGGACGGCAATCCGGCGCCGCACGACATCCTGCGCATCATGGGGATCGAGGCCTTGGCCGACTACCTCATCGACGAGGTGCAGGACGTCTACCGGCTGCAGGGCGTGAAGATCAACGACAAGCACATCGAGGTGATCGTCCGCCAGATGCTCCAGAAGTACGAGGTACTCGACAGCGGCGACACGACGCTGCTGAAGGGTGAGCATATCGACAAGATCGAACTCGACGAGGCCAACGCCAAGGCCGAAAAGCGGGGCGACCGTCCCGCCCATGCCGAGCCGATCCTGCTGGGCATCACCAAGGCGTCGCTCCAGACGCGCTCGTTCATCTCCGCCGCCTCCTTCCAGGAGACGACGCGCGTGCTGACCGAAGCGTCCGTCCAGGGCAAGCGCGACAAGCTCGTGGGTCTCAAGGAAAACGTCATCGTCGGCCGCCTCATCCCGGCGGGCACCGGTGGCGCGACCCAGCAGGTCCGCAAGATCGCCACCGACCGCGACAATGTCGTGATCGAGGAGGCCCGCGCCGAGGCCGAGAAAGCCGCCGCGCTGGCCGCGCCGACCCAGAGCGCCGACGACGTCTTCGGTGAAGATCAGAGCGTCGAGACGGTCGAAAACGACTGATCGCCCGGATCACGCGATGAAATCGACCCCCGCGGATGCCAATCCGCGGGGGTCTTTTCGTTTTCAGGACGGGCAGACCAGGATCCGGATGATGCCAGATCGTCTTACTTTGCTGAGGGCTGGCACCGTCGCCCCTTCCGCTGCCATGACGGCCTGCTCGGTGGGCTGAGCGGATGTTCTACGACGATGTCTCCGCGCCCGCCGCGCTCTTCCTGATCGCCTTGGGGGGCGCGTTCCTCGCCATCGCCTGGCAACTTCGCGCCCGGATGCGGACCTTCGACCGCGACGGCAGGCGATGCATGGCCGAAGTCATCCACTTCGATCGCAGGAAGGTCGGGAGACGCAACAGCACCTACACCTACCTTCCGACCTTCCGCTTCACGGATGCGTCCGGTACCGTCCGAGAGGCCTGCTCGACGCTCCTGCGTCTCGACTACGACTTTGAGATCGGCTCACGGCGAGAGATCATTTACGCCGATGGCGAGGATCGCGTAATCCTCGCCGCCCATCGCCGGAGCGGCTCGCTCTCCTGGATCGTCTTCGGCCTGTTCGGCCTCGGGATCGCCATGGCCGGCCTGCTCGCGCTGACTTCGTGACCACGCCTCCGACGACGGGCGCGCGCCGACCTCACTCGTCCCACCACCACCAGGCCGCGACCCACGTTGCCCCGTAGATCGCCGCGAAGGCCAGCCACCCGTCTGCGACGCTCCACCAGACCCAGACATCGGTTTCCTGCGTCCGCCAGATTACCTCGTTCGCCCCCGCGAAGAGCAGCAGCACCCCGGCCCAGACCAGATGCAGCGCCGGCCAGGCGCGGGGCACCAGGTCCAGCTTCTGTCCCAGCGTGCGCGCCAACAGCGGCGGCCGCATCAACGCGCCCGCCGCGACGAACAGCGCAAAGGCCGCATAGCCCACCGTCGAGCGGATCTTGAGGAAGCGTTCGTCCTCCAGCAGCCAGCCCACCGCCAGCAGCGCGAACATCAGCACCACGGACGCCACCGCCAGCAGGGGGACCTCCCGCTCCGTGCGCCATAGCAACACGACCGCCATGACCGCCGCCACGGTTGCCGCCGCCGTTGCCGCGAACAGACCCGCCGCCGCATTCACCGCCACGAAGACGATCCCCGGCAGCAATTCGAGCGCCAGTCTGCGATCCATGGCCCCATCCCGGACTTGCCCGACCCCCGATGCCATGCCACGCCTCGCCCATGACCGCCAACCAGATCATCGGCGTCCTGCGCTTCTCTTACCCGGCGAAAGAGGGCTTCTCCGTCTCCGGCCTCTCCGAGACCGATCTCGAAGCCCATCTCTACGAGCCGGAGCGGATCGCCCGGCGGTTCGAATATCTCGAGACGATCACGCTCCCCTCGCTCGCCGCGCAGACCGACCGCGACTTCCGCTGCGTGATCCTGACCGGCAGCACCATGCCGTTCCGCCACCGCAAGCGCCTGCGCGAGCTCGAGGCGCGCCACGACTTCCTGAAGGTCTGCGTCATGGACCGGATGGGCGCGCTGGCGGCCGCCAAGCGCAGCTTCCGCCGCGGCATCGTGGGCGAGCCGACGCATGTCACCGGCTTCCGCATCGACGACGACGATGCGGTCGCCACCGACTACATTGCCCGCACCCGCGACCTGGCGGATCGGGCGCTCGCGGCTGGCCTCGCCGACCGCCCAACCGTCATCGCCTTCTCACGCGGCGTCTACTGGGACATGCATGACCCGGCGCAGCCCTTCTGGGACTTCCGCGAGGCGCAGCCGCTGGGCCTCGCCTGCGCGATGATCACAACGGCCGACCTGCCGACCTGCATCTACCGCTACAACCACCGCCGGCTGCCCTGCCACGTCCCCACCCTGATGGAGCCAGAGGGCATCGCCTTCCTGCGCACCCTGCACGGGCACAACGATTCCGGCCGCTCGATTCCGCCCCATGCGCAGAAGATCCGCACCCGGCAAGGCCGCAAGCTCCTGACCGAACGGTTCGGCCTCGATGCCGGGGCCGCGTTGGCACTCATGCCCGCGCCGCCGCTGGCGGACGACGCATGAGCCGCCGTCGCCCCAAATGGGGACTCCGCCGATGACCGAGAACCTTCGCGGCGCGCTCTTCATGATGGGGTCGATGGCGACCTTCACGCTGAACGACGCCTGCATCAAATGGCTGGCCGAGGGATTGCCCACCTTTCAGGTCGTCGTCCTGCGCGGACTTGCGGCGACCGCCCTGATCGCGCTCCTGGCGCATCTGACCGGCGCGCTGTCCCGTCCGATCCCGGCGGCGGACCGGGCCGAGGTCGCGGGCCGGTCCGTGGCCGAGGTCGCGGCCTTCCTCCCCTTCGTGCTGGCCCTGACGCATATGCCGCTCGCCAACATCACCGCGATCTTGCAGGCCCTGCCGCTGACGATCACGGCCGCCGGCGCGCTCTTGCTGGGGGAACGCGTGGGATGGCGCCGCTGGACGGCGATCGGCGTCGGGCTCGCGGGCGTGCTTCTGATCGTCCGTCCGGGGGCCGAGGGCTTCAACGCGTGGTCGCTCCTCGCGGTCCTCTCTGTCATCATCATCACCGCGCGCGACCTGATCACACGGCGCCTGTCGCCCGAGGTGCCCAGCCTCAAGGTCGCGATCTTCACCGCCGGGGGCGTCACGGGGCTGGGGGCCATCGTGTCGCTGGGCGAGCCATGGCAGCCGGTTACGCCGGGGCAGGGGGCGCTGATGCTGCTCGCGGCGGGTTTCGTCTTTGGCGGCTACCTCTTCTCGATCCTGGCGATGCGGCACGGAGAAGTCGCGGTGGTCACGCCCTTTCGCTATACCGCGATAATCTGGGGCCTCCTTCTGGGCGTCACCGTCTTCGGAGAACGGCCCGATGCCCTGACGCTGACCGGGGCGACGCTGGTCGCCGCCACCGGTCTCTATACGCTCTGGCGCGAGACGCGCGCGCCTGTGCCCCGCCCGGTCGCGCCCCGCTGAAGCGGGCCGGAGATCCGCTTTGCGCACGGCTGGCCGGGCCGGGAGCCTTCACCTGGTCTGCTGCCGCTCGTCTCTCGATTGACCAGCCCATGTACCCGCCGTCCTGAAGCCAGGACACACCCGCGATCAGCATCCTGACCAAATCCGCCAATCTCAACGTGCTCTCTCATTCTGCCTCAAATAGCCCGGGGTCCGGAGCAGAGTCCCGGCCGACCTCTCATCCGAGCGCGACATTAAGAACCCCTCGTAGAGCCCGGAAAAGAGGAACGAATTTTCTCCAGTTCCAACCCGAACCGCCGCTCCAGATCGCGCCGCTCCTCGTCGGTCGGCGGGCGCAGCCGGGCGGCGTCGGGGCGGCTGTCGTTCCAAGCGTCGATCCCACGCAGCCACATCGGGGCGTCGGTCATCGACAGGACCGGCATCAGCGACGGCAACTTGTGGTGAGGAAAATGCACGCAGGTGCGCCGGATCGAGGGGTCGAGGAACAGTGCCTGCGCTACGCCCAGGCAGGCACGCATCTGCGGCTCGATCAGCGGCCCCTCCGGCGTCAGCGCCAGCCCGTAACCGCGGTTGAAGTCGAGGCACAGCCGTCGATGCCGCTCCCAGAGCGGTCGGACTTGCCCAAAGAGTTCCCGTGCCCGCGCGATGAACCGGCGTCCGACGCCGTCATCGTCATCCATGCGAAACTGCATCGCCGGAGGCCCGTCCGGATCGAGCCGCGCATTGACGGTCTCCTCCATCGCGTGACGCTGGTTCATCGACGGATGCCGGACCAGTTCCGCTTGGGGCAGGGCGGCGACCAGTTTTTCCAGCCGGCCGAGCCAGGGCTGGGGCAGCGCCTCCCCGGTGACGACCAGCAGACGGAAATCCGCATCCTCCTGCGCGGCGAGCGTGCGCAGGGTGACGTGCTCCAGGCTGCGCAGACGCGCCTCCAGCCGCTCTGGCGCCCAGAGTGCCGCGACGCGCGCCTCCACGGTTTCGTGCCCGCTCTGAAAGCCGCCGAGGCCCGGATAGGCAAAACGTGTCAGCCCGATGATCTGCAGTTCCGTCATGCCCGGACGCTGCCCGCGCGCCGCGCGGTCCGCAAGCGCCTCCCGGTCCGGCCGGGTGTTCCCCTGCTTCTTCTCGGCCCAAATACTCCCGCCGGAGGCCCGGATCGGACGGGGCTCGATGCCCCG
>NZ_JYFE01000053.1 GCF_000877395.1 Jannaschia aquimarina | reverse complement strand
GGTCAGGAAGGCGCGGCCGAGTTTGGCGCTTAGTCCGCCCTTCCTGATGAGTGCCGACGCCTCCCGGCGCCTGGCTGTCAGCCAGTCTTTGGTGATGTCTCTCACCTCCTTTCCGTCCGATGATGGGGGAGGGGGGGCGTCTCACGCGCCCGCCCTCGGGGCCTGCTCGACAGGCCAGCCTCGGCGGCAGACGGTAGGGGTCCACCGCCGATCCGGTCAGTAGTCCTGGGGCAGCATGATCGTCAGGACGCGCCGGGTGCGGTCCGGATCGGCCGGGGCCTCCGATCCGAACTCGTAGTCCAAGTCATAGAGGTCGATCTTCCAGAACAGCTTGACCCCGTTGACTTCGGGCGCGCCGAAGCAGTGATCGCCCCACGGGTCGTTGTCCTCGGTGAATGTGTCGAAGGCTGCGACGGTGCGCAGGGCGTCGAGGACGAACGCATCGCCCATGCTCTGGACGGCCTGGGTCACGACGACCTGTCCGCTCGGGGTCTTGGGGGTCGCGCCATCGGTGATGGACTTGCGGAAGGCGTCGTTCTGGGCGGCGATCAGGGTCGCCTCGGCGCTGGTCTCGGTCGTGGTGTCGGTCTCGGGCACGGGTTCATCCTTCGTGGTGCGAGACGGTTGCCGGTCTTGTGCCGGTCTTCCGCCGATGGGCGAGGCCGCGCCTGATCTGGCTTTGAATGGCCCCTGCCATTCGAAGGGCAGAGCAGGTGAGGGCGCAGCCCGACCTGCGGCCGGAGGGGGCGGGGTCCACCGGGCGGAGGGCGAGCTGGCGCGGCCCGCAGCGCGTCAGCGGGAGGACACGGGCTCGCCCGGAGCCGACGGCCCCCCGGGCCGGCGCTTGCCGGTTGACGACGGCCCGTCCGGCTGGCTGGCGGACCACTCGGCAGAAAGGGTGTCCGGCCCGCCCGGGCCGGGCTTCTGCCCCTCGACCCCGGCCCCGGGCCGGGATCTCCATTTACTGCCTCATAAAATCGTGACCCAAGGGGCCGCGAAGAGTCTCAAGGGTCGACGAATGCCCGACGAGTTGAAGGGCAGGAACTGCGCCCCTTGGGGAAAACGTTCCGTTAGGGTCTAGATCCGCGGCGTGAGCCGTTCCGAAAGCACGAGAGGGCCCAAGCGGAACTGCTCTGGTGTTTCACTGAACTGTACCGGAAGCGCGCGGCTAAAATGAACGCAGTGGAGTGCCTGCCGAGAAGGCCTTGGCTACCGTCAGGTATCGCCTCTTGCGCGCCGCAGGGCGCCTAACGCTCCCAGCGCGCCCATGAGCAGCCAAACCCCTGCGGGCAGTGGAATAACTTCTAGCGTCGCGGCCTGCACAAGGAAGCTACCGGTCGACGAATCTGCAAAGCCGACGCTGTCCCCAAACTCCCCCTGCAGCGTCAGGAGCCGGAATGAGCCATCAGCCTCGTCTCCCGCAGCTGCGAAGAGGAACCGCAGCATCTCTTCGCCCGCGTCGTCGAGCGGATCGTCCCGCGCTATCAGGCTGAACACGTCGCCCGCAAACTCCAGCTCCTCGATGCCGAAGTCTGGGTCGAGCGTCAGCACGGGGCCGGTCGCGTTCTCGCTGATGAGGTCCGCCCCGGTGAAGGAGGTGAAAGAGGTGTTGGCGGCGAAGAAGAGCGTGTCGCCTTCCGTCACCTCGCGATCGCCGATTGTTGCGGCTTCGGCAGCGATCGTGCCGAGCGCGCCCATCGCAACTACTGCCGCGCCTAGGGCAGCCGTCCGTTTCCCCGTCATTATTGCCATGATGGTTATGCCCTTACCTTCCGCTTCAAATCCGTTGGAGACAGCGCGGTCGTCCGCCCCGGCCCCTTCATCCACCTCAGAACACGAACGTGTCGGCGAACATTTTGTCTATGCTGTCAGGCACGTCCCCTGAGATCACCAGAACGTCGCTGTCGGCTCCGTACTGGAACCGCACAGACGTCCCCGCGAAGCCGATCGACGCCTCGTCCACATCGCTCCGCGCGATGCCCACGAGCGTCTCGCCCGCCTGCCAGTCGAGGATGCGCGCGTAGTCCTGCATGCCGTCGCCATTGGTCTCGGCGAAGTCGAAGACGTCTACGCCGTCCAAACCCCGCACGACATCGCCCCGGCCCCCGCCGCGGGTGACGAGGTCGGGGGCGTCGGTGCCGGTGACGGCCTCGCGGGCTGGGGTGCCGAGGACGGGCGCGTTGTCGTCCCTGTCCGCGATCCCGTCGCCGTCGCGATCTTCGAGGAGCGCGAGGCGCACCGTGGCGCGATCCTCATCGGTGCCGTCGCTTACGACCACGTCGAAGGTCGCCACGTTGTCGCCGCCACGCGCGAAGGCGGCGTCACGGACGGCGACGGTGCCCGTGTCCGGGTCGATCTCGATCCTGGACGCATCCAGGCCGTCCGCGCCTTCGACGTCCTCTAGCCGGAACTGCAGGGCGTCGCCATCGGCATCGGTCGCGAAGAACTGCACCACCGGTCCGTCGGACCCCTCCACGACCTCGTAGACAGGGAGGATCTGCGCCAGTTCCGGCGCGGCGTTGCCTCGCCCCGGCACGTCGACGCGGATCTCGGCATCGGCCCCGCCTCGGCTGCCGTCGAAGGCACGGTAGAGGAAGCTGTCCACCGCGCCGTTTGCCGACGCCTCCCGTTCCGGGTCGAGTACGTATGAGGCCGACCCGTCGCGCGTGACCGTCAGCGTCCCGTAGCGGCCTTCGACGACCCAGGCGTCGCCCGGCTCGGGGGGCCGGATGGCCCGTCCCTCGGCACGTAGGAGCGTGACGCGCAAGGGCCCCGACGCATCGAGGTCCAGGTCGTTGGCTAGGATCGACGTCGGCGCCGCGCCGGGCGTGAGGAGGTCGTCACGCGCGACCGGCGCCAAGTTGATCTGCGCGCCTGGGATCACGCCTGACAGGTCCTCCGGCAACGCGACCGTCACGCCCGTGCCGGCGAAGGTCACCTCCTCGATGCCGGTCAGCCGATCCACCGCGCCGTCCGAGCCTTCGAGCAGCCAGGCGCCTCGTGCGAACCGCAAGGCGCCCTCGTCGAGGGCGGCGCCCGCTACTACGACGCGGTCCGTGCCCGCGCCGCCATCGAGATCGTCCGCGCCGCGCCCGCCGCGCAGGACGTCGTCGCCCGCACCGCCCTGGATCGCGTCGCGTCCATCGCCGCCGCGCAACACGTCGTCGCCGGTCCCGCCGCGCAGCACGTCGTCCGCCGCGGCGCCGTCCAGAGTGTCGTCGCCGGCGCCGCCCACGAGTTCAAATGCCGCGTTGTCGGGCGCCGCGAGGACGTCGTCCTCGGGCGATCCCTCGAGCAGACGCGTCCCGATCGGCGAGAGGAACACTGCCGTGTCGAGCAGCCCGTCCACGCCATCGGCCACGCGCACGACGATCTCGTTGTCGCCCACGATGTCGATGGGCGCCGAGATCCGCAGCGTCTGCCCGTACGCGTCGGCGCGCAGCATGTCCGCGAACGCGCCGTCCGGGCCCACGTTCGAGACGAGCGTGCGCCCGGTGAACGCGCCGTCCACGGGCGTCGCCGCGCCCGCCCGCGTCACCTGCGCCGCCGTTCCGTTGACGGTCACCGAGACCGCGTCGCGCAGTGCGGCGGCGGTCCGCTCGGGGAACTCCTCGGTGACCAGCGTCATCTCGAACAGATCGAGCGTCATCGTCTGTTCCAGGCCCGCGGGCACCTCGCCGCCGAACAGTTCCTCGAAGGTGAAGCGGTAGGTCAGTTCGACCGCGTCCTCCTCGACGCCCGGAAGGCCCAGGTCGCTCGAGAGGTCCGCTTCCGGCGCGAGGCCCTGGGTCGATCCCGACCCCACGCCGGAGACGTCGTCGATCGCGCCGCGTTCGAGAAGATAGACGAAGCGTGGCGCACCCGCGTCGACTTCGAGGGGCCGCGCGAGTTCGAGCGTGATCGCGCCGCCGACGCCCAGCGAGACGTAATCGCCCGCCCCGGCATCTCCGAGTGCCAGATCGACCTGCGCGAAGTCCACGAGGCCGTTCACCGTCCCGTCGAGGGTCCGATCACGCCCGACGCCCTCGGCCGCGCCGGGGGTGAAGCGCACCTTGTCCTGCGCGCTGACGACGAGGTCCGAGAGGCCGTCCGCGCTTGGAGCTAAGAGCGCCAGGAGGTCCGAGTAGCTAAGGAACGCGTCTTTCGGGGCGTCGATGTCGGGGATCGCGCCAACCCCCACATCCGCATCCGAGATGATGAGGCCATCAAGGTCGAGCCCCGCCGTGCGCGCGAGAACCTCGAGCGGCGGCGCGCCGCCGGGATCGCGGATCGTGATGCTGCGTAGGCCGTCCAGCGCCTCCGGGATCTCGGCCCGCCACACGTTCGTCTGCCGCGCGCCGATCTGGACGATGCCCGGCTCGTCGGGCGAGATGCGCTCGAAGACGAGGGCCGCCTCTCGGACGGGGCCGCCCGAGGCGAGGTTGGGACCTGACAGATCGACGGCCGAGCCGGTCGAGAGCACCACGCCGGGATCGCCGAACGGGCCCGCGTGGGTGCCGAACCCTTCGCCGGGGCCGTCTTTGCGCAACTCCGAGGTGATGAGGGGCGCGAGCACCGCGTCAGGGCGCGCGAACTCGTCGACGTCCACCTGACGGCGCAGCGATCCCAGAAGGACCGCCGCCATGTCGACCCGGCCCAGCCCCTGCTCGACGGCCGCCGCCGCCACACTGGCCTCTTCGTTGAGGGCCGCGTTCAAGCCGAACCCTCCGAATGGGAAGCGGCCGACGTAATCGACGTCGCGCTCTAAGCTAAACCCGAAGATGTCTGCCGTCTTGACCGTCGCGACGAGCCGACCGAACGGCGTGATGTCCAACGGGTCCCGGTACCGGATCGTCGCGGTGCCGTCGAAGTTCGTCTGAAGGCTGTAGTCGCTGGCTGAGCCGAAGAGCACGAGACGATCGCCCTCGCTCGCGCGCAGGTCGGTTTGGACGAGCCCACCGCCGAGGAGGCCGGCTTCGTCGGCCAGCACGAAGAGATCCGCGCCCGCCCCGCCTTCGAGGGTGTCCCGTCCGTCGCCGCCTCGCAGCGTGTCGTCGCCGAGGCCGCCGACCAGCAGATCGTCGCCGCGCCCGCCGTCCAAATCGTCGGCCCCGGCATTGCCGCGCAGCGTGTCGTTCCCGCCGCCGCCCTCCAGCGTGTCGCGCCCCGCGGCGCCGCGCAGCAGGTCGTCCCCGGCGCCCCCAAGGAAATGCGCGCGTTCGAGGCCGGAGCCCTCGACGCGATCCGTCGGCACCTCGTCAGGCGGAACCCGGATCGACGCGCTGATCGTGCCCGACTCGCTCAGGCGGGCGACGATCTTCGTCGCGGGCCCGGACGCGGACCAGTCGATCAGAGCCGTGTCGGTCCCCGCGCCGCCGTGAATCGTGTCCATGCCGAAGCCGGTCACTAAGGTATCGTCGCCATTCATGCCGTAGAGCCGGTTGTCGGCGCGGCCCGCTTGGCCGATGCGGTCGTCGCCCGAGCCTGCGACGAGGATCGAGAGGATCTCGAAGCCCGAGGCCACGCCGCCCTGCGCCGTCGCGACGCGCTCGGACGCGGTGCCCGGCACGGCGAAGACGAGGTCGCGATCCACGGTCTCGTAGGACAGGTCGAGCCCCAACGCGTCGAGACCCGATCCGCCTTGCAGGAAGAAGGTCTCGGCGTCGGTCGCGAGGTCGGCCGCGACCGGCTCGGCCACGCCCTGCGCGACCGCCCCGGACACCCGCAGGATCGTGTCGTCGCCCAAGCCGCCGTCGATGGCGTCGGCGCCCCTTAGGGAGCGGGCGGTGTCGTTGCCGCCGCCCAGGACCAGAACGTCGCCCGCCGCCCCGTCGAGCACGACGGCGTCGTCGCCCGCGCCGGCGAAGAGGGCCAGCCGCTCGATCCCGGCGATCTGCAGGCCGGTGCCGTCCGAAGGCGCGCCGAGGCGGCCCGTGCCGCCGGAATCGTCCATGCGCAGATCGAGCGCACGGCCGTCGCCGCTGTACCGCAGCAGGAGGGTGTCGAACCCGCCTCGCCCGTCCACCACATCGGTCTCGCCTGCGCGAAGGCCGGCCCCCGGGTGGATGACGTTGTTCCCCCGATCCGCGAACAGGCGGTCGCCGAAGGCATCCGTGCCGCGCAGGTTCTCCAGGCCGCGGGTCACGTCGTAGTCCACGCCCCCCGACGTGGGCGAGACGGCGCGGCCCACGGATTGCCCCACGTCTAGATCGAGCGCGGCCAGATCGCGCGGATCGAAGAACCGTACACCATTGCCCGCGTAGTCGTTCCTGATGAGCCCGGTCTCGGCGACCCGCGTGATCCAGTCCGCATCGATGTCCACGTTCACCGCACCGTTCAGGTCGGACCAGTCTCCCCAATCCGTGCCGTCCCCGCCGTCGAGGACGTCGAAGCCCACGCCGCCCATGAGGTCGTCGTTCCCATCACCGCCCTGCAGGAGGTCGTCGTCGGCGCCGCCGTGCAGGTCGTCCGCACCGTCGCCTCCCGCGAGGCTGTCCGCGCCCGCCTCGCCGCGCAACGTGTCGTCGCCGCCGCGCCCGCGGATCGCGTCGTCGCCCGCACCGCCGTCGATGCGGTTGTCGGTGCGGTCCGCGCCGATCTCGTCGCTCCCGCCCGAGCCGACCACGTCCTCGAAGCTGTTATCGGTCCCGTCGCCCACGACGCGGCCGAATCGGTCGAGAATGGCCTCGCCGGTCAGCCGGTCGCCGATCGTCTGCCCCCGAAGCACCGCGGTGCCGCCGCCCGCGCCCTGAAGCTCGATCACCAGCCCGGGGCCGCCCGTGATGCCCGAATAGTCGAGCAGGTCGCGGTCGCGCACCAGCGACGCGATCACCTCGCCGCGCGGCGCCGCGCCCACGATCTGCACGGCGCGCAGGTCGCCGCCATCCAGACGGTCGCCGTCCACGCCGCCGCGGATGCGGTCGCTGCCGGCGCCGCCCATCACGTTGTCGACCCCATTGCCGCCCGCGAGGTCGTCGTCGCCGTCCAGGCCCTCCACGACGTTCGCGCCGCCGTCGCCCACGAAGCGGTCGTCCTCAAGTGTCAGTTGAAAGTTCTCGACCCCAGAGAAGGTATCGTCCTCCGCATGCCCGCCGCGCGCCGTGCCAGCCACGAGGTCGATGCGCACGCCCTCGTCGGACAAAAGGTAGGTCGTCGCGTCCGCATCCGAGCCGCCGCCGTGCAGCGCATCTGCCCCCGCGCCGCCGATCAGCAGGTCCGCGAGGGCGCCGCCCGTCAGCGTGTCGTTCCCCGCGCCGCCTTCGAGCGCCATGCCCACGAGGCGCAGGCCCTGCAGGTCGTCGTTCCCCGATCCGCCCACGATGCGCTCGATGTCGCCGAGCGTGTCGCCTGCCGCATCGCCCGCCCAGCCCCCGTACACCTCGCGGCCCAGGCCGAGCGGGCGGTACCCGATCACGAGGTCGTCTGTCGCGTCCTCGTAATCGGCCGCGTCGAAGCCGTCGCCGCCCACGAGCGCGTCCGCCCCCGCGCCGCCGCGCAGCAGGTCGTCGCCCGCGCCGCCGC
>NZ_JYFE01000052.1 GCF_000877395.1 Jannaschia aquimarina | reverse complement strand
CCGGAGAGTAGCTTAAATCCCGCCAGATCCTGTCCAAGGATCGGGGAGCATCTCAAACATCTCGAAATTTCAAGCTGAAGCAGCACGAAACCTTCGTCCAAGGGGACAAAACAATATCAACTAGTTGGACGCTCTGACTGCCGATAAAGGACAAAGTGGCGTTGCCTGGGACATAGTCCCTGCAACTCTTCACATATCGGATCATGGTCGGAGTGAGAGGATTCGAACCTCCGGCCCCTGCCTCCCGAAGACAGTGCTCTACCAGGCTGAGCTACACTCCGACCGTGGACGGGGCGATACGCCCGACGCGGCGGCGATGCAAGACGGAACTCAGCGCGGGGTCAGCCCCGCATCCCGTTCCGCTTCGGTCAGCATGGGCCCGACGCGCGGCGAAGTGGCAGTCTCCGCGCGGGTCCGAGTGCGCAGAACCGGCGTCTGCTGTGAAGCGCCCCGCCCCTCCCGGAAGACGATGTAGAGCCCCGAGGCGACGATGACGCCAGCGCCGACGCCCGTCCAAAGATCGACCGTTTCGTCGAAGAACACCCAGCCGAAAATCGCGGCCCAGATGATCTGGCTGTACTGCATCGGCGCGACCAGCACCGCGTCGGCGCGGCGATAGGCTCCGATCATCAGCAGTGACGCCGCCAACGCGCAGACCGCCATCAGCGCCCAGAGCCCGAGGTCCGGCAACGGAACGGGGCGATAGACGAAGGGAAGGGTCCCAGCCATGACGAGAAAGCTGGCCACCATCGGATAGAGCAGAAGCACCATCGTGCGTTCTTCGCGGCCAATACGCCGGACCACGACCGAGGCGAATGCCCCCGTGAATGCACCGCATAACGCCGCCAGATGCCCCCATTCCAACGGCGCGGACCCCGGCCGCAACACGATCAGGACACCGGCAAGGCCAACGACGACCGCGCCCCAGCGATGGGGTCCCACCTTCTCTCCCAGGATGGGAATGGAAAGGACGGTGATGATCAACGGCATCGCGAAGATGATCGCGTAGACCTGCGCCAGCGGCAGGGTCGAGAAGGCGTAGAACACGCATAGTCCCGTCGTCACCGCAGCCGCTGTGCGCGCCATGCTCCAACGCGGATGGCGTGGTCTCAGGTTTCCGGTCGCGTCCGAGCTGAGAAGAATGACGACGGTCATCGGGAAAGTCAGCAGGACGCTGAAGAAGACGACCTGAAAGACCGCATAGGACCCGCCCAGCATCTTCACCACGACATCGTGGGTCGAGAAGAGTGCGAAGGCGGCCAGAGCCATCAGGATGCCGGAAAGCGGGGAGGCGCGGTGGGGCATGGTGTCCTCGGAGAAGAATGCGCCGCCCCCTCCCCAAGGCGGCACACAGTCAGGTCAGGCGGCGGCGTCCAGCGCGGCTAGGATCGCGTCGCCCATCTCGCTGGTCGAGACCGGGGTCCCCCCTTCGGGGCCCATCAGGTCGCCAGTCCGAACGCCGTCGCCCAGCACTTTCTGGACCACACCCTCCAGAAGGTCGGCATTCGCACCTTCGTCGAAGCTGTAGCGCAACGCCATCGCGAAGCTCAGGATACAGGCGATCGGGTTGGCCTTTCCCTGACCGGCGATGTCGGGAGCCGAGCCGTGCACCGGCTCATAAAGCGCCTTCGGCCGTCCGTTTTCCATCGGTGCACCCAGGCTCGCCGATGGCAGCATTCCCAGGGATCCCGTCAGCATGGCCGCGACATCCGACAGCATGTCTCCGAAAAGGTTGTCGGTCAGGATCACGTCGAACTGCTTGGGGGCGCGCACGATCTGCATGCCGCCGGCATCGGCCAGCATGTGGGTCAGTTCGACGTCGGGATATTCGGAATCATGCACCTCCTGGACAACGTCGTGCCACAGGATCCCGGCCTCCATGACGTTCCGCTTCTCCATCGAGCAGACGCGGTTCTGTCGCTTCCGCGCCAATTCGAACGCGGACCGGGCGACCCGCGCGATCTCCGACTCGGTGTAGCGGTGCGTATTGATGCCGACCCGCTCGTTTCCTTCCTTGGAGACGCCGCGCGGCTCGCCGAAATAGACGCCCGATGTCAGTTCCCGCACGATCATCATGTCGAGGCCGGAGACCAGGTCACGCTTGAGCGACGAGAAATCCGCAAGAGCGTCGAAGCATTGCGCCGGCCTGAGGTTCGCGAACAGGTCCATCTCCTTGCGCAGGCGCAGCAGGCCGCGCTCCGGCTTGTCCTTGAAATCGAGGTTGTCCCATTTCGGCCCGCCAACGGCGCCCAGCAGAACGGCATCGACGGCCTGTGCCTTCTCCATCGCGGCATCGCTGAGCGGTGCACCATGCGCATCGTAGGCGCAGCCTCCGACCAGATCCTCGGACACGTCGAAATCAAGGCCACGCTTTGCGCCGAACCAGTCGATGACGCGGCGCACCTCTGCCATGACCTCGGGGCCGATGCCGTCGCCGGGCAGGATCAGAAGGGTGTTGGGCATCGTCGCGCTCCGCATGCTGGATTGTCGCATGCGGGCTATCCCCGGCCTTTGGCACCGTCAAGGAAGGGCGATGTCGACCCAGACGGCGCGACCCGCCCCTGCCTGTTCGACCGTCTTCAGCAACGGGTCCTCGGCCGGGGGCCAGAGCACGCCGGCATCCATCACCACCAAGCCGCGCGCCGGCAGGATGTAGTCGACCCGCAACGGGCCGGGCCCGTCCCACGCGGCCGTGTCGAGGGCCGGGTCACCCAGATGTCCCGCCCCGCCGCCGCCGTGGCCTCGCGGCTCGGGATCAAACCAGCCGGGATGCGAGAGAAGAGCTCGGATCGCCTCCAGCTGCCCATCGCCGTCGACGGGATCAAGGTTGGCACGGCCAAGCAGGATCGGCAGGGGCGATGCCTCCGCCAGGCGGGTGGACAGGGCAAGCTCGGCCGCGTTGCGATGGCCATTGCGATCCTCCGGCCCGTCGAAGACGGGCGTTCCGGCCGCCAATGTCACCAGCGTGATCCCCGTCTCGGCCAATGGCACGACCCATTGGGCGGTGGTCGCGACCGGCAGCGTGACACGTTCGGGAACGAGGCCCGCGGGCGCGTCCCACGGCACGGCGCCGTGATCCGAAACGGGCCCCAACGGGATACGAGATAGAAGCGCGAGACCTGAATCGCCCGTGAAGCGACCGTAGCCCAGCGCATCGCGGGCCTCGTGAGATCGACCGTTTCCATCGAGATCGTATCCGCTCGGAATGCCGGAATTTGGTTTTCGGGCAACCGAGTAGGGGTAATTGGCCCCTCTCGCCGCCAGTGCATCTTGGATCGCGCCGAGACCCCTCCCCTCGATATCCCAATCGATATCGCCCAGCAGGATCACGTCGGCATCCACATTGGCGATCACGTCCAACGCAGCGGCCGCCTGATCCTCTTCCCGCGTGACGTCCCGCATCATGATGCCCGGTCCCTTGCGGCCCAGCCCAGACTCGAAGGTCGCGATGCGGATCGTCTTCTCCTGCGCCGAACCCTGCCGGGGCACGGCGGCAAGGAGCAGGATCAGGCAGGCAAGAATTCCGGCGCGTCCTCGCCGCTGTCGAGGGCAACGCGCCGACGCTTGGCTTCGATCAGCAGGGCCAGCCGCCGCATGGCGATGCCGCGGAGAAAGAGCGAGGCAGGGAGGAAGGCCCATAGCGCAACCAGCCAGATCAACAGGACGTCGCTTTCCAGAAGAGAGAAGCCATAGGCCCCTCCGATCATGCCGGCGAGCGGTGGCGTCAGGTATGGCAGGGTCGCCCCTAACAGAATGTTAACGATCCCGTCGCGACGCAGCCGCGAGACGACATCCGCACCTGCGGTCGGCTCGAAGGTCGGAAGGTTGATCCAGACGTTGAATGCGCCGGCCTTGCCGGGCCAGCGCGAGAGGCGGATCGTGATCGCGAAGACCGTCAGGCCGATCAGCGCGACAAGGTAGGCGAGCCCCGTGGTGGCGCGAACCGTCTGCGCCTCGCGGAAGGTCGTGCCCTCCGGAAGAAGCCACAAGATCAGACGGATCGGAGAGAACGGGAAGTCCATCGCCTCTCCCAGCATCAACCCGATCGCGGTCACCAGCCGCGAAAATATGCTTGGATTGAACTGGCCCGCGCAGATCACGGACGAGAGGATCACAGTCACGAACAGGATGCCGAACCGCGTGCGATTGAAAGGGGGGGCATCCCGGAACTCAACCAGCCCGGGATAGACCGACCCGTATTCGACGATGATGAACAGCCCTGCGAAGATGGCGATCAGCATCACCGCATCCGAGGAATGCGATCCGCTTCCCTGCAGGAGCAGGGAGGGGGTGACGATCATGGTCACGACTAGGAAAGCCCGTAGGCTCGCGCCGGATAGCTGCGAAATCACCGCTCTGCCTTCTCATCTGCCGGCCGGGTCGATTCGTTGCCGCCCCGTGTCCGGCTCGATGCACCCCTTTGCGGAGCGCCTGCCTCATTCTTGCCTTCAAGGTGCCTTGTTTAAGTTCACCTCGCAAGCACCTGACTTTCCCAAGAAAGATGCGGGCGGATTTATGTGTCCGGAAAGAGACAGGCCCCCGAAATTCGGAGGTCTTTTGCTTCTATATCAGTATCTTGAGAAGCGGCGTTAACGTGCCGATCTATACCCAGGGGCGCTCTTGGGCCATCTGGGCCTCGAAGGCGGCGATCGACGGCGCCTTCTGTTCTGTCAACCCGATGTCGTCCAGACCCTCGAGCAGGCAGTGCTTCTTGAAGGCATCGACCTCGAAGGGGATCACCTCACCATCCGTCAGCCGGATCTCCTGCGCTTCGAGATCGACCGAGATCCGGGCGTTCTCTCCCTTTCGGGCATCTTCCATCACGCGATCCACCTGATCCTGCGGGAGCGGGATCGGCAGGATGCCGTTCTTGAAGCAGTTGTTGAAGAAGATGTCGGCGAAGCTGGGCGCCATAACGACCTTGATTCCGAAATCCTTGAGCGCCCAAGGCGCGTGTTCCCGCGAAGAACCGCATCCGAAATTGTCGCCGGCGACCAGGATCTCCGCGTTGCGATAGGCGGACTGGTTCAGGACGAAGTCGGGGATCTCCTTGCCGTCATCGTCGTACCGCATCTCGTCGAAGAGGTTCACGCCGAGCCCCTCGCGCTTGATCGTCTTCAGGAACTGCTTGGGGATGATCATATCGGTGTCGACATTGATGAGCGGCAACGGGGCCGCGACGCCGGTGATGGTCTCGAACTTGTCCATGGATCGTCCCTCCGTCGATCGGGACCTACTCCGCAGGCACGGCGAAGGTCAACGCGGCCCACAGGCTGTGCCACATCGCCCCGTCCGACTGTGGATCCAGGGGCACCATCGCGACCGAGTCCGCCAGGTACTCGTAGCCCGGCTGGACCGGCAGCATCGCACGTCCCTCGGCATCGGTCTCGTGCAGCGTGACCTCGACCTCTCCGTCCGGGGCCCGCGCGAAAAGCTCCACCTGCGCGCCTGGACGCGGCAAGCCATCGAGGAGAACTCGCACCGGTAATCCCCCGCCCAGATTATCGGTATATGGATTCGCCTCCGCCACGATTTCGCTGCGCAAACCGACCTCACGGTCCGATCCGTCTCCGTCGCCGACTGCGATCAGGGCCTTGGCGAAGCGGCGATACTTCTCGCGAACCTCCTCTTGCGGCAGGCCGCGTTGAAGATGCGCCTCGGGCACGCCATCCATCGCCTTGTGCTCGGTGAAGCCGACGAACCGCTCCCAGCCGGTGCGATCGCCCTTGTCGCGATAGGTCAGCGTCGAGTCCGTCGTCTCATGGACGACGATCAGAAGGCCCTCCGGCAAGTCGGGCACGGCAAAGGCCGGATTGTCTCCGATCCTCACCGGAACGGGGCGGGCCTCGCCGCCGACGATCATCTCGTAGCGGGCCGTACGGTTCGGCAAGTAGCTGAACGACGATCCGGACAGCTTTTCACCGACGCGGAAGCGGGCCGTGACCGTCTCGCCGGGGGCGACGCTGTAATCCTCCGCTTCGATCCAGAATTCGTGTGCTTGCGCTGCGCCGAAGGACGCGCACAGTAGGGTCGACAGAAGGAAGGGGCGGATCATGGGAAATCTCCGAGTACTCGGCATCAGGGTGGCGTTGGCGTGGTTGCTGTCAATGCTGGCCGTCGCCTCACCTGCACATGAGGTGCAGCCCGCGGTCGCGGATGTCGAGGTCGGAGCGGATGCGGTCACGATCCAGCTCAGGACCGCGTTGGAGCCACTGATCGCCGGGATCGACCTTTCAACCATCGAGGACACCAACGACAGCCCCCTCTCGGATCAGAACGACGCACTTCGGCGCCTTTCACCGGAAGAGCTGCGCGCCGCGACCGAAGAGGCATGGCCCGCCATCGCGGCGCAGATCACGCTACAGGCCGGTGAGCAACCGCTGACCCCTGTCTTGGAGACCGTGGACATCCCCGAGGTGGGCGATCCCGAGATCCGCCGCGACTCCATTCTGACGCTGACGGCCGCGCTACCGGACGGCGACGCCCCGGTGATCTTCGGCTGGGACTCCGAACTCGGAGGGCTCGTCGTGCGGCAGGTCGCCGACGGCGAAAGCTACGACGACTTCCTGACCGGCGGCGCCCTGTCCGAGCCGATGCCGCGCACCGGCGTGGCAGAGCAATCCCTGGGGGATGTGGTGGTCCGCTACCTGATCTCCGGATTCGATCACATCATTCCGAAGGGTCTCGATCACATCCTGTTTGTCCTCGGGCTCTTCTTCTACGCCCTCGCCTGGCGGCCTCTGCTCTGGCAGGTCACCGCATTTACGGCAGCCCACACGGTGACTTTGGCGCTGGCGACGCTTGGGATCGTGAATATCGCGGATGACGCGATGTGGATCGTCGAGGCGATCATTGCCGCGTCGATCGTCTATGTCGCGGTCGAGAACGTGCTGGTCGCCCGACGTGGCCGCGTGGTGGCCGCTGCGGCGGCGGGGGGCGGCACGGTCAGGGTCGAGGCCGTGGATGCGCCGACGATCACACCCGCTCGCATCGCGGTGGTCTTCGCCTTCGGCCTCCTGCACGGGTTGGGATTCGCCTCCGTCCTGTCGGAGTTCGGGCTGGGTGAGCATTTCGTCGCCTCGCTGATCGCGTTCAACGTCGGCGTCGAACTGGGCCAGCTCGCCGTGATCGCCGTCGCGCTGCTCCTCGTCTGGGCGACCTTCGAAGTGCTCGGCCGCAGGCTGCATCCGGAATCCGAAGGCTTCCGTGCGATATCGGTCGTCGGATCGCTCCTGATCGGTGCAGTAGGCCTGTGGTGGGTGATCGAGCGGACTTTGCTGGGCTGACGGGGCAAGCCTTTGGGCGGTCGCGCGCGGGGCCGCCTAGAGCAGCCCTTCGGCGCGGAAGCTCAGCTCCCGTGCCTTGCCGACGATAAGATGGTCGTGCAGCACAAGGCCCAGCACCTCGGCCGCGTCCCGGATCGCGAAGGTCATGGAGATATCCGCCTCCGACGGCGTCGGATCGCCGGACGGATGATTGTGGACGAGGATCAACGCGCTGGCGTTCAATTCCAGCGCGCGCTTGACCACCTCGCGCGGATAGACCGGCACATGATCGACGGTCCCGCGCGCCGCTTCTTCATCGGCGATCAGGACGTTCTTGCGGTCGAGATAGAGCACCCGGAAGCATTCGGTTCCCTGATGCGCCATCGCGGTTTGAAGGTAGGCTAGCAAAGCGTCCCATGACGACAGGACCGGCTTCTGGATGACCTTCGCGCGGGCCATCCTGTGCCCGACCGCCTCCATGATCTTCAACTGCTCCACCACTGCGGGCCCGGCCCCCTTGACCTCAGCCAGACGGGAGGGTGGGGCGGCCATGACGCGGTTCAGATCCCCGAATGCGCGCAGCAGCCGTTTTGCCAGCGGCTTGACGTCGCCCCGGGGAAGCGCGCGGAACAGGATCAGTTCCAGCAATTCGTAGTCGGGCATCGCCTCGGCGCCGCCCTGCATGAACCGGTCCCGCAGACGGGCGCGATGGCGCAGGCGGTGATCGGGTTCTTCTGCCGGAGGCGTTGGCGGAGCGGGCTGAATGACGGCGACAGGAGCCGCGCCGGATGCAAACAGATCGGGCAACGGCGCTTCGGCCATGGCAGAGCGAGGACTCGTCATACCCGCGTTCTGCCGGAGCGCGTGTTAACGCCCGGTTAATCGCCCCATGTCGGGTGAAAGCGGCCAGCGGGCGACAGGGTGAAGATCTCGGCCCCGTTCGCCGTAACGCCGACCGAATGCTCGAATTGCGCAGACAGCGATTTGTCCCGCGTCACCGCCGTCCAGTCGTCGGCCAGGACCTTCGTCTCCGGGCGGCCGAGATTCACCATCGGCTCGATGGTGAAGAACATTCCCTCCTCGAGGACCGGGCCGGTCCCGGGGCGCCCGTAATGCAGAACATTCGGCGGGGCGTGGAAGACGCGGCCGAGGCCATGCCCGCAGAAGTCGCGCACGACGGACATGCGATGGGCTTCGGCGTAGCTCTGGATGGCGAAACCGATATCGCCGAACGTCCGACCGGGCCTGGCCGCCTCGATCCCTTTCATCAAAGAGTCGTGGGTGACCTGCATCAGCCGCTCGGCCTTTCGGCTGGGCGTACCCGCGACATACATCCGCGACGTATCGCCGAACCAGCCGTCGACGATCACGGTGACGTCGACATTCAGGATGTCGCCGTCCTTCAGCCGCTTGTCGCCGGGAATGCCATGGCACACCACATGGTTCACGCTGATGCACGAAGCGTGCTGATAGCCCTTGTAGCCGATCGTGGCCGAGGTCGCGCCCGCCTCTTCGACCCACTTCGTGATCCGGTCGTCGATCTCTCCGGTGGTGACGCCAGGCGCGACCAGCGGAGCGACGCGGTCGAGGATCTCGGCCGCCAGGCGCCCGGCCGCGTGCATCCCGGCGAAATCCGCGTCCTCGTGGATGCGGATGCCGTCACGCGTCAGTCGGCCGCGATGTTCGTCCAAGGGATCCTCCGGGCAGAGCGCCTTCGCGGAGTGGGGTATGCTGCGAGAGCGAAATTCACAAGTTGTACGAAATCTAGGAACGCCGCCCGCGATTTGAACCCTCAGGCCACCCACATCGGATCGGCCAGCCAGACCCCCTTGGGCGTGATCCGCGTCCCATAGGCCAGCGCGCCGACCCCCGCCTCACGCGCGCGGTGGAACGCGGCGGCATAGTTCGGATCCAGATCGGCGGCGATGCGCAGCCGCGCACAATCGGGACGTTGCACGACATAGAGCGTCACGGCACGGCCGCCGCCTGCGACCAGCGCGGCCATCTCGTCGAGATGCCGCGCGCCGCGCTTGGTGACACTGTCGGGAAACTCTGCCCAGTCGGCCTCTCGCCGGAAATGAACGTTCTTGACCTCCAGATGCGTTTCGCCGTCGGGGCCCGACAACAGGAAGTCGATACGGGATTTCTCGCCATAGGGAACCTCTGGCCGGACCGTGTCGTAGGCCGGCAGGCCAGGGATACGCCGCTCCGCCAATGCCTCGGCGACGATCCGGTTGGGCACGCCTGTATCCACGCCTGCGAGCCGCCCGTCGGGCAATTCGCTCAGTCGCCAGCCGTATTTCAACTTCTTGCGCGGATCGTCGTTCGGCTCCACCCAGATGCGGGTACTGGGATCGGCGAGCCCGGTCATGGCGCCCGGATTTGGACAATGCGTCGTTACTTCCGATCCATCGTCGAGCCGAATGTCCGCAAGGAAGCGTTTGTAGCGGCGGATCAGCGTCGCGGCGACCAGGGGCGTGGCGAAGTGCATGTCCGCGCCCTATACCGAGGCCGACAGGAGGACCAGTATGACGAACCCCACCGCCGCGATGCTCGTGATCGGCGACGAGATCCTGTCGGGCCGCACCCGCGATTCCAACATGAACCATCTCGCCAAGCGGCTGACCGAAAGCGGCATCGACCTGCGCGAGGCGCGCATGGTCAGCGACGATCACGATGCCATCGTGGCCGCGATCCGGGCGCTGTCCGACGCCTGGGATCACGTCTTTACCTCGGGCGGGATCGGACCGACCCATGACGACATCACGGCCGACGCCGTGGGCGCGGCCTTCGACACGGCTGTCGACGTGCGAGATGACGCCCGTGCCCTGCTCGAGGCGCATTACGCAAAGGCCGGGAGCGAACTGAATGCGGCCCGCCTGCGCATGGCGCGCATCCCCGACGGGGCCACGTTGATCGACAATCCGGTCAGCGCCGCGCCTGGCTTCACCATCGGCAACGTGCACGTGATGGCCGGCGTGCCGAAGGTTTTCGAGGCCATGGTCGAGAGCGTATTGCCGACCTTGACGGGCGGCACCCCGCTCACGTCGGCCAGCGTGCGGGTCGAACGGGGCGAGGGCGACATCGCCGAGATACTGACCGAACTCGCCGACCGCTTCGACGACCTGGCCTTCGGGTCCTACCCGTTCCAGCGGCCCGATGGGCGTTTCGGGTCGAACGTCGTGGTACGCGGCTCCGATCCGGCTCGCGTCGAAGAAGCAGAGGCCGCCCTGAACGCAGCCTTTCCATGAGCCTTCCAGATGCTCCGGCCATCATGGCGGCGATCCGGGCCACCTGGCCGCCTTCCGGGTTGGAACGGTCTGGTCCCTTCGATCTGCCCGCAGAGACGCGGGGGACGCGGCGGGCCACCTCCGCGCGGCTGCGTCCGGGTGCGACCGCAACGGAGGCCGATATCGCCGAAGTCGAGCGGATCCGCCCCGGCACGGTCTTCGGCACGACCGACGACCATGAGGACGCCTTGGTCGCCCTGCTGCGCGCAAGGGGCTATGGCGAAGGCGGGATCTCGGACCTGATGGCGGGGCCTGTCGCGCCCCTGCTGGGCGATCTGCCGCCCGTCAGCGGCTTTGCCCATTGGCCGCCACTGGCCGTCGCCGAGGCGCTATGGGACGACGATGGCAACGACGCCACCCGGCGGGCACCGATGATGCGCGCGCCTGAGCCCCGCGTGGCCATCCTGCTGCGCCATTCCGATCGCGCGGCGGGCGCGCTTTTCGTGGGGATACACGATCGGATCGCCGTCCTGCATCTGGTGCTGACGTTGCCACGCTTTCGCCGTCAGGGTGTGGGCATAATCGGGATGCGTCATGCGGCGGTCTGGGCCGCGGGACAGGGGGCGACCCACCTTGCGCTGCCAGTCGAAGCCTCGAATGCGGCAGCGGTGGCGCTTTACCGTCGGGCCGGTCTCGAACGGCGCGGCGGATACCGCTATTGGAGCAAGACATGAGCGACCGACCCACCGCCCTGAACCTGCCCCAAGCCGACCCGCTGCCCGAACGGACGCGGAAATACTTCGACATCTGCAACGAGAAGCTGGGCTTCGTGCCCAATGTCCTGCGCGCCTACGCCTTCGATATCGCCAAGCTCGACGCGTTCACGGCGATGTACAACGACCTGATGCTTGGCGAGAGCGGGCTGACCAAGCTGGAGCGCGAGATGATCGCAGTCGCCGTCAGCTCGGAAAACCGCTGCTGGTACTGTCTCGTGGCACATGGCGCCGCCGTGCGGGAGCTTTCCGGCGATCCCGAACTGGGGGAGCGGATGGCCCATAACTGGCGCACCGCCGATCTGAGCCCCCGGATGCGGGCGGTCCTCGACTTCGCGGTCCGGATGACGCGCGCTTCGGCCGAGATCGGCGAGGCGGACCGCCAGGCGCTGCGCGACGAGGGGCTGACGGATCGCGACATCTGGGACGTCGCCGCCGTGGCCGGGTTCTTCAACATGACGAACCGCGTGGCCTCCGCCACCGGAATGGAACCGAACCCCGAATATCACGGCCAGTCCCGGTGAGCCCGGGAAGGCTGGCCGTTTTGATCCTGACCGCCGCGCCCGCCGGCGCGGTGGAACTGTCGATGCCGCTCCCGGCCGTGCAGACCTTCGCCGAGGCGCAGCCTCTGGCCAGCCACCGCGTCGCGACCGGCCCGATGCAAGGCAGCGCCCTGCCGGTCGAGGTGGTCGAGGGCTCGGTGACGCGCCGCGTCCACCAGCTTGCAGCGGGCCAGGCGACCACACTGCAGATGCTGTCCCCCCTGCGCGACGCCCTGTTGGCCGACGGATGGGAGGCGGGCTTTTCCTGCGAGACGCGGGTCTGCGGCGGCTTCGACTTCCGGTTTGCGCTGGATGTCGTGCCCGCGCCGGAGATGTTCGTGGATCTGGCGGACTTCCGCTACGCGACCTTCTTACGCGGAGAGGAGTGGTTCACGATGATCGTCAGCCGCTCCGGCGCGCAGGGTTACGTGCAGACGACCCATGTGGGCGCGCCGGGCAGCGTGGAGGCGGTGACGAAATCCTCTGCGGCGGTAGTCCCGCCTCCGGGTCTTGCTGCGGTAGGTGAGATCGGCACCGCTCTGGCGGCGACGGGGCGGGCAGTTTTGGACGATCTGGTCTTTCCCACCGGATCGACCGAACTGCCCGAGGCGGATTATGCCTCGCTCGCCGCTCTGGCCGACTTTCTGCGCGCGAATCCGTCCGCCACCGTCGCGCTGGTGGGTCACACGGACGCCGAGGGCGGGGCGGAGGGGAACATGGCGATCTCCCGCCGCCGGGCGGATAGCGCGCGCGCCATTCTAGTGGACGGCTACGGGATCGCACCGAACCGGGTCGAAACCTTCGGCGTGGGATTCTTCGCCCCCGTCGCGCGCAACGACACCGAGGCCGGCCGGTCCGCGAACCGGCGGGTCGAAGTGGTCGTGACCTCCGTTCCCGAATAGCGGGCGCGGCGCCGTCAGACCGGCTCCAGAGGTCGGTGAGGAAGGGGCGGCAGGCTTACTGCGATGGGATCGCCGGCGCGAACCCGACCCGAGGAGAGCACCACGCCCATCACGCCGGCCTTGCGGACAAGCGCCCCGTCCGATGCCCGGTCCAGTGTCGCCGCTATGAGCCCCGGCTGCCATGCATCGAGTTGTCGGCAGGGATTGCGCAAACCGGTCACCGCGACGAGCGCAGCCTCTCCGATCCTCAGCAAAGCACCTGTCGGCAGGCCGAGCAGGTCCAGTCCGCGCGTCATCAGGTTCTCGCCCATCGCGCCGGGACGCATCTCGAAACCCGCCGCGCGCAGAGTGTCATGGAGTTCCGCGTGGATGAGATGGACCTGCCGCAGGTTGGGCTGGTCGGGATCGCGGGCGACCCTGCTGCGATGGCGGACGGTCGCGCCAGCATGGGCATCGCCCGCAACGCCGAGCCCCGCGATCAGGTCGATCACGGGGACGACTTTCTTGTGGAAGCGGTGGCCGTCATCGCGGGCGACGGCCTCGATCAGAGCGGCCATGGCGCAGGATGCTCCGACCCCCGCCCGAAACGCAACGGACCGCCCCCGAAAGGGCGGCCCGTCACAATGGAGATCGGAAGATTACCAGTCGCCGGCGCCGCGGTCGCGGAAGCTCTCGACGAGAAAGTCGATGAAGGCGCGGACCTTGGGCTGTGTGTAGCGGCCCGGCGGGTAGACGGCATAGATCCCTTGTACTTCGGGATCGAGCCCCTCGATGGCCGGGACCAGAGAGCCATCGCGCAGCGCGTCGGCATAGAGGAAGGCGGGAAGGAAGGCGATTCCGAGCCCGCCCTGCGCGGCGTGAAGCAGGGATTGGCCGTCGTTCACCGTCAGCCATCCGGCCGAGCGGACCTGCCGCTTTTCGCCCGAAGGCGCGGTGATGCGCCAGACATTGCCACCGGACTGGTTGGAATAGTGCAGCAGCTTGTGCTCGTTCAGATCGTCGATGCGGGCGGGGCGGCCGTATTCCTCTAGGTAGGAGGGCGACGCGATCATCATCTTGTGGGTCTCGGCCAGCTTGCGGGCGCGCAGCGAGCTGTCCTCGAGTTCGCCGATACGAAGCGCGAGGTCGAACCCTTCGGAGATCAGTTCCACGAAGCGGTTGTCGAGAACCATGTTCACGGTGATCTCGGGATATTCGTGAAGGAACCCGCCCAGGATCGGGCTGAGGTGGTTCACGCCGAAATCCGTGGCCACCGAAACGCGCAGGATGCCAGACGGCTCGGCCTGCATCGCCGTGACGAGGGCATCGGCCTCTCCGGCATCGGTGAGGACGCGGCGGGCGCGGTCGTAGTAGGCCAATCCGATCTCGGTCGGGCTGACCCGGCGGGTGGTTCGGTTCAGGAGGCGGGCGCCGAGACGGGTCTCCAGGGAAGAGACGTGCTTGGACACCGCGGACTTGCTGATGCCGAGTTTCTTGGCGGCATCCGTGAAACCTCCCTGATCCACCACCGTGGCGAAGGCTTCCATTTCTGACAGTCGATCCATCCGGGTGACCTCGGGCAACTTCACTTTCGACGTGGATGCCGCCCGATTGGGGCACGATTGCGCCGATGGCCTGCCACGGACGGGATTGTTTCGGGACGATTTTAGATTTCGCCCACAATTGCGGCGTTGATGCCCAGTCGGCGACCCGCCCCCCGCGCGTGGGATAACTAAGATGTGGAACCGTCCCCACATCGTCCGATCGCCCCGACATGGCACGGCAAACACCTAATACTCGACATTTTTTAGTCTGATTCGCCGGGCATGCCCAACAAAGCACCCGGTCGGGCAGGATTGAACACCGCCACGGAACGACACGGCGGAGGACGGAAGAACATGAGTATCGAGGACTTCGAACTGGACGAGCAGGAGCCCCGGAAGGACGGCGATTTCGCCGACGAGCTCCCCGCCGGAACCCAGCTGCTGCAGGGCCAGTACACGATCAAGAGTTTCCTCAACGCCGGCGGTTTCGGCATCACCTACCGGGCCGTCGACAGCCTGGACCGCGCAATCGTCATCAAGGAATGCTTCCCCGGCGCGTTCTGCCGCCGCTCGCGCACCATCGTGCAAGCCCGGTCGCGCGCGCACCAGAACGAATTCTCTTCGATCGTCCGCCTGTTCGTGCAGGAAGCCAAGAGCCTCGCCAAGCTGCAGCACCCCAACATCGTCGGCGTGCACCAGGTCTTCAGCGAGAACGACACCGCCTATATGGCGCTGGACTTCATCGAAGGGCGCGACCTGCTGGAGATCCTCGAGGATCCCCAGACCGAACTGCCGCCCGAGCGGATCCTGTCGATCCTGCGCGACATCCTCGGCGCGATCGGCTTCGTCCACGAGCAGGGGATGCTGCACCGGGACATCAGCCCGGACAATATTCTGATCCAGCAGGACGGCACGCCCGTCCTGATCGATTTCGGGGCCGCCCGTCAGCAAGCCCAGAAGCAGAGCCGCGTCCTGTCGGCCCTTCGCGTGGTCAAGGACGGCTACTCGCCGCAGGAATTCTACGTGACCGGTGCCGAGCAGGGTCCGTTCTCGGACCTCTATGCGCTGGGTGCCAGCTTCTACCACCTGATCACCGGATCGACGCCGCCGGACAGCCAGGCGCGCCTGTCCGCCAAGGCGACCGGTGACGCGGATCCCTACGTTCCGTTGGCCGGAAACCACCCGCAATACCCGACGCCGGTCCTTCAGGCGATCGACCGCGCCCTCGAAGTCCTCCCGCGCGACCGCGTTCAGTCGGCGGCCGAATGGCTCGAGGCGATGGACGGCAAGGGCGCCAAGCGGATCGCCAAGGGCCGCGTCCTGTCGCGGATCAAGTCGCGTCCCGCCCCGTCGCCCACCGCTGCGGCGCCGGCCAATGCCGACACCGCTCCCCGCAACAAGCTTCCCCTTCTCGCCGGCGTGGCGGGCCTTGCGCTCGTCGCGGCCGGGGCGGGCGCGTTCTTCGTGCTCGGCGGCTCGGACGAGCCGGGAACTCCCAGCGAGCCCGTGAACACCGCTTTCTCGACCGGCAAGGCCGAGGACGTCTCCGCTGCCGATCCCGCAGAAGACGCCGAGCGGGCCCAGGCCTTTCAAGCGCGCGTCGATGCGGCCGCCGCAGCCTATGTCCAACCGATCAGCGCCGAGGCCGAAGGCGACCCCAGAAGCGAAGAGCTCTATCAGGTCGTCGCGGACGGGCTTGCGGCCAACGCCTGGACATGGCGCGTGACCAATGCGCTGGCAGCCATGCATCGCCCTGCCATCGACCCCGACCGCGCCGATCCACGGACTGCGGGTGCGGAGACGGCATATCTCGCCGGCGAAGCCGCCGAGGCAGCATGGCGCCGCAAGATCGCGCTGGCTTCGGCCCGTATGGCCCCCCGCGCACCCGAAAACGATCCGCGCACGCTTCGCGCCGAGCAGGACATCCAGAAGCAGCAGAACGCCCGCCAGATGTTCGAGCGCCGCGTCGCGCGGGCCGGACTCGACTTCATCCCGCCCGCCCGCGCCGATCAGGAAGGCGACCCGCGATTGAGCGCGGCAGAGCAGGAAGTCCTGGCCGCGAACATCGCTGAAGCGGCGTTCGACCGCCGGATCGCGCTTGCGGCCACGACCCATTCCGGTCCCACCGTCCCCTCGGTCGAGGGCGACCCGCGCACACCGGACATCGAGGCGAGCATCCGCGAAACGGAGGCCATCGTCGCTCAGGCTGCTGCTCCGGTCCGGACGTGGTCGGTGGCCCTGCCGTTCTACGATCTGCGGATCGACGCGCAGGGCTCGGCCCATATTCTCGAACTGGAGGGCCAGCCCGTCGAGACGCGGTCGCAGTTCGAAGACCTCCTGCGGGCGATCTACACGCCCGGCGACGCGACCAGCCTTCCGATCCGGATTGGCATGGGGCGCCCGGGCGCGACCTCCGACCAGATCATCGAGCAGAGCATCGGACTGCCCGTGGTTCACGACGTTTCCATCCCCGGCGGGCCGCGCTTTCGCACCTCGTTCGAGGATGGCGCTTGGGTGACGCGGGTCGCGGCGCTGCCGCCGAATGCCGAGATCGGCGAGGGCGCGCTGCAGGTGGGCGACCAGGTGACCGGTCACATCTCGTCGGGCACCGTCTTCAATTCGCCGGACGCCATCGCCCAGTTCCTCTCCACCGAGATCGCCCAAGGCACCACGCGCTTCGGCTTCGCCGTTCAGCGTGACGGCAATGCCTGGGTCGTCTCGATGATCCACGACGCAACTTCCGAGGGCTGACCGCCCGCGCGCAAGACAGGAGACCGCCATGAGCTTCTTCAGCCGCATCTTTGGACGCAAGAAGGCCGACACGGTGACGCCCGTCGTCCCGGCACCCAGCAAGCCGGGCGAAGCCCAGGCCGAACGATCGTATCCACAGATCTCGGCTCCGGCCAGGGCCGCCGAGGCAGACGACGCCCGAGCGCCGTCGACGACCGACATCCTGCGCGGTGTCGCGGCCCGGCTCGAAAACGCCGACAAGACCACGCCTCCGGGCGTCTGGGAAATGGACGCGCCTTCGACCGCCGATCTCCTGGCCCGCGCCAACCAGGCAGAACCGGCCGCCGGCGGCGGCGCGGGCCCGGCCAAGCGCCCGCGCAACAAGACGCGCCTTCTGGGCTTCGACACGTCGGCCGGCGACGCGACCGCCGCGCTTGCCCCGGCTTCGGCCATGCCCGAACCGGCCGAAGAGCCCGCCGCCGAGGCAGTCGCCACGGCCGGCCCCGCGATGTTCCCGACGGGCTTCGTTCTGATCGTCGAAGGCCCCGGACGCGGATCGGCCTTTCCGATCTTCGCCGGCATGTCGTCCATCGGCCGGGGTGCCGACCAGACGGTGCGCCTCGATTTCGGCGACGCGACCATCTCGCGCGCCGGCCACGCGGCCATCGTCTACGACACCGAGTCGCGCGAATTCCTGCTCGGACATGGTGGCAAGTCCAACATCGTCCGACTGAACGGAAGCCCGGTGATCAGCAACGAGGCACTCTCCTCGGGCGATGAGATCCGGCTGGGGGAGACGACGCTGCGCTTCGTGGCGATCTGCGGTGACCAGTTCGACTGGGCCGACACCGACGAGGGAGAGGACGACGATGATCTGGCGATCGCCTGAACCAAGATACGACGTGGCCTCTGCCATCGCGCAGGGGGGGCGACCCTACCAGGAGGACGCGATCGTCACCGACTTCCCCTTCGGGATGGACAGCGGCGTCGCCGTCCTCGCCGACGGGATGGGCGGACATGCCGCGGGCGACGTCGCCTCGAAGATCGTGGTGACAGAAGTCTATGCGGCCCTCAAGTTCCGCTCGGCCGAGTTCGCCGCGGACGAGGACGCGATCAGCGGCTACATGGCCGATGCCGCGAGCCGCGCCAACGCGGTCGTCCACGACCACACGGTTGCGAACCCGAACACGACCGGGATGGGCGCGACGCTGGTCGGCCTCGTCATGGTCGAGAACCGGGTGCGCTGGATCTCGATCGGCGACAGCCCGCTCTACCTGCTGCGCGACGGCAAGCTGCGTCAGTTGAACGAGGATCACAGCCTCGCGCCCCAGATCGACTACATGGCCGAGCAGGGCCTGATCTCGGAAGAGGTGGCCAAGGCGCATCCCGACCGGAACTGCCTGACCTCCGTGATCCTGGGAGGGAAGATCGCCCGGACCCACCTGCCCGAAGAGCCCTTCGAGCTGAAGCTGGGCGACATTCTCGTGGTGTCGTCGGACGGGCTGCAATATCTCGACACGCCGGTCATCCAGAAGCTTCTGCACCGGCACCGCCGCAAGAAGGCCGCCGAGATCGCGGGCTATCTGCTCGAGGCACTGGAAAAGCTTGCGGACCCCGACCAGGACAACATCTCGTTCGCGGTGGTCAAGCTAAACCACATGAAGCCCGTCGTGCAGAAGATCGTGCCCAAGCCGACGGATTACGTCGAAGAGGACCGCCTGCCCTCGACCCGTCTGGCCGTGCTGCCAGGCGGTGCCCTGCCCGAAGACGGGGCGGAAACCCCCGTCGAGGACGAACAGGCGGCAGCGGCGCCGGAAGAGACCGAAGAGTCTGCCGCGGCCGAGGCGGAGGTCGAACCGGAACCCAAGAAGGCGGCGGAGGGCTGATCCATGGCAGGGGGCAAGGCGAAAGCGAAGGAAGCGGCGGCGCAGGCCACGCGGGATGCACTGGCCCGCGCGCTCGAGACGGGCGCGCTGCCGGCCGATACACGCGATACCGCGAAGGCCTTGCTCAATCGGTTGGACATGCCGGTGCGGGTGGCCGTGATGGGCTTGCCCGGCAGCGGCAAGAGCCGCGTGGTCGACACGATGCTCGGCGCCCCTGTCATTCCCGATCTGCCGGCCGGCAGCCGCTGGCCGACCCTGCGTCTCGTCCATGGGGACGGCAGCTCGACTGTCACCCATGCGGATGGCCGGCGCGAGACCCATCCTCCGGGCGTCTCTCTGATCGGACTGACCAAAGGCGCCGCGCTCATCGAGATGACGCGCGACCTGCCCTCGCTCAAGCGCCTCACCCTGACCGAGGTCACCGCGACGCTGGACCCGACGGCGCAGCATCGGGCCGCGGCTTGGGCCGCCGCCGAGAACGACGTCGCCATCTGGTGCACCCGCGCCTGGGAGCCTCTGGAACGCGACGTCTGGGAAAAGATGCCGGAGCGGCTCCAGGTCAACGCCGTGCTTGCGCTGACCCACCGGGACCGGCTGCGCACACCCGAGGGCTCGTTCGAACGCCTGTCCGAGTCGTCGGGCCATCTGTTCGACCGCATCGTGATGCTGGATGCCGCGCGCGCCGCCTTGGCCCGCCATGCCGACGGGACCACCGATACCAAGCTCCTGCGCGCGGCAGGCGGCGCGGATCTGGTTCAGGCCGTGCGGCGCATTATCGACCGGGGCCGCCAGGCGGTGCTGGATCAGGCCGACGTCCTGCTGATCCGCAACGGTATCGACCCTGCTGCCGCCCAGACGAAGGCCGAACCGACCAAACCGGCCGAGGACACGTCGTCGGACCCGGTCGCCGCCGCCCTCGCCCGGATCGGAGACGCGAAACCGGCTGCAGAGCCGGCCGGTTCGGATCCTGTCACCGAACCGGCGACCGTTGCTGCGCCGTCCAAACCCGACCCGTCGCCTGTGGCCGCGAGCCCGGAACCCGCGCCCGCACCGGATGCCGAGCCCGCCGCAGAGCCGGAGCCCATAGCCGAACCGGCTCCGAAGGTCGCGACCGCACCGAAGGCCCCGCCGCCGCCCGTGCCCTTGACCGGCGCTGCGCGGGAGGCGATCGAGGTGGCCGCCGCCCGTCTGGCCAGGGTCGGATCGGAATTAGCGGCAGAGGCCGAGCCCGACGCCGCCGCGCTGACCCGGCGGGCCGTCTCCGAGGCGACGTGGCTGGCCGATCACCTCGACGAAGCCGCCGACGAAGCACCCGAACTGTCCCCTCGCGCCAACTTCGCGCAGGACGCGGCCGATGTGGTGCAGCTGATCCGTCTGGAGGGCGAGGAGACCGGCGCTGGCGATGCGCTCGCACTGCTCCTGCAATTGCGTCGTGCGCTGGACGACGATCTGGCCGTCGCGGCCTGAGTGTCGCGACCATGTGCTGAAATCTTGTCTTAATTTGACCCATCTCGGGTCACGGCACCGACAATCTGGCCCCTTACCTCCGATTGGTGACGGCGGCCGGGAAAAAGGATCGCCGATAAGAACATTGAGGAAGCGTACCCCATGGAAATGTCGCGCATCAACGAGACCCAGGCGGACGAAATTGCGGCGAGCCCCTCCCGCAAGACGTTGCCTGACAGGGGTCTCGAAGCGTTTCACTCCTTCCACGCCGACCGCGAGTCGATGGTCGAGGTCCTGCTCGACATCCAGGCGATCGGCGGGGACCGCATCGCGCGCAAGATCGACCAGCTGATTCACGAGTTGCGGGCCTGCGCCCCGTCGATCACGATGATCGGCCAGATCAAGTCGGGCAAGACGACGCTGGTCAACGCGATGACCGCGACGCCGGACCTACTGCCCGCTGACGTGAACCCATGGACCTCGGTCGTCACGTCGCTGCATATGGGCGTCAAGCTGCCCGACGAGGCGCCGCGCGCCGCTTTCCGCTTCTTCGACGCCGACGAATGGGACCGGCTGGTAAAAGGCGGCGGCCGCATCGGAGAACTCGCCGGCCGGACCGGCGCCGAGGCGGAAGCCGAGAAGCTGCGCGCGCAGGTCGAGCAGATGCGCGAGAAGACGCGCGAACGTCTGGGCAAGCGCTTCGAGCTGATGCTGGGCCAGACCCATGACTACGCCCGTTTCGACGACGCGCTCATCAAGCGCTACGTCTGCATGGGCGACGATTTCGATGAGCTGTCGCAAGCCGAGAAACAGGGTCAATTCGCTGACATCACCCGCTCGGCCGATCTCTGGCTGGAAGACGCCTCGCTGCCGGTGCCGCTGACCATCCGGGATACGCCGGGCGTCAATGACACCTTCATGATGCGCGAGCAGATCACTATTCGCGCGCTGCGCGACTCGCGCACCTGCGTGGTGGTACTCTCGGCGCACCAGGCGCTGTCGTCAACGGATATGGGCCTGATCCGCCTGATCTCGAACATGAAGTCCCGCGAGGTCGTCATCTTCGTCAACCGGATCGACGAGTTGGCCGACCCGGTGACCCAGGTCGCCGAGATCCGCGCCAGCCTGATAGATACCCTGTCGGCGAATGACGGCCCGTCCGATCCGCAGATCGTCTTCGGCAGCGCCTACTGGGCGAATGCCGTTCTGAACGGAACGCTCGACGATCTGCCCGAGGATTCCGCCAACGCCCTGCACGCCTATGCGGCTCACAAGCTGGGCGGCGGCGCGGCCACGATGGGCCCGGACGGCATGGTCTGGCAATTGTCCGGCCTGCCGGAACTCTACTCCGCCGTGGGCGAGCGCCTCGCTGCCGGACCCTGGGCGCAAATGCTCGACAGCATCCGTGCGCGGGCGGCCAACTACGTCGCGGGCCTGCGGGCTTCATCGCAGATCGTCACGCTTCGGTCTGGTGAGGGCGCGCAGCTCAAGCGCGTGTCCGACGAAGAGGCTACGAAGATGTTCGATCAGGTCGCCCGCACGACGCGCGAGCACCTGCAGGATGGCCTCGCCGCCGACTTCGCCAAGTTCGCAGAACGGGTCGATCAGGTGCACGAGCGTTTCGTCGAGCGCGCGCTCGACTCCCTGCTGGGTCATCTCGAAGAGCATGGCGAAGGATCCGTCTGGTCCTATTCGCCCGATGGCCTGCGGGTGCTGATGCGATCCGCCCACCAGGTGATGCGCCGCAACGTCACCAAGACCGGCACCACCGCTTTCAAGCTGGCCGCGCGGCAACTCACCGACATCTACGGCCACATCTTCGACGTGGAGGCCACCAACTTCGCAGTGGCCGCACCCGACATGCCGGACATTCCCCCGCCGGTGACGCTGGCCCAGACCATCGCGCTGGACGTCAAGACGTCCTGGTGGAAGGGCTGGTGGGGCAAGCGCCGCGGCTACCGGGCCTTCGCCAAGGATTTCCGTGCGCTGATCGAGGCCGAAACCGCCCCGATGGTCGACGAGCTGAAGGTCAAGCAGGCCGACGAGATCCGCGGCCTGGCCATGGGTCGCCTGGAAGAGTTCATCGCAGAGCAGCGCGACGTTCTGGCCGATATCGGCGCCAAGGCAGACATCTCGATCGAGGAGCTTCACGGCCTCTTCGGCATCACCGCCCAGGAAGAGCGCGAGATGCTCTTCGAGATGCTCTTCGAAGAGCTGGGCATCGACGAAGACGCCTTCGAAGGAGAGCGCGCATGAGCGACATGACCCCGTTCGAGGAGGAAGGCACCCCGGCGCCCGCGCCGGCCGAGGCCACGACCCGCAAGCCCCGCGTCGCCATCATGGGCGAATTCTCTGCGGGCAAGTCCACCCTGTCCAACCTGCTGCTGGGCGCGCGGCCCCTGCCCGAACGGGTCACCGCCACGCGCCTGTCGCCGGTCTGGATCGTCCATGGCGACGGGACCCCGGTCCGCTGCGATGTCCAGGGGCACGAAGAACCGATCACGCTCGACGCGCTCGAAACCGCTCCGGTCGAGACGACGCGCTGCATCCGGCTGCCGTTCCAGGCCGAGATCCTGAGATTCTGCGACCTGATCGACTTCCCGGGGATCTCCGACCCGAACATGGACAGCGACGTCTGGGAACGGATGCTCGACGAGGTCGACATGGTGCTCTGGTGCACCCATGCGACGCAGGCCTGGCGCCAGTCCGAGGCCGCCGCGTGGGACATGGTGCCCGATACGGTCCGGCAGCGCTCGCTCCTTCTGGTGACACGCTTCGACAAGCTGGTCACGGAGCGGGACAAGAAGCGCGTCCTGAACCGTCTGGCCGCCGAAACGGCCGGGCTGTTCGCGGGCATGTATCCGGTCAGCCTGCTTCAGGCGCTGCGATCCGGAAAGGCCGATGCCGAGGGCTGGACCGCCAGCGGTGCTGCCGCCTTCTCGGACGCTCTGATGGCCGGGATCAGCGGGCAGCCCGGCGAGGCGACCGGACAAGCGGCCCCCGCGGGGGATATCGACCCCGACACATCCGCCGCCGAGACACCGGCCCCGCGCCGCATCGTTCCCCGCCGCGTGCGCGTGGGCGCCGCCCCGCGC
>NZ_JYFE01000051.1 GCF_000877395.1 Jannaschia aquimarina | reverse complement strand
CGCCCGCCCCCGTTGCGCCGCCACCGCCCCGCCGCTACGCCTGTGTTGAGGATGCCCGGCGACGGGCCGGATTGGCGGACCGGACGGACCGACGCGGCCCTGCGCGCGGGATACTTTCGGAGGGGCCGCCGCGCGACCCGGGGGCCGATATGCAGACTACGGATCACGAGACAGACCCAGACGCGCGCTCAGGGGAGGGGGCTCGTTTCGTCGCCTGCCCGGCCTTCCGGTCCGCAGCACTCGCATCCGCGCTTGCTACGCTGCCAAGCCGTCCGCCGCTCGGGCGGCGGCTTCGGGTCGCCCGCATCGCCACCGGTCCCGGCCGCCTGCACGGGAGCGACCACCGGCTCCCCTTCCGGCGCCACACCGCATCGGACAATGGGGCCGACCGGATTGCGGACCTCGATTTTTGTACATGCCCGCTCCGCCCCCGAAAGGCGCCCTGAATGCGGCCGTATGACCGCGACCCCGCCGCGATCTTGGCGGCCAGCCTGGCCCTCGTTCGGGCCGAGGCAAACCTCGCCCGCTTTCCCCCGGACATCGCCGAGATCGCGGTACGCGTGATCCAGGCCTGCGGCATGGTGGAGGTCGCCGACCGCCTCGCCTTTTCGCCCGATGTGTCGGCCCGCGCCGTGGACGCTCTGCGCACCGGCGCCCCGGTCTATGCCGACAGTCCGACGGTCGCCTCCGGCATCGCCCGCAACCTGCTGCCCGAAGGCGCACGGGTTCTCTGTGTCGCCGCCGACCCGTCCGTGGCGGCCCGCGCCGCAAAGGCGGCGATCACGCCATCCGCGGCAGCCGTCGATCTCTGGGACACGGGCGGCGCGATCTGCGCCATCGGCGAAGATCCGACCGCCCTCTTCCGCCTGATGGAGCGGATCGACGAGGGCGCGCCGCCCCCCGCCGCCATCCTCGCCTTCCCGGTGGGTTTCGTGGGCGCCGCCGAGGCCAAGGCCGAACTGGCCGAGCGCCCACGCGCCCCCTTCCTTGCCTTGCGCGGACGAAAGGGCGGCAGCGCCATGGCCAGCGCGGCCGTGAATGCCTTGGCCCTCCTTGCTGCCGGGGGGATGCAATGATGTCCGCTCCCCTCGACCGCCGCCTTCGGGCCGGCGAAAGGTCCCTGGCTTCTTCTCGGCAAAAATACTCCGGGGGTGCGACCGGAGGGAGCGGGGGCAGAGCCCCCTCCGCCCCCTGCCGCCACGCCGACCGGTCCGCCTCCCCGCTGAATGGTCGCTTCTCTCCGCTGCACCGTTTGTGGAGACCGGGGGTGCACGGGGGGACCAGCAGGCTCCCCGGGATCGCTCCGGCGGAGCGATCCGCCTGCGAACGGGCGAAGCCCCGGCCACCACGAGGGTGCCGCGTGTGCAGACGGGGGGTGCACGGGGGGTGCACAGGGGGTGCACAGCGGATTTCCGCCGATCGGGGCAAAGTTTAACGCGTTCTGGGTGTCCGGGTGTCTGACGTCTGGCTCCATATCGTCGGCATCGGAGAGGACGGAATGGCGGGTCTCAGCCCGGCCGCCCGCGCCATCGTCGAGAGCGCCGAAATCATCGTCGGCGGCGACCGCCATGAGCATCTGTCAGATGCCGTGACGGCTCGCCGTCTCTCTTGGCCCGGCCCGTTCGACGCTTTGATAGACCAGTTGAAATCGCTGCGCGGACAAAGGGTTGTCGTCCTCGCGACGGGCGATCCGCTCTGGTTCTCGGTGGGCGCCCGGATCGGCCGGGCCATCCCTCCGGCACAGATCGCCTACCATCCGCAGCTCTCGGCCTTTCAACTCGCCTCGGCCCGAATGGGATGGTCCATGGCGGATCTCGAAACGCTCACGGTCCATGGCCGCCCGGTCGAGCAGATGATCGCCTTCATCCAGCCCGACGCCCGTCTTCTGATCCTGACCACCGGATCCGAAACGCCGGAAAAGATTGCGAGATTTCTGACCGATCGCGGTTTCGGCGACAGCCCGATGACGGTCCTTGCCAACATGGACGGCCCGGACGAAGCGCGCTTCGACGGCATCGCGGCCAGCTGGGATCACACCGTTCCGGCCTTCAACACCCTCGCCGTCGAATGCCGCGCCGCGCCCGATGCGGCGTTGCTGCCAAGGGTTCCGGGCCTCGCCGACGACCTCTTCCGATCCGACGGTACCATGACCAAGCGGGAGGTTCGCGCCGCGACGTTGGCCAAGCTGATGCCCATGCGCGGGGCGCTTCTGTGGGATATCGGAACGGGCTGCGGCTCGGTCGCGATCGAACGGATGCGCGCCGCCCGCTCGGCCCGCGCCATCGGCATAGAGCCCCGCGCTGACCGCCGCGCCATGGCCGCCGAGAACGCGCTGGCCCTCGGCGCGCCCCGCCTCGACCGCAGGGACGGCAAGGTTCCGGAAGCGCTGGAAGATCTCGATCCGCCCGATGCCGTCTTCATCGGTGGCGGCCTGTCAGAAGAAGTGGCCGGAGCCGCCCTGTCCGCCCTTCGCCCTCTTGGCCGGCTGGTCGCGAATGCTGTGACGCTCGAGAGCGAGGCGACGCTTCTGGCGCTCCATGCCCGTCACGGCGGCGACCTCGTGAAGCTCGGCGTCGCCCGTGCAGAGCCGGTGGGCCGCTATCGCGGCTGGCGTCCGTTGATGCCGGTCACGCAGTGGAGCCTGGTCAAGCGCTAGGCGGCGTCGCGTCCGAGTGGCGGGGACGAGGAGATGCGATAAGGACCCGCACCGCAGCCCGCTCACCGGTAATCCTCGGCGCGCAGCCCCCCGCCTTGTGCCACCTGGGTCTCTGTGCCGGGGACCACGTCGGTGTTCTGGGCGGAGATGCAGGTCCAACCGTTCGCTCGGCGTTCCAGGACGAAGGACAGGATCGTCGTGCGGGTCTGGGCCCGCCCCCCATCTGGTGCGCGTTGACCCGATAAAGCCATGCGGGCGTGGATCACGGCGACGCCCCCCAGATCGCGGATCTTGACGCGACCGGCGGCCAGTCGCGTTTCTGCGAAGAAGCTGGTCAGGGCGTAGGAGTGGGCCCGCTCGATGGCGTTCCGATCCTCCCACCAGATACCGACGACATTCACGAAGTCCGCGTCTTCGGCGAAGAGCGCGGCCAGTGCGCGCCCGTCCCGCACCATCCAGGCGGAAGTGAAAGCGGGGACGAATGCATCCGGCGACGGAACCATGGGCGAAAGGTAGGTGGGACAACGGGGATTTCATAGGGTCCGCCCCCGCCCCGCCACAGAGCCGGCGTCTTCCGTGAACAAATGAAAAGGACTCGGGGAACCGGTCATGAAGCGGTAACGTTCCGGTTGCATGGTGCCCCCGAATCGCCAGGGGCGGCTGCCTCCATGCCGGGTATTTTCATGACTGAAGCTGCTTACATCTCTCCCGAAATCCGCATGGGGCTGGAGGCTGCCAGAAAAGCCGCGCACCGGCATGGGCGGCGCCTGCGCGTGCAGGTCGGCGACATATGGTATCCCATCCGATCCATGGACGACGACGGAATCGAGATCGCGCTGGACGTGGCGCCGAAACTGCGCGGCCATATCGAGATCCACGAGGGGCCACGCGTGATCAGGACCGCCCTCATCGTCGCGGCCGAGGTTCGGGACGATGTGATGCGCTATGCGTTCAAACGCGCGACGGCTCCGCGGAATGAGGCCCCGGTGGATTATGTGCGGCTGTTGCCGGCCTCTGCCGGCCTGATCGAGGTCCAGTGACGCCCGGCGCTTGACCGCGCCGCCCCTGCATCCCAAGACGGCCCCGTATCCTGAAGAGGGCGGGACCATGCGAACAGTCTACGTGAACGGCGACTACCTTCCGGAGAGCGAGGGCCGCGTGTCGATCTTCGACCGGGGTTTTCTGTTCGCGGACGGCGTCTACGAGGTCACGACCGTGCTGGACGGCAAGCTGGTCGATTTCGACGGCCACGCCGCCCGGTTGGAGCGATCACTGCGCGAGTTGGACATGCCGATGCCGATGACGCGCGATGCGCTTCTGGAGGTGCATCATCGGCTGGTCGCTGAAAACGATATCGACGAGGGACTTGTCTATCTGCAGGTGACCCGTGGCGCCGCCGACCGGGATTTCGCCTATCCCGCCGAGGAGACGGAACAGACCGTCGTTCTTTTCACGCAGGCCAAACCCGGTTTGGCGAAGGCGCCGGAGAAGGGTTTGAGCGTCGATCTCCAGCCCGATCTGCGCTGGGGCCGGCGCGACATCAAGACGGTGCAGTTGCTGTATCCGTCGATGGCCAAGATGGCCGCCAAGCGCGCTGGTCACGACGACGCCTGGATGCATGAGCCGGGCGGCACGATCACCGAAGGGACGTCGAACAACGCCTATATCGTCAAAGGCAACACGATCGTGACGCGCCAACTCGGCAACGAGATCCTGCACGGCATCACCCGCGCGGCCGTCCTCAGACTGGCGCGGGAAGCGCAGATGAAGGTCGAGGAACGCGCCTTCACGGTCGAGGAGGCTCAGTCGGCCGACGAGGCCTTCGTCACCTCCGCCTCGACCTTCGTAATGCCGGTGACGTCGATCGGCGGAAAGGCGGTCGGGGACGGCCAGCCTGGCCGGATCGCCGGACGGCTGCGCGAGATTTATCTGGACGAGGCGCGCGCCAAGGCCCTCTAGAGGCGGGTCGGCGCTCAGTAGCTGGGGCGGCCTTCCTCTTCCCACCGTAGGATGGCCTTCACCTCACGGCGCTTCTTCATCCAGCGGTCGTTGAACCCGAAACCCCCGAAAGTCGGCCCCTGCAGGCGCATGTGCAGGGCGGCGATCTGTCGGGTCGAGAGTTGTCGCGCATCCACCCCGTCGAAGCCAAGGCGGTCGAGACGTTGCTGGACCGATGCCACGAGTTGCGAATTCGGCTCCGCCCAGGCGGGACTGACAAGGGCGGTGGCGAGGACGACGAGGATAGTGCGGATCATCTCGGATACTCCCTAAAGGCGGTCGCGGAGTCGGTCGACGCCACGCTGCAAGAGGCCCGGCTCGATGGTCGAGCGAATGAGCTGCCGGATATCGCCTTGGCTGCGTTCGGAATGGATCAGGGAATAGATCTGCATCACCTGATTGTTGCTCAATCGCTCCACGTCCACATCGCCGAAGCCGTAGAACGGGAGCGCGCGCGCCACATTGGCACGGGGCCCGGACAGCGGCTCCTGTGCCAGTTGCGGCGTGGCCGTGCAGGCCAGCAGAAGCCCGGCCAGAATCGGGACGAGAGCGAGGCGCATTGGCATCTCCTTCCCTCCAGACCTAGGGCCGTCTCCGGTAATTTGCGACATGTAAAGTAAGGTTTACCCCAATATCCGGGACTTGGCTAAAAGTTTACGCCGGGGAAGCATTCCGGGACATCTATCATTTAGGGGGCTCGCCATGACTTGCCCGACCTCGAAGACAGCGATGGCCGTCGTTGTGCTGCTCGTTGCCCTTTCCGCACCGGCCGTCGCTCAGCAGGCCCCGGCCGGATCCTGTCTCTTGCCCGACGGCAAGTGGTGCTGGCCCACTGTGCCGGCGACATACGGCGCGGTCTGCGAATGCCAGACATCCGACGGGCCGAGACAGGGAGTGGGGCAATGACAGCGTCCGGCACAAAGGTCTGCGATACGGGCGACGACGCCCTGCACCAACTCGTGAAAGAGGCCGAGTATCTCTGCGATCAGCTTCTTTACGAGGAAGCGGATCAGGAGTTGGAGGATCTCGTCCGCGCGCTCCAACCCTTCCATACGGCGGATCACTCGCCCACGGCGGACGAAATCCTGGCGCTGAAGCTGACCTTCCGAAAGGCGTACGGGAAAGCGCGAACCCTCGTCGACGGCATTACGTTGCGCGAGGTTCTCAAGGGGTGGGCGCCGACGCGCAAGAGCAGCTCGATCGTCACGGGGGCGCTCCTCGCGGTGATCGGCATCGGTCTGATGCTGAGCATATGGGAGTATTCAAGCTGGTCTGCTCGGACAGATCTGTTGCTGGAAGAAGCCGAGGATTTCGTCGAGTTCGAACACGAAAGCGAGCTCATGCGCCTCGTCGAACTGCGCAGCTTCTTCCAGAGCGACGGTGCGCGCGAGGCGTCCTTCCGACTGGATCCGGAACCTCAGCGCATGTTCGTCGATGTTCTGAAGCGTCTCGAGTCACACTACACGCTCGAACGAACGCTTGAGCATAACCTCAACGAGCATCTCCACGATCTCTGGACCTTCAAATCTTGGCTGGCGACGTTCCACCGGCTGGCCTGCCGCACGATCGAGAGCGAAGCTCCGGAGGAGAGCCCCGCAACCGAGATGGTCGCGCGCACCGGCATGATCCTTGCGCCGGAAGGCCGCCTTGCCGGATTGGTAAATTGGGTCGAGACATGCGCCCCCGCGGCAACCGGGCAGCTTGCTTCGCAGCGGAACATTCAGGAGGTCTATGCGGAGATTACCGCGCGTTTCGACGATCTCGCCAATAGCGGAGCCCGGTTCGACGAATATATCGACGTGATGATGGTCTTCCGGGAGTACACGATGTACCAGGCCGGACGGCGGTCGGGCCCGTTTGTCCGTCCGACGACCTATGTCCAAAGCCTCCATCAGATCGCGAACTGGCGCTCGGAACTCCTGCGCCGTCTCGATGATGTGCATCGCTGGTACCTGCCGATCCTCTACGGGATGCTCGGGTCCATCGTCTACGCGATCTGGCGCGTCCTGACGCCGGGCGTCGCTCCGCTGGGTCGTGGCTACACGATCCTCCGGACATGCTTTGCGGGTCTCGCCGCGATGACGCTTTCGATGCTGCTCGTTCCGTCCAACGCGACTGGGCTCCAAGGGGGCACGGGCAGCCCCATCATCTACCTCGTCGCCTTCGTCTTCGGGTACTCGATCGAAGCCTTCGTCCGCACATTGAGCCGGCTCAATGCAAGCGTGTCGCAAGCGATGAGCCCGCGCAGGGACGCCCTCAGGAAGCCAAGGGCCTGATCACGAAGCCACGGACCTGATCACGGCAAGCGGGTCCGGGCGCTTCACCCCTTGCCCACGTTCTCGGCGAAGCTCTTCTCGAAGGCCGCCTTCTGTTCGGACGTCGCCTCTTTCTGGTGCTTGGCGCGCCATTGATCGAAGGGTTCACCGTAGAACCATTCGCGGGCCTCTTCCTTGGACCACTCGATCCCGCGTTCCGCGGCCGCTTCCTGGGACCAGCGGCTGAGGCAGTTCCGGCAGAAGCCGGCGAGATTCATCAGGTCGATATTCTGGGCGTCGGGGCGATCTTCCAGCAGATGCTGGCGCAGGCGGCGGAAGGCGGCGGCCTCGATCTCGGTGCGGGTGGCGTCGTCCATCTCTAGTCTCCGTCTTGCGCGGCGAGCGCTGCCTGAAGGTGAGGGGCCAGACGTTCGGCCCACGCGCGCTGCCCCTCTTCGTCCGAGATGAGGTCGTTGCGCAGTTCGATCAATACGTGAAGCCGCCCCCGGCTGACCGCATGGCGATCAAGCGCATCCCCCGGCAGGTTGCCCGAGTAGGGCTGATTTACACCCACGCACAGATCCGGATCCCCCTGAAGGCTGGCGATCAGCGGGTCTGATAGACGGCGGTCGGACGCGAACAGAACGCCGACCTGCCACGGGCGCGGCGGGCGGTTCCTGAACTGTCGCGTGAAGGAGTGGACCGAACAGATCGCCCCGTCGGGACGCGAGGCCAGCAGGTCGCCGAGTGCCCGATGGTACGGTCTGTGGAACGCGTCGAGGCGGCGCGCGCGCTCGTCCACATCGACGGTCCGGTTGGCGGGGATGATCGTCCCATCATAGAGCCGCATGATCAGCGTCGGGTCGTCCTCGCCCCGGTTCGGGTCGATCACCAGACGGCTGAAGTCAGACAGGATCGCCGGGCTGTCCAACAATCTCGCCAGGTGCCGGGTCACGCCGGCGGCACCCACGTCCCACGCGATGTGCCGCGCCATCTCGGAGGCGGGCAGGCCCAGATCGCCGCCGTTCACCGAAGGAGGCACGCGATTGGTCGCGTGGTCGCAGGTCAAGATCCAGCCGCCCGGGGCGTCGGGTTCGATCAAATGAAATGAGGGTCCGTCCATCGACCCACCGGTTAGCGCGGTCCGCAGTCAGTGGAAAGCACGCGCGACCATCATCGTCCCGCACGAACCACCGACTGCGTCTTTGCCGACGGGGCGGCTTGCCTCGCATCCCCTATGAGGGCACAAGCGCGCGGACCGATAGCGCAAACGGGAACGCCTCATGAGACGCCACCGCAACGTGAAGATCGTCGCCACTCTTGGCCCGGCCTCAGACGATTACGACGTCGTCCGCAAGTTGTTCGAGGCGGGCGCCGATGTCTTTCGGCTCAACATGTCCCACGGGGGGCACGACGAAATCCGCGCGCGTCACAACATCATCCGCGACATCGAACGCGATACCGGCCGGCCGATCGCGATCCTGGCCGACTTGCAGGGGCCCAAGCTGCGCTGCGGAACCTTCGAGGACGATTTCGCCGAGATCGAGGACGGGCAGAAGTTCCGGTTCGACCTGGACGACGCGCCGGGCGACGAGACACGGGTCCAACTTCCCCACAAGGAGATCTTCGAGGCGCTCGAGGCGGGCGCGACGCTACTGGTGAACGACGGCAAGCTGCGGCTGCGGGTCGATGCCTGCGGGCCGGACTTCGCGGATTGCACGGTGATCACCGGCGGCACGATCTCGAACCGCAAGGGCGTGAATGTGCCGGACGTGGTGCTGCCCGTCGCGGCGCTCTCCGAAAAGGACCGCAAGGACCTGGAGTTCGTGTGCGAGCTGGGCGTCGACTGGCTGGCGCTCAGCTTCGTGCAGCGCCCCTCGGATGTCGAAGAGGCGCGAGAGCTGGCGCGTGGACGGGCCGCGATCCTCTCGAAGATCGAGAAGCCTGCGGCGGTGGATGCCTTCGACGCGATCCTCGCCGTCTCCGACGGGATCATGGTGGCGCGCGGCGATCTGGGTGTGGAATGCCCTGTGCAGGCCGTCCCACCGATCCAGAAGCGCCTGACCCGCAAGTGCCGCGCCGCCGCCAAGCCGGTCATCGTCGCGACGCAGATGCTGGAGTCGATGATCGAGAGCCCGATGCCCACCCGGGCCGAAGTCTCGGACGTCGCGACCGCCATCTACGAGGGCGCGGATGCGGTCATGCTGTCGGCCGAGTCGGCGGCGGGTCAATATCCGATCGAGGCGGTTCAGACGATGAACGCCGTGGCCGAACAGGTCGAGGGCGACACCACCTACCGCGAGATCATCGAAGCGAGCCGTCATGCCGAGCGCTCCACCACGGCGGACGGCATCGTCGCCGCCGCCCGCGAGATCGCCGAGACGGCAGACATCAAGGCGATCTGTGTTTTCTCGCATTCTGGCTCGACCGCGTTGAAAGTCAGCCGCGAACGCCCGCGCGTTCCGATCATAACCCTGACCCCGGTCACCGAGACCGCCCGTCGCATCGTCTTGTCCTGGGGCGTCCATTCGGTGCTGACCCAGCCGGTCGAGCGGTTCAAGTTCGCCGTCGTGTCCGCCGTCCGCGCCGCCAAGGCGTCGGGCTTTGCCGGGTCGGAGGATCAGGTCGTCGTCACGGCGGGGATCCCGTTCAACGTGGCGGGTTCCACCAACATCCTGCGGGTCGCGCCCTGCGACGAACGGTTGATCTTCGGCGCCGAGGGCGACTGACTTGGAGACGGCCGCTGCCGTCTGGGCCCGGATCGGGGCCTGGTGGGCGGCGCTGCCGGAGCTCCCCGATTTCGCCCTGCCGCCGGTTCCCGATCTTGCCTTGATCGTCGTGCTGGCGACGGTGGTGGGCGGGCTCGGCTTCGCGGCGCTGGCATCCGGTTGGGCGGAGGGACGGGTCTCGAAGTCGGGCCTTTTCGCCACGTTCGTCGGCGCCGGAATGGCCTTTTGGGTCTGGGAGGCGGAACGCAGCCTGACCTGGCGGATCGTGCCGGTCGCCTTCATCGAGATGATTGCGCGCGCGACGCGCTGATGGGCTGACGCCCCTCCCGTCGTCATCCGCTTGCCAAGGCGTGCGCGGGCCGCTATTGGGCGCGCTCGAACAGCCGCGACCTGGGCGATTGGGATGCCTGAGGTCGCGTGAAAGGAGACATGAAATGCCCAAGATGAAGACGAAGTCGTCTGCCAAGAAGCGGTTCAAGGTGACCGCCTCCGGGAAGGTCCTCGCCGGTCAGGCCGGCAAGCGCCACGGCATGATCAAGCGCACGAACAAGTTCATCCGCGATGCCCGCGGCATGACCACCCTGTCCAAGCCCGACGCCAAGATCGTCAAGGGCTTCATGCCCTACGACCGCTGATCAGGAGGATATGACATGAGCCGCGTTACCTCCGGGAAGGTCACCCATCGCCGTCACAAGAAGGTTCTGGATCAGGCCAAGGGCTATTACGGCCGCCGGTCCCGCGCCTTCCGTACCGCCACGCAGGCGGTGGACAAGGCCAACCAGTACGCCACCCGCGACCGCAAGAACCGCAAGCGCCAGTTCCGCTCGCTCTGGATCCAGCGCATCAACGCCGCCGTGCGCGCCCACGACGCCGAGATGACCTATTCGCGCTTCATCAACCTGCTCGCGAAGGCCGGTATCGAGGTGGACCGTAAGGTCCTCGCCGACCTCGCCGTGCACGAGCCGGAAGCGTTCGGCGCCATCGTCGAGCAGGCCAAGGCTGCCGCCTGAGCGTCTTTCGTTGCCAAGTCAGGGGCCGTCCCGACTGGGGCGGCCCTTTTTTCGTCTCGCGGGATTACGTCGGAGCGTTCGGCTATCCGGACGGGTGCTGGCCGGTAGACGGCTCTGCGGGACGAAGCGGACCTTTGTGACGATGTTGCCAATGGTCGCTATGCCGAATGTGGAGGATGCCTCCATGCCAAATACAATCCGAAGACTAATACGAATACATGAGGTAAGGCGACGTTGGGCATGTACAACATTGCGACCCAGTCAAGCCAATGATGAGCAAGGTTCCAATCGGATACGATTCCTAGGCTATGCTCCAACATTTCCGAACAATTTTTGATGCCCTCAAGGATTTTTAGGCGGCCCAAAAATGCTGTTTGGTAGCTTTTCCACAATGCGTCTATAACCCAAAATGGTATTGCGGACAGTGCTGCGGCGACGATTGCAACTCGACCAAATCGGCCAGCTTTTTCAATATACGCAGCTATGATCGCTGCAAGACCGACCGTCACCGACCAGCTCTTGAGAGTGAGAGACTGTTGATTGAAGCTCTCGTATGTCAAATAGAGGAGTTCGTACTCGTTCCAAACAAAGTCACAGATCATATGCAGGCTCCCGCCACCGTGGACATCAGCCAGAACATTAGGCGCTAATCCTACTAAAGAAAACGTCAATCTTCTATGCGCGAACAGCTACTTAAAAAAACCGCCCACGTACCATTGAGTATCTTCGGGAAGATCTGAAATGGACATTAGCTCAAGACGCGGCATCACTCAAAATGGGCTCGAAGCTGCCGCCCTCTCCCGTCCCTCTCCTGCCGCTCTCGTCCCCCGTGCGTCCCAGATGCAACGCACCTCGAATGCGTTTCCGTGGCGCCTTCGCGGCTCCCGCATTCCAAGGCACTCTCGCGCCGCTAGAGACGACGGAGCGACGTCATGTCCTTCTTGCGCGCCCTGATGACCCAGCTTGAGACCCCGCGCGAGGCGCGGCCCTTCGGAAGTGGGTGGCTTTCGGGCAGCCTGGCCCTCCTTGCCGCCCTCGCTGGCTTGCTCCTGGTGGTGATCCGGTGGTTACCGGAGACCTTCAGCTAGGCCGAGATCGCCGTTCTGCACGATGGCGGGCTGACCCTTCTGGCGCTGCGTGTCGTGCTGCTCTCGGCCTACGCACTGTCGCTTGTTTCGCTGATCCTGAGCCGCCAGCGGACGCTGGCCTGGACGGCGCTGGGCGTCTCGGTCGTCGCATCGCTGATGGCAACCGACGAGCCGCAAGGTGGCACGGCGGTGCCGTTCTATTTCGGCCTCGATTACTTCGTCCTGAACGTCCTCGTGGTCGGCTTCCTCTTCGTGCCGCTCGAACGTGTGTTCCCGGCCCGTGGCGACCAGACGGTCTTCCGGGCCGAATGGCAGGAGGACAGGTTCTACTACCTCGTCAGTTCAATGATGGTGCAGGTCTTCAACTTCGTCACGCTTGCCCCGTCGAACTGGGTGAACGCCAACGTGACCCTGGACAGCATCCGAGACACTATGGGGGGCTGCCGTTCTGGGTGCAGGTCGTCCTGATCATGCTGGCGACCGACTTCGTGCAATACTGGGTCCACCGCGCGTTCCACACCTTTCCTTTCCTGTGGAACTTCCACGCGATCCACCATTGGCATCACGGATCCGAGCGGGAGGCCATCGACATCAACTATGCCTCGCATTTCCCGATCTACGACTGGTTCTTCGGGACGCATCACCTCGCGGATAAGAGATGGCCCGAAACCTACGGCGTCGTCGGTGACACGGTTCCGCGCGGCTACTGGCGGCAATTCCTCTATCCCTTCTCCGCCCGCTGGCGGAAGACCCGCGCCCCACAAGCTCATTTGACCGAGCCGGCGGAATAGACTGCGTCGCGAAACCTCCTAGATCAGGCTTTCCGACCGTGCACTCTCGGGCGGCGGACCGTTCGTATCCACAGAGGGGATCTTCATGCGCCTGCTCGTCATCCTTCTGGCGCTTGCCGCCTGCTCGGCCTCCGGTCCGGCGCGGGAAGACGGAATGCTCGCCATCGGCGACAGTATCCTCGCCTGGAACGGGGATAACGGGATCCCGGACGTAGCTGCGGCCCGACTGGGATTGCCGCTTCGGGACGCAACGGTTTCCGGCGCGCGGCTGATCGAGGATCGGCCGTCCCGAACGGCGATCGGCCTCGACATCCAGCGCCAATGGGAGGCGAATGCCGGGCGATGGGCATGGGTCATCCTCGACGGCGGCGGGAACGACCTGCGGCCGGTCTGCCGCGAGGATGCGGCGATCCCGGCACGCGACCAGTTGATCGGACCCGATCTGACGGGCGTGATCCCGGACCTCATCGCACGGATCCGGGACACCGGCAGCCGGGCCGTCTTCGTCGGCTATTACGATGGCGCAGAGGCGAGCCCGACCGGGTTCACCCCGTGCCAGCCGCATTTCACGGTCATGAACGAGCGTCTCTCGCGCCTCGCCGCGCGTGATCCGGGGCTGATCTTTCTCGATGCGGGCAACGTGATCGATCCAGCCCGGACAGATCTTTACGACCGGGATCTGACGCATCCGTCTCCCGAGGGCAGCCGATTGATCGGAGAGGCGCTCGCCGCGCGCATCGCCGGGCAGTAGGGGTCCCGTCCCGTATGCCCGTCTAGGCTGCGGCAGCCTCTCTGTCGGCGTAGAGTGCGCGCTCGACCGCGTCGTACAAGTCCATGTAGCGTGGCTCCACGAAGGGCAGTGTCTGCGTCATGATCACCGCCGCCAGATCCGCCGTCCGGTCGCAGAACCAATGGGTGTTCAGGACCCCCGCCCAGGATAGCGTCCCAGCCCGCCGTTTGCCGTCGATATCCGACCGATTCAGCAGGCCCGCGAACCCATGACCTGCCGCACCCGGAAACGGGTCGAAGCTGTCGGTGATCGGGGGGGCGACCGTCTCCATGCGTTCGAAGGCGTGCCCTTCCATCTGGTCCGCAAAGAGCTGATCCACCGCCTCTTCGGACAGGATACGCGCGCCATCCAACTCGCCTCCGCGCAGCATCATACGCAACAGGCGCATGTAGTCGGGCGCCGTCGAGTACAGGCAATGCCCCATGCCATAGACCTCAGGCCCCGGAGGCGGGGCCAGATCGAAGGGACCGAAAGCGCCGTCCTCGCCTCGAATGCGGACGTCGGCGAGCCGGTCCTCCATGCCATCGGGCTCGAAGGCGGTGTCCGACATGCCAAGCGGCGCAAAGATCTCCTCTCGGCAAAAGGCGTCGATGCGGCGGCCGTCCACCGCTTCGACCAACAGGCCCAGCCAGTCGATCGACGGTCCATAGCCCCAGCGCTCGCCCGGATCGAACATGAGCGGATAGTTCATTGCCGCGCGCGTGCCTGCCAGGATCGACGGCGTCTCCGTGGCCTCGAGGTAGCGGGCCATTTCGCCATTCCAGAACTCGTATTCGAGACCCGACCGGTGCGTTGCCAGGTGCCTCACCGTCGCGGCCGTCCGGGGCGCACGCAGGCGCGGCGTATCCCCGTCCCAGCCATCCAGCACCTGTAATGTGTCCCAGTCCGGCAGGATCGAGGCGACCTCTGTGTCCATTGACAGTTTGCCACGGTCGATCAGCATCATCGCGGCCAGCGATCCGACCAGCTTTGTCATCGAAAAGATGCGGAACGCCGTATCCTCGTCGGCGGGTCGCCCTTCGGCCGCATCGCCGGCATGGGCCGACGCGAGGATCCCATCGCCGTTTGCCGCCACGATGACGGTGAAGGGCACGGCCGCGTCGGCCACGGCACGATCCGCGATCTCCTGAAGTCCGGTCATGTTCATTCCTCCCTGCCTGGAGCGTCGGGGCCGCGCCCTGCATGTGTCAAGCGTTCCTGTTGCGCGCCTCGTCGTGCCGCGATACCCCGCCCCGGCAACAGCCGGAGGGCCGGATGGACGATCTGCGCGAAAAGTACCTTGGCCGTATCAAGGAGGCTGGTGACGAGGCGGGCCTCGAGGCTGTCCGACTGGAGGCGGTGGGCAAGAAAGGCGAGGTCGCGCTCCTGATGCGGGGGTTGGGGAAGATGACGCCCGAGGAGCGTCAGGTCGAAGGCCCCCGGCTGAACGCGCTGAAGGACGAGATCAACGCAGCGATCGCTGCCCGCAAGGCCAGCCTGGAAGACGCCGCACTCGAAGCGCGTCTGGCCGAGGAATGGTTGGACGTCACGCTGCCCACACGGCCGCGGCGTCAAGGCACGATCCATCCGGTGAGCCAGGTGACGGAAGAGGTGACGGCGATCTTTGCCGATATGGGTTTCAGCGTCGCCGAAGGCCCGCAGATCGAGACCGACTGGTACAATTTCGACGCGCTCAACATTCCGGGCCACCATCCCGCGCGCGCGGAGATGGACACCTTCTACATGGCGCGTGCCGAGGGCGACGACCGGCCGCCCCATGTCCTGCGGACCCATACCTCGCCGGTGCAGATCCGCGCGATGGAAGAGCGGGGCGCTCCGCTCCGCGTCATCTGTCCGGGTCGCGTCTACCGTGCCGACTACGATCAGACGCACACCCCCATGTTCCACCAGGTCGAAGGCATGGCCATCGACCGCGTCATCTCGATGGCCAACCTGAAATGGTGTCTGGAAGAGTTCTGCCGCGCCTTCTTCGAGGTCGACGGGATCGAGCTGCGCTTTCGCGCTTCGCATTTCCCCTTCACCGAGCCGTCCGCCGAGGTGGACATCCGCTGCTCCTGGGAGGGGGGGACCCTAAGGCTGGGCGAGGGTGACGACTGGCTGGAGATCCTCGGTTCGGGCATGATGCATCCCAAGGTCCTTAAAGCTGGCGGGATCGACCCCTCGCAATGGCAGGGTTTCGCGTTCGGCATGGGCATCGACCGGATCGCGATGCTGAAATACGGCATTCCGGACCTGCGCGCCTTCTTCGATAGCGACCTGCGCTGGCTCAGGCACTACGGTTTCGGCGCGCTACAGGCCCCGACACGTCACGCCGGTTGACGGCTTAACGGCTTGGAAACGCGATTTGGGTAGTCGGGCGAGGTGATCTCCGTCCGGGTGACTGCCGATGTACAGAAAATTCATTCAGGACCTCGCAACGCCGCGTGACCTCAGCGCGTCGCTCGATCCGGTCTCGATGATGGGGCGGTGCCGCGGCGACTCGGTCACGATCGGCGCGATGGCATTGATCGTCGCGACCCAGCCGGACGGGGACGCCGCCGAAGAGGCGCTAAAGGAAATCGAACGCTGTGTCGCCTCGTTCGAGGTGTTGGCACAGAAGACCCTGATCGGCGCTCTCAAGACAAGGCTGTCCACATGTGAGCCCGATGCGTTCCGGACCGTGATCGCCTTCGCCGACGATCTGTCGAACGGGTCGGCGGACCGGGCATCGAAGTCTGCGCCAAGTGCCATCGCTTTGATCCGTAAGACCCGGTTCGCGGTCCTGCCTGCGATCTACAAGCTCATGAACCAGGTCCTGATCGACGAAGCGGCGGGCCGCGCCGAGAAGGTGGCCGAGTTGCGGGGCAGGGCGGAAATGCTCGACCGCACCTTCACTGAGATGGAGCGGATCGGTCGCATGATCAAACTGATCTCGCTGAATGCCTCCGTCGAAGCCGCGCGGGCCGGTGGCGATACCGGCCGGGCCTTCATGGTGATCGCCGACGAGGTCCGGCGTCTCGCCATGCGGTCGGCAGAGCTTATAGGCTCGACGAAGAAAGCGCTTGAGACCGAGGAGGACGCGCAATCCCCCGAGGACATCAGGCAAGCCGGATAGGCGCGCGTTGACCCGGCCGACTGCGGGATTTCAGAGCAGACGTTCTGGTAACTCCAAAGACCTGGGCCGTCCTCGTCGCCATGCCCTCACCGTGAACCGACCCTTGCGCGAACGCGGGTGATCCAGCGCCTTTCCCCTGCCAGTCATCCACGCTATCCCCCGCCCGCACCGACCAAGCGGCGCGGAGACCGTTCGATGAAGTTCACCCTGTCCTGGCTGAAGCGCCATCTCGAAACCGAGGCATCGGTCGATGAGATCGTCGAGACGCTGACCGACCTGGGTCTCGAAGTCGAAGACGTGGAGGATCGCGCCGCCCGTCTCGCCGACTTCACGATCGGCAAGGTGCTGGAAGCGGAAAAGCACCCGGATGCCGACCGACTGAAGGTCTGCAAGGTCGAGACGGACGACGGGGTCACCCAGATCATCTGCGGCGCGCCCAACGCCCGAGCCGGAATCACCGTCGTCGTCGCCAAGCCGGGCACCTACGTCCCCGGCATCGACACCACGATCCAGGTCGGCAAGATCCGCGGCATCGAAAGCCATGGCATGATGGCCTCCGAGCGCGAGATGGAGCTGTCGGACGAGCACGACGGCATCATTGAACTGCAATCCGGGGAAGTGGGCCAGCGCTTCGTCGACTGGCTGGCACAGAACGATCCCGCAAAGGTCGACCCGGTCATCGAGATCGCCATCACCCCGAACCGGGGCGACGCGTTGGGTGTTCGCGGGATTGCCCGCGACCTTGCAGCCCGTGGTCTCGGCAGGCTTCGTCCGCTCGATACGCCCAAAATCGAAGGCCGTTTTGACAGCCCCGTCGCGGTCACCATCGACGACGACACTCGGGACGGCTGCCCCGTCTTCTGTCTGCGCATGATCCGCGGTGTGAAGAATGGCCCGTCGCCGGACTGGCTTCAGGCCCAGCTTCGCGCGATCGGCCTGCGCCCGATCAGCTTTCTCGTCGACGTGACCAACTGGTTCACGCACGACCTGAACCGGCCGCTCCATGTCTTCGATGCAGATGTCGTGGCGGGGCATCTGCGCGTTCACCGCGCGGCAGGCGGCGAGACGATCACCGCGCTGGACGAGAAGGCCTACAGCCTGCCCGGCGGCGCGATCGCCATCTCGGATGCGAACGGCGTCGAAAGCATTGCCGGCATCATGGGGGGCGCCCATTCGGGAGTCACGGAGCAGACGGTCAACGTCCTGGTGGAAAGCGCCTACTGGGACCCGGTCCAGATCGCGACGACGGGCCGCGCGCTCAAGATCAATTCCGATGCCCGGTATCGGTTCGAACGCGGCGTCGATCCGGCCTTCACGCCGAACGGGCTGGACCACGCGGTGCGCATGATCCTCGACCATGCGGGTGGCGAACCGTCGCACATGGTGGTCGCTGGCGCAGTACCGGAGACCGCTCGCAGCTACGAATTGAACACCGATCGCGTCGAAAGCCTCGTCGGAATGTCCATTCCGGCTGACGAGCAACGCGCGACCCTGACCGCGCTGGGCTTCGAGGTCAGCGGAGAGGCCCCTTCGCTGAGCGCGGCCGTCCCGTCATGGCGCGGCGACGTGCAGGGCGAGGCCGATCTCGTCGAGGAGGTCGCGCGCATCGCGTCCCTGACGAAGTTGCAGGGCAAGCCGATGACGCGTCCGGCACAGGTGCTCCGCCCGGTGCTGACACCGATGCAGATGCGCGAGAGAACGGCACGGCGGACACTCGCCGCGCTCGGCTACGACGAATGTGTGACATACAGCTTCATCGATGCGGCTTCGGCAGCCTTGTTCGCGGACGAGATCGAACCGCTGCGGCTGGAGAACCCCATTTCCAGCGAGATGAGCCATATGCGCCCCGCGCTGTTGCCCGGTCTGTTGCAGGCCGCCGCACGCAATCAGGCTCGGGGTGTCGAGCAGATCGCGCTCTTCGAAGTCGGCGCGGCCTTCCATGGCGGAGAGCCGGGGGAACAGCACCTTCTTGCAACGGGCCTGCTGGTCGGTCCGGGGCCGCGGGATCTGCACGGCACACGGCGGGCGCCGGACGTGTTCGATGCGAAGGCGGATGCCGAAGCGGTGTTGGCCGCGCTCGGCGCCCCGGCAGGGGCGCAGGTCATGCGCGGCGCGGCGGATTGCTGGCATCCTGGCCGGTCCGGACGTATCGGGCTGGGGCCGAAGAAGACGCTCGCCGTCTTCGGAGAGGTGCATCCCCGCATCCTCAGGGCGCTGGATGTCAGGGGGCCAGCTGTGGGATTCACGATCTGGCCAGCGGAAATCCCCTTCCCAAAGGCGGCCGGCACCAATCGTGGTGCGCTGCAAATGTCCGACTTGCAGGCGGTGGAACGAGACTTCGCCTTCGTCCTCGACGCAGGGGTCGAAGCCCAAAAGGTCGTGATGGCGGCCCGGGGGGCGGACAAGACGCTGATCGACGACGTGCGCGTTTTCGACGAGTTCGTGGGCGGCAATCTGGGCGAGGGCCGCAAGAGCATCGCCATCAGCGTGCGCCTTCAGCCGCGCGAAGCGACGCTCACCGACAAGGAGATCGAGGCTGTTGCCGCCAAGGTCGTCGAGAAGGTCACGAAAGCCACAGGTGGAGAGCTTAGGGGCTGATCCCCTTGGGAGATGCAGGCGGCACCCCATATCCTAGGGTCCTGCCAAAAGCATCTCAGGTTTCATGATCCGTCCCCTCCTCCTGTCGCTCTTCGTCGCCGCAACACCTGTTCTTGCCGCTGAGACGCCAGCCACGGCGTCCAAGCTCGTCAGGCAATTGCTCGAAGACCAAGGTGAGATGCGCGATGCGATCCGGGGCATGTCGGATCCGCAGGGCGGCTTCCTGTTCGGAGACGATGAGGAGGATCATCGCGAGGATCTGGAGGCTGCGCTCGACCGGGCCTTGGACCTGATCGCGCCCGACACCCACGATCGCTACGCCGAACGGGTCCGCGAAATAGAGGACGGCCTGCTCGCCGCCGAGAAGACACGCGCGGATCTGCTGTTTCAGCGCCGGATTGCGACGGACGCGGAACTGGGCGTGCTCGACCGGCTGCTGATGCGCGAGACGGCGCGCGGCTCGGCGCAGGACGTAGCGACGCGGCTCAAGCAGGCCGAAGCCGATATCGCGGCGCTCAAATCCGCCCGGAGCCGCACCCTGTCCGCTTTCCGAGAGGATCTGGCCACACTGCACGGCATCGAACTCAGCGAGGCGGAGGCGAGGGCGTTGCTCTACCCCGTGAACGGTGGGGCGACGGTCGAGGCCATGGTGGTCGTCGGCACGCTGATCGAGGTCGAGCGGCAACTGCGCGCGCTTCTGGAGGAGGACCTCTCGCCGGAGGTGATGCAGGACTATTATGGCGTCGTCGCCGTCACCCGCCTGCTCTATTCCCGTATGCTCGTGCGCCATGAAGCGGCCTATGACGAGGTCTGGTTGCCGCGTCTTTCAGCCATCCGGGAGGATGCCCAGGCGCTCCTGTCCGAGACCGAGGGCCGCATCGCCGACGCTCAGGACGAGGGGAACCGGGAGGTCTACGAGGGCAATGCCCAAGTGCAGCGCCGCATTCTGGACGTGGTCGATGCCTACGAGGTGATGCTTCGGGACCGGCGCGACCGCATTGCCGACGCGCTGGCCGCATCTGCCGAGACCAGCGATGCGGCGATCAACACGCTGCGGACCATCGACAGCGCCGCCGGGGTCGCGAGCCTCGTGCGCGAGTCCATGGACAGCTTCGAAGCGATCACGGAGATCGAGGTGCCCGACTTCCTGCGTCTGGACGACGAGGCGATCTTCGAGCAGTTCCTCGACATCTCGCGCCAGCTTTCCGGCTGACGCGCGGCCCCGCGTTCAGCCGTAGTCGCGCCGATCCTCGATCACCAGACCGTCATTGGGGAGGCTGCTGACCCGCTCGATCTTGCCGCGCAGCTTGAGCACCGCGCTCACGCTTTCAGCCCAGGATCCTTCGTGGCCGCCATCGGCCTCGACCTGGACGATCATGACGTCCTGTTCTCCTTCGCGGTCGGCGACGACGCGGGCGCGGCGGATTTCCGGGTGCCGGGCGACCAGGTCGGCCACCTGTTCCGGGCGGACGAACATGCCCTTGATCTTGGTCGTCTGGTCCGCGCGGCCCATCCAGCCCTTGATCCGGGAGTTGGTGCGCCCGCAGGGGGATCGGCCGGACAGGATGGCCGACAGATCGCCGGTGGCGAAGCGGATCAGCGGATAGTCGGGGTTGAGCGACGTGACGACCACCTCGCCCACTTCGCCTTCCGGCACGGGATCGCCAGTGCCCGGACGAACGATTTCCACGATGACGCCCTCGTCGATGATCATCCCTTCCGGCGGGGCCGTGGGATCGCCAGGATTTGGCGCCTCGTAGGCGATGTTTCCAAGATCGGCCGTGGCGTAGGATTGCAGGCAGGTGATACCGCGATCCGCGTATTCCTGACGCAGCGAAGGAAAGAGCGCACCGCCGCCGACAGCGGCCCTGGTGAAGGACAGGCTCTCTCCCATCTCCTCGGCCCGGTCGAGGATCACCTTCAGGTAGTCGGGCGTCCCTGCATAGGCCGTCGAGCCCAGATCGGCGGCGGCGCGGACCTGCAGGTCGGTCTGGCCTGTTCCGGCGGGGATCACGACCGCACCGACGGCGCGCGCGCCGTTCTCGAAGATGTGGCCTGCCGGGGTCAGGTGGTAGCCGAAACAGTTCTGCACGATGTCGCTGGTGCCGATGCCGCAAGCATGCAGGAAGCGGCCCATGCGCCACCAGTCGCGCGACACGCCGCCCGGCTCGTAGATCGGGCCAGGCGACTGGAAGATCTGCGCGACGTTCGAGACCCGGATGCCGCCGAAGGGGCGCTGCGCCGCTTGCCATTCCCCCAGTTGCGACTTGCGCAGGACCGGCAGAGTCGAGAGCTCGGCCAGAGAGCCAAGCGATCCGGGGGCAAGGCAGCTTCCGGGCGCGGCCTCGACCTGGGCCAGTTGCTTCTTGAGCTCTGCAAGCTGCGCGGCCTCACGTTCGTCCTGCGACCGCGTTTCAAGATCGTCGTAATGGCTCATCCGTCCCCCAATGCTCTGCGGCGCCGTCGAAGAATTGTCCGTGCCAGACCGGGATGCCCAAGGCTTCCAGCGCGGCGATCTGATCCGCGTCGTCGCCAGAGACGCCCTCGGCCGGCTCGCGCAGGCCTACGCCGGCGATGCGTCCCGGATGACGGCGCGCGGCTTCCAGGTAGACTGCGCTGTCTTTCTGGCCGGTATCGCCCAGAAGGTAGACAGGCAGTTCAGGAACGGCTGCCAGTATCGTGTCGATGGCCGCGCCCTTGTGGCCCAGATGGCTCTGCCCGACGCCGTCTTCGGTCAGGCCGAGGTCGCGCAGGAACATCGGACCGCGCGGCAGGCCCGACCGCGCGAAAAGCAGGGTCTCCAGGAAGGCGTGCAGGTTCCACGGACTGGACGAGACATAGAAGACCGGTCCGCCTGGGGCGAGACGCTCCATCAGGCGGACGGCGTCGGGATAGACCTTTCGGGTCAGGGCCGACCCGGTGAAGGTCGTCCAGAGGTTCGTCGCGAGGTTGTGCGCGCCCGTCACGATCATCGTGTCGTCCACGTCCGATATCACGATGTGCCGGGCTTCGGCGCCGTAGAGCCGGACCGGGCAATCGGCTTCCGCGGCGGCGTCTCCGGTGCCCGCGATCTTCATCGTCACGTCAGCCCAGGCTCCGTCGGCGGGCTGGGCGGGAACCGTCATCGTGACGTAGCCCTCGGCATCGCTGGTCCCAACGACACCGGCCGCCTCGACCGTCACGCCGGAGACCTCGTCGGTAATGAAGAGGTTGGTCATCTGCCGCAGGTTCGTCCAACGCGACTGCTCGGGAACCGGTTCGGCCCTGCGCAGATGTGACAGGACGCGCGCGCGCAGCACCCAACCGTCCGGCGTCGCATAGCCGATATAGGGGTCGAGGACAGGCGCGCTGTCGTCGCGGTCGCCGATCTTTTCAAGCAGGCCTTCGACGCGCGCGCCGGCGCGCAGGGCAAGGGTCTTCAGCATGGGACCTCCGGAGCTTTCCGGCCCAACGGCCCATCGGGGGTTCCGGTTGCGATCATGGCTTGTGGCGTGCGGCCGCCGTCACGAGAGCCACCGCTTCCGGCGGCGATAGCTGCGGACGTCGCGGAACGACTTCCGGCCTTCTTCGGACATGCCGAGATAGAATTCCTTCACATCCGGGTTCTCGCGCAGGTCTGCCGCGGCCCCGTCCATCACGACGCGTCCGGATTCGAGGATGTAGCCGTAATGGGCGAAGCGCAGCGCGACGTTGGTGTTCTGTTCGGCCAGGAGGAAGGTCACGCCCTGTTCCTCGTTCAGGCGCTTCACGATGTCGAAGATCTGCTCGACCAATTGCGGGGCAAGTCCCATCGACGGCTCGTCCAGCAGGATCGTTTCGGGGCGGGACATCAACGCGCGGCCGATGGCGCACATCTGTTGTTCGCCGCCCGAGGTGTAGCCCGCCTGCGAGCTGCGACGCTCTTTCAGGCGAGGGAAATAGGAATAGACCATCTCCAGGTCGTCCTTGACGGATTTGCCGCCGTCGCGGCGGGTATAGGCGCCGGTCAGCAGGTTTTCCTCGACGGTCAGGTGCTCGAAGCAGTGGCGACCTTCCATGACCTGTATGACGCCGCGGCTGACCAGATCGGCGGGCGTCAGATCCTGGATCCGCTCTCCGTGGTAGAGGATCGACCCCTTGGTGACCTCGCCCCTCTCGCTTCGCAACAGGTTCGAGATCGCCTTCAGCGTCGTGGTCTTGCCCGCCCCGTTCCCGCCCAGCAACGCGGTGATGCCGCCCTTGGGTACGTTCAGGCTGACGCCCTTCAGCACGAGAATGACGTGGTTGTAGATGACCTCGATATTGTTGACGGCCAGCAGAGCCTCTTCGGTCGACGGCTCTTCGGTCGGGTCCGGTTGGGTCGCGGTATCGAGCATCTTGGTCCTCTCGTGCGGTCGGGGCGCGGGGGGTGGGTGCCCGAGGCGGCAGTGCCGCCCCGGCCGGGTCTTGTCGGCCTCAGCTGTCGGCGCAGCCGGGCGTGATGCCGTTCTCTTCGGCGTAAGCCATCGAATCTTCCTGGATCAGCGGATCGATGACTTCGCGGTCAGGCTCGATGAAGCCGGTCAGCGGCTCGAAGCGCTGCTCAGACGCGTTCCACTGCTGCACGAGCCCTTGGCCCGAGCCGCCGTGGTTCTGGCACGAAACGCTGAAGACGGGGCCGATATTCGGGTAACCCAGCTCTTCCATCCGCGCCTCGGTCATCTCCAGAGCGGCCATGCCGTCGCGCATCATCGCGGGCGTGATGTTCGCGGTGCCGTGGATCTCCTGCGCCTTGCGGATGGCCTCGGCCGCGAGCATCGCCGCGTACATGCCGCGGGTATAGAGCACGTTGCCCACGTTCGAGCCGTCGCCCGCCGCGAGACCGGCATCGACCACATGCTCCCGGATCTCGTCGAAGACCGGCGCATCGGGGTTGATGGTGTTCATGTTCAGCGACTTGTAGCCGTTCGCCGCATCGCCCGCGGGCGTCACGTCATGCTCGGCTCCGGCCCACCAGTTGCCGATGAAGTTCTCCATCGGAAAGCGGACGTTCGCGGCTTCCTGGACAGCGACCTGGTTCATCACGCCCCAGCCCCACATCAGCACGTAGTCGGGACGCTCGCGCCGGATCTGCAGCCACTGCGACTTCTGCTCCTGTCCGGGATGGTCCACCGCCAATTGCGTCAGGTCGAAGCCGTGCTTCTCGGCCAGGGCCTCCAGCGTGCGGATCGGCTCCTTGCCGTAGGCGGAGTTGTGGTAGACCAGCGCGATCGTCTTGCCCGACAGATCGCCGCCATTCTCGTCCAGCAGGTAGTTCACCGCCACCGAGGCCGCATCCCAGTAGTTGGCCGGGTAGTTGAAGACGTTGTTGAACACTTCGCCATTGCGCGCCGAGGTCCGGCCATAGCCCATCGTGTGAAGCGGGATGCCGTCGGCGGCCGCCTTCGGGATCAGCTGATAGGTGATGCCGGTGGAAAGCGGCTGGTAGACCAGCGCGCCTTCGCCCTTGGTGCTCTCGTAGCACTCGACGCCCTTTTCTGTGTTGTAGCCCGTCTCGCATTCGACGACGCGGACCATCTCTCCGCCGATGCCGCCGTCACGCTGATTCAGAAGCTCGAAGTAGTCCTGATAGCCGTCTGAGAACGGGATGCCGCCCGCGGCATAGGGGCCGGTGCGGTAGCTCAGGTCCGGGATGACGAGGTCCGCCGCGGCCGGACCCGCGAGCAGGGCCGTCACGGCGAGGGTGGTCAGGGTCTTCTTCATCGGTGGTTCCTCCCTTTGGTTGTCCGATGTGGGGGCCTCCCGCCCCCTGTGATGGCCGTCCGTCAGTGCGGGAAGGGCCACAATCTCAGCTTCTCCTTCGTCAGCCGCCAGAGCTGCGCCAATCCGTGCGGCTCGACCACGAGGAAGAAGACGATCAGCGCGCCCACGATCACGAGGTTCAGATGCGCCACGATGTCGGTGGGCCAGCCCAGGAGGTCCACGCCCAAAACCTTCAGCACGACGGGCAGCAGCACCAGGAATGCCGCGCCAGCGAAGCTGCCGAAGATGCTGCCCAGGCCCCCGATGATGATCATGAAGAGCACGAGGAACGATTTCTGGATGCCGAACGCCTCGCCCACCTCGACGGCGCCGAGATAGATCGTGAAGAACAGCGATCCGCTGACGCCGACGAAGAACGAACTGACAGCAAATGCGCTGAGCTTGGCGCGAAGCGGGTTCACCCCGATGATCTCGGCCGCGATGTCCATGTCGCGGATCGCCATCCATTGGCGCCCCAGAGAGCCGCGTGTCAGGTTGCGCGCGACCCAGGCCAGGATCACCACGAAGAACAGGCAGAACGTGTATTGCGCCCAGGCCTGCGTGTTCGGACCTGTGACGATGACGCCGAACAGCGTCCGCTCCGGCGCGTTGATCTGGCCCGAGGCCGAGTAGTTGTAGAACCACGAGACCTTGTTGAACATCCATACGAGGAAGAACTGCGCGGCCAGCGTGGCGACCGCCAGATAGAACCCCTTGATCCGCAAGCTGGGCAGTCCGAACAGGACGCCGACGGCCGCGGTGATGAAGCCCGACAGGATCGTGATCGTGATCATGTCCATCCAGGGGAAGGCGGTCATCAGCTTGTAGGCCGAATAGGCGCCCACCGCCATGAAACCGCCCGTGCCCAGGCTGACCTGACCGCAATAGCCCGTCAGGATGTTCAGCCCCAGCGCGGCGATGGCGTAGATCAGAAACGGCACCAGCAGCGCGTTGGCCCAATAGTCGGTGACGATGAAGGGCAACAGCAGCGCCGCGAGGGCCAACACGACGTAGTAGCCGCGCCGGTCGAACTTGATCGGGAAGGTCTGATTGTCTGCGCCGTAGGAGGTTTTGAAGTCTCCGGCTTCACGGTAGATCATTGGGCGGCCTCCCGAAGATGAGCGCCGATCCGGCGCAGGCAGAACAGGATCGCTCCGAGTGCGGTCAGGTAGATTGCGGATCCCAATCCGGCGAGCACGTCGCCCAAACCCGGTGACCAATCGCCTGGTTCGGCGACAGGGGTGGCAACCGTGCCGTCGGGATAGGTGTAGGTATACCCGCCCTCAGGGGAAAACGGCGGAAACCAGATCGTCAGCAGCATCAGCAGGGCGCCGAGGAAGCTCAAAATCTGAACGGCGAGCAGGAAACGATCCGCCATACTCTCAAACCCGCTCAATGATCTTCTCCCCGAACAGGCCCTGTGGTCGGAACACCAGGAAGAGCAGCGCCAGCACGTAGGCGAACCAGTTCTCGGTCGCGCCGCCCAGGAAGGGTTGCCCGATGGCGAACTCGAACAGCTTCTCGCCCACCCCGATGATCAGCCCGCCCACGATGGCGCCCGGAATCGAGGTGAAGCCGCCCAGCATCAGCACCGGCAGCGCCTTGAGCGCGATCAGCGAGAGCGAGAACTGCACCCCCGACTTGGCGCCCCACATGATGCCTGCGACCAGCGCCACGAAGCCCGCGATGGACCAGACCAGCACCCAGATGAAATTGAGCGATATGCCCACCGACAGTGCCGCCTGGTGGTCATCGGCCACGGCGCGCAAGGCACGGCCCTGCTTGGTATACTGGCTGAAGGCCACCAGCCCCAGCACCAGGAGCGCCGCGATCACGGTCGCCACGATGTCCAGGTTGTCGATGAAGAACCCGTAGCCGAATATCTCGAACGTCACCGAGTCGATGGTCTCGTTGATGCCTTGCGGCAGGCCCACGTCCAGCGTCTTGATCTCGGATCCCCACATCAGGTCGGCCACGCCTTCCAGGAAATAGGCCAGCCCGATCGTCGCCATGAACAGGATGATCGGCTCCTGGTTGACGAGATGGCGGAAGATGAAACGGTTCACCGCCCAGGCCAGCGCGATCATCACAACGACCGTCAGCGCGATGGCCAGGATCGCGGGCGCCTCCCACCCGAAATAGTGAATGTCCGTGCCGAAGATCGCGTTGATCAGATGGCTGAACGGCACCTGTCCGTTCTGGATACCCACCAGCGTCATCGCGGCAAAAAGCGCCATGACGCCCTGTGCGTAGTTGAAGATGCCCGAAGCTTTGAAGATCAGGACGAAGCCGAGGGCGACGAGTGAATACATCACGCCCGCCATCAGCCCGTTCAGGGCGACTTCTGTGGCGAAGAGAAGTTGGTCGGGCATCCTAGTCCTCCCGCGGGTTGCAGATTTGCATGTCGGCCGGCAACGCTGTCGTGGTGAAACCGTCGGCCCATCGGACGTCCACGAAGACTCCGGGATGGTCGTCAGCGGAACAGGACACCGCGAAGACCGCTTCATCGAAGGTCTCGACGATCCGTTGGCCAAGATTTGGCGGCAAGCCGGGCGCTCGCGCATCGACGGGGCGGAAAACTTCCGTGTCGAGACGCATCTGGATTTCGTCGAACAGCGCAGCGACATCCTCGGTCCAGGTTTCGGACTCGCTCTGGCCGGAGCTTGCGATGCAGTAGCCAAGCGGCTGGCCTTCGTATCGAAGCGTTCCGAGGCCCACGAGGACCGTCGCGTCGCTCGACACGTATCGACCACGCGCGTAGCTGCCCCAGCCGGCGAACGGATCGAGACTGCGGGTCGCGATCGCGGCAATACAACGATCCAACGCCTCGAAGAGCGCGGGCTTAGGCGTGGGCGTGGGGGTCTGCCCGGCGGCGGTCGTCGCCCAGAGAGCTGCGCCGAAGAGGAGATCAACTCTCAAGGTCGGTCTCCCGCGCGGTCAGAGAAATCTCGTCGGCGCCCGACAGGGTCATCTCGACCTCCATCCGAGGCTCTCGCCAAGTGGTGGACCGGAGGGTCAGCGACGTGCCTTCGGCCGACACGGTCTCGTACCGGGAGATGGTCTCGGGCCGGGAGGTCCAGAAAAGAAAGGCGTTTGCCGTCAGTGCGCTATTCGTTCGCGACTCGACGATACACCGGGTTGGTGCGCCGCTCACATGGCCGGTTTCGGCGGAACTGCCCGAAACCGAGAGCGTCCAGTCGAGGGTCGCGTCGGCATAGGGCGTGACGCCGAAGACGTTCTGATTGGACAGGGCGACCAGATCCGTGGGGTGGGTCAGGGCCACGGCCTCCATCGGACCCAGGCAATAGGTCCGGAAGGCCGTCCAGGTGGCATCCTCGGCCGAAGCCGACGATGCCGTCGCAATCAATAGGGCAAGGGTTTTTCCGGCGATCCGACGTCTCTGTCGAGGGCCGGCTGAGGGTCCCGATAGGCCGTGCTCCCGCCGTCGATGCCGGGGTTCGGACCTGTCGCCGCGGGGCAGGTACAGGCTGCCAGAAGCTCGTTCGCTTTCTCCGAGCGCTCCCCGGAAGGTATTGCTTCCAGGGCACTTTTCGCCGCGCGCAGGCCCCAGTCTATATCGCCGTCCACGAGCGGTGGACGGGTCGAGCCGGTCTCGGCCGTCTCGGCCCCCCTGGCATCGCGCGACTGGTGCGCCACCCGCTTGAAGGCGTCGAAGACCGCCTGCTTCTCGTTGATCCGAAGTTCGTCCAGATCCTCGGGGCGGAAGCCCTTCAGCCGCTGGATCGTGTAGTCGGGCAGGCCCCGATCCTCGCCCAGAATTTCGGCAAGGGTCTTCTTCAGCCAGGTCTCGTGATCGGACATATGCAGGTCTCCTTCCATTCGAAAGGACAACCGGGCGGGCGTTAACGGAGTTCCGGAAAGGGCCGTTTTGGCTGTGCACCCCCTGTGCACCCCCTGTGCACCCCCCGTCTGCACAATCGGCACCGGGGCGGCCGTTAACCTTTGCCGGGATCCCCGGGGCGTCAGTCATGCGACACCCCCAGATAGGCGTCGATGACGTCCTGGTTGGAGCGGACCTCGGCGGGCGTCCCGTCGCCGATCTTGCGGCCGTAATCCATCACGACGACGCGGTCCGACAGATCCATGACGACGCCCATGTCGTGCTCGATGAGCGCGATGGTCGTGCCGAACTCGTCGTTCACGTCGAGGATGAAGCGGGACATGTCCTCCTTCTCCTCGACGTTCATGCCGGCCATGGGTTCGTCCAGCAGCAGGAGGCTGGGCTCGGCGGCGAGCGCCCGGGCCAGTTCGACCCGCTTCTTGAGGCCGTAGGGCAGGCGGCCCACGGGCGTCTTGCGGATGTGCTGGATCTCGAGGAAGTCAATGACGCGCTCGACGGATTCCCGGTTGGCCTCTTCTTCCTTGGAGGCCTTCCCCCACCAGAAGGCCTGCTGGAAGATGTTGGCCTTCATCGCGTTGAGCCGTCCGGTCATCACGTTGTCGAGCACCGACATGCCCTCGAAGAGTGCGATGTTCTGGAAGGTGCGAGCGATGCCTTGGCGGGCGACCTGATAGGGCTTCATCTGCGGACGTGGGGCGCCGCGAAACCAGACCTCGCCCTCCTGCGGGACGTAGAAGCCGGAGATGACGTTGAGCATCGAGGACTTGCCCGCGCCGTTCGGCCCGATGATCGCGCGGATCTCGCCCTCGCGGATATCGAACGAGATATCCTTGATCGCCTCCACGCCCCCGAAGCGAAGCGTGATGTTGCGCAGGTCGAGGACGGTATCGCCGATGGTGCGACCGTCGGGGGTGGTGGTGGTGTCTAGCATGGCAGGGCTCCCAAAGGGACATGGGACGCCCTTCTATCGAATGAGCGCGCTCCAATCCTGACGACCATGGCCGATACGCAGGATTTCGATCCCGCCACGATCGGGATCCGTCGCCCGGTAGAAGATGACGTGGGACGCATGGGGAAAGGCGCGGAGTCCCGGCAGCAGGTGGTCCCGTCTGGGAGCGATGCCTGGATGCCGCCCCAGCATATCGAGAACATCGAGGATAGCGTCCTGGTAGCGGTCAGCCTGTTCGATGGACCATTTGCGCACGCCAAAGCGCCATATGTCCGCGAGGTCACCTTCGGCACGCTGGGTAAGCGTCCAGCGCTCACCCACGTTCGACATGCTCCGCGTGCAGACGCGCGCGGAAAGTCTCCCTGTCGAATGGCTTCGCCGGTCCGCTGTCGATCCCTTCCTGAACAAAAGCGCGGATTTCCGCGATCGCCTGACGGCGGGCGCGATCGCGCCTGATCAGGTCGCGGATATAGTCGCTCGCACCGGCATAGTCCGGGCCTTCCGCTTGCTCGTCGACAAAGGCCTTCATCTCGTCGGGCAGGGATACGTTCATCGTTGCCATTTGCGGCCTCCTTCCAAGTCAGGATGGCTTTGTTGGCAATCTTTGGCAAGCCGGTTGTCACTCCGCTGCCTCCACGACCTGCTCCAGGGTCTTCGCTTCCACCGGCACGACCTTCGCGTCGCGCAGGTCCAGCGTGGCGCGGATCTTGCCCTTGCGGCCGTCCTCGTAGGTGACCTCGGTCTCTGTGTAGATTTCGTCCTTGCCGGCATAGAGCGCGTCGATCAGGTCGGCGTACTTCTCCTCGATGGTGCGGCGCTTGACCTTCTGGGTGCGGGTCATCTCTTCGTCGTCCGCATCCAGCTGCTTGTGGAGCACGAGGAAGCGGTGGATCTGGCAGCCCGACAGCATCTCGTCGGCGGCCACGCTCTCGTTCACGGCCTCGACATGGGACTGGATCGTGTCGAGCACGCGGGGGTGCTGCGACAATTCCTGATAGGAGGCGTAGGCGATGTTGTTGCGCTCGGCCCAGTTGCCGACCGCCGTCAGGTCGATGTTGACGAAGGCCACGCAGCGGTCGCGGCCATTGCCGAAGACGACGGCCTCGTAGATCTCGGGGAAGAACTTCAGCTTGTTCTCGACATATTTGGGCGCGAACATCGCGCCCGAGGCCAGCTTGCCCACGTCCTTGGCGCGGTCGATGATGCGCAGGTGGCCGGTATCGGGCTCGATGAAGCCCGCATCGCCGGTCGCGACCCAGCCCTCGGGGTCCTTGGTCGATGCCGTGCTTTCGGGGTTCTGGTAGTATTCCTGGAAGGTGCCGGGCGAGCGGTAGAAGACCTCTCCGTTGTCGTCGATGCGGATCTCGACGCCCGGCGTGGGGGTGCCCACCGTGTCCGAGCGGACTTCGTGGTCTTTCTGCTGGGTGATGAAGACCGATGCCTCGGTCTGGCCGTAGAGCTGTTTGAGGTTGATCCCAATGGAGCGGTAGAAGTCGAAGAGCTCCGGCCCGATGGCCTCGCCGGCGGTGTAGCCCACACGGATGCGGCTGAGGCCCAGCGTGTTCTTGAGCGGCCCGTAGACCAGGAATTCCCCCAGGCGGTACTTGAGCCGGTCCATCGTGCCGACAGGCTCGCCATCCAGCAGGCGGGGGCCGACGCGCTTGGCGTGGCTCATGAAGTAGTCGAACATCCGTTTCTTTAGGGCGCTCGCATCCTCCATCCGGATCATGACGTTGGTGAGCTGGCCCTCGAAAACGCGGGGCGGGGCGAAGTAGTAGGTCGGCCCGATCTCGCGCAGGTCGTGCATGATCGTGTCGGCGGATTCCGGGCAGTTGACCGTGAAGCCGGTGACCATGGCCTGACCGATGGAGAAGATGAAATCGCCGACCCAGGCCATCGGCAGGTAGGCCAACACCTCGTCGGTCTGGCGCAGGCCGTCGAATTCGGACGATGCCTTGGAGGTGGCGACGATGTTGTCGTGGCTCAGCACCACGCCCTTGGGCTTGCCCGTGGTCCCGGACGTATAGAGCATCACGCAGGTCGTGGCGCCGGTCTGCTGGGCGCGGCGACGGTCCATTTCGGCGCGGTCGGCGCCGCGGCCACGCTCGCGCAGCGTCTCCATCGACGAGAGGTGGCCGTGGTCGTATTTCCGCAGGCCGCGTCCGTCGAGATAGATCATGTGGCGCAGGCCGGTGATGCGGTCCTGAACCTCCAGCACCTTGTCCACCTGCTCCTGGTCGCCGGCGATGACGAACTTGGCGTGGCAATGGCCCAGCACGTAGGCGATCTCTTCGCCGACGGCGTCCTGGTAGAGCGGCACGGGGATGCCACCGGCGCATTGCGCGGCGACCATGGCCATGTAGAGCTGCGGGCGGTTGCGGCCGATGACGGCGACGTGCTCTCCGATCTCCAGGCCGAGGTCGATCAGGCCCATTGCCATTTCTTCGATCTCGGCCTTGGCGTCGGACCAGCTCCATTCCTGCCAGATGCCGAATTCCTTCTCGCGATAGGCGGCGGACGCGCCGAAGTCGCGGGCGTTCCGGTCCAGGAACTGCGGAATCGTGGCGAGATCGCTCATGGCTCTCCTCCCAAAGGCCGTGGGCTATGGGGGTGTGTAGGCGGCGATCGTTGCAGGGGTTTTGCCGGATCCTAACGAATTGTTACCGAGAGGAGGGGCGCGGGGCCGCTTCCGGCGGGGGCGCGGCTGGTCTAACGTCGCCCGCATCGGGCGCGGGGAGGGCGGCGATGAAGACGGCCGAGCTGACGCGGGCGGGGCTGAACCTGATCGGGCAGGGGCTGTCGATCTACGATGCCGACCTGCGGCTGGCCGTCTCGAACCGCATGTTCGCCGCCATGTTCGACCTGCCGCCCCGGCTGGTGCGTCCCGGCGCGGCCTTCGCCGACACGATCCGGTTTCTCGCCGAGCGGGGCGAGTACGGCGAGGTGGACGATATCGACGCCGCCGTGGCCGAGCGCGTGGCCCAAGCGCGCACCTTCGAGCCGCATTACCTGGAACGGACGCGACCAAGCGGGCAGGTCGTCTCGGTCGAGGGATCTCCGCTGCCCGAAGGGGGCTGGGTGGCGGTCTATACCGACATCACCGCGATCAAGGCGCAGGAGCGGCTTTTGCGCGCGCGCTCGGAGGTGCTGTCGGATCAGGTGCTGGCCCATGCGGAGGAACTGGCCGCCGCCAACCGTCGTCTGGAGGCGGCGCGCGCCATCGCCGACATCGCCCGGACCGAGGCGACCGAGATGGCCGCGCGCATCCGGCTGACCACCGAGATGCTGCCCGCCCATATCGCGCGGGTCGGGCGAGACAGGCGCTACACCTTCTCGAACCGCAGGCTGGGCGATGTGCTGCCCGGTGCGGGGCCCGATATCGTGGGCCGTGCGATGGAGGACGTGCTGGCGCCGATCTGGCCCGCCGTTCGGCCCCACCTGGAACGCGCGCTGGGCGGGGACGAGGATGCCTTCGAGGTCACGCACGAGGCGTCCGGGCGGCGCCTGCGCGTCAGCTTCACCCCGGACCGGGACGGTGACGAGGTGGTGGGCGTCTACGCCCTGTCGATGGACGTCACCCAGGAGGCGCAGGCCCGTGCGGCGCTGGCGCAGGCGGCAGGCCGTCAGGTCGCGGCGCAACTGACCAGCGGCATGGCCCACGATTTCGGCAACCTGCTGACGGCGATCCTCGGCCTGTCGGACAAGCTGGGCCGGATGGAACTGCCCGGCGAGGCCGGAGAGGCGGTGGATGCCATCCGTCTGGCCGCGACGCGCGGCGCGGGTCTGCTGGACCGGATCGCGGGCCTGTCGGGGCCGCGCGACCTGACGCCCCGCGCCGTGGATCTGAGGGCGCTCCTGGCAGAGGTCGAGGCGCTGGCCGGGCCGTCGCTGACCCGGTCGGTCACGCTGTCGAGCCGGGTCAACGGGTTGGACGATCCGGTTCTGCTGGACCCGGACGCGTTGCGCGACGCTTTGCTCAACCTCGTGCTGAACGCCCGGGACGCGATGCCCGAGGGCGGTGCGATCACGCTGTCGGCGCGGCCGATCCGGGACACCTGGGTCGAGATCGAGGTCGCCGATACCGGGCCGGGGTTCTCCGAAGCGGCCTTGGCGCGGGGCGTGGAGCCGTTCTTCACCGAGAAGGGAGAAGACGGGACCGGGCTGGGCCTGTCCATGGTCTACGACGTGGTCAAGCTGGCGGGCGGGCGCATGGCCCTGTCGAACGGCAAGCGCGGGGGCGCCCGGATCGCGTTGCGGCTGCCGTTGCGCCAGCCGCCGCCCGGCCTGCCGCCAACGCTGGTCCTGCTGGTGGAGGACGCGGTCCACATCCGCGAGGCGGCGCGCGACCGGCTGGTCGCCTCGGGCCATTCGGTGCTGGAGGCTTCGGGCGTGGAGGAGGCGCGGGGGTTGCTGGATATCGACGGGCTTGGGCTGGTCCTGTCGGACATCATGCTGCGGACCGCCGAATCCGGGTTGGACCTGGCTCGGGAGGCGGCGGCACGGGGTCTGCCCGTCGCATTGATGACATCGCTGCCGCCGGACGCCCCGCTCTGGCGGGAAGCGGCGGCGGACTGGCCTGTGATCCGCAAGCCGTTCTCGGTCGAGAAGCTGTCGGCGGTGCTGCCATGACCGCGCGGGTCGCCATCCTCGACGATGACCCCGCCGTGCGCGAGGCGCTGTCGGAGGCGGTGCGCGGCGCGGGGATGGAGGTCGCGGCCTTCGGCCGGGCCGACGCCTTCGAGGCGGCCCTGCAGCGCAGGATGCCCGATATCTGCCTCGTCGATCTGTCACTGCCGGATCGCGATGGCCTGGCCGTGGTCTCGCGGCTCGCGCTGGAGGGCGGCGCGGCGATCATCATCGTCTCGGGCCGCGGCGGCGTGGCCGACCGGGTGGCGGGGCTGGAATTGGGCGCCGACGATTACGTCGTCAAACCCGTGGCCCCCGAAGAAATCGTCGCCCGCATCCGCGCCCGCCTGCGCAAGCCGTCTCCGGCGGCGCGAAACCGCGCCCGGTTCGCCGCGTGGGAGGTGGATTTCGACGCCCACAGCCTGACCGGCGGAGAGGGGGCCGCGACGTTCAGCCAGGCCGAGGGCGAAGTGCTGCGCCTGTTCCTCGACCGCCCGCGCCGCCTGATCACGCGGGCCGAGATGCAGGAGGCGCTGGGCGGCGCGGCGGGCGAGAGCTTCGACCGTGCGATGGATGTGCGCGTCAGCCGCCTGCGCGCCAAGCTGGGCGAGGATCCGAAGGACCCGCGGATCATCAAGACGATCTACGGCGCGGGCTATATCTTCCTGCCGGAGGTCGTCTGGCTGTGATCTTGCCGGAGTTGCCCCGCCCGGCCTGACGCCTCGTCCCAGCGAAGATGCACGGTCATTCGCGCCCGCATGCCTTGGTGCGAGAAATGGCCGGCACCGCCAAATGGCGCCGATATCACCGAGTATCCGCCGTATTCGAGCACAATTGTCGCCTTTCTCCGGTGATCTGCTCCGCCATCGGTATGACGACCCAATGGTCGGGACGGGAAATTGTGATGCGCACCGGTATCGCGCGAGTGAATTTATGGGAACGGGACACGGATCACATGATCAAACGCAGAAAAATCCAACTCGCGGCGATGCTGACGCTTTCGACCGCCCTCGCGGCCCCTGTGGCAGCAGAGATGGTCACACTCCAATCCAAGGACGGCGCCACGCATCTGCGCGGCGAACTCTTGTCGACGCAGGACGGGAACTACCTGCTGCGGACCGCACTGGGCGAGGTCACCATCAGTCAGGACCTCGCCTATTGCGAGGGCGATGGCTGTCCGAACCCCGCTCTGCAGGGCTTCCGGGTGGCCGGTTCCCGCGTTCTGGCGGATGAGCTTTTCCCGTCCCTTCTGGCCGCCTTCTCGGGCGAGCAGAGCGGTGGCCAGGTCCTGTCGCTCGACGCGAATTCCAAGGCCTATGCCCTGTTCTCGGGTGCGACGGAGGACGAGACCGTCTTCGTGACCGCGTCCGATACGCGGGCCGGTCTGGACGCGCTCTACGACAACGAGGCCACCTTCGCGCTGGCGTCGCGTCCGGCCCGGAACCGCGAGGCGCGCCGCTTCGCCGAAGCCGGTCGCGGCGAGCTGCGCGAGGAAGGCCAGGAGCATGTCATCGCGCTGGACGGGCTCGTGCTGGCGACGCATCCGGAGAACCCGGTGCGCGCGATCACCGAGATCAACGCGGCGCTGGCCTTCGGCGGCGTCATCACCGACTGGCGGGAACTCGGCGGCCGGCCCGGCCCGATCAACCTGTATGTCCGGGGCAACGACACCGGCACCCGCGAGGTGTTCGACGGTCTGCTGATGCGGCCCAACGGGCTGTCGCTGGCGGCGAATGTCCAGGTTATGGACACCGACGCCGAGGTGGCCAAGGCCGTCGCACGCGACCCGGCCGGTCTGGGCTTCACGTCCTTCGCCAACGTGGGCGAGGCGGCCTCGCTGGAGATCGAGGGTGTCTGCGGGATCCGGACGCCGGCTTCCGAATTTACCATCCAGACGGAGGAATACCCGCTCACCCGGCTTCTGTACCTCTACCAGGACAACCGCCGCCTGCCCGATACCGCGCGCGAGATGCTGCGCTTCATCGAGAGCGAGGCCGGTCAGGACATCGTCGAGAAGGTCGGCTTCGTGAACCAGGAGATCGGCGAGATCTCGATCAACGAGCAGGGCCTCCGGGTGGCGTCCTCGATCATGGCCAACGAGACGCCCGAGGACGTCTTCGCGATGCGCGAGATGGTCTCGCTGCTGCTGAACGCCGACCGTCTGACGACGACGTTCCGCTTCGAGACGGGCTCTTCGCGCCTGACCTCGCGGTCGCAACAGGACGTGATGCGTCTGGGGCGGATGCTCCAGAGCCCCGAATTCGCCAACAAGGAGCTGATCTTCGTCGGCTTCACCGACTCGGTCGGCAAGGCGGATCTGAACCAGGCCCTGTCGGTGCAGCGCGCCGAGACGGTCCGCAACGTGGTCTTGTCGCGCTTCCCCGACCTGCGGTCGCGGGTCCGGACACGGGCGGCCGGCTACGGCGAGGTATCGCCCCTGGGCTGCAACGAGACCGACAACGGACGCCGCATCAACCGCCGCGTCGAGGTCTGGGTGCAGGACATCGCGGCAGGGACCGACTCGTGAGCGGCCCGGACATGAACATTCGAACGCAGATCATGGCCGCCCGAAACCCGGCCGCGCCCCGCACAGGAGTGCTGACATGAACATGAAGTCCCTGGCCCTTGCCGCTTCGGTCGCGCTGACCCCCGTGGCGGCGGTCGCCGATCCAGCCGGGTGCGATCCGAACGAAGAACGGCTCGTCTTCTCGCATATCACGGCGATCAGCGGTCACCCGAAAGGAGAGGCGGCGGCCTCGTTCGCCGAGGTGGTCAACGAGCGCATGGACGGGCGCTATTGCGTCGAGGTCTTCGGCAATTCGGATCTCTACACGGATGGTCCGGAACTGTTCGAAGCCATGCTGGCCGGCGAGGTCCATTTCGCCGCGCCGTCGATGTCGAAGCTGTCGCCGTTCACGCCGCGCTTCCAGCTCTTCGAGATCCCGTTCCTGTTCGACGGTCCGCTTCACGCGATGGAGTTCTTCAACTCCGATGACGCGCGCCGGCATCTGCTGTCCGAACTGGAGGATGACGGGTTCTACGGCCTGAACTTCTGGTCGAACGGGATGCGTCAACTCTCGGCCGACGTGCCGCTGAGAGGACCTTACGACGGTGCGGGACGGACCTTCCGGGTGCAGGCCTCGACGCCGATCATCAACCGGCAGATCGAACTGATGGGGATCACGCCCAAGAAGCTCGCCTTCAAGGACGTCCACGATGCGCTCGCCTCGGGCGAGGTGCAGGGACAGCAGAATACGTGGTCGAACATCTACTCGAAGGAGTTCTATCTGCATCAGGCGGCCGTGACCGAGACGAACCACACCTATCTCGGCTACGTGTTCATGACGTCGACGCGCTTTCTGGACGGGCTCGATCCGCAGACCCGGCGGGAATTCGTCGAACTGGCGGATCTGGTCACGCATGAGCGCAACCGCTTCGCCTACGAACTCAACCAGATGGCGCGCGAAGAGATCCTGTACGATGACGGCATCGTCATCCGGCTCTCTCCGGACGAACTTCAGAAATGGCGCGACGCGTTCGCTCCGATCCTGATCGAGTTCCGCGACGTGGTCGGCTCCGAGCTTCTGGACGCCGCGATGCGCATCAACGCAGAGACCGATCCCTTCAACTGATCGGACCGGATCGAGCGAGAGGGCGGCGCCACGTGCGCCGCCTTTTTCATGCGCGGCCGAAGATGTGGTCGTGATGGGCGGGGGGGATGGATCCCGAGGCGCAGGTGGGTGGCATCCGTCTGGGAGCGGGGTTGCAAGAGGACACTGGGGGGCCGCGTCAACGGACGACCCGGGGGATGGGGATGCGTTTTCTGGCGGGATAGAGTGGGGGGCGACGTCCGCTTCGAGCCCAAAGCGATTGATGCTGCGTGGGGCACGAATGGCCGCTCCCAACGTTTCGCATACCTCTAGAGCTTCCCCCGACGACGTGCCGAAATCTGCTGGCAACCCAATCGAGTCAACGAAATGGGTTCACTCCGGTCTTCTGTGTGGGTGCGCCCTACCGGTCAGTCTGTGCCCCTACCTTCAATCCTTCCACCGCCTTGCCGATGGCCACGACGAACCGCTCCCGTTCCGCCGCCTCCATGCCTTCCATGGCCATCGCGTTGACTTCGCGCGCCGCCGCCTCGGCCGGCCCGCGTAGGTCGCGCGCACGTCTCGTGAGGTGGATGGTCTTCGCCCGTGCGTCCGCTTCGTGCGCGCGGCGCTCGATCAGCCCGTCGCGTTCCATGCGCGCCAGGGTGTTGGCCATCGTTGCTTGCTCGACGTCCAGCCGGTCGACGAGGTCGCGCTGGGTGAGGCCGTCCTCGTCCCACAGCTCCAAGAGCGTCATGAACTGCGCCGGGGCTAAGCCGAGGGGCCGGATGCGCTCGTGCAGGCGCTGCGCGAAAAGCCGCGCCATGTGGTTGGCGAGGTAGCCTGCTGAGCGGGTGCGGTCGAAACGGTCTCTCGTCATATACATTCCTTTACCACTTGCATAGCGCGCTATGCAATGCTATCTGGATACATAGCACGCTATTGGAAAGGATAGTGCTATGAAACGCTCCTCCCTCGTCATCCTCCACGCGGTCGCGGGATCGGTGGCCCTCCTCACCGTTTTTACGTTCTGGACCTCGGCCGTCGTCGCCGAGCTGGCCTTTGGGCATTCCGGCATCGCCGCCGTCCGAACAGGCATCCTCTACGCGCTTCCGATTCTTGTTGTCGCGCTCGCGGCTGCGGGTGGCAGCGGCAGCAGGCTGGCCGGGCGCTCCGCCGCGCCAATCATCCGAGGCAAGCAGCGCCGCATGAGACTCGCGGCGGCGAATGGCCTCTTGGTGCTCGTTCCCTCCGCGATCTTCCTCGCATGGAAGGCATGGCACGGCGCCTTCGATGCGGCCTTTACCACGGTGCAGGCGGTCGAGCTGGTCGCCGGGGCCATCAATATCGTCCTGCTTGGCCTCAACATGCGCGCGGGAATGCGGATGCGCGCGCGGCGGATCCGCGCCCATGCCTGCGGGTCGGGGGTGGTCGCATGAGGACCGCCTTTGGCTATCTTGCTGTGCTGTGGGCCTCGTTCTTCACCGGCACGATGATCTGCATCGGCATCGCCTTCGGCGGCTACTGGCGGAGCCTACCGCCGGACGCCTTCCTCGCCTGGTTTGCGGCGAACGAAGGTTTCATCGCGCGCGCCATCCAGGTGGTCGCCGGCCCGGCCGCCCTCGGCCTCCTCGCCTCGCTCTGGCTTGCCCGGCACGACCGGACGCGCCGTCCCGCATGGCTCTTGGCAGTGGCCTCCATGGCGGGGGTCGGGTTCGTCACCGCGGTATACCACCTGCCGACCAACGCTGCCTTCGCGAACGGCGCGGTGGCATCCGCCGCCGTGCCTGCGACCCTCGCGATGTGGCTCTGGCTCCATGCCCTACGCATTGCGCTCGGGGTGCTGGCGAGCGGCGCGGCACTGCACGCCGTAGAAAAAGGGCAGAGCGTTTCAGGCTGACGTCGCGGACGTATAGCTATCTGCAAAACCGGACCTCCAGCGGATGCCGATTAACGGCAGCTCCGTCACGCCACGCCCCCTCACCCTTTCTTCATCATCCCGTACCACGCCCAGTCGGGCAGGAACTGGCCTCCGACGCGGAAGAGCCAAGCGAAGGGGGTGGGGAAGCTGCGCTTGAAGTCGTCGGTCAGCATCAGCTCGAACATGTGCTGCGCGGCCTCTTCGGGCTCCATGAGTTGGGGCATGGAGAAGTCGTTCTTGTCCGTCAGGCGGGTGCGGATGAAGCCGGGATTGGCCACCTGGACCAGAACGCCGGTGCGGCGCAGGTCGGCATGCATCCCCTCGGCCAGCCACATGACGCCCGCCTTGGACGCGCCGTAGCCCGTCGCGCCGGGCAGGCCGCGGAAGCCCGAGAGCGAGCCGGTCAGCACGATGTGGCCCCGGTCGCGCTCGACCATCGGGCCGATCACGGCGCCCACCGCGCGGACGGCGCCGGTGAAGTTGACGTCGGCCATCGCCTCGACCTGCTCGGCATTCCACTCCTGCGCGGGCTGGGGCCAGTAGACCCCGGCGAGGAAGACCATGCCGTCGATCTCTCCGGCCTCGTTCGCGGCGCGTTCGACATCGGCGCGGTCCGAGACGTCGCAGGGCAGGACCTGTGCCCGGCCCGGCAGCGTGTCGGCAACCTCGCGCAGCTTGTCTTCGGAGCGGGCGGAGAGGATGACCTCCGCCCCCGCCGCCGAGAGCTTGCGGGCCAGCGCCGCACCCAGCCCGTCTGAAGCGCCGATCAGCCAATAGCGGGTGCCGCGGAAGTCACGCATGTCTCGTCTCCTGTCTTTCGTCGGAGATGGGGGCGAGGGCGAGCGCGGCAAGGGCGGCAGCCTTCAGCGCCAGCGGGAGGCCCGCATAGAGCAGCGTCAGAAGGGTCAGCGCGGCGTCCGGGCTTTCGCCGCCCGTGTTCAGGCCCGCCGCCTCGAGCGCCGGAAAGAGGGCGATGGCCGCGAAGGCGAGCGTCAGCTTGGTCACAAAGGCCCAGAGGCCGAACCCGTCCGCGCCGGACGGTGCGATGGTCGCCATGCGCCGCGCGAAGAGGGCGGGCAGAAGCGTCAGGTCCGCCCCCATCGCGGCACCGGACGCGACGCAGATCACCGCAAAGGCGGCCACGTCGCCCGCGCCGAGGGTCAGGGCGAAAGCGAAGGTCACGATGGCCAGCACCATCGCCGCCATAAGGGTGCGGCGCGGGCCCTGGGATTGCGCGATCCGCCCCCAGAGCGGGGCCGATGCCGCGGCCGAGACGAAGAACAGAAGGAGCAGCGGACCCTCCATGCCCGGCGCCTCGAGGCGGTCGATCACGAAGAACAGGAACAGCGTCGACGTCACGGCGACCGGCGTCGCGTTCAGGAGCGCCACGGCAAGCAGCCAGCGGGCCGGTCCGTCGCGCAGGATGGCGCGCAGCCCGGTCGAGGGGGCCTCTGTTCCGGTGGCGCGCCACTCGGGTGCCATCAAGGTAATGGCCACGAGGACGGCGATCACGAAGATCCCGGCATAGAGCGCGAAGGGCGCCCCCGTGAAGGCGAGCGCCGTGGGCAGGATCGCCGCCACGCAGACCCCGGCCAGCGCCCCCGTCTCGCGCCACGCGGCGAGCCGGACATGGGCCGAGCCGAGGTCTTCGGCCTTGGTCACGCCCTGGGCGTAGAAACAGATCGTCAGGAACGAGAAGGACGTGAAGAGACCCGCAAGCGAGAGCGCGAACCACCAGACCGGCGGCAGAAGCGGCGGAACGGCGAAGAGCGCCACCATCGACACCGCCATGATCGACCCGGCGCCCGCGACCATGGCGGCGCGGCGGGCGCGCGTCATCTCGGCCAGGCGACCCAGCAGCGGGTCCTGCACCACGTCGATGAGGCGCAGCGCAAAGAGCGCGACCGAAAGCTGCGCCAGCGTCACGCCGTAGCTGTCCACGTAGAAGCGCGGCGCGTGGATGTAGATCGGCAGCCCGGCGGCGGAGAGGATGGCGGCGAAGGCGGCGTATCGGGGAAGGCCGCTCAGCGGGAGACCTCTTGCGCGGGGGGCGTCGGCCGGGTCCGGAAGGGCGCGCCCTTCCACCAGAGCTTGAGCGCCTGCCAGTGGATCAGGCCCAACACCCGCCGCGACCCGAACGGCCGGCGCGCCATCGCGCGCAGCAACCCGCCCGTGGTCAGCGCGCGGCGCGGGCCGGCGAGCGTCGCTAGCAGGCGTCCGGCTTGGTGGCGGTAGTCGATCCAGATGCCGATATGGTCATCCCGGAAATCGAAGCGGAACGTGTAGCCCCCTTCGACGGGCTGAAAGGGCGAGACGTGGAGCGACTTGCGGGCGGTCAACCGCATCTCGGGCGTGATCGCGGCGAACCCGTCCGCATGGACGAGGTAGGAATGGCGGTCGCCGTAGGTGTTCGTCACTTCGGGGATGACCAGCCGCAGCACGCCGTCGGTATCGTGGCACAGCCAGAAGGAGACCGGGTTGAAGACATGTCCCAGCACGCGGGGCTGAGCGAGCAGGTCGATCCGTCCCCAATCGACGGGCGCATCCAGATCGTCGAGCACGCGGCGCACCCACGCCGTACCCGTGCCCTTTCCCGGAGGGCCGCCATGATCAGACGCCCAGAGCGAGACGGGCGCGCGGGCGTTCAGTCTCATGGGCCAGGGCAAGCGAGGTGTGGCTTCGGGTTCGAGCAGTACGTAGTCGACGCCGTAGGTAAAGGCGTTGCGGACGCCGGGCGCCTCTTCCCGACCGTGGAAGGTGCGGGCGGGAATATGCTGGGTCCGGCTCACGCGGCGGCGTCCACCGCGTCGCGACGCGCCATGGCGCGCGCCACCGCGACCGCGGAGGCGTAGCCGTCCTCGTGGAACCCGTTCCGCATCCAGGCCCCGCAATACCAGGTACCCCGTGTCCCGTTCCGGGCCTTGAGTTCCTCGACCGCCGAGAGCATCGGCAGATCATAGAGCGGATGCCGGAAGGTGGTCACGTCGTGGATCAGATCCTCGCGGATCGGGGTCTGCGGGTTGAGCGTGACGAAGAGCGGGTCGTCCTTGGGGATCGGCTGAAGCTCGTTCATCCAGTAGGTCAGTCCGATGCGCTCTGGCGGTGTGTCACCCTCGACGTAGTTCCAGCAGGCCCAGCACTTTCGGTTGCGGGGCATCTGCGCCGGGTCGGAATGGAGGACGGCCTCGTTCGGCTGCGTCCGGATACGGGACAGGATCGCCTGTTCCTCGGGGTCGGCATCGGCGAGCAGGCGCAGCGACACATCGGCATGGGTGGCCAGGATCACCTCGTCGAAGCTATCCCATTCGGCGCCGTCGAGCTTGACCTGAGCGCCGCCATGGGCGCGGGTGACCGCCTGGACGGGCGCCCCGGTGCGGATCTCGACGCCCAGGCGGCGCAGCTCGGCTTCCAGCCGGCGAACATATTCGATCGACCCGCCCTTCACCGTGAACCAGGCATGCTGGCCGCTATGGTGCAGCAGGTTGTGGTTGTCGAAGAAGCGGATCATCGCCTCGGCGGGGAAATCCATGATCTCGGACCGGGGGGTGGACCAGATCGCGCCGGAGATGGGGCCGAGATACCATTCGCGGAAGGCATGACCCAGGCCGAGGCTGTCGAGGAACTCGCGCAGGGACATCGAGCCGTCCTTGCGGGCCTCGGCCGCGTTGGCGTTGAACCGCATGATATCGCGGACCATGCCCATGAAGCGGGGGTGCAGCAGGTTGCGCCGCTGTGCGAACAATGTGTCGACGGTGCGCGTCGAGTATTCCAGCCGTCCGCCGCGCAGGGAGGCGGCGAAGGTCATGTCGCTGTCGGCGATCGGCACGTCGAGCCTGTCGAAGAGCGCGACGAGATGCGGATAGTTGACCTTGTTGAAGACGATGAAGCCCGTATCCACCGGCTGATCGCCGTTTTTCCCGGCAATCACGGTGCGGGCGTGACCGCCGAGCCGAGTCTCGGACTCGATCAGGGTGACGGCATGGTCGCGCGCCAGTTCAAGGGCTGCGGCCATGCCGCTGATCCCGCCTCCGATGACGGCGATGCGTCTGGGGGTCGGGCCGGTCCGTTCGAAGGGCACGTGATGGTCTCTCGTCTTGTTGGGAAGTCGTGAGCATTACGCGCTGTATCGCGCTTCGGATCAAGCGAAAGGCGTGACGCGACGTCGCAGCTTGGGACTGATCCGGTGTTGGACCTCAGTCGTGGGCGTGTGGAGGTTGATGAATGCGTGATACTGCCGGATATTGCGAAGGGTCGGACGTCGTGGAGTTACCACGTCCGTCCCATGGCCTGAACCCGGAGCGCCGCGTGTCCATCGACGTACAAGACGAGGGCTACTGGACCGCGCAACTCGTGGCCGTCGGCAGAAGCCGGGACCGCGGCGCGTTCGAGGCCCTGTTCCGTCAGTACGGACCGCGGGTGAAGGCGTTCCTGATGCGGGGCGGCATGCCGGAAGGCGCGGCTGAGGATGTGATGCAGGACGTGATGGTGACGGTCTGGAGAAAGGCGCACATGTTCGACCCCCAGCGGGCGAGCGTGGCGACGTGGCTGTTCGCCATCGCGCGGAACCGCCGGATCGACCTGATCCGCCGGGCCCGCAGGCCCGAGCCGGAGGATCTGCCCTGGGGTCCCGAACCGAACCCCGAGCAGGTCGACGCGCTGGCCTTGCAGGAGGACAGCCGCCGTCTGGCCGATGCCGTGGCGCAATTGCCGCCCAAGCAGCGCGATCTGGTCGAGAGGGCCTTCTACGGCGACCTGACACATACCGAAATCGCGGATGCGACCGGATTGCCTCTGGGGACGATCAAAAGCCGCATCCGGCTTGCAATCACGCGTCTCAGAAGCGCAATGGACACTGATAGGACCCGGCCTATGTCGATTGGCGGGGACGAAGGGACGAAACGATGACCGTGACACATCCGATCGGGGACGATCTGCTGCTGGGCTACGCGGCAGGACGTCTGCCGGCAGCAATGGATCTGATGGTGGCCAGCGCCGTGTCGCTGGACGATGACGCGCGCGCCCGCCTGGCCGGGTTCGAGGAGCTTGGCGGCGCCCTGGTGGAACGCTCCCGCGTGGCACCGCTCAGGGATGACAGCTTCGAGTGCGTGATGGAGCGGATCCAGTCCGCTCCGCCCGAAGAGACGGTCCGCTGGGACGAGAAGGCGCCCAGCGAGGGTGCGGTGCTGCCCAAGCCCCTGCGCGATGCGGCAGGCGGCGATCTCGACGATCTGCGCTGGAAATCTGTCGGCATGGGCGTCCGGCAGGTCGTCCTCGAATCCGGTGCGGACGGGACCGCGCGTCTCCTGTCGATCCCGGCGGGTCAGGCGATGCCGGACCATGGGCATTCGGGCACCGAGGTGACGCTGGTCCTCAAGGGCGCCTTCATCGACGGTGACGAACGGTTCGCCCGTGGCGACATCGAAGTCGCCGACGACCAGACCCAGCACATGCCCGTCGCCGATCTGGGCGAGGATTGCATCTGCCTCGTGGTCACGGATGCACCGCTCAAATTCCGCCAGCTTCTACCGCGGATTGCCCAGCGATTCCTCAACATCTGACGGTGGGCCGGCGGCTCACTCCGTCGGTGCCTCGGCCAGTGTGGCATTGTAGAGAGGAACGGTCGAGATCGACATCTTGGCCGATCCTTCCGTCAGTTCCTGCGCGTGGGCGAGGTAGATCAGGGTCTGGTTCGCCTCGTCGAAAATGCGCTTGATCCGCAGGGTCTTGAGGATGATGGACCGGCTTTCGCGGAAGACCTGCTCTCCGTCGGGGCTGCGGTCGATATCGCCGATGCGGATCGGGCCGGTCTGTCTGCAGGCGATGGACGCGTTCGACGGGTCCTCGAACCAATTGCCCTGGCTGAGGCGGTCGATGAGGCTGCGCTCGAAATAGGCGACGTGACAGGTCACGCCTTCGACCTCGGGGTCGGCGATGGCCTCGATGATGATGTCGTTCCCTACCCAGTCGACGCCGACCTCGCCGACCTGTTGGGCGGAGGCTGGTGTGGACAGGGCCAGCAGAGTGGCGACGATGATGCGTCTCATGGCGTTCCTTCCCCTCGTCGATGAACCGGTGCGGGCCCGACTGTGCCCTGCCCGGCGTCGCGCTATCCTTACAGTACAAACCGGGGAGAGACGACATGGAACGGATGACCGCGAAGGACTTCGATCAGGAGCTTCTGGACCTCTACGACTTCTACGCGCACGGAAAGATCTCGAAGCGCGAGTTCCTCGACCGGGCCGGCAAATGGGCCGTGGGCGGGGTGACGGCGGCGGCGCTCTTGGGACAGCTGTCCCCGAACTACGCGCTGGCGCAGCAGGTCGCCATGGACGACCCGGACATCTCTGGCGAGGACATCACTTACGCTTCGCCAAATGGTCACGGAGAGGTGAACGGCTACCTCGTGCGTCCGGCCGAAACCGATCCGGAGCGGCCGCCCGCCGCCGTGCTGGTCGTGCACGAGAACCGGGGCCTGAACCCCTATATCCGCGACGTCGCGCGCCGCGTCGCGAAGGCCGGATTCGTTGCGCTCGCGCCGGACGGCCTGACAAGCGTCGGCGGCTATCCCGGCAATGACGACGAAGGGCGCGAATTGCAGCGCCAGGTCGACGGCGAGCTTCTGATGAACGACTTCTTCGCGGGCTTCGAGTACCTCAAGGGACTGGACGGCACCAACGGCAAGGTCGGCGCGACGGGGTTCTGCTATGGCGGGGGCGTCGTGAACGCGATCGCGGTGGCCTATCCGGAGCTGGATGCGGGCGTTCCCTTCTATGGCCGGCAGGCGTCGGCCGAAGACGTGCCGCGCATCGAGGCCCCGCTGTCGTTCCAGTACGCCGCGCTGGACCAGCGGATCAATGCAGGCTGGCCCGCCATGCAGCGTGCCCTGGAAGAGAACGACAAGATCTACGAGGCGCATATCTATCCGGACGTGAACCACGGCTTTCACAACGACACGACGCCCCGCTACGACCCCGAAGCCGCCGCGCTCGCCCAGGAGCGGATGATCGCGTGGTTCCGCGTCTACCTCGCTTGATCCTCCGCGGTTCCGGACGATAGCCTGAGGCAAACGGAGGTCAGCCCATGAACACGCAGACCAGACCCTCAGGCCTCGTCCGGGGCGCGGACGCCGCCCGTGACGGCTACATGCCGGGCTTCGGCAACGATTTCGAGACCGAGGCGCTGCCGGGCGCGCTGCCGCAGGGCATGAACAGCCCCCAGAAATGCGAATACGGCCTTTACGGAGAGCAGCTTTCCGGCACGCCCTTCACCGCGCCCGGTCACCAGAACGAGCGGACGTGGTGCTATCGCATCCGCCCCTCCGTCCGGCATGTCAGCCGGTTCGAGACCATCGAGCTGCCATATTGGAAGACCGCGCCGGCCGTGGATCCGGACGTGGTCAGCATGGGCCAGTTCCGCTGGGACCCGGTTCCCCATGCGGACGGCCTGACCTGGCTGACCGGCATGCGGACCATGACCACCGCGGGCGACGTGAACACGCAGGTAGGCATGGCGGCGCATGTCTATGTCGTCACCGACTCGATGCGGGACGAATACTTCTATTCCGCCGACAGCGAGTTGCTGGTCGTCCCGCAGGAAGGGCGGTTGCGCTTTGCCACCGAGTTGGGTGTCATCGACCTGGAGCCGCAAGAGGTCGCGATCCTGCCGCGTGGCCTGGTCTACCGCGTCGAGGTCTTGGAAGGGCCCGCCCGCGGCTTCGTCTGCGAGAATTACGGGCAGAAGTTCGAGTTGCCGGGGCGCGGTCCGATCGGAGCCAATTGCATGGCCAACCGGCGCGATTTCAAGACGCCCGTCGCCGCCTTCGAGGATCGCGACGCGCCCAGTAGGGTCACCGTCAAGTGGTGCGGTCGCTTCCACCGCACGTCGATCGACCATTCCCCGCTGGACGTGGTGGCGTGGCACGGCAATTACGCGCCGTGCAAATACGATCTGCGAACCTATTGCCCCGTGGGCGCGATCCTGTTCGACCATCCGGACCCGAGCATCTTCACCGTGCTGACGGCACCGTCGGGCATAGAGGGGACGGCGAATATCGACTTCGTCCTGTTCCGCGACCGCTGGATGGTGGCCGAGGACACGTTCCGTCCGCCCTGGTACCACAAGAACATCATGTCCGAGCTGATGGGCAACATCCATGGCATCTACGACGCCAAGCCCGAGGGCTTCGTGCCGGGGGGCATGTCGTTGCACAACATGATGCTGCCCCACGGCCCCGACCGCGGGGCCTTCGAAGGCGCCTCGAACGCGGACCTGAAGCCGGTCAAGCTGGAGGATACGATGTCCTTCATGTTCGAGACGCGCTTTCCCCAGCATCTCACGCGGTTCGCCGCCCAGGAGGCGCCGCTGCAAGAGGATTATGTGGAGGTCTGGGCGGATCTGCCCAAGCTCTATGACGGAACGCCGGGCAAGAAGGGCTGAGGCGGCGGGTCAGACGATCTTGCCGGGGTTCATGATGCCAAGCGGGTCAAGCGCCGCCTTGATCGCCGCCATGACATCCACCGCCTCGCCGGCTTCGCGTCGCAGGAGGGCGCGCTTGCCCTGGCCGATCCCGTGCTCACCGGTGCAGGTGCCGTCCAGCGACCAGGCCAGTTCGGCCAGCCACTCGATATAGGCGTCGGCGCCGGCGCGTTCGGCCGCGTCCTCCGGGTCGACCAGCAGCAGGACGTGGAAGTTGCCGTCGCCGACATGGCCCAGCGCCGGCGCGAGCAGGTTCATCTCGCGCGCCTTCCGCTGGGCCGCTTCGATGGCTGGCCCGAGGTTTGAGATCGGCACGCAGACATCCGTCGAAAGACCCTTGGCCCCGGGACGCAGCGCGCAGGCCGCCCAATACGCGTCGTGGCGGGCCTGCCAAAGGCGCGTGCGGTCCTCGGCGCGCTCTTCCCAGCGGAAACCGGATCCGCCCGCCTCCCGGACCAGTGCCGCGACCGTCTCGACCTGCTCGGCGACGCCCGCGGGGCTGCCGTGGAATTCGAGCAGAAGAAGCGGCGCCTCCGGCAGGTCCAGCCCGGAATGGAGGTTGCACGCCCTCACCTGCAGGGCGTCGAGCAATTCGATCCGGGCGATCGGGATGCCGGACTGGATCACGGCGATGCAGGTCTCGACGGCCGCGCCCACGTCCGGAAAGGTGCAGGCGGCGGCACGGATCGCCTCGGGAATGCCGTGCAGGCGCAGGGTCAGCTCGGTGATCAGGCCCAGCGTGCCTTCGGCCCCCACCATCAGCCGCGTGAGGTCGTAGCCCGCCGACGATTTGCGCGCCCGCGTCCCCGTCCGCACCAGCCGTCCGTCCGGCAGCACGACCTGAAGCGCCAGCACCGCATCGCGCATCGTGCCGTAGCGGACCGCGTTCGTGCCCGAGGCCCGGGTCGAGGCCATGCCGCCCAGCGACGCGTCCGCGCCAGGGTCGATCGGAAAGAACAGGCCGGTGGCGCGGAGTTCCTCGTTGAGGCGGGTGCGGGTGACGCCCGGCTGCACGCGGCAATCCCCGTCCTGCGCGTTGATTTCCAGCACCTGGTCCATCCCGGACAGATCGGCACAGATGCCGCCGGCCGGCGCGTTGATGTGGCCTTCCAGCGAGGTGCCGGTGCCAAACGGAATGACCGGGACGCGGTGATCGGCGCAGATGCGGATTAGATCGGCAGCTTCGTCCGCCGTTTGCAGGTAGGCGACGGCATCGGCGGCCTGCGCCGGGAGCCAGGTCGCCGAGTTGGCGTGTTGCGTCCGGATCGCCTCGCCGGTCTGAAGGCGCGGGCCCAGCCTTTGCGCAAGGATATCGATGGCCGTGGCGATGCCGGTTTCGTTGCGGGGCAGGGAGGCGAGGGCGACCATGAGCCCCGGTCTAGCCGCGTTCGGACAACCGGGAAAGGCACCGGATCGGGGACCGGGCGTTCCGATGGGAAACGGCGTGGCGTCGCGTTCGGGACCACTTTGGTCGAAAGCCCCTTATGGCGGGGGCCGTCGACCGCCTATACCCCGGGGCCGAGGGGGACGCGATGGCGTTGGATGACGGAAAAGTCGGCAAGAGAGGCCGGGGTAGGCGCAAGGGCCGTGCCACGCCCAAGGGCCGCCAGTACGACGACGGCGCGCTCGCCGAGATCCGCGCGCTTCTGGGCGACCGGCCGCGCCGGCGGGACCTCCTGATCGAGCATCTGCACCTGATCCAGGATGCGCACGGACACCTCTCGGCCCGACACCTGCGTGCCCTTTCCGAGGAGATGGGGCTGAGCATGGCCGAAATCTGGGAGGTCGCAACCTTCTACGACCATTTCGATCCGATGCGCGAAGACGACCCGGTGCCGCCCGCCGTGACGATCCGGGTCTGCGACAGCCTTTCCTGCGAACTCGCAGGCGCGCAGGCACTGATAACAGCCCTGGAAGAGGGCGCCGATCCCGCCGGGATGCGCGTGCTGCGCGCACCCTGCATGGGGCGCTGCGACACCGCGCCGGTGGCTGAGGTCGGACATTTCCACGTGGACCACGCGAGTGCGGACGCGGTTCTGGATGCGGCCGCCTCTGGCCGGACGGCGCCGGTGATCCCCGATTACGAGGGCCTCGACGCCTACCGCGCCTTAGGCGGCTATGACGCGCTTCTGGATCTGCGCGCGGGCGGAGATTGGGAAGCGGTGCAGGCGAAGGTCGCCGAAAGCGGACTCCGCGGCCTTGGCGGTGCGGGGTTCCCGAGCGGGAAGAAGTGGGGCTTCGTCCGGTCCAATCCCGGCCCCCGCCTCATGGCGGTCAACGGCGACGAGGGGGAGCCGGGGACATTCAAGGACCGCTTCTATCTGGAGCGGGTGCCGCATCTCGCGCTCGAAGGGATGCTGATCGCCGCCTGGGCCGTCCAGGCGGAGCGGGTCTATTTCTACATGCGCGACGAATACCCCGCCGTGCTGGAGATCCTGCGCAGAGAGATCGCCGCATTGGAAAGGGCAGGCCTGATCGAGCCCGGCTATGTCGAGCTGCGGCGCGGGGCCGGCGCCTATATCTGTGGCGAAGAAAGCGCGATGATCGAGTCGATCGAGGGCAAGCGCGGGCTGCCCCGCCACCGCCCGCCCTATGTCGCGCAGGTCGGTCTGTTCGGACGCCCGACGCTCGTCCACAATGTCGAGACCCTGCACTGGGTCGCGCGGATCGTGCGCGAGGGGCCGGACGTGCTGTCGGCTCACGAAAGGAACGGCCGAACGGGGCTGCGCAGCTACTCCGTGTCGGGCCGCGTCCGAAGTCCGGGCGTCCATCTGCTCCCCTCGGGGTCGACCATCACCGACATCATCGAGGCGGCAGGTGGTATGGCCGAGGGGCATGTCTTCAAGGCCTACCAGCCCGGCGGTCCGTCCTCGGGTCTCTTGCCGGCGACCCTGGACGACGTTCCGCTGGACTTCGAAACCTTTCAGGAACATGGCAGCTTCATCGGCTCGGGCGCCGTCGTCGTCCTGTCCGACAAGGACAGCGCACGAGCGGCCGCGCTGAACATGCTGCGCTTCTTCGAAAGCGAGAGTTGCGGGCAATGCACGCCCTGCCGGGTCGGCTGCGAGAAGGCCGTCAAGCTGATGCAGGCGCCGCGCTGGGACACCGACCTGCTGGAGGATGTCTGTCAGGCGATGGCCGACGCGTCGATCTGCGGACTGGGACAGGCGGCACCGAATGCAATCCGGCTGACGATCCGGCATTTCACCGACGAGACCGCGTCGGCGCCACCCGCGGACAACGCCGCCACCGATCAGAGCCTGGAGGGCAAGTCATGATCGAGGCCTTCTTCCTGACCTGGCTGGGCGTGTTGGCCGCGCAGGCCTCGCCCGGCCCGAACCTCGTCGCGGTCGCCTCCGTCGCGCTGGCCGAAGGACGACGGTCCGCGCTGTATGTCGTGACAGGGGTCGCGTCCGGCATGCTGGTCTGGTCGCTCGCCACGGCGATGGGACTGGGCGCCCTGCTGACGGCCTTTCCCCTGTCGATGCTGCTGATGAAGCTGATCGGCGGCGGGTATCTGCTGTTCCTCGGCCTCAAGGCGGCGCGGGCCACGTGGCGCGGGCAGGCGGCGACGATCCGGCCCGACCATGCGCGCCTGTCGGACATCGCCGCATGGCGGCGCGGGCTGCTGGTCGTGCTGACCAACCCCAAGGCCGCGCTCATGTGGGCGGCCGTCGCGACATTCCTGTTCGGTCTGGGCCTTTCGCCCGTGCAGGTGCTGGCCTTCGGCCCGATCGGCGCGCTGTCGGGTCTGGCGGTCTACGGCACGTATGCGCTGCTATTCTCAACGGGGCTTGCCGTGCAGGGCTACGCCCGGTTCGCCCGATGGGTCGAAGGCGCCTTCGCCGCCATCTTCGGGGCCATGGGCACAAGCCTGATCTGGTCAGGCCTGCGGGAGGCGCGCGGATGAAGGACGTCCTCGATACGGTCACCTTCACGCTGGACGGCGCAGAGGTCTCGGTCCCTGCCGGGACGACCATCTGGGACGCTGCGAACGGGCGCGGCCTGACGATCCCCCATCTCTGCCACAAGCCCGCGCCGGGCTATCGCCCCGACGGCAATTGCCGGGCCTGCATGGTCGAAGTGGAGGGGGAGCGTGTCCTCGCTGCCTCCTGCATCCGCGAGGCCGTTGACGGCATGGTCGTGCATACGAATTCAGACCGGGCGGTGCGCGCGCGAAAGACGGTCATCGAGATGCTCATGGCCGACCAGCCCGAGCGTGAGGCGGCGCATGACCGGTCCTCTCACCTCTGGGCCACGGCCGAGGCGGCGGGCATCAGCGAAAGCCGCTTGCCCGCCATGGACGCCGAGGCGATCCCCCCGCTGGACCGGAGTCACCCGGCGATGGCGGTGAACCTGGACGCCTGCATCCAGTGCGGTCTCTGCGTGCGCGCCTGCCGAGAAGTGCAGGTCAACGACGTGATCGGGATGGCCGGCCGCGGGCACGATAGCTGGCCCATCTTCGACTTCGACGATCCGATGGGCGACAGCACCTGCGTCGCCTGCGGCGAATGCGTCCAGGCCTGTCCAACCGGCGCGCTCATGGAGGCGGCGCTTCTGGACGAGGCGCAGACCGGCGACGGGTCCGCCTTTGACGGCGAGACGAAGTCGATCTGCCCCTTCTGCGGGGTCGGCTGCCAGGTCAGCGTGAAGGTGAGGGACGGCCGCGTCGTCGCCGTGGACGGCATCGACGGCCCTGCGAATGAGGGGCGCCTCTGCGTCAAGGGCCGGTTCGGCTTCGACTACGTCCACCATCCGCACCGTCTGACCCGTCCCCTGATCCGCCGGGACGGCGCGCCAAAGGGCATGAACGTGGACCCGGCCGATCCCCTGACCCATTTCCGCGAGGTCAGCTGGGACGAGGCGCTAGAGGCTGCCGCGGCTGGCCTCCGCGGACGCGGGCGCGAGGTGGCGGGCTTCGGCAGCGCCAAGTGCACGAACGAGGAAGCGTATCTCTTCCAGAGGTTCATCCGCGAAGGCTTCGGCCACAACAACGTGGATCACTGCACGCGGCTTTGCCACGCCTCGTCGGTGGCGGCCCTGCTCGAGAATGTCGGCAGCGGCGCCGTGACCGCGACGTTCAACGAGATCGAGAATGCCGACGTCGCCATCGTCATCGGTGCCAACCCGGTCGAGAACCACCCCGTCGCCGCCACCTATTTCAAGCGGTTCGCCAAGCGCGGCGGCAGGTTGATCGTGATGGATCCGCGAGGTCAGGCCCTGAAGCGGCACGCGACGCACATGCTTCAGTTCCGGCCCGGCGCGGATGTGGCCCTGCTGAATGCGATCATGCATGTCATCGTCGATGAAGGGCTGGCCGATCGGCAGTATATCGAGGCGTTCACCGAGAACTGGGCCGAGCAAGAGGCGCATCTGGCCGGCTTCGCCCCCGAAACGGTCGAGGATCTGACCGGAATCGACGCCGAGACCATCCGGACCGTGGCGCGCGACTTCGCCGGGGGGACGGCGGGGATGATCTTCTGGGGCATGGGCGTCAGCCAGCATGTCCACGGAACCGACAATTCGCGCTGCCTGATCTCGCTGGCGCTGATGTGTGGCCATGTCGGTCGGCCGGGGACGGGGCTGCACCCGTTGCGGGGTCAGAACAATGTCCAGGGGGCCAGCGATGCGGGGCTCATCCCCATGTTCCTGCCCGACTATGCCAGCGTCACCGACGGAGCCGTTCGGGACCGGTATGCCGCCCTCTGGGGGTCGGAACTCGCAGCCGAGAGAGGGCTGACCGTCACCGAGATTATGGATGCGATCCACACCGAGGACATCCGTGCGATGTATGTCCTGGGCGAGAATCCCGCCATGTCGGACCCGGATCTGACCCATGCGCGGGCGGCGCTGTCCAAGTTGGACCACCTCGTGGTGCAGGACATCTTCCTGACCGAGACGGCGATGTATGCCGACGTGATCCTGCCGGCCGCCGCCTTCTACGAAAAGCGGGGGACGGTCACCAACACGAACCGGCAAGTGCAGATGGGGCGTCCCGCCATCGCGCCGCCCGGCGAGGCCCGGGAGGATTGGCGCATCACCCGCGACCTCGCGCGGGCCTGCGGGCTGGATTGGGACCATGACGGCCCCGCCGACGTCTTCGCCGAGATGGCGCAGGTCATGCCGAGTCTCGCCAACATCACATGGGAAAGGCTGGAGCGGGAGGGTGCGGTCACCTATCCCTCGTTCGCCCCGGACGATCCGGGCCAGCCGATCGTCTTCGGCGACGGGTTTCCGCGGGCCGAGGGCCGGGCGCGCTTCACCCCGGCGAGTGTCGTGCCGCCGGACGAACAGCCCGACGCGGAATACCCCATGATCCTGACCACCGGGCGCCAACTGGAACATTGGCACACGGGCTCCATGACCCGCCGCGCCCGCGTCCTGGACGCAGTGGAGCCGGAGGCGAACTGTTCGCTCCATCCGGCCACGCTCCGCAAGTTCAGGATCGCGCCCGGCGGCGATGTGCGGCTGACCACGAGGCGGGGCTCGGTCACGTTGATGGCGCGGGAAGACCGCGCGGTCGCCCCGGACATGGTGTTCCTGCCCTTCGCCTATGTCGAGGCCGCGGCGAACCTGCTGACCAATCCGGCCCTGGATTCCTTCGGGAAGATACCGGAATTCAAGTTCGCCGCTGTCCGGGTCGAGAACCCCGCGCAGGCCGCGGAGTAGGGCGCCGCTTTCTCCCTCATCCTGCCGGAAATATCCCGGGGAGCGCGAGGGGCCGGCCCCTCGCTCCGGTCGTCTGAGCCGGGTGCGTCCGCAAGCCGAAGTGCCGGGCACGCACGAATGTGCCGTGCAGGGATCGCGGTTTCCGATCCGCTCCGCCGTGCCACCGGGAGGGGCCGGTGACGCCGCCAAAACGACCGAAAACGTCGTGTTCCGCTATCCCCGTCGCGCGTCCGGGACGCTAGGGCTGCGACAGGACGCGCAGGAAAGATCGCCATGCCCAAGACAGATATCGAGATCGCCCGCGAGGCGGCGAAGAAGCCGATCCAGCAGATCGGCGACCGCCTCGGGATCCCCGCCGAGCATCTCCTGCCCTACGGCCATGACAAGGCCAAGATCGGCCAAGGCTTCATCGACGGCCTGAGGGATCGCGAGGACGGCAAGCTGATCCTGGTGACCGCGATCAATCCGACCCCCGCCGGAGAGGGGAAGACGACCACGACCGTGGGTCTGGGCGACGGGCTGAATGCGATCGGCAAGGACGCGATGGTCTGCATCCGTGAGGCATCTCTGGGGCCGAACTTCGGGATGAAGGGCGGGGCGGCCGGGGGGGGCTATGCGCAGATCGTGCCGATGGAGGACATGAACCTCCACTTCACCGGCGACTTTCATGCGATCACCTCGGCCCACTCGCTGCTGAGCGCGATGATCGACAACCACATCTACTGGGGCAACGAGCAGGAGATCGACATCCGCCGCATCCAGTGGCGGCGGGTCGTGGACATGAACGACCGGGCCCTGCGACAGGTCGTGTGCAGCCTGGGCGGGGTGGCCAACGGCTTCCCGCGTGAGGGGGGGTTCGACATCACCGTGGCGTCGGAGGTCATGGCATGCCTCTGCCTGGCCGACGATCTCTCTGATCTGGAGCGGCGGCTGGGGGACATGATCGTCGCCTACCGGCGCGACCGCTCCCCGGTCTTCTGTCGTGACATGAAGGCGGACGGGGCCATGACCGTTCTCCTGAAGGACGCGATGCAGCCGAACCTGGTCCAGACGCTCGAGAACAATCCGGCCTTCGTCCATGGCGGGCCGTTCGCCAACATCGCCCATGGCTGCAACTCGGTCATCGCGACGAAGACCGCACTGAAGCTGGCCGATTATGTCGTGACCGAGGCCGGGTTCGGCGCCGATCTCGGGGCGGAGAAGTTCTTCGACATCAAGTGCCGCAAAGCAGGCCTGACGCCATCCTGCGTGGTTCTTGTCGCAACCGTGCGGGCGATGAAGATGAACGGTGGCGTGGCCAAGGGTGATCTGGGCGCCACGGATGTGGAGGCCGTCCGGAAGGGCTGCGCCAATCTGGGGCGGCATATCGAGAACGTGAAATCCTTCGGCGTGCCGGTCGTCGTGGCAATCAATCACTTCTCTGGCGACGCCGAGGAAGAGGTCGCGGCGATCAGTGCGTATGTGGCCGAACAGGGCTCCGAGGCGATCGTTTCCCGGCACTGGGCCGGGGGGGGCAAGGGGGCCGAGGCGCTGGCGACCCGTGTGGCGGAAATCGCCGATGCCGGCGTGTCGAACTTCGCCCCGCTCTATGGGGATGACATGCCTCTCTTCGAGAAGATCGAGACCATCGCCAAGCGGATCTACCGCGCCGACGAGGTGCTCGCGGACAAGAAGATCCGCGACCAGCTCCGGCTGTGGGAGGATCAGGGCTACGGCGATCTGCCGGTCTGCATGGCCAAGACCCAGTATTCGTTCAGCACCGACCCGAACCTGCGGGGCGCGCCGATCGGTCACTCCGTCCCCGTGCGGGAGGTGCGGCTGAGTGCCGGAGCGGGGTTCATCGTGGTGGTCTGCGGGGAGATCATGACCATGCCGGGCCTGCCGCGCGTGCCGTCGGCCGAGGCGATCCGGCTCAACGATGCGGGGCAGATCGAGGGGCTCTTCTGAGGCGGAAACGGCGTGCACCCCCTGTGCACCCCCTGTACACCCCCCGTGCAGACAAACGACGCACGGGCGCGTTGCGCGCCGCCGCGGGCGGTCCGCTCGGATGCGGGGCGCGGAGGGCATCGAGCCCCCCGCGACCCGGGCCTCCGGCGGGAGTATTTGTGCCGAGAAGAAGCGGGGGGATGCCTCCGATCCGGAGGGGAGACGACATGACGACCGAAAGACCCGAATGGGAAACCCTGGCGGAGTGCCGCGCGGCGATCGACGCCATCGACGATGATCTGCTGTCGCTGCTGGCACGGCGGCAGGCCGTGGTGGAAAAGGTCAAGGTCATCAAGGCGAGGGACGGTCTGGCCGCCGCCCAGCCCTCGCGGGTCGCAGAGGTCCTCGACCGGGTCCGGGCGGGGGCGGATCGGCGGGGGGTGCATCCCGATCTCGCCGCGGACATATGGCGGGTGATGGTGGACCACTTCATCGCCGAGGAGGAGGCCGTCCTCGGCAAGGGCGGCCGCAACATCTGAGGGGGCGCGGGACATGGGCGCGGAGATCATCGACGGGAAGGCCTTTGCGGCAGGGATACGGGACCGCGTGGCCGAGGAGGTCGCACGCCTGAAGGCGGCGGGCGTGGCGCCCGGCCTTGCCGTCATCCTCGTGGGTGACGACCCGGCGAGCGAGGTCTATGTCGGCCACAAGCGCAAGGCGACCGTCGCGGCCGGAATGGCTTCGTTCGAGCATCGGCTGCCCGCGGACGTCTCCGAGGCGGACCTCTTCGCCCTGATCGACCGGCTGAACGCCGACCCGGAGGTGCATGGCATCCTGTGTCAGTTCCCGGTGCCCGCCCATCTGGACGAGCGGCGGACCGTGGCCCGGATCGACCCGGCCAAGGACGTCGACGGGTTGAGCGTCGCGAATGCCGGTCTGCTGGCCACGGGCGGCGATGCGCTGGTCAGCTGCACGCCGCTGGGTTGCCTGATGCTGCTGCGGGACAGGCTGGGGAACCTGGCTGGAATGGAGGCTGTGGTCGTCGGACGCTCGAACCTCTTCGGCAAGCCGATGGCGCAATTGTTGCTGCGCGAGAACTGCACCGTCACGATCGCGCATTCCCGCACGAAGGATCTGCCTGACGTCTGCCGGCGGGCGGACATCCTTGTCGCCGCCGTGGGCCGGGCGCGCATGGTGCGTGGCGATTGGGTCAAGCCGGGGGCGACGGTGATCGATGTCGGCATCACCCGCGAGGCTCATCCCGACAAGCCCGGCAAGACCCGGCTTGTGGGTGACGTGGCCTTCGACGAAGCGGAGGAGGTGGCGGCCGCGATCACGCCGGTGCCCGGTGGCGTCGGGCCGATGACGATCGCCTGCCTACTGGCCAACACAGTCACGGCGGCCTGCCGGATCCACGATCTGCCGGAGCCCGACGGCCTGACCGCCTGACGGCCCGCCCCGGCCCATGGCCGGGACGGGCGCTGGTCTCATTCGGACAGGCCGATCCGCGCGATGAAGTCGCGATGGCTCTGGACCATCTCGGCGGCTTCGGGGGTCTTGGAGGCCCAATCCTCCCAGGCGGCCTGTGCGGCGGCGCGGAAGGCGGCGCGATCCTCGGCCGACCAATCGTGGATGGTGACGCCCTTTTCCGGCAGGTCGCGCAGCGCCTCGCCGTTCTCGACCAGGGTCAGCATCATGAGATCCATCGCCATCGCCTTGTGCGCCGTCTCGATGATGGCACGATGGGCTTCGGGCATGGCCTCCCAGACCTCGGTACGGCAGGCGAGCTGGTCCGACGACATGGAATGGAAGCCCGGGAAGGTCGTGTGCTTGGCGATGTCGTAGATGCCGAGGCCCACATTCACCGCCAGCGAGGAGGCGTCGGCCCCGTCGATGATGCCCGTCTCGAGCGCGGTGAAGATCTCGGTGAAATCCATCACGATGGGCGAGGCACCGAGCGACGCGAAGATCTCGGTCTGCATTCCGGGGGGAGAGCGGAACTTGAAGTTCTCGAGATCTGCGATCCCGGTGAGCGGAGAGGTCGAATTGAGCGATTCCTGCCCGCCCACATGGGCGCCGATGAAGGTCATCCCTTCGGGGGCGTAGAGTTCGTTGATCCGCTCGCGGCCGCCGCCGAGATTGACCCAGGCCTGGTATTGCAGCGGCGTATCGTAGCCCCCCATCGTGTCGGCGACGAACTGGTAGGCAGCGTTCTTGCCGGTCTGGTAGCTGCCATTGGTCATGTCGCAATCGAGGATGCCGCTGGCCGCGGCGTCGAACGTCTCGGCCGAGGCGACGACGGCGGAGGAGTAGAACATCTCGATGGCGATGTCGCCGCCGGACATGCGGTCGACGGTCTCGACGAAGTCGGCGATCACCCGTCCCGTCGTCGAGTCCGGCGACTGATGGTTCTGGATCCGCAGCGTGGTGGTCTGGGCCTGGGCCAGACCGGCCGCAAGGATGGTCGCGGCGGTGACGCCGGTGAATTTCGTAAAGGCTTTCATGTCTTTCCTCCCTTTGCGCGGCCACACGGCCTGACGCTGCGGCAACGGTAAAGGGTGGGGCTCAGGTTGCAATGGGGACGCCGATCCGCACGGCAATAGACACAAATCGAAGGTATTCGGCGGGGCGGGATTCATACCCGGTTAAGGTTCGCGGTCCATTCAGACCGGGCCCAGAAGGGCGACCCACCGGGCGCTTGGCGCCCAACGGCAGAACGCTGTTTCCACTTGCTCGCAAAGCGGGCGCAGAACGGGAAAAGAACCACCATGTCCAGCATTCTGACCAACAACGGCGCGATGGTCGCGCTTCAGACGCTTCAGAACATCAACAAGAGCCTCGGCCAGACCCAGTCCGAGATCTCGACCGGCAAGTCCGTCGGCAGCGCCAAGGACAATGCCGCCGTCTGGGCCATCTCCAAGCAGATGGAATCCGACGTCCAGGGCTTCAAAGCCATCAAGGAAAGCCTCGCGCTCGGCGAGAGCACCGTGGCCGTGGCCCGCAACGCCTCGGAGACGGTCACCGACCTGCTGACGCAGATCAAGGGCAAGATCGTCGCCTCTCAGGAGGACAATGTCGATCGCTCGAAGATCCAGGCCGATATCGTCGCGCTTCGTGACCAGATCGGTGCGGTTGTCGGGGCTGCCCAGTTCAACGGTCTCAACCTGCTGTCGAACAAGGAGACCGATGCGGGCAGCGGCTCCGTCGACATCCTGGCTTCGCTCGACCGGTCGGCTTCCGGTGTGTCCTCCAGTTCGATCTCGGTCGGCAAGCAGGATCTCGGTGTCGAAGCGTCGTCGATCAACGGAACGCCGACAGCTCTCGCCACCGCCGCGAACAATGTCACGGGCGAAGGCGATGCCGCGGCATTCGCGATCGCGGGCAACGCGACGACGCGGAACGATGCCGTTTTCGAGATCGGCACGACTGCCGCTGACGGCGTCGAGGCCGGGCAGGGCTACGCAATCACCATCTCGGCCGGTGCCGGCGCATTTGGCGGTACGGCGCTCAACACGACGGACCTCAACGACATCAAGTACGTCGCCCGCGACGGCGACACCCGGGCTGATGTGGCTCAGGGCCTCGCCGACTCCTTCAATGAGTACATCAAGGAGAAGGGTTTCGAGGATACCGGCGTGCAGGCGACCGTTACGGATGCTGGTGAAGTGACCGTTGTCGGTGCGCTTGTCGCAGCGGACGGCTTCAGCATCGCCGTCAACTCCTATGGCTCCGACGATACGACCATCGGCGGCGGTCTGGAGAAGCTGAGCGGCATCGACGTCTCGAGCGAGGCAGGATCCGAGGCTGCGCTCGACCAGATCGAAGGTCTGATCCAGACCGCGATCGACTCGTCGGCCGCCTTCGGTTCCTCGCAAGGTCGGATCGAGACCCAGTCGGACTTCATCTCGAAGCTGTCGGACTCGTTGAAGTCGGGCATCGGGTCGCTGGTCGACGCCAACATGGAAGAGGCCTCGGCGCGTCTGCAGGCCCTGCAGGTGCAGCAGCAGCTGGCGACCCAGTCGTTGTCGATCGCCAACCAGGCGCCACAGTCGATCCTGGCCCTGTTCCGCTAAGGCCGAACTGACGCCGGACGGCGCGGGTGATCCCGCGCCGTCCGATCCCGAACTCCAGCAGACGGTCCATGATGTACCATTCCCGACCCGCCGCCGGCGCTTATGCCGCCATCGACGATGCGATCCTTTCCCCCAAGCGCGCGGAGGCACGGGTCATGACGGATCTGACGCGGCGCATGATCGCCGCATTCTCCGACGATGCGGTTCCTTTCAGCCGCCGGGCCGAAGTCATGCACGACAACCGCCGCCTTTGGAGCGCTATCGCCGCAGTCACGCTTCAGAACGACAACGAGATGCCGGATAGCCTGCGCGCCTCGCTGGCCGGGCTTGCCGGCTTCGTCGAGCGGCAGACCGCGGAACTTCTCGCCGGGCGTGGCGATATCCGGATCCTCATCGAGATCAACCGTCGCATCATTGGCGGGCTTTCGACCGAGGTATCCTGAATTGAGCGGGCTCCTTCTCAAGTTGCGCGCGGGGGAACGGGTTCTGGTCGCCGGGGCCCTTCTCGAAAGCGTCGGTCGACCATCACGGCTTCGCGTGATGACACCGGACACTCCGATCTTGCGTCTTCGGGATGCGATCGACCCTACCGAGGCGACCACGCCGGTCTCGCGCCTCGCGCATCTCGTCCAGATGGTCGTGGCCGGCATCCTGCCCGAGAGCGACGCGCGCGAAGAATGCCACACCGCGATCTCGGCTCTTGCATCCGCGTTCGTGGATCCCGGCGACAGGATCCTGGTGGAGCGGATCTCGGCGGATCTCTTCGCCGGGCGCTACTATCCGGCTCTGCGCCGCCTCGTCGATCTTCGCCAGCGGGAAGCGGCGATCCTGGCGCTGGCGAAGGCGTCATGACCTACCAGCCTGTCCTCCCGACCGGCGGTCTGCTCGGTTGGCGGTTCCTCGAGCGGACCTATGGCGATCAGAGGGCCGCCTATGAGGCGTCCGGTGCCGTCGAACGGGCGACGGACTATTTCCGCGAGAAGATCGGACAGATCACGACGGCAGAGGAACTTGTGGCTGACCGCCGCCTTCTTGAGACCGCGCTGGCGGCATTCGGGCTGTCCGAGGATGTGAATTCGAAGTTCTTCATTCGAAAAGTGCTCGCGGACGGGACATCCGATCAGGATGCGCTTGCCAACCGCCTGGCGGATCGCCGCTACCGGGAGTTCAGCCGCGCGTTCGGCTTCGGCGAACCCGGCGGCCCCAACACGACGGTTCCCGGCTTTGCGGACAGGATCACCGCCCGCTTCGCCGAGCGAAGCTTCGAGACGGCCGTCGGTGAGACGAGCAACTCCCTCCGCCTCGCTCTCAATGCCCGTCGCGAACTGCAGGCCATCGCGGAGGGAAGCGGATCCGAGACCGCCAAATGGTTCACGGTCCTCGGTACCCCACCGGTGCGCGAGGTGATCGAGGGCGCACTCGGGCTGCCGAAAGGGATCGGCGCGCTGGATCTGGACCGTCAGCTCGACGAGTTCCAGCGCCGGGCCGAAGCGACTTTCGGAACCTCGACGATCTCCGGGCTCGCGGAAGAAGAGACGCTTTCGCGCGCGATCGACCTCTATCTCGTCCGGGCCGGAAACGATCAGGGCGGACCGACGTCACCTGCGCTTGTCTTGCTGCGCGGGTTCTGAGCCGCGGGACGACGCAGGCATCTTTCCCTGCCGATGCCCGCCCGGCGGATGTCATGACGGACCATCGGGCAGATCAAGAATGGCCCTTCGGGTAGCCCGATTGAGCTAAAGGAAGCCTGTCTCGATTGATTTGCCCCGTGCGCTTTGGACTTGCCGGTCGGACATATGCCTTGCGTTCGGCAGAGCATCGCGAGACCGTCTCCCTTCTCCCTTCTCCCTTCTCCCTTCTCCCTTCTCCCTTCTCCCTTCTCCC